>NZ_DASQOH010000016.1:0-50268 GCF_035644555.1 Herbaspirillum sp.
CGCGCCAGCGATACCGGCACCCCCGCCTACGATGGCCAGCAGGTGGTCAACGTGCCGCGCCTGCGCAGCAGCGTCTATGCCGATTACGCGCTGCCCGGCGTGGAAGGCCTGAACCTGATGGGCAACTGGCTCTACAGCAGCAGCAAGCCGGCCACCCGCGATGGCAGCGTCAGCCTGCCGGCGGTGCATGTCTTCAACGCCGGCCTGCGCTACCGCATGCGCATGGGCGGCCATACCGCCACCCTGCGCGCCAACATCGACAACCTCTTCGACAAGCGCTACTGGAAGGATGCCGGCCAGTACCTGGGCGACGGCTATGTGCACCTGGGTGCGCCACGTACGGCGCGCCTGTCGCTGCAGTACGATTTCTGACGGGTCGCCGCGATCATGCAAGCCGCCTCGCATCACCTCACGCGCGTCATCAGCCATGGCATGGGCGCCGAGCCGGTCATCTCCGACTGGCCGGCGCTGACCTCTGCCGAAGTGGCCCGGGTGCTGCATCACTATCCCGAGGTCGGCCAGCCGCTACGGCTGGAGTGGCATAGCCCGCGCCCGTTCTCGGCGGCCTGTGTGATGCAGACCGAGAGCGGCGCCATCATCGTCAAGCGGCATCACGCGCGCGTACGCGACGTGGTGGCACTGGCCGAGGAACATCGCTTCGTGGCCCACCTGCAGGCGCGGGGCTTGCCGGTCAGCACCGCGCTGCGCACCGACGATGGTGCCACCGCACTGGCCGACGAATACTGGACCTACGAAGTGTTTCCGCTGGCAGCGGGGGTCGACCTGTATCGCGAAGCGGTGTCGTGGACGCCCTTCAGCAGCAGTCAGCATGCCCATTCGGCGGGTCGCATGCTGGCGCGACTGCACCAGGCCTCGGCCGGCTACGACGCCCCGGCCCGTCCCGCACGGCCGCTGGTATCGAGCTTCACGATCTTTTCGCAGGAAGATCCGGTGCGGCCCCTGCAGGCCTATATCGAACAACGGCCGGCCATCGCCGATTACCTGGAAAACCGCCCCTGGCGTGGCGAGGTGGCGCAACACCTGCTGCCCTGGCATGCGGGCCTGAAACCGTATCTGGATGAATTCGCGCCGCTGTGGACGCACAATGACTGGCATGCCTCCAACCTGCTGTGGAGCGACGCCAGCGACCAGGCGCAGGTGCAGACGGTGCTGGACTTCGGCCTGTGCGACCGCACCTGCGCGCTGCACGACCTGGCCACCGCCATCGAGCGCAACATCGTCGAGTGGCTGGCCATCCCGCAGCGGGCGGTGCAACTGGTACATCTGGACCTGCTGGATGCGATGCTGGAAGGCTATGCCTCGCTGCTGCCGCTCTCGGCCCGCCAGATCCGGGCACTGGCGGCGTTGCTGCCGCTGGTGCATGCCGAGTTCGCGTTGGCCGAACTGGATTACTTCCACGGCGTGACGCAGTCGCCGCAGAATGCCTCGCTGGCCTATGACACCTATCTGCTGGGCCACGCCGCCTGGTTCCACACCGCTGAAGGCCAGCGCCTGCTGACGCATCTGCAAGGTCGCGCCGACGCGCTGGAACGGCCGTCTTCGGCCTGAGCGGGGCGCGCAGGATCAGGCAAAATCCTTGATCGTCTCCGGTTCGATCAACACCATGTCTTCATTGGCCCCCAGCCAGATCTGCCCATCCTGGATCGTGCACTGCAGTTGCATGGTGCGCTGCGCCAGGGCCGCCAGGGCCTGGCTGGCCTCAGCCGGGATATTGACCACCTTCAGGTTCTTGGCGCGCTCCACGCGGCTGCCGGTCTGGTTCCACCAGATGTTGGAAACGCTGCTGTAGCTGTAGACCAGCACCCGCTCGGCGCGGCCGCAGGCCTTGAGGATGGCGCGGTCATCGGGCTGGCCGACTTCGATCCACAGTTCGATGGCGCCGGTCAGGTCCTTCTGCCACAGGTCGGGCTCGTCGGTGTCGGAGAGTCCCTTGCCGAAGGCCAGTGACTCGCTGGCGTTGAGGGCGAAGGCCAGCACCCGGATCATCATGCGCTCGTCGGTCTCGGAAGGATGACGGGCGATGGTCAGGGCATGTTGCTGGTAGTAATGCCGGTCCATGTCGGAGATCTGCAGGTCGGCCTTGAAGATGGTGGATTTGAGCGCCATGGAATGTATGCTTGCTGGAGAAAGGCGGGGCGGCCCACGCAGGGCCGCCGCCAAAGGTTGGCAAGCATAGCCGATCTGGCCGCAGCGTGGGCGATTGTGCGGGCTTGCCGGGCTGCATGCGACAATGCCGCCCATGAACACCGCATCCCCCTCCCCTTCTCCCGCCGCCGCGCCGGCCCGCAGCGACGACGAGGTCGTCGCCCTTACCCGCGGCTGGCTGGAACAGGCCGTCATCGGCCTCAATCTCTGCCCTTTCGCCAAGTCAGTCCATGTCAAGAACCAGATCCGCTACCGCGTCAGCCATGGCCGGGACTGGGACACCCTGGCCGCCGACCTGGAACAGGAACTGCAACTGCTGGCAGAAACCGACCCGGAACAGGTGGACACCACCCTCCTGATCATTCCGCTCGCATTAGCCGAGTTCCTCGAATACAACGACTTTCTGGACTGGGCCGAGCGTATCCTGGAACGACTGGAACTGGATGGCGTACTGCAGATCGCCAGCTTCCACCCGGCCTACCAGTTTGCCGATGCGCAACCCGACGATATCGAGAACTACAGCAATCGCTCGCCTTTTCCCATCCTCCATCTGTTGCGAGAAAACAGCATCGACCGGGCGGTCCAGGCCTACCCCGACGCGTCTGCCATCTTTGAGAAAAACATGCTTACCTTGCGGCAATTGGGGCTATCTGGCTGGAACATGCTGCCATTTGTCGTGACAAAAGAACAACGCTAGCAATTTTTCGAGGAATGCTGTTAATATCTGTTACAAATTCGGAAATGAGTTTCTGCAACTATTGTGGAATAGAATTTTCTGACTGCATGAAAAATGTGCAATTATTTCTATATAGACATAGAATTATTGTTGTGCTGCTTCAAGCGCACTTGGTCAGAGAACAGAGAACTTGATAAGCATTGTTTTGAAGTCGTTCTTTGATAGGGCTTTCGCTATCTTGCAGAAAAAGGCACCGCCTTGGCTCGGATATCGTCAGTCGCGTTTTGCAGTTTTACAAACAATTAATGCATAGGCGCAAAGCCTTCCACAAACATCTGCATAATGGAACGTCCCGATCATGACTACCAACGATACTGCTGAAACCAACTCCATTTCCGATCAAGTCAACTACGATCCCAACCATCTGCTGGATGCGCTGATCGAGAAGCTGCACCTGAAGAACGATGCAGCCCTGTCACGCGCTCTGGAAGTGGCGCCACCGGTGATCAGCAAGATCCGTCACCGTCGTCTGCCGGTCGGAGCATCGCTGCTGATCCGCATGCATGAGGTGAGCGAGCTGTCCATTCGCGAACTGCGCGAGCTGATGGGTGATCGTCGCGAGAAATTCCGCATCAGCGACAAGCAGTTCAAGCCGAAGCCAGGTGCCGCTCCGGGAGCGGCCCCGACGGCCGGTTCGCCGGAATAATCGGCGGGACGGCTGCAACGTCCCGGATGGGTCATAAAAAACGGAGCCCATGGCTCCGTTTTGCATTGCGGGCCGGCCAAGCTGGCCCCTCCTCGTGACTGCCCTTCCTCAGGCCGGGAATACGCCGGTGGAAAGATAGCGGTCACCGCGATCGCAGACGATGAAGACGATGGTGGCATTCTCCAGCTGATGCGACAGCCGTACTGCCACTTCGCAAGCCCCGGCAGCCGAGATCCCGCAGAACAGGCCTTCGGTCACCGCCAGCTTGCGCGCCATGTTCTCGGCATCGGCCTGGCTGACCGATTCGGTCTGGTCCACGCGGGAGCGGTCGAAGATCTTGGGCAGGTAGGCTTCGGGCCACTTGCGGATGCCGGGAATGGACGAACCTTCTTCCGGCTGGGCGCCGATGATCTGCACCTGCGGATTTTTTTCCTTCAGATATTGCGACACCCCCATGATGGTACCGGTCGTGCCCATGGCGCTGACGAAATGGGTGATGCTGCCCTTGGTATCGCGCCAGATTTCCGGGCCGGTGGTCTCGTAGTGCGCCAGCGGATTGTCCGGGTTGGCGAACTGGTCCAGGATCAGCCCTTCACCGTTCTTCTGCATCTGTTCGGCCAGGTCGCGGGCGTATTCCATGCCGCCGCTCTTGGGCGTGAGCACGATACGCGCGCCATACGCCGCCATGCTCTGGCGGCGCTCCTCGGACAGGTTTTCCGGCATCAGCAGCACCATCTTGTAGCCACGCATAGCCGCTACCATCGCCAGGGCGATACCGGTATTGCCGCTGGTGGCTTCGATGAGGGTATCGCCCGGCTTGATCTGGCCACGCGCCTCGGCGCGGGTGATCATGGAATAGGCGGCACGGTCCTTGACCGAACCGGCAGGATTGTTGCCTTCCAGCTTGCCGAGGATGATGTTGTTGCGGCGCCGGGCTTCGTCGCCGCCGATGCGCGGCAGCTGGATCAGCGGGGTATTGCCGATGGTGGATTCGATGGTCGGATAAGACATCTGCTTGGCTTCCTTGCGCAGCCGTGCACGGGCACGGGGCGATCTTTGGTCGAAAGAGGCATTCTAATATGACTGCTGCGCATGTGCCGGGGGCACTACCTAACAAGATGCTTATAAGGATATAGCCAAAACTTAGAAGCGCGACCGCTCGCTCAGGCGACCGCCACCCTGCTGCCCATCGGCGCGGGACAGCGACGGTTCCCAATCCCGCCAAATACGCGCACACTAGGGCCATCGCGCGCGCACAAAAAGGGCCAGGGGCCACCACGACAATATCTGCGCGGGTTCACGGAGACACCATGCACACCCACGAGATCACCAACCAGGTCCCGGACCTGCACGACTACGACCTCTACCGCAGCGATACCGCCCTGGTCGAGGCCGTGCAGCGCGAGGGCGCGCACTGGCACGACGGCACCCTGGCCAGCCAGGGCGAGGCCCTGGGAAGCGCCGAGATGGCACTGCTGGCCGAACTGGCCAACCAGCATCCGCCGGTGCTGCGCACCCATGACCGCTGCGGCCACCGCATCGATGTCGTCGATTTCCACCCGGCCTGGCATACCTTGCTCGCCCAGCTGCGCCGCGCCGGCCTGCACGCCCTGCCCTGGATGCAACCGGGCGACGGCGCCCACGTGGCCCGCGCTGCCGCCTACTTCCTGCATGCGCAAATCGAGGCCGGTTCGCTCTGCCCGACCACCATGACCTTCGCCGCGATCCCGGTGTTGCAGCAGGAACCGGCCCTGTTCGAACAGTTGCGCACGCGCCTGTTCTCGCGCGAGCACGACGCCCGCGACCTGCCGATCACGCACAAGCGCTCCATCCTGATCGGCATGGGCATGACAGAGAAACAAGGCGGCTCCGACGTGCGCAGCAATACCGCCATCGCCATGCCAGCCGATCCGCTCAACGACGGCCGCGGCACGGCCTATCTGCTGTCGGGCCACAAGTGGTTCTTCTCGGCGCCGATGTGCGATGCCCACCTGATGCTGGCGCGTACCGAGAATGGCCTGTCCTGTTTCTTCGTGCCGCGCTGGCTACCCGACGGCACCCGCAATCCCATCCTGATCCAGCGGCTCAAGGACAAGCTCGGCAATCGCTCCAACAGTAGCAGCGAGGTGGAATTCGAAGAAGCCATGGGCATCATGGTCGGCGCCGAAGGGCGCGGTATCGCGACCATCATCGAAATGGCCAACCATACCCGTCTGGATTGCGTCATCGGTAGCGCCGCGCTGATGCGCCAGGCGCTGGTGCAGGCGCTGCATCACGCGCGCCATCGCAGCGCCTTCGGCCGCCTGCTGGCCGCGCAGCCGCTCATGCGCAGCGTACTGGCCGACCTGGCCCTGGAAAGCGAGGCGGCGACCATGCTGATGCTGCGCCTGGCGCATGCCTTCGATGATCCCGACGATCCGTTGCAGCGAGCCTGGAAACGCATCGTCACGCCCGCCGCCAAGTTCTGGATCTGCAAGCGCGCGCTGGAATTCACCGGAGAATGCATGGAAGTCTGGGGTGGCAACGGCTACGTGGAAACCGGCCCGATGGCGCGCCTGTATCGGGAGGCACCGGTCAATTCGATCTGGGAAGGATCGGGCAACGTGATGTGCCTGGATGTGCTGCGCGCCATCAGCCGCGAGACCGAGGGTTTCCAGCGCCTGCTGCAGGAACTGGAGGACGCGGCTGCGGCCCATGCCGCCCTGGCGGCGCGGGTGCACACCCTCAGGCAACTACTGCAGGCCCCCGACGAGGAGCGCGAAGCCTGCGCCCGCCGCCTGGTCCAGCAACTGGTGCTGGCCCTGCAGGGCATGCTGATGCTGCGCCATGCGCCGTCCGGGTCGGCCGAAGCCTTCCTGGCCAGCCGCTGCGACAGCGATGGCGGCCGCGTGTACGGCACCCTGGCCGGCGCCAGCCTGGCCAGCCAGCAGGCCATCCTGGAACGCGCCTGGCCCGCCTGAGTCCGCCCGCGCTCAGCCCGGCATCGAAGGCAAGGACGGCATCAGCGGACTGCGCTCGGCCCAGGCCACGAACAGCTTGCCGCGCCGTGTGCGCAGGCGGCGCTGTTTCATGGCCGCATAGACCAGCTCGGAGAGGGTCCGCTGCTCGGCTACACTCATCGTCAGCGACATGCGATACATCCGCAGCAGCATCAGTGCGTTGTTCATGAAGGCGTTGTCGGCCGCATCGCTGCGCGCCAGCGCCGCCATCTGTGCCGCCAGGGTCAGGTTGCGCGCGCCCTCGGCGGCTGCCGCTGGCAGTGGCTGCCTGATGGAGGGCGCGTCCTGCAGCGCGATGCGTTCCAGCACCATCCGATAAGCGGCTTCCAGTTCGCTGCTCTCTCCCGCCCTCTCGCCCAGCGGTACTCCGGCCAGGCCGGCCAGCAGTTTCTCCAGGGCACTAAAACTGCTCACATGACCGCTCAGGTCGCCGTCACGCCAGCCGCCACCAGCCGGATCGAGCAGCCAGGCCAGGAAGCCATGATCCAGCCGGGTCATGCTGGCGGCGCGGCTGGTGAGCAGGCGCTGGGCGATGGCCGCCTCTTCGCTGCTCATGCGGCCTGCCTGCGCCAGCGATGCCGCACCCGTCATCCCGCTGGAAGCGCCGCCGTAGGAAGCCGGGCCGCCGGCGCGTGCCTGCCGATAGGTGGCCAGATCCCGGGCCAGTGCATCCACTTCGTCCAGCGCCATCCCGTTGGCCTGGGCATAGGCATAGGCCTCGGCCAGCAGGCGCCGGTCGCCATAGGCCAGGAAATCGCGACCGGCCACCCCGGCGGCGGCCCGGCGCACGGGCGTCGGTTCATCTTCGCGCCGCTGGACGCCGAACACCCGCTGCAGCAGGACCAGATAGGCGCTGTCCTGCACGCTGTGAGCGGCATTGTTGACCTGGATCAGGTCCGCCAGGCGCGGCGCGGCGGCAATCAGTTCGGCCAGCGAAGGCCCCAGGCGCGGCAGCACCAGCCCGCGGATCACGCCGCCGGCCAGCGCCAGCGGTCCCAGCGGCAGCACCAGGGTCTCCAGCATGCGGGCCAGGTCGATCTGTTGCTGCGGCGGCAGCGGTGCTTGCGGTTGCAACTGGTAGAGATCCAGGTACTGCTGCAGCAGCTGCGCGTAGTTGCCGGGATAGGCGGTCTGCTCCAGCGGCGAGAGGCTGGCGTAGAAGACCAGCGCGGCGGTGATGACCGGCTTCCAGTCGCCACTGTCGAGGGCGCGCTGGAACACCGGTGCCCAGAATTTCTGGTCCAGCTCGGTGCGCTGGTTGGTGGCGGCGTAGCGTTCGTTGATGGTGTAGGCGCCGCTCTCGTCAAAGACGATGGCCGACAGCTCGGCCCGCGACCATCCGGCAAAGGGATTGGGAGCGCGGCCATACAGCGCCTCGGTGGCCTGGCGTGCCTGGCTCAGGCGGCGTGGATCATCCGACGGTGGCACCTGGGCATCGGCCGCCGCGATGGCGTCGGCCCCGCGCCGTGCCGCCACCAGGCGTGCCTCGATCGCGAAAAGGGTGTCGCGCGTGATCGGCAGGCTGGCCTCCAGCACGGCCTTCAGGGCCTGGGACGCATTGGCGCCCTGCGCTGCTTCGGTGGAATCGACGGCGGCCGTAGTGACATGCTCCACCGCCAGCGCCACGGCGGCCATGAGCTTGCCCTGTGCCGACAACGACAGCGTCACCCCCTCGTCGGCGACCACCGCTATCGTGGCCGCGCTGACGGCAGCGGGCATTGCCTGGGTATTGTCGCGGGGCTGCTGCTGCGCCGTCAGTGGCGAGACGGCTTCGCGCGCCATGATGACCAGATCGGTTTCCATCGCCATGTTCACTCTCCCGGATCGGAGTTCTCATGACCTGATTACGGTAGAAAACCGACAATCTTTACACTTGCAAAGCGGCATCATCCAGGCGGGACGCGGCGTCTCGGGCGATCAGGATGTGTCGGCTCAGGTTTTTTCCGATGCGCCCGGCGCACTGCAAACGCTACAGTGGGAGCAACCGGAGAATGCCATGAACAAGACCTATCCCGTCATCGCCATGATGACGCTCATGCTGATACTGCAGGCGCAGCGCGGTGAACTGGCCGTGGCCGCCAATGTGAGCGCCCTCGATATCTCGGTGGTGGTGGCCGAGAAATGCCGTATCGATTTTTCCGAGGGGAGTGCCGACTTCTTCCAGGTCTGCTCAGTCGGTGCCGGCACCGTCAATGACCGCGCGCAACAAGTGACCGGAGCAGCCGGCGCGCTGGCGCCGCAGGACGATCCCTACTTCCTGGAACGCGATCCCGATCAGCCGCAACAGCAAGCCAGCGCCGCACCAACTGCCGCGACCACGGCCCCACAGGCCCGGCGCGGCCCGCGGGTGGTGGTCATTCCCTACTGAGCGGTGCACTCGCCGGCGAGCGGGTAAGGCGTCGCCTCTCCTGGCGCGGCTGGTAGTGATTGGGGCTACTGCGCAAGGCCTTGCGGAACATGTTGGAAAACGCACTCTGGCTGCGATAGCCCAGCGCCTGCGCCACCACCCCCACCGCATCGCCACGCGCCAGGCGCACCAGCGCTTCGCTCAGATGCACCTGTTGCACCCAGTGGCGGAACTGCAGACCCGTCTCCCGGGGAAACAGACGGATCACCGTGCGTACACTGGCGCCTCCCACCCCGGCCCAGTCGGCCAGCGCGAACTGGCGACCGGGATCGGCCAGGATGGCTTCGCAGATGACCTGCAGGCGGCGATCCTGCGGCCAGGGGATGGCCACCGGAATGGCCGGCGCCCGGGCCAGCTCCGACAGAATCAAGGCGGCCACGTGGCCGGCCCGACTGGTTTCTTCATATTCCCGGGGCTCGGCCAGCAGGGCCAGGATCAGCTCGCGCAGCAATACCGAGACCTCCAGCAAACGGCACTGCTCGCCAATCCCTCTTCCCAGGTCCGGACCGATGTAGACGGTGCGCATGCTGACCTTGCTGAGCATGCGGATCTCGTGCTCCACCATCGGCGGCACCCACAAGGCGCGTTGCGGCGGTACCAGCCACACCCCTTGCGGTGTGCGTACCTGCATCACGCCCTCCACCGCGTACAGCAGCTGGCCGCGCGGGTGTGAGTGCGCCGTCAGCAGGTCGCGATAGGCCAGTTCGCGGGCGAAGGCCACCACCGCACTACGTGCATGCTGGAAGGTATTGACCTCGGCACTGGGACTGACGGGCTTGAGCTGGGCAACCATGGCACTTAATCGCTAACAATTGGCATCATCATCAATAGGTGCCAATGATACGCTTCGCTCCTCCCTTTTTGTTCACTCGACCCGCTCATGTCATGACAAGTGCTACCGACCCCAATCCGTCTGCCGCGTCCACCCCAGCCGGCCACGGCAGCGCCGCCACCATCGCCGCCCAGCCGCTGGTGATGAGCATCCTGCTGGCCTGCGGCGGCGCCCACCTGATCAATGACATGATCCAGGCCCTGCTGCCCTCGATCTATCCCATGCTCAAGACAGGCTATGGGCTCAGCTTCACCCAGGTCGGGCTGATCACCCTGACCTTCCAGGTCACCGCCTCGCTGCTGCAGCCCTGGATCGGCATGTACACCGATCGCCATCCGCAGCCCTGGCTGCTGCCCAGCGGCGCAGTGGCGACCCTGATCGGCATCGTGCTGCTGGCGCTGGCCGGCAGCTTCGGCGCCTTTCTGCTGGCGGCGGCGCTGATCGGCGTGGGTTCCTCGACCTTCCACCCGGAAGCCTCGCGCATCGCCCGCATGGCTTCGGGCGGTCGTTTCGGCCTGGCGCAATCAACCTTCCAGGTCGGCGGCAATGCCGGTTCGGCCTTCGGACCGCTGCTGGCGGCGGCCATCGTGGTGCCTTATGGGCAAACCCATGTGGCCTGGTTCCTGGTGCTCTCGGCGCTGGCCATCGTGGTGTTGTCGCGCGTGTCGTCGTGGTATCGCAGCCACCTGGCCGCCGGCAAGGGCAAGGGCAAGGTGCTGGCGCGCCACCAGTTGCCGGCCGCGACCGTGCGCCGCGCCCTGGTGGTGCTGGCCCTGCTGGTGTTTTCCAAGTATTTCTACATGGCCAGCTTCACCAGCTATTTCACCTTCTACCTGATCGACCGTTTCCAGATGTCGGTGGCGTCTTCGCAGCTGTACCTGTTCCTGTTCCTTGGCGCGGTGGCGGTGGGTACCTTCGTCGGCGGCCCCATCGGTGACCGCATCGGCCGCAAACTGGTGATCTGGATCTCCATCCTCGGCGCCGCGCCCTTCGCCCTGATGCTGCCGCATGCCAACCTGTTCTGGACGGCCGTGCTGTCGGTGGTGATCGGGCTGATCATTTCCTCGGCCTTCTCGGCCATCGTGGTGTATGCGCAGGAACTGGTGCCGGGCAAGGTGGGCATGATCGCCGGTGTGTTCTTCGGCCTCATGTTCGGTTTCGGCGGCATCGGCGCGGCGCTGCTGGGCCACCTGGCCGACCTGTACGGGATTGCCTGGGTCTATGGCCTGTGCGCCTTCCTGCCGCTGGCCGGGCTGCTGACGGTGCTGCTACCGGATGTGCGGGAACATTGAGACCACCGGCCCTGGCCGGTACGCAAAACAAAAAACGCGCTGGCTTGCGGGCCAGCGCGTTTTTCTTGGGGCTTGTCTTGCAGCCGGCTCAGGCGGCGCCCAGCGGCAGGACACCGGCACCGGCCTGGCGACGACGGCGCCAGGCCAGGCCGCCCACCAGTGCCAGACCCGCCAGCAGCATGGCATAAGTCGAGGGTTCCGGCACCGCTGCCACGGTGCGCAGCGAAGCGTTGGAATAGAACATGGTCAGGTTCGAATAATCCGGAACCTGGCCGCCATTGTTTTTCCAGTTGATGGCGAAGCTGCCGCTCTGGGTCTGGCCGGCGTTGAGCACCAGATTGTCGAACAGGAAGGAGCCGGTGGCATTGCTGGCGTGGATGCCCAGTACCAGATCCATCTGCAGGCTCTTGCTGGAGGTGATGCTCCAGGTGCCGCTCTTGTTGTCGCTGCCCAGGCTGAAGCTGATGCTGACGTTGGAGCCCAACACCGAGGCGGTGCTACCCACCTGGGCGCCGCTGGAATCGATCTTGTTGAGCAGGCTCCAGCTGCCGCCGCCGAAGGCGCTGCTGAATACCGAGCTGGTGCCGTTCGCGCCGGACTGCGCGTTGCCCGCGGCCAGGGTGAAATTATCGGCCTTGTGACCGCTCAGGGTCACGTCGTCGCGACTGGCATTGCCCACGCTGGGGCCACCCGGGGCGGCGTGGGCGATTGAACTGGCTACCAGAAGGATGGCTGCAATCAGGGTTTTCATGGATTTCTCTTTGTTGTCAATTCGATATTAATGTAGGAGGAATTTTAATTAAACGACAACAAAATGTTTAGCTAAATTTACAGGGTGTTTGCATCCCGCCACAAACGCTTGCACCCCGGCAAGAGTATGCCGGCGCTGGGCTCAAGGGCGGGGCTGACCCGCGTCCGTTTTCCGCTCAGCCGCTTTTTTTCCGCTTATTTAAGTCTCGCTTAATTTTCGACGCCTACATTAGGCACATCGGGATCTCCTCTTTCCCCTTGTCCGCTGCGACGACATCCAGCGGATCTTTCAGGCCCGTCCATCCCCCGGACGGGCCTTTTTTTGGCTGCTCCATGTCGATGACGGTGTGGCATCTTTGCCCGACGGAAGCCCCCATACCGGCCTGCAACAACCTCAACCGTTCACTTATGGCCTTTCATATGAGATGATTAACGACCGGCAATCCTGAGCCGGGCTGAACGGCATCGCCCTGTCCCGTTGGACAGGGGTGACCGAGCCAACCTGTTCCCCGGCGCACGCCGGAGAGACGCACGAGAAATGTTAAAGAAAATCAAAACGGAGGATCTGGTCCTCGGCATGTACTTCTGTGGCTTCGAGGCTGCGTGGCTGGATCATCCGTTCTGGAAGAACAAGTTCCTGCTCAAGAACGAGAGTGAACTGAAGCTAGCCCACGCCAGCGGTATCGCCTACTGCTGGATCGATACCGCGCGTGGTCTGGATGTGGACGACCAGGATGTGACCGACCAGGATGCCCCCGTCGAGGCAACGCAAGAGGCCGCCCCGCCGGAGCAGGAACCGCCGCCAGCGCCGGCCATCGACACCACGCTGCTGGACGCCATGGCCCTGCGCGAGACCGCCAAGAAAGCCACCAAGGCCATGTTCAGTGAAGCCCGCATGGGCAAGGTGCTGGACATGGAGCGTTGTGTTTCGGTGGTGGAAGAGATCGCCGGTTCGGTGGTCAAGAGCCCCAACGGCATGCTCAGCGTGCTGCGCCTGAAACTGGCCGATGAATACACCTACCTGCACTCGGTGGCCGTGTGCGCGCTGATGGTAGCGCTGGGCCGTACCCTGGGGCTGGACGAGGCAGCCTGTCGCGAGGCCGGACTGGGCGGTTTCCTGCATGACGTGGGCAAGGCCTTCCTGCCGCATGAACTGCTCAACAAGCCGGGCAAGCTCACCGACGACGAATTCACCCAGATCAAGAAACATCCTGAACTGGGCTACAAATACCTGAGCCAGGACCCCAACGTCCCCGACTATGCGCGCGACGTCTGCCTGCACCACCACGAAAAGATGGACGGCAACGGTTACCCGGAAGCCCTGCGCAGCGGTTCCATCAGCCTGTATTCGCGCATGGCGGCGATCTGCGACGTCTACGACGCCCTCACCTCGGACCGCCCCTACAAGCGCGCCTGGGACCCGGCCGAAGCCATTTCCACCATGGCCACCTGGAGCGGGCATTTCGACCGCGCCATGTTCCTCGCCTTCGTCAAGACCCTGGGCATCTACCCGGTGGGGTCCATCGTCAAGCTGGAATCGGGCCGCTCCGGCTTCGTGATCCGGCAGAATGCCCAAGACCTGACCCGTCCGGTGCTCAAGGTGTTCCGCTACAACGATGACATGGAAATGAGCGATACCGAAATCCTCGACCTGATGGCCACGCCCGAGGCCGATACCATCGTCGCCCGCGGCGGCGAGGAATGGGCGCGCCTGAGCCATCTGGATTCCATGCAACTGCTCAGCACCGGCACCCCGGCCTGACCCGCCCGCCGCTCAGGCCATGCCCAGCGCTGCCATGAAGTGGCGGCCATGGGCCTCGTGGGAGGCGTCGGGGACGCCGATGTCGCAGGCCATCACGAAGGTGGATGCGGCATCGAAGAAGCCGGTGGCCAATTGCATGCAATCCAACAGGAAGCCTTCCATGATCGTTCTCCTTGAGATGTCCGCTGCCGGATTGCAGCGGGCTTGAGAACATCATCGGCTGGCACCGTATCAATCCGATGTCAGACGGTGGCACCTGGATTTCAACTGAAACATTGCCCCACCGCCTACCTAGCGGTCAGGCCGCGCTGACCTGGCGGATCGCCGCCTCCCACGCGTGGATTCTCTCCTGCGCCTGTTCCCGCGTGAAGCGTGGTTCGAAGGTGCGTTCCATGCGCCATTGCGCGGACAGTTCCGACAGATCCCGATAGACCCCGGTGGCCACGCCGGCCAGATAGGCCGCACCCAGCGCCGTGGTCTCGGTGACCTGCGGGCGGATCACGGGAATACCCAACAGGTCGGCCTGGAACTGCAGCAGCAGGTTGTTGGCGGCCGCCCCGCCATCGACCCGCAATTCGGTGATGGGCGAGACCGCGTCCCGCACCATGGCATTGAGCAGGGCCGTGCTCTGGAAGGCGATCGATTCCAGCGCCGCGCGGGCGATGTGCGCCACCGTACTGCCCCGGCTCAGGCCCACGATGGCGCCCTTGGCCGACGGGTTCCAATAGGGCGCGCCCAGGCCGGTGAAGGACGGCACGAACACCACCCCGCCCGAATCCTCGACCGTGCAGGCCAGGCCTTCGACGTCGGTGGAGGTCTTGATGGCTTTCAAGCCATCACGCAGCCATTGCACCACTGCGCCCCCGATGAAGACGCTGCCTTCCAGCGCGTATTGCTTGCGTTCATCGACCTGGCAGGCGGCGGTGCTGATGAGGCCATTGTGCGAGGTCGCGCACTGGTCGCCGGTATGCAGCAGCATGAAGCAACCGGTGCCATAGGTGTTCTTGGCCATGCCGGGACGCACGCAGGCCTGACCGAACAGGGCCGACTGCTGGTCGCCGGCGATGCCACCGATCTTGACCGCTGCGCCCAGGTGCTGCGCATCGATCTCGCCATAGATATGGGCCGAGGCATGCACCTGCGGCAGCATCGATGCCGGAATGCCCAGCCACTGCAGCAGTTCCTCGTCCCAGGCACCGGTGTGGATATTCCACAGCATGGTGCGCGAGGCGTTGGAAACATCGCTCACATGCAGACGGCCGCCGGTGAGGTTCCAAACCAGCCAGGAGTCGACGGTACCGAACAGCAGTTCGCCGCGCTCGGCACGCTCGCGCAGGCCGGACACGTTATCGAGGATCCAGCGCAACTTGGTGCCGGAGAAATAGGGGTCGAGCACCAGCCCGGTCTTCTTCTGGATGGCCTCGCCCAGGCCGCGTTCGCGCAGCGCCGCGCACACCACTTCGGCGCGTCGATCCTGCCACACCACGGCGTTGTAGACGGGCTTGCCGGTGGCACGCTCCCAGACCACGGTGGTCTCGCGCTGGTTGGTGATGCCCAGCGCGGTCAGCTCACTGGCCTGGATGCCACTTTGCGCCAACACCTTCTGCGCGGTCTGCAACTGGCTGTGCCACAGATCCATGGGGTCGTGTTCGACCCAGCCCGGCTGGGGAAAGATCTGCGGAAATTCCTGCTGGGCGGTGGCCACGATGGCCCCGCTCTGATCGAAGATGATGCTGCGCGAGCTGGAGGTGCCCTGGTCGAGGGCGAGCAGATAGGCCATGCTGGTTCCTTGCTGACGTACTGAAAACGGCGGGTTGAAAATGAAGCCTTGAAAACGAAAAAAACTGAATCAGACCGGCTGCAAGACCGGGATACCAGAAACGCGAAGACGCCATCCCGACACAAGCCGGGATGGCGTCATCCTACGCGTGATGCGGATCAGATTGCACGATCAGACTATCAGCGTACGCGGCCATCCTTCCAGGCCTGCAACAGCTTGTCGTAGGGGATGGTCTCGCCCTTGGGCTTTTCGTTGGCCAGCTTGGCCCACGGCGCCCCCTTGTCGGACAGCCAGGAGGCCGGGTCCTTCTTCGGGTTCAGCTTGGGCGCGCACTGCTTCATGCCGGCGCGCTGCAGGCGGGCCATGATACCGTCCATCTCGTCGGCCAGGTTGTCCATCGCACCTTGCGGGGTCTTCTCGCCGGAGATGGCCGAGGAGATGTTCTTCCACCAGATCTGCGCCATCTTCGGATAGTCCGGCACGTTGGTCCCGGTCGGGGTCCACGCCACCCGTGCCGGGCTGCGATAGAACTCGATCAGGCCGCCGTACTTGGCCGCGTTCTTGGTGAAGTAGTCGGAGCGGATGTCGGAGTCACGGATGAAGGTCACGCCGACGATGGACTTCTTCAGCGAGACGGTCTTGGAGGTCGTGAACTGCGCATACAGCCAGGCTGCGGCCATCTGGTCAGGTGGCGTGCTCTTGAGGAAGGTCCACGAGCCTACGTCCTGGTAACCGTTCTGCATGCCATCCTTCCAGTACGGGCCGTGCGGGCCGGGGGCCATGCGCCACTTGGGCGAGCCATCGGTATTGACCACCGGCAGACCCTGCTTGGTCATGCTGGCGGTGAAGGCGCTGTACCAGAAGATCTGTTGCGCGATGTGCCCCTGCGCCGGCACCGGGCCGGCTTCGGAGAAGGTCATGCCCAGCGCCTCGGGTGGGGCATACTTCTTCATCCAGTCCAGGTACTTGGTCAGGGCATAGACCGCTGCCGGCGAGTTGGTCGCGCCGCCGCGTGCCACCGATGCGCCCACCGGGGTGCACTTGTCGTCGGCCACGCGGATGCCCCACTCATCCACCGGCAAGCCGTTGGGCAAACCCTTGTCGGCGGCGCCAGCCATCGACAGCCAGGCATCGGTGAAGCGCCAGCCCAGCGAGGGGTCCTTCTTGCCGTAGTCCATGTGACCGTAGATCTTCTTGCCATCGAGTTCCTTCACGTCGTTGGTGAAGAAGGCCGCGATGTCTTCATAGGCCGACCAGTTCTGCGGCACGCCCAGTTCATAGCCGTACTTGGCCTTGAACTTGTCCTGCAGGTCCTTGCGTGCGAACCAGTCGGCACGGAACCAGTACAGGTTGGCGAACTGCTGGTCGGGCAGCTGGTAGAGCTTGCCGTCGGGTGCGGTGGTGAAGCTGGTGCCGATGAAATCCTTCAGGTCCAGGCCGGGGTTGGTGTATTCCTTGCCGGGGCCGGCCATGTAGTCGGTCAGCACCACGGTCTGGCCGTTGCGGTAGTGGGTGCCGATCAGGTCCGAGTCATTGACCCAGCCATCGTAGATCGACTTGCCGGATTGCAGCGAGGTCTGCATCTTCTCGACCACGTCGCCTTCCTGGATCACGTCGTGGATGACCTTGATGCCGGTGATTTCCTCGAAGGCCTTGGCCAGGGTCTTGGATTCATAGGCGTGGGTGTCCAGGGTCTCGGAGACCACGTGGATTTCCTTGACGCCCTTGGCCTTGAGCTTGGCGGCAGCGTCGATGAACCATTGCATCTCGCTGACCTGCTGCTGGCGCGATAGCGTGCTGGGCTGGAATTCCGAATCCACCCACTTCTCGGCCGCCTTGATGTCGGCCCAGGCATTGCCGGCGACACCGGCCATCGCCATGGCAGCCACCAGCACGGTTAATTTGATTTTCCGCATGTTCTGCATCATGTCTCCTCGTCACCTTCCCCTGAATTGGCGTGCCGGGTAGGGAAGGAGTATCCCCGGACGTCCGTTCTGATTGGCACTACAGATCTGTTGCCTGCTGCTATAAAAATCGATGTCCAGCTCGCCACGAACCGTTCGGACTGAGTAGGCCCGCCAGGGTCGTATCGAAGACGCTCAGCCTCATGCGAACCTTCGATACGCGGCTGCGCCGCTACTCAGGACGAACGGGAGTCATCAGCTCCGATCAGCCCTTGCGCATGATCAGCACCAGGGCGAGCAAACCCAGACCAGCCGCGTACCACTGATCCAGGTCGGTCAGTCCGACCCAGGCCAGGTTGATATAGGCCGCTGCCAGCAGTCCGATGAAAAGGCGATCGCCGCGGGTGGTGCGCATGGGCAGGAAGCCCTTGCGCTCGATCGTGGGAGAACGTAGCTCCCATACCGTCATGCCCACCAGCATCAGCGCCACACAGGCGAAGAAGATCGCCACCGGTGGCGTCCATGACATCCACGAAAATGCATTTGCCATGATCACACTCTCCCCATTGCGAAGCCCTTGGCGATATGGTTGCGCACGAACCAGATCACCAGGGCACCAGGAACAATCGTCAACACACCGGCGGCGGCCAGGATGCCCCAGTCCATGCCCGCCGCCGAGGCGGTGCGGGTCATGATGGCGCTGATCGGCTTGGCATTGACCGAAGTCAGGGTGCGCGCCAGCAGCAACTCCACCCAGCTGAACATGAAGCAGAAGAAGGCCGTCACGCCCACGCCTGACTTGATCAGCGGCAGGAAGATACGCAGGAAGAAGCGCGGGAAGGAGAAGCCGTCGATATAGGCGGTCTCGTCGATCTCACGCGGCACGCCCGACATGAAGCCCTCCAGGATCCATACCGCCAGCGGCACGTTGAAGAGCATGTGCGCCAGCGCCACCGCGATGTGCGTATCGGACAGGCCGATGGTGGAATACAGCTGGAAGAACGGCAGCAGGAACACCGCCGGCGGTGTCATGCGGTTGGTCAGCAGCCAGAAGAACATGTGCTTGTCGCCCAGGAAGCGATAGCGCGAGAAGGCATAGGCTGCCGGCAAGGCCACCAGCAGCGACATGACCGTGTTCATGGCCACGTAGATGATGGAGTTGATGTAACCCGAATACCACGAAGGATCGGTGAAGATCACCTTGTAGTTGTCCAGCGTGGGCGCATTGGGCCAGAGGGTGAACACCGACAGGGTTTCCTCGTTGGTCTTCAATGATGTGTTCAGCAGCCAGTACAGCGGGACCAGCGTGAAGGCGATGTAGACCAGCATCACCAGCACGCGGGTGAGGATCTTGTCCTGGTTTTTTCCCTGGATTTTATTCATGTTGGCCACCCGAAGCATTGGCGTTGTTGCCGGCGCTCTGCATCCAGTTATAGAGCACGAAGGACAACAGCAGGATGATGAGGAAGTAGATCAGCGAGAAGGCGGCGGCCGGACCGAGGTCGAACTGGCCCACGGCTTTCTGCGTGAGGTACTGGCTCAGGAAGGTGGTGGAATTGCCGGGGCCACCACCGGTGAGCACGAAGGGCTCGGTGTAGATCATGAAGCTGTCCATGAAGCGTAGCAGCACCGCGATCACCAGCACGCCGCGCATCTTGGGCAGCTGGATGAAACGGAACACTGCCCAGCGGCTGGCGCCATCGATCTGCGCAGCCTGATAGTAGGCATCCGGGATCGAGCGCAGACCGGCAAAGGCCAGCAGCGCCACCAGCGGTGTCCAGTGCCAGACGTCCATCACCAACACGGTCAGCCAGGCATCCAGCGGATTGGAGGCGTAGTTGTAGCCGATGCCCAGCAGATTGAGCACGTAGCCACCCAGGCCGATGTCGGCGCGGCCGAAGATCTGCCAGATGGTACCGACCACGTTCCATGGGATGAGCAGCGGCATGGCCAGGATCACCAGCGTGGCCGAGGATTTCCAGCCCTTGTGCGGCATGGCCAGCGCCAGGCCGATGCCCAGCGGGATCTGCACCAGCAGCACGCAGAAGGAAAAGATCAGCTGGCGCAGCAGGGCCGCATGCAGCTCGCTGTCGCGCATGACGTCCTTGAACCATTCCAGGCCGACGAAGACCTTCTGCTCGGGGCTGATGATGTCCTGCACCGAGTAGTTGACCACCGTCATCAGCGGGATGATGGCCGAGAAGGCCACCGTCAGGAAGACCGGGAGGATGAAGAACCAGGCCTTGTTGTTGTAGGGCTTGTTCATGGGCTTAGCGTCCTATTCTCTGGTCGTTGCTGAAGTAGATCGTCTCGGGCTTGGCCAGGCGCAGCCATTGCGGCCCGGTGGCGATCTTCATCTCCGGCGCCACGCGCGCCTTCACGCTCATGCCCTCGAACTGCGCCGTCACCAGCTGGCTGGTCCCCAGATGCTGGACCTGGGTGACCTCGGCGCTGATGGCGCCGGCCGTGCCGGGCGCGGCCAGTTCGACGAATTCGGGGCGGATGCCCAGCTTGAGCTCGCCACTGCTGTTCTTCAACGCCTGCAACTGCGCCGCGTCCACCTGCACTTGCTGCCGGCCCAGCAGCACGGCATCGCCTTCGATGCTGAGCGGGCAGAAGTTCATGCCGGGGCTGCCGATGAAGTAGCCCACGAAGGTGTGGTCCGGCCTCAGGAACAGTGCCTCGGGCTTACCCTGCTGCACCACCTTGCCTTCGGTCATGACCACCACTTCATCGGCGAAGGTCAATGCCTCGACCTGATCGTGCGTCACGTAGATGAGGGTCAGCTTCAGCTGGTGGTGGATCTCCTTCAGTTTCTGGCGCAGTTCCCACTTCATGTGGGGGTCGATCACGGTCAGCGGTTCATCGAACAGGATGGCGGCCACGTCCTTGCGCACCAGGCCGCGCCCCAGCGAAATCTTTTGCTTGGCATCGGCCGACAGGCCGGCGGCGCGCTGCTTCAGGTCACGGGTGAGATCAAGCATCTCGGCGATCTCGCGCACACGCGCCTGCACTTCGCGCTCGGGCATCTTGCGGTTGCGCAGCGGGAAGGCCAGGTTATCGAACACGCTCATGGTGTCGTAGAGCACCGGGAACTGGAACACCTGGGCGATGTTGCGATCGCGGGTCGCCATGCGGGTCATGTCGACACCGTCGAACAGCACCTGCCCTTCGGATGGCTGCAACAGCCCCGAGATGATGTTCAACAGCGTGGACTTGCCGCAGCCGGAGGGACCCAGCAAGGCATAGGCGCCACCGTCTTCCCACACCATGTTCATCGGTTGCAGGGCGTAGTCCTTGAGGCTGGCCGGATTGCCGCTGTAGGCATGGCCCAGGTTCTTGAATTCGATGCGGGCCATGTCAGTGCGTCTCCAACGGGGCGCTCAACAGGCGACCCTCTGTGTCGAACAGGAAAGCCTTGGCGGCAGCGATGCTGACCTGCACCGTGCTGCCAATGGCCACTTCATGCACGCCCGAGAGCTGCGCCACCAGCGGTACCTCGCCATGGCGCAGGTGCAGATAGGTCTCGGAGCCGGACAGCTCGGCCAGGGCCACGCTGCATCCCAGGCTCACGCCCGGTGCTTCCAGCGCTTGCAGCCGCACATCGTTGCAGCGGATGCCCAGCTTGCAGCGCTGGCCTTCGGCCAGTGTCAGCGCGCGGCCGGCAATCTCCAGCACACTGCCATCATTCATGCGGACGGCGGCCACGCCATTGGCCGAGGACACGGCCGTGGCATCCAGCAGGTTCATCGGCGGATCATTGAAGATCGCCGCCACCTGGGTGGAGGCCGGCGAATTGAACAGTGCCAGGGTCGGTGCGAACTGCAGCAGCCGGCCTTCGTGCATCACCGCGGTATGGCCGCCCAGCAGCAGGGCTTCCTGCGGCTCGGTGGTGGCATAGACCACGGTGGTGTCGCCGGTGGCGAAGAGCGAAATCAGTTCGCTGCGCAATTCCTCGCGCAGCTTGTAGTCCAGATTCACCAGCGGCTCGTCCAGCAGCACCAGCGGTGCGCGCTTGATCAGCGCGCGCGCCAGCGCAGTGCGCTGCTGCTGGCCGCCGGAGAGTTCGCCCGGCAGGCGTTGCAGCAGATGGGCGATGTGCAGCTTGTCGGCGATCTCGTTGACGCGCCGGGTGATTTCCTGCTCGCCCTGCTTTTGCAGGCGCAAGGGTGCAGCGATGTTCTCGAACACCGTCAGACCGGGATAGTTGATGAATTGCTGATAGACCATCGCCAGGTTGCGCTCGCGCACCCCCACGCCAGTGACATCCTGGCCATCGACCAGCACGCGACCGGCGGTGGGCTTGTCGAGCCCGGCGATGATGCGCATCAGCGAGGTCTTGCCGGCCTGGGTCGGGCCTAGCAGGACGTTGATGCCACCTTTGGCGAGATTCAGGTCAAGCGGGTAGAGGTGCGTTTCGGCACCGACCGTCTTGGCCACTTGTTTCAGTTCCAGGGTCACGCTGTCTCCTCACTGCATTTTTTTGATTGATGGTGGGCGTCGACCTGGGATCAGCTGGCGGCGTGATCGGGCAGACTCGCCAACCACGCCTCCAGCCGTCCTCTGTGCTGGGGCCCGCAATGCAGGCCCAGCTTGCTGCGGCGCCACAGGATATCGTCGGCGCCGCTTGCCCATTCGTGTTGCACCAGGTAGCGCGCCTCGGCTTCATACAGGCCCGGGGTCAGCTCCTCGCCCAGCGCGGCCAGGCTGTCGGCCTGACCGATGATCTGCGTCACGCGCGAGCCATAGCTGCGCGCATAGCGATGCGCAAGCGCGGCCGGCAGCCAGGGATGACGTGCCTGGAACTGGCGCAGGAAAGCGTCGAAGTCGTAGCGCGCCACCATCTTGCCGGGCTGTTCCAGGTCGCCGCCGGGCAGCGGCGCACCAGCTGTCCAGGGCTGGCTGGAGGCACCCAGATGCGGTGCCAGCATGGCCAGCGCCTCTTCGGCCAGCTTGCGATAGGTGGTGATCTTGCCGCCCCAGACATTCAACATGGGCGCACCGGCGTCGTCGCATTCGAGCAGGTAGTCGCGGGTGATGGCCGAGGCATTCTCGGCGCTGTCGTCCAGCAGCGGACGCACGCCGGAATAGGTCCAGACCACGTCTTCACGGCCGATCTGGCGCTTGAAGTAGCGGTTGGCCATCTCGCACAGGTAATCGATCTCCTCGGCATCAATCTCGACCTTGCCGGCGTCGCCGTGGTATTCGAGGTCGGTGGTACCGATGAGGGTGAATTCTTCCTGGTAGGGAATGGCGAAGATGATGCGCTTGTCGGGGTTCTGGAAGATGTAGGCGTAGGGATGGTCGAACAGGCGCTTGACCACGATGTGGCTGCCCTTGATCAGGCGCAGGCTGCGCCCGGTCCTGGCCTGCGGCACCGCCTGCGCGAAGCGTGCGGCCCAGGGGCCGGCAGCGTTGACGATGGCGCGGGCGCGCACTTCTTCCTGTTGCACGCCATTGGCATGCTGATGTTCCAGCACGGCATGCCAGGCATCGCCCTCGCGGCGGGCGCTGATGCACTTGGTGCGGGTGAGGATGCGGGCGCCGCGCTCCTGCGCGTCCATCGCATTCAGGACCACCAGGCGCGCATCGTCGACCCAGCCATCGGAATAGACGAAGCCGCGACGATAGTCGCCCTTCAGGGGTTGGCCGGCGACGTGACGGGTCAGGTTGGCGCCTTCGGAGGCTGGCAATATCTCGCGCTTGGCCAGGTAGTCATACATGAACAGGCCGGCGCGGATCATCCAGGCCGGACGCTGGTTGGCATCGTGCGGCATGACGAAACGCAGGGGCCAGATGATGTGCGGCGCCGAGCGCAGCAGCACTTCGCGCTCCTGGAGCGCCTTGCGCACCAGCTTGAACTCGTAGTATTCGAGATAACGCAGGCCGCCATGGATGAGCTTGGTGCTGGCCGAAGAGGTGTGCTGGGCCAGGTCATGCTGTTCGCACAGCAGCACCCGCAGCCCGCGGCCGGCCGCATCACGTGCAATGCCTGCACCGTTGATGCCACCGCCTACCACCAAGAGATCGTATTCGAGCGCCATTGGCCTGTTCTCCACTTTCCGCTTGTTCGCTTTTCGCTTCATTCGCTGCACCCAGCTCCCCCATTTCCCGGGAGTTGGCAATGCCCAGTAAGATAAGCGACATCCCGAACGTAAATCAACAATTATTTGTTGTTTTATGTTCGTTTATGTTTTTTAATGTTCATCTCTGATCACAATCTTTAATCTTTTTTCAAGCCACCATGCTCAATCCCAGGCAACAGACGCTGCTGGAATGCGTGCGCAAGCACGGCACGATCTCGGTCGAAGAGTTGGCCCAACAGCTGGGCGTGACCACCCAGACCGTGCGCCGCGACGTCAAGGCGATGGTCGATGCCAGCCTGCTGGCGCGCTACCACGGCGGCGTCGGCCTGTTGTCCTCGACCGAGAACATCGCCTATCCGGAGCGCCAGGTGCTGCATGCCGAAGCCAAGCGCCGCATCGGTCGTACCGTGGCTGCCCGCGTGCCCGACGGCTGCTCCCTGATCCTGAACCTGGGCACCACCACGGAAGAGGTTGCGCGCGCCCTGCAACAGCATCGCAACCTGCACGTGGTGACCAACAACCTGAACGTGGCCAATTCACTGGCCAGCAATCCCGAGCTGGAAGTGATCATCGCTGGCGGCGTAGTGCGCGCCCGTGACCGTGGCATCGTCGGCGAGGCGACCATCGATTTCATCCGCCAGTTCAAGGTGGACATCGGCATCATCGGCATTTCCAGTATCGAGATGGACGGCGTGCTGCGCGACTTCGACGCCCGCGAGGTCAAGGTGGCCCAGACCATCATCGAACAGTCACGCCAGGTCTGGCTGGTGGCCGACGCCAGCAAGTTCGGCCGGCAGGCGCTGGTGAAGATGGCGCACCTGTCGCAGATCGATGTGCTCTTCACCGATGCCCCTCCACCGCCGGAACTGGCCAAGCTGCTGGCCGAGACCGATGTCGAAGTGGTGATCGCGAAATAGAAAACACCCTGCCCTGGGAGGGTCATGGGAGCAGGGCCTGCGCACCGTCCGCCCTGCGTATTTCTTGAATGAACGTCCAAGTTTTTCAACGATGAGCGACATGGATCAACCCATGTCCAATCATTGATTGTCGTCCCTGCGCGCCCGGAGGATAGTGGGCCATGCAGGCAGGCACAACAGTTGGCCAACGCAGCAAAACGGCCATCCCCCTGCCCTCGCATCCCGTTGATCCCCCCCGAGGAGTGCATATGACGCAAATGATGAAAGCGGCCGTCGTCCGCGAATTCGGCAAGCCCCTGTCCATCGAGGAAGTTCCCGTTCCCACCCCCGGCCCAGGTCAGATCCTGGTCAAGTTCGAGGCCAGCGGTGTCTGCCACACCGACCTGCATGCCGCCCATGGCGACTGGCCCGTCAAGCCCACCCCACCCTTCATCCCCGGCCACGAAGGTACCGGCTATGTCGCCGCGCTGGGCGCGGGCGTCAAGCGCGTCAAGGAAGGTGACCGCGTCGGCGTACCCTGGCTGCATACGGCCTGCGGCTGCTGTTCGCCCTGCCGCACAGGCTGGGAAACCCTGTGCGCCGAACAGCAGAACACCGGCTATTCCGTCAATGGCAGCTTCGCGCAATATGGCCTGGCCGATCCCGATTTCGTCGGCCACCTGCCGGCCGGCCTGGAGTTCGGCCCGGCCGCGCCGGTGCTGTGCGCGGGTGTGACCGTCTACAAGGGCTTGAAGGAAACCGAGGTGCGCCCCGGCGAATGGGTGGTGATCTCCGGCATCGGTGGCCTGGGCCACATGGCCGTGCAATACGCCAAGGCCATGGGCATGCACGTGGTCGCCGCCGACATCCACGAAGACAAGCTGGCGCTGGCCAAGAAGCTGGGCGCGGACCTCACCGTCGATGGGCGCGACATCAATGCCGTGGCCGACGTCCAGCGCATCATCGGCGGCGCCCATGGTGCGCTGGTGACGGCAGTCTCGCCCAAGGCGATGGAACAGGCCTTCGGCTTCCTGCGCGCACGCGGCACCATGGCCCTGGTCGGTCTGCCACCGGGCGACATCAGCCTGCCGGTGTTCAACACGGTCTTGAAGCGCATCACCGTGCGGGGCTCCATCGTCGGCACCCGCCAGGATCTGGAAGAGTCACTGGTCTTCGCCGCCGAAGGCAAGGTCGCCGCGCACTTCACCTGGGACAAGCTGGATAACATCAATGCCATCTTCGCCCGCATGGAAGAAGGCAAGATCGATGGGCGCATCGTGCTGGACCTGAAGTAGCCCTACCCGTGACAGACAAGAAAATGGCGACCCACCTCAGTGCGTCGCCATTTTCATGGGCCCTCTCCAGATTCAGGCGGAGGGCTCTTCCCTGGGCTGCCACTGCCGGATGCCGGCCAGTACGTCCCGCATCTTTTCTCGTGCAATCTCGGTGTCATGCGCGACCTGTGCGCGCAGCCAATATCTGTCGGACAGACCGAAGAAGCGCGCCAGCCGAAGGTCGGTATCGGCTGTGATCGAACGCTTGCCGTTGACGATTTCACTGATGCGCAATTGGGAAACCCCGATCTCCTTGGCCAGGCGATACTGGGTGATGCCCATCGGCTTGAGGAACTCCTCGTTGAGCAACTCTCCCGGCGTCACGGGAGCAAGGTGGCGAGCCATATTGATCTCCTTATGTTGGTAATCCACGATGTCGGTCTCGAAAAACGGAACCGCCTTGCCGCTACCCTACCAATACCCCAACACCTTCCACCACGCCGTGCCGACGGTCACGAACACCAGCAGTTCCACCACCGCCATCACCAGCCCCACGCCCCACCACTTGCCCATGGAAACGTAGCCACTGCCGAAGATGATGGGCGAGGTACCGGTGGCGTAGTGGGTCAGCGTCATCATGATGGCCGAGCCGGCGGTCATCATCAGCATGAAGGGCAGCACGTACTGCTGCGGCAGCAGTTGCGCTCCCACCATCAGGAAGGCCAGCAGCATGGCGCTGATGTGGGCGGTGGTGCTGGCAAAGAAATAGTGCGACAGCACGAACACCAGCAGCAGCACCGCCGCGACCGCCAACCAGCCCATGCCGCTGGCGACGATGGCCGCTTTCATGCCCTCCGAGAACCAAGCCACCACGCCGGTCTTGTTCAATTGCTCGGCCAGCATCACCAGCGCGCCGAACCAGACCAGGGTGTCCCAGGCGCTCTTTTCGGAAAGCACATCATCCCAGTCGATGGTGCCGGTAATGATCAGCACGAACAGGCCGACAAAGGCCACCACCGTCGGGTCCAGCGTGAAGGCCGCACCCAGCAGCATGGCCGGCACATTGGCCCACAGCAGCAGCAACAGGGCGAAGGTCCCCAGCATGACCTTTTCACTGGCGCCCAGGCGGCCCATCTTGTCCAGTTCGCCGCGGGCGTAGTCCACCGCATTGGGCGTGGACTTCAGCTCCGGCGGCGAGATCAGGTAGATCACCATGGGCATGATCAGCAGGCACACCAGACCGGGCAGCAGCATGCACAGCGCCCAGGTGGTCCAGGACAGTTGCAGCGCCTGGCCGGTCGCCTTGGCGACGTAGTTGACCACCAGCGGATTGGGCGCGGTGGCGGTAAGGAACATGGCCGAGGTGATCGGATTGGCGTGATAGTTGACCAGCGCCAGGTAGCTGCCGACCTTGTTCTGCGTGCCCTTGGCCGGGTCGGAGTCAAAGGCATTGGCGATCGACTTCATGATGGGGTGGACGATGCCGCCGCCACGCGCGGTATTGCTGGGGGTGAAGGGTGCCAGCACCAGTTCGCAGATGGCCAGCCCGTAGCCGATGCCGATAGTGCGCCGGCCCAGCAGGGCGATGAACATCAGGCCCACGCGCCGTCCCAGCCCGGTCTTCTTCAGGCCGCGCGAGATCAGGATCGCTACCACGATGAGCCAGATCAGCGGATTGGAAAAGCTGGCCAGTGCATCCGCAATGGCGCCCTTGGATGAGGTCGAGGTAACCTGCGAGAGCGAGACGATGACGATGGCCATCATCGCCATCACGCCGATGGGCATGACCTTGAGAATGATGGCCACGATGGTGGTGAGGAAGATCGCCACCAGCGCCCAGGCCTTGGGCGCAAGCCCCTGCGGACAAGGCAGCAGCAACAGCAGGATCAGCACGGCCGTGGTGATCAGGGCGGGGACCAGCCGGAACGGCACGGCCTCGTTGAAGTAGTTGAAAGTGGCTTTGAGTCTGGCAAACATCGCGTCATCCCTGGAGTGGAAAAGCAGGATGGCCGCGCGGCATCACCGTGGCGACCATCGTGGCGCCAGTATAGTCACGCGACCGCCCGGGCTGGTCCGCTCATTGCCGATGAATTGATCTGTGCCAGCTAAGCAGCGGATTTCGCCGCCTTCCATTCCTGCTGCGCCTTCTTCAGTCGCGCCACGCCCTCCACGATGTCCTCGGGCTGGGCATTGGCGAACGACAATCGCCAGTGTCCGGCGTGGGCCGCGCTGGCGTAGAAGGCCGCGCCCGGCACATACATCACGTTGTGCCTGACCGCCTGCTGCAGCAGGGCCGTGGCATCGGTGCCATCCTTCCAGCTGGCCCAGATGAACATGCCGCCTTCCGGCGCAATCAGGTCCAGGCTGTCGCCGAACGCCTCCTTCAGCGAGGCCAGCATGATCCGGCAACGTTCGCGATAGGTGGCGATGATGGTGGGCAGATGCGCCTGCAGGCAACCGGCCTGCAGGTAACGGGCCGCGACCATCTGCATCCACGGCGCGGTGCACAGGTCGCCGGTCTGCTTGGCGATGACGGCGCGGCGCAGGATTTGCGCCGGGCCGCACATCCAGCCGATGCGCAGACCCGGTGCCACCGTCTTGGACAGGCTGGACAGATAGACCAGCCAGTCGCTGGCGCCCTCGATCTCCTGCGCCACCTGCAGCAGCGGCGGTTCAGCCTGGCCGGAGAAACGGAGTTCTCCGTAGGGATCGTCTTCCACCACGATGAACTGGTAGCGCACCGCCAGTGACAGCAGATGCCGCCGGCGCGCCAGCGGCAAGGTGGCACCGGTGGGATTGGCGAAGGTCGGCACCAGATACAGCATCTTCGGCCGGGCGCCGGCCTGCAGCGCGGCTTCCAGGGCATCGGTATCCATCCCCTGCGCATCGCCGGGAATTTCCAGCAGGTCGGCATGCGCCAGTCGCAAGGCCTGGATCGCGGCCGGATAGCAAGGACGTTCGATGGCCACGCAGTCACCTGCCTGCAGCAGGATGCGCAGCAGCAGTTCGAAACCCTGTTGGGAGCCGGTGGTCACGATCAGCTCGCCCGGATCGGCGCCGCCGATGCGCTCGCGGGTGAGCTGCCTCAGCGTCTGCGTCAACACCGCCGTGCCTTCGGTAGCACCATATTGCAGGCAGGCCGCGGCGGCGCTATCGAGCAAGGTGGCAGCACTGCGCGCAAGTCCGGCGGCATCGAACAGGGACGGTGCCGGATAGCCACCGGCAAAGGAAATCATGCCGGGCTGCTGGGTGTACTTGAACAACTCGCGGATAGGCGAACCCTGCGGCGCCTCGAAGGCGGGATTGAAGCGGTAGGCGGCTGTCATGATGTGCGCAGCAAAATGTGAAGAAAAAAGGACGAGCGCGGCCAGCGCGGGATGTGCGGGATGCGCGGCGCCGCATGGTTGTTCAGGGCATGAAGAAAGCTTCTACGGTGGCTGCAGCCGCAGCCCGAGGAGAAAAGAGCAGCAAAGAAGAGAAAAGGCCAGCGGGGGCTCCAGGCGGAGCCCCGTCGCGTCAGCCGATCACTGCTCGATCATGCGGTTCCAGCGGTTGTTCCATTCGGAACGCTTTTCGTTGACCACATCCCAGTCGACGGTATTGAGGTTCTTGGTCAGCACCTCGCTCTTGCCCAGCTTGGCTTGTGCGGCTTCCGACAGCGGCACGTTGCGGTTGACCGGGATGGAATTGGCCAGCGCCATGCTCTTGGCCTGCACGGCCGGGGTCAGCAGGTATTCCAGCAGCTTCTGCGCCAGTTCCGGCTCGCTGTTGCCCTTGATGGGGCAGGCGCCGGTCATCAGCAGCACGCCACCTTCCTTGGGTGTGGCGAATTCGGCGGGGATGCCCTTGTCCTTCAGGTTGGCAATGCCGGTCACGGTCAGCGGGAAGATCGCTGCTTCGTTGGTCTGCACCATCTCGGAAATCTTGGCCGAGCTGGACAGGTATTCGACCACGTTGGGGCCGACCGTGCTGCCCCACTTCTTGAAGCCGGGGTCGACGTTCTTGTCGGTGCCGCCCACCAGACGGTTGAACATCATGAAGCCATACAGCCCGAAGGTACTGGCGGAGATGGACTGGAACACCACCTTCTGCTTGTACTTGGGATCGGCGAAGTCCATCCACGAGGTCGGTGCCGGCCAGCCCTTTTCGGCGAACAGCTTCTTGTTGTAGCCGATGCCCAGCACGCCCATCTCGATGGCCACGGCTTGGTCATTGGCCAGGCGTGCGAAGGGGTAGACATCCTTGAGCACGGCGGCGTCCTTGACCTTTTCGCACAGGCTCATGTTGATGGCTCGGTACATGATGCCGTCGTCCAGGAAGGCCACGTGCATCTGCGGCTTGTCGCGCTGTGCCTGCATCTTGGCGATGATGTCCGAGGAAGTGCCGGGCACCACCACCACCTTGACGTTGTTGGCCTTCTCGAAGTCCGGGAAGATCGAGGCGGTGTAGTTCTTTTCCATCGTGCCGCCGTTCATGCCGACGTAAATGGTCTTGGTCTGCGCCTGCGCGCCGCAGGCGGCCATCAGGGTCGCGCCGATTGCACAGGTCACTGCCAGGGTCTTCATCTTCATTACTGCACTCCTTGCCGGTTTGCCGATGTGGGTCCCGCTTGCGCGGGTGTGGGTACGTGGGATGCCGCGCCGGTCCCTTGCCGGGCCGGCGTGGTTGCTGCTGTCGCTGCTGTCGCTATTGCTGCTGTTGACGCTGTTGCTGTTATTGCTGTTATCGCTTCAGGCCCTGCGCGGGCCGCCGTGGAGGGCGGCCGCCGGTGACTCAGTCGATATCGAACTTCACGCCCTGCGCCAGCGGCAGGGTCTTGCTGTAGTTGATGGTATTGGTGGCACGACGCATGTAGTTCTTCCAGGCGTCCGAGCCCGATTCGCGGCCGCCGCCGGTTTCCTTCTCGCCACCGAAGGCGCCACCGATCTCGGCACCGCTGGTGCCGATATTGACGTTGGCCAGGCCGCAGTCGCTACCGACCGCGGAGACGAACAGTTCGGCCTCGCGCATGTCGTTGGTGAAGATAGCCGAGGACAAGCCCTGCGGCACGGCGTTGTTGAGCGCGATGGCTTCGGCCAGCTCTTCGTACTTGACGATGTAGAGGATGGGCGCGAAGGTCTCGTGATGCATGATGGCAGTCTGGCCGGGCATGGCCACCACGGCCGGACGCACGTACCAGGATTGCTCGCCCATCACCGTCACGCGTTCGCCGCCGGTGACTTCGCCACCCTGTGCGCGCGCCTGCTGCAACGCAGCCTGCATGGCATCGAAGGCGCCCTTGTCGATCAGCGGGCCGACCAGGGTGTCACTCTGCAGCGGATCGCCGACCTTGACGCTGGCGTAGATACGCTTGATCTGCGCCACCACCTGGTCATGGATGCTGCTGTGGACAAACAGGCGGCGCAGGCTGGTGCAACGCTGTCCGGCCGTGCCCACGGCGGAGAAGGTGATGGCGCGCAGCGCCAGGTTGAGGTCGGCCGAGGGCGCGACGATCATGGCATTGTTGCCGCCCAGTTCCAGCAGGCTGCGACCCAGGCGCTCGGCCACCACGGTGGCGACCTTGCGGCCCATGCGCACGCTGCCGGTGGCGCTCACCAGCGGCACCAGCGCCGAACGCGACAGGCTCTCGCCCAGATCGGCGCCGCCGATTAGCAAGGGGCACAGGCCGGCCGGGACCAGGTTGGGGCGCTGCGCCGAAAAGCGCGCGACCGCCTTTTCGAAGATGGCCTGTACCGCCAGCGCGGTGACGGGCGTCTTTTCCGACGGCTTCCACACCACGGCATTGCCGGCGACCAGGGCCAGCGCGGCATTCCAGGCCCACACCGCGACCGGGAAGTTGAAGGCGGTGATCACGCCCACCACCCCCAGCGGATGCCAGGTTTCCATCATGCGGTGACCGGGACGCTCGGAGGCGATGGTCAGGCCATGCAGCTGGCGCGACAGGCCCACGGCGAAGTCGCAGATATCGATCATTTCCTGCACCTCGCCCAGTCCTTCGGAGAGGATCTTGCCGGCTTCCTGGGTCACCAGCGCGCCCAGTTCCTCGCGGTGCTCGCGCAGCACTTCACCCAGCATGCGCACCAGTTCGCCACGCACCGGGGCCGGTACTTCGCGCCAGGCCAGGAAGGCCTTGTGCGCGCCGGTGATGGCGGCCTCGGCGTCGGCCGGCGTCTGCGCCTTGAGTTGCGCGATGACCTCGCCATCACGCGGCGAACGGATCACCAGATCGTTGCCGGCATAGGCCGAGAGGTCAGCACCCAGGGTGGAGAAGATGCGTGGAGAAGACATGGAATTCCCTTGAAAAGTGGAGTGGGATGGGTCTGGAACGGTGGAGTATAAGGACAGCCAGGACAATTCTTAAAACCAAAAAATTTCACGACATCATGAGTTTTTGGAATGCACCGTCGTGGCGCGCGATAATCCGCGAGGATGCGCGAGGATGGTGCGGCGCATCACGGGCATTTACGCCGAGAGCCTTTCTGATAGAGGGATAGCGCCCTGCCGACCAGAATCCGGCCAGCCCTGCCCGGGCGCCCCGCGCAAGCTGGGCGCCCTCACTCCCGGCCCAGGCCTGACGACCATCGGCCATGAGTTTTAGTCAGCCTGGAGATCAAATGGCCCGCAGCCATGCGCACCGAAGCAATGCAGCGCCGTACCGGCCTCAGGGCTCAACCGCCCTGCGCTTCGCCCAGCAGCCATTCGCGGAATTTCAGGATGGCGGCCTTGCCGGCATTCTTCTCGGGATAGACGAGGTAATAGGATTGCGGACTCTTGACCGCGAAGGGGAACGGCACATGCAACTGGCCCAGGCTGATCTCGGTCTCGACCATGAACTTGGGCATCAAGGCCACGCCCATGCCGGCGACGGCCGCCTGGATGACCATCGCCAGTTGCTCGAAGCGCGGCCCCGACAAGGCATTGGGGCAGTCCACGCCAACATGGCGGAACCAGTCCTGCCAGGCCTGCGGGCGGGTGGTGTGCTGCAGCAGGGTGACGTTGGCCAGGTCTTCGACCGCGTGGATGCGCTCGCTCAAGGCCTTGCTGCAGACCGGCACCACCTCTTCGCCCATCAGCCGCACCATCACCGTATCGGGCCAGTCGGGTTCGCCGAAGTGGATGGCGGCATCCACCTGGCGGGTACTGAAATCGAAGGGCAAGACCTCGGTACTGAGGTTGAGCAGCACATCCGGATGGGCGGCGGAAAACTTGGCCAGGCGCGGGATCAGCCACTTCACGCCGAAGGTCGGCAGGATGGCCAGGTTCAGTACGCTGGCCAGGCTGTTGTAGGTCATCACCTGGAAGGTCGCCATCTCGATCTGCTTGAGGATGGTGGAGACCTGGGCCGCGTAGTCGCGCCCGGCCTCGGTGAGAATGAGTCGGCGGTTGATGCGCTCGAAGAGCTTGACGTTGAGGTAGTCCTCCAGGATCGCCACCTGCCGGCTCACCGCCCCCTGCGTCATGTGCAACTCGTTGGCCGCCTTGGTAAACGACATGTGCCGCGCCGAGGTATCAAAGGCGATCAGGCATGACGTTGACGGGATGAAACGGCGCATGGGACGGGTTCCGCTGGGTAAATGACCCCGCACTATAGCAAAAGCCGCCCCCTCCCCTCCAGCGCGACCAGCCCCGCTCATGCCAGTGGTAGCAGCGCTGGCTGCAGCGCGGCCGGGCGGGACGGTCTCATGCAAAACGCGTATTGCCCAGCAGGCAGTCCGGATCGAACACCGGCTGCACCCGCGCCGCCAGCGCGCGTTGCGCGGGCTGGGTATAGCGCTGGTAGTAGTGCTGGTTGAATGGCCCGATGCCATGCTCCGCACTGAAGCTGCCCTGGTAGCGTTGCACCACCAGGTCATACAGGGCGGTACGCAGGGCCTCAATGCGTTCAGCCGGGAACTGCGGCTGCGCGGCGGGAGCGATGGCCAGGTTGAAGTGCACGCCACCGTCACCCCAGTGACCGAAGTCATACACGTCGGCGCCCGCGAAATCCCGCTCCACCAGCGCCAGCGCCTCGGCACGGAAGGCCGGCAGGCGCGAGCGCGAGACTGAGATATCGAAGGCCACGATCTTGCCCTCCTGCTTGACGCTATCGCTGATGGCGTGGCGCAGGCGCCAGAGGGTATCGGGCTTGTCGACCACGGCATCGACGATGGCGTCGTCGAAATGGCGCTCCAGCCAGGCCATGAAGAGCTTGTCCAGATCGAAGTGCTCGCCTGCTTCAGCCGATGAACTGACTTCGACCAGCAAGGCATAGTCCGGCAAGGGATCGAAAGGTGCGACAAGCTGCGGCAGATGGCGCAGCACCGAGGCCAGCGCATTGCGGGAAATGCCTTCGAAGGCGGTCAGGAAATCGGCGAACTGCGCCTGGGCATCCTGCAGCAGGCGCAGACCGGCCTCCAGCGACGCAGGCACCACCAGTGCCGTGGCACGCTGGCGCGGCAGCGGATGGGCGCGCAACACCGCCTGGGTGACGATGCCGTAGCTGCCGGCGGTACCGATGAAGAGTTGCTTCCAGTCGGGGCCGGTATTGTTCTTGTGCAGGCGATTGCCCATCTCCAGCAGTTCGCCGGGGGGCTGCATCAGCAGGGCCTGCAGGCCCAGTGTGTTGTGGCGCACATCGCCGTAACGGATCAGGCGTGCGCCACCGGTATTGGCAGCCAGCATGCCGCCCACCGACGGGTCCGCGCCGAGATCGATGGGAAAGCACAGCCCATGCGGCGCCAGCGCCTGGTTCAGGTCCGACAGCCGGGTACCGGCCCAGGCCTGGATCACGCCATCGACGGGATCGATATCGATCACGCCGCGGATGCGTTCCATGCTGAGAATCACCTGCAGGCCGGAATCATCCGGGGAAGCCGCGCCGACCAGCCCGGTATTGGCACCCTGCGGTATCAACCGCACACCCTCGGCGGCGCACAGGCGCATCAGCTCGGCGGCCTGGGCCACATCGGCGGGACGCGCCACGCACAGCGCCTGGCCGGCGCCATAGCGCGGGCCATGTTCATAGGGCGTACGTTCGGCGGCGGCAGTGATCAGGCCGCTGCTGCCCAGCAGCGACTGCAGCTGCTGCAGCGCCCGTTCAGCAGACACTGCCTGCCTCGTCGCCGGCCGGTACCGCTGCGGTCATCTTGAAGATGCCCTGGGCGTTGCCGCTGTCGAAGGTCAGGTCCAGCTTGCGCTGGCCGGCCTCGTCCAGGTAGTGATCGCGCGAGATGAATTCGTAGAAGGAACCGGGCACCGTCATGGCAACCGGCTGGCCATCCTCGCCTTGCATCTGGTAATCGACCTTGACGGCGCGGAAGGCGGTCTGGCGCACGCGGCCATTGCGCGAGACCTCGACCTGATCCTTGATCGGCCGTCCCAGCTGGCGCTGGCGCTCGGCCGTGGCGACCACATCGCCCACGCGGTCAGTGGCGTGGTTGAAGGCATTGCCTTCGGTGGAGATCCAGGCCATCTCGGCGGACTCGGCCTTGAGGGTTTCGTATTGCGCCACGGTGGGCAGATCATGGTGACGGGCGAAACAGGCCAGCATGGCGGGAAGCAGGCGCTTGGCCTGGTCCAGCGCCAGCCTGCCCTGCGCTTCCAGCTGGCCCAGGAGCGCCAGCACCTCGTCGGAGAGCGGGTTGCGCGAGCTGGCCAGCACTGCCTCTACGGTCTGCTGGAACTGCGGCGAGAACTGCTCGGGATGCAGTTCGCTGACGAAGAACTGGGCGATGTTCTCGGCATCATCCGCGTGGGTATAGACACGGCCGGTCATCTTGATGCGGGCCAGCGGATAGGTCCCGCTCTGCTGGTAACCCAGCGGCAGCAAGACCTTGGTGAACAGGGTTTCGCCATCGGGGAAGCCGCTGTCGCGGCCACGCCGTACAGTGCGCACGGCACCGTGGTCGAAACAGATCTTCACACCGTCGCGCTCGGCATCATCCACATAGTCGCGGCCGCTGGCGACCTGCTGCAGCAGTTGTTCGAAGAGCAGCATGTTCAGTGCCTGCGCCAGCTCCAGGCGCGACACCTCCTGCCCGGCTGGCTTCAGGGTGGATACCGGGACCTCCAGCCGCACGAACTGGCGCTCGACAATGGCTTGGTCACCGTAATGGGAAAGCAGGAGTTGGTAGAGGTTGCTGTCTTGCGCGGAAGTCGTCATTTGCTTGCCTTTGACCATGGGACAATGAGATAGCCTCATGGTAACGGCAGCGCAGGGGAGGAATAAAACGATAATTTCTGAGGTATGCCCGCTTTTTTCTCATGCAAACCGGCATTTCGCCGGTCGGCAACGCCGCTGCATGCCAATGTCGGTCACGATGCCGAGCAGATGCCTGACCTGTCCATTGACGACCGTCCCGAAGTCCAGAGTCACGGTGCATCCTGCGATTGTCGGCATCGTTCCCTTCCTCTGAACTGCTCGGGGTGCAGCCGGAAACCCCCTCCATGACTGCACTCCGCCGGTGTGGGCTTGCGCCCGCCGTGCCCCCCGACACGGCACCGACGGGAATCGGCAGGGCTAATGTATTACAACTCACCACATTTGATTAGCCACCGTTTTGCGAATGAACTCATTAATCCAGCTTAACAATGGGCGCCATGACAGGCTGGGTCCGGGGCGGCCGGGGATTGCTGCGAATCCATGAGCACACTCTTTAATGACAGGCCTCTAATCAATTTTTCCGGGATGTAATACATTGTGGCGAAATCCTCGCTGCCCTGCCCCCGCCTGCCCCCTCGAACGGAACCGATGACCCGCCTGAAAAAAATCCATGTCAACCAGCTCAGCACGGGAATGTATTTTTCAGGCTTCGACGGCGCATGGATTGCCTCTCCTTTCTGGCGCGCCAGCTTCCTGATCCGCTCGGAGAACGAAATCCGCCTGGCGCAGCGTACCGGCCAGCAGTATTGCTGGATCGATACCGCCAGGGGCCGCGACATCATGAGCGAGGATGAGCCGGCGCCATTGCCGGCTGCGGCCACACCGGCAGACGACGACAGTGGCGACGCCCACCTCGCCGATGCGCTGCGGCTCTACGAGCATGCCCGGCAGACCACCCAGGAAGTCTTCAGCCAGGCGCGCCTGGGCAAGTCGCTGGACGTGGAGAAATGCAAGGAGCTGGTCGAGCAGATCGCCACCTCGGTGGCACACCATGCAGATGCCCTGCTGGGCATCGTGCGCCTCAAGCGCGCCGATGAATACACCTACCTGCATTCGATTGCGGTCTGCACCATGATGGTGGCGCTGGGCCGCACGCTGGGACTGGACGACACGGCCTGCCAGCAGGCCGGACTGGCGGGCTACCTGCATGACATCGGCAAAGCCTTCATCCCGCTCGACCTGCTCAACAAGCCGGACCGCCTGAGCGAACAGGAGTACAGGATCATCCAACGTCATCCCGCCCTGGGTCACGCCTATCTGAGCGGCCTGATGGGCGTGCCCGACTATGTGCTCGACGTCTGCCTGCACCATCACGAGAAGATCGACGGTTCCGGCTATCCGACCCGTCAGCAAGGCCAGCAGATCAGCCTGTATGCGCGCATGGCCGCAGTGTGCGACGTCTACGATGCAGTGACCTCGCACCGCCCCTACAAGAGCGCCTGGGACCCGGCCGAATCCCTCTCGCGCATGGCCTCCTGGCAGGGCCACTTCGACCGCGCCATCTTCCTTGCATTCGTCAAGACACTGGGCATCTATCCGCTGGGTTCCATCGTCACCCTGCAATCGGGACGCACGGCGCTGGTGATCCGACAGAACCACCGGGATCTGACGCGCCCGGTGGTGAAGGCCTTCACCACCAGCAGCACGATGGAGGTGCTGGAGTACGAGCTCATCGACCTGTCCGATCCGGAGCAGCACGAGAGCATCATCGAACGCAGCGGCCAGGACTGGCTCAGGAGCCACGGCCTGGTGCTCGAATCACTGCAGGCCATGCTGGCGGCATCAGATGCCGCGCCAGTAGCCCGCGAGCAAGCGCGCGATCAGCCCGGGCGCGACGCTTCGACAGCCCCGGGATGGCGACGCCGGAAATAAGCGCGTATCTGTTCGATACAGGTCACGATCTTTTGCGGGACCGGTTCCCTATGCTTGGTGGTGAGGAAGGCGCAGTAGCCTTCCAGGCTCCACTCCGGCAGCACGAGCACCAGCCGGCCGGCATCGAGATCGGCTTGCACCTTGCTGCGTAGCAAGCGTGCCACCCCGTGTCCTTGCAGGGCCAGCCGCCGCAGTGAGCGCGCATGGTTGGCAGTGATGCGTGGCGTCAGGCGCATCTGCATGCACTGCCCGCCGCGGTCGCGCAGGGTCACTTCGACGCTGGTTCCGTGCGGTGTGAAGAACAGGAAATGCTGCTGCAGCAGGTCTTCCGGCTTGCGGATCGGGGAATGTGCCTGCAGATAGGACGGCGCCGCGCACAGGACCGCCTCCAGGGGCGCCAGGTAGACATCGTCGGTGCCGGCCGTCTTGCCCACACGCAACGCCAGATCCACGTTCTTGTCCATCAGATCGACGTTATGGTCGTTGACGTCGATGTTGATGCGCAGCCTGGGATGGTCACGGATGAAATCCTCCAGGGCCGGCACCAGGTATTCGGAAGCCATGAAGCTGGAAGCGGCGATACGCAACTCGCCGACCAGCTCATTGTGCAGGCTCTCGGTATTCTGCCGGGCCTCGTCGGCCAGCGCGACGATGCGCGCGCAATGGGCGTAGAAGGACTGGCCGGCCTCGGTGAGACTGAGCTTGCGGGTGGTCCGGTGCAGCAGCGTGGTACCGAGGATGGTTTCCAGAGCACTGATATGCTGGCTCACCGAGGAGGAAGTCAGGCCCAGTTCCCGGGCCGCCTTGGAAAAAGCGCCCAGTTCCACCACCCGGGAAAAGATCACCATGCGCGGCAGGTAGTCCATCGCGTTGTTTTTCATCATTGCGCAGTCGTTGTCGTCTGTCGGTTCCGCCGCCGCCCGCACAGGGCTTAGCGACGCTGTTCGTCCATGTTCTATCGTCGGGATCGACTATAGCGGGAACGGGACGTCATACAACATGGAAGCTGGGCACGAGAAATGGTTTAATTTCCCGTTTGACAGGACAAGGGATACGCGGGATACGCGCGCCATGCGGATGCATGCCTGATACGGGCACGCTGCTTCCTGACGCTGCGGCCTGCCAGACCTACCAGAGCCAGCGCGCCAGCTGGACCTCCAGCGAACGTTTGGACATGGCACCGCCGAAGGACTTGACCACCTTGCCATCGACGAACACCTTCAGCTCCGGAATCGACGACACGCCATAGCGTTGCGCAAGTCCGATGCACTGATCGACGTTGACCTTGTAGACCGCCAGCTTTTCCGGATGCTCACCGGCAATGGCATCCAGGCAGGGCGCAAGGCTGAGGCAAGGAGCACACCACGGCGCCCAGAAGTCGACCAGGACCGGCTTGCCGCTGCCCAGGACATCGCGCTCGAAGTGTTCTGCCGTCGTCTGCTTGGCATTCATGGAACTGCTCCGTTCCGGTGGTCGCGCGACTGCGGGCGGCGACAGGTGAAAAGGGGAAGACCGGCCGCACCGGGGCCACCGGTCTTCCTGAAAGGGACTCCCACGTCCCATGACCGGCTTATCCGATCAGCGGCAGGCTCCGCAGACCGGGCCGCGCCTCCAGCACGAAACCGGCGACCGCGCCGGCCAGCTGCTGCGACTGTCGCTTCAGGGCCAGGGAAGTGGCCGACGACTCTTCCACCAGGGCCACGTTCTGCTGGGTCGAATGATCGATCTCCTGCACCGCCTGGCTGATATCGGCGATGGCCATGTCCTGCTCGCGTGCCGAGCGCAGGATTTCCTCGGTGATCTCGCTCACGCGCCTGACCTCGGCCACGATCTCAGTCATGGTCGATCCGGCGTCCTGCGCCAGGCGCGCTCCGTTTTCGATCATGTCGACCGAATTGACGATGAGCGACTTGATTTCCTTGGCGGCCTCGGCCGAGCGCCCCGCCAGCGAACGCACTTCGGCGGCCACCACCGCAAATCCACGTCCCTGCTCGCCGGCACGGGCCGCCTCCACCGCCGCATTGAGCGCCAGGATATTGGTCTGGAAGGCGATGCCATCGATCAGGCCGATGATGTCGGCAATCTGCTTGGAACTCTGGTTGATGGCGTCCATGGTCTGCACCACTTCGCCCACCACCGTGCCGCCCTGCTGCGCCACGCCGCTGGCCGAAGACACCAGGGCGTGAGCGCGCGAGGCGGCCTGCGTGCTCTGCCCCACAGCGACCGTCACCTGCTCCATGGCTGCGGCCGTCTGCTGCAGTCGCTCGGCGGTCAGCTCGGTGCGACGCGACAGTTCGTCATTGCCGTTGGCGATCTCCTGCGACGCCTGGTCGATGTCGCTGGCCATGGCGCGCAACCGTTGCACGATGGTCGCCAGCTGGCCGCGCATCTCGAACAGTGAATACAGCACGCTGCCGCCGGCCACCTTGCCGGCCTGCTGCGCCTGGCTCAGGTCGCCCCCGGCGACGGCCTGGGCAATGGCGGCCAGCGCCTCCGGTTCGGCACCGAGGAAGCGCTGTACCAGACGGCCCATGACAATGCGCGTGACGGCGAAGGCCAACACCACGATGACCCCGGTGCTGCAGATCAGCCATAGCAACAGCTGGTTCAGGGCCTGCGAGGGTGGCGGCAGCGGCAGGTCCGACATCAGCCACCAGCCCTTGCCGGCCGGCCCGCCGTGATCGAAGCGACTGGCGGCCTGGAAGCGTCCTGACCCGGCGCCGGGCCGCAGGTAGGCGGCAGCATCGGCGCCCGGCTGCGGCACGCTCGCAGCATCGGCCCCCATGCGCGCCACCGGTGTGCCGGCGGCATCATAGAGCGCGGCGCTCACATCGGCAGTGGGGCGCAGGATCACCGACGACTTCATGCTCAGCACCAGCGTGCCCACGTGCTGGCCATCCTGGATGACTGGCACCGCTGCATCGACCTGGCCCTCCGCCAGCCGTCCATAGAAGCGCACATCGTCGGCCCCGAGGAACCGTTGCCGTAGCGCCGGTACCGGAGGGGCTGCCACCTTGCCCCCCGCCTCGCGGGCGGCGGCGAACAGCACCCGGCCGTCGGCAGCCATGAAGATGGCGCTGTCATAGGCCGGTCGCACCCGCATCAGGCCGCGCAGATTGGTCTCGCCGCGCGCAGCCCACTGGGCCTGGCTGCTCTGGTCGGCGGGATCGATGCCGCCATGGGCCAGCGCCCTGAGCGCGCCCTGGAAAGGTGGAGTCATCACCACGAAGCGGGCGTCCGAAGCGATCTGCGCCATAGCGCTGCGCGCGGCCTCGACCAGCATTTCCTGTTGCTGGGCGGCGCCTTGCAGGGCCTTGCCGCTTTCTGCCGAATTGACCTGGAAGGCGGCCACTGCGCCGATCACCAGGGTCGAGGCCAGCGCCACCGACAGCACCACCAGCATCAACTGGCTTTGGAATCGTAATTTCATCTCTGTCTCTGCATGAAGCAGCGGCACCAGCACGGCTCGCCCGCGCGGTGACCGCTCACTGGATATCGGAAAATGCACACAGCAGCTTGCGCACCGCCATCAGCGGCGCCAGCAGCGTCTCGCTGATCTCGTAGTCGGCCCGCAGTGCGTCACTGGGGTCGGCATAGTCCAGATAGGTCCGGCCGTCGGCGGTTTCCCAGATCACCACCTTCAGCGGCAACTCCAGCGCGGCACGCGGATTGCTGTGCATGATGGGTGTGCCCACGACCGGATTGCCGAACAGCAGCACCCGGGTCGGACGCAGTGTCAGGCCCTTGTGCGCGGCTGCGGCCTGCTGGTCGATATCGGCGAAGAGCGCGATGCCGCGATCGCGCAGCAAGGCAAGCAGCAGGCCATGGGTCTTCTTGAAATCCAGGCGACTGCGTATGGACAATACATTGACGGGGGCATAGCACACCCCTTCGAGTCTGGCATTCATGGGTATCGGCTCAGAAAGTGTACGGAGGAATCGTCAGGCAGGCCTGCCGCCGACTGCAGCCCTGGCACGGTCTCTTGGGGCAAGCCGGCGTGGCCCCAAGAGACCATGCCAGTGTCAGCGTCGGCGCGGACGATTCAATAGGTCTTGTACGGCAGGTACTTGCCGGACAAGACCACGTTCACGCGGTCGCCATTGGGATCGGCCTGGCGCTGGATGTCCATCTTGAAGTCGATGGCGCTCATGATGCCGTCGCCGAACTCTTCGTGGATCAGTTCCTTGATGGTGGTGCCGTAGACATTGACCATCTCGTACCAGCGATAGATCAGCGGGTCGGTCGGCACGGCCGTGGGCAGCGAGCCCTTGTAGGGCACGATCTGCAACCACGCGATGGCTTCGTCGGACAGACCGAAGAGCTTGCCCACGGCTTCCGCCTGCGGCTTGTCGAGGGTCATCTGCCCCAGGCAGGCGGCCGTGCTCCATTCCTTGGACAGGCCGGTGGCCTGGGTGACCTGGCTCCACTTGATGCCTTTGCTCACCTTGGCGGAAAGGATCATTCTGGTTACTTCTTCACGACTGGAAATCATTTGCTGGCTCCGAATTGACGGGTTGAAAAAATGAAGGGTGGCTTCACGCCGAAGCGCATATCTGCACGGCGGGCGCAAGATCGGCCGGGATATCGCTCACAGCATCGGACTCCAGTCCGGGACGCACGATGCGCGTGACCGCCAGTTCCGAGACGTCGCCGGACAGCTGCACGGTCCTGGACCGGTGCACCAGGAAATCGACCAGGTGGTTGCGGATCCGATAGAACTGCGGATCGCGATGGATGGTCGCGCGGGTGCGCTGCGGCGGCAGCGTGTTGACCACGATCTCGGCGATGCGCGCCTTGGGGCCGTTGCTCATCAGGAAGATGCGGTCGGAAAGCAGGATGGCTTCGTCCACGTCGTGGGTGATCATGAAGACGGTCTGCTGCGTCGCCTCGCAGATGTTGAGCAGTTCATCCTGGATCACGCCGCGCGTGAGGGCATCGAGCGCGCCGAAGGGTTCATCCATGAGCAGCATCTTGGGCTCGATGGCGAAGGCGCGGGCTATGCCGACGCGCTGCTTCATGCCGCCGGAAAGCTCGGCAGGCTTCTTTTTGGCTGCGGCCGACAGGCCGACCATCTCGATGAAACGCGCAGCGTGGGCCGCCACCTTGTCGCGGCTCCAGTCGGCGTAGCGCGAACGCACTGCGAAGGCGATGTTCTCTTCCACGCTCAGCCAGGGCAGCAGGGCATGGCTCTGGAACACCACGCCCCGGTCCAGACCCGGTCCGACCACCTCGCGGTTGTCCATGATGACGGTGCCGGTGGTGGCGGCCTCCAGCCCGGCCAGCACATTCAGGATGGTGCTCTTGCCGCATCCGGAGTGGCCGATGATGCAGATGAACTCGCCGCGCTCGATGCCGAACTGCACCTGATGGAATACCGGCGGCAAGTCGGGCCGATACTGCTTGGACAGGCCATCGACCTGGACGAAGGGGCGGCTGGCGGAGGAACGGGAAGCGTCCCGGGAGCGATCATTCAGCATAGGTCACCTTCTTCTGCAGGGCGGCGAAAAGGACGTCGAGCAGCATGCCCACGACGCCAATGACGAGAACGGCGAAGATCACGTTCGACAACGAGAGGTTGTTCCATTCATTCCACAGGAAATAGCCGAGCCCATTGCCGCCGATGAGCATCTCGGCGGCCACGATGACCAGCCAGGCGATGCCCATGGAGATGCGCATGCCGGTGATGATGGTCGGCGCGGCGGCCGGCAGGATCACCAGGAAGGCCTTGCGCAGTGGCGACACCTCCAGCGTACGCGCCACGTTGAGCCAGTCGCGGCGTACGCCGGCCACGCCGAATGCGGTGTTGATGAGCATCGGCCATACCGAGCAGATAAAGATGACGAAGATGCCCGAGACCGAAGAATCCTTGATGGTGTAGAGCGCAATGGGCATCCAGGCCAGCGGCGAGATCGGCTTGAGCACCTGGATGAAGGGATCGATGGCGCGATACAGCAGGGGCGACATGCCGATGGCAAAGCCCAGCGGGATCGCCACCAGCATGGCCAGCAGATAGCCCAGTGCCACGCGCAGCAGCGAATGCCCGAGCTGGATGCCGATGCCCTTGTCATTGGGGCCATGATCGTAGAAGGGATCGCTCAGGTGACGCGCGGCGATGCCCAGGAACTGCCCCGGCGTGGGGAAGCCCTCGATCTTCGCCGGGGCGTTGCCACCCGCAGCCGGTGCCTGCCCCATCAGGGCCGCGTATTCGGCGTCCTTGGCGCTGAGGGTGGTCGTGGCGGAAGGGGCCGAGGCACGCGGCAAGGTCGCCAGTTGCCAGATGCCCAGCAGGAGCAGTAGCAGCAACACCGATAGCAGGGCGGCGCGCAGTTTGAGTTGATGGTTCATGGTCGGTCCTCGTCGCGCTCAGCCGCGCTTGATGGCAAAGCTGTTCAGGTAGGCCTGCGCATGGGCCGGGTCAAAGGTCTTGCCCATGATGCTGAAGCTGGGGTAGCCGCTGCTGGCCGCCGCCGGCACCGGCATGCCCAGCGCCTTCATCTGGCGGCGTGCATCGGTGAGCAGGAACACCTTTTCGGCCAGGGCCTGATAGTTCATGTCTTCCTTGATGTAACCCCAGCGTTTCATCTGGGTCAGCATCCAGGTCGCCATCGAGTACCAGGGCATGGCATCGAAATCGGCGCGCTCCGGTTCATTGCGCACATTGCCCAGGCCATCGGCATAGCGCCCGCTGAGGGCTTGCAGCACGACTGTCTCCGGCTGGTTCAGATAGCCCGGAGTGGAGATGGCGCGGGCGATGGCGGGCCGGTTCTCGGCCTTGTGCGCCATGGCGCTGGCGTTGAGGATGGCCCGGTAGAGCGCCGCGAAGGTATTGGGGTTGCGGTCGATGAAGGCCTGCGTGGTGCCAAAGGCACAGCAGGGATGGCCGTTCCAGATGTCCTTGGTGAGCAGGTGGATGAAACCGATCTGGTCGTACACCGCACGCTGATTGAAGGGATCGGGGCCGAGGAAGCCGTCGATGTTGCCGGCGCGCAGGTTGGCGATCATCTCCGCCGGTGGCGTCACCCGCAGTTGCACATCGCGATCGGGATCGATGCCATGCTCGGCCAGGTAGTAGCGCAGCAGGAAGTTGTGCATCGAATACTCGAAGGGGATGGCGAACTTGAAGCCCTTCCACTGCCGCGGGTCCCGGTTGTCCTTGTGCCGCAGCGCCAGGGTGATGGCCTGGCCGTTGATGTTCTGGATCATGGCCACCCGCATCGGCTGCGGTGCCGCCCCCAGCCCGGCGGAGATGGCCAGCGGCATGGGCGCCAGGAAGTGCGAGGCATCCAGTTCGCCATTGATCATCTGGTCGCGCACCAGGGCCCAGCCGGCGGTCTTGCTGAGCGTGACCTCCAGGCCCTGTTCCCGGTACATGCCCATCGGGTCGGCCATGATCAGCGGTGTGGCGCAATTGATGGGGATGAAACCGATCTTGAGGTTCTTCTTTTCCAGGCTGCCCTTCTTTTCCAGCGCCTGCGCCTGCAGGCTGGCCAGGGGCAGCACCGAGGCCACCGCGGCCATCAGCGCCTGGGAGCCGATCGCCTTGATCAGCTTGCGGCGCGTGGCATCCTGCGGAAACAGGGCACGCACGGCAGCGGCTTCGACGAAGTCGCACGACAGGGTTTCGACATCGGTGGCGCGGGCAGCCCGGGCGGCCGCGGCCTGGCTTGCATGCTCCTCTTCGGAGGCGTGCTGGCCGCATGAACAGCGGCTCAACGAGGTATCGATGGAATACGGACGATAGAGATTGTCATCGGTCATGCAAGGCCCCTGGCTAGATGTAAAAGAATGGCGGATCAACAGTGCAACGGTGCTATCAGGCAGCCAGCCGCTGCCGCGGCACGCTCATGTCGAGCGCGGCGACGACGCTGTCCTGGTGGTGCTGCTGCATGCGCAGGACATCGGGACTGTCCTCCAGCACCTGCCATCGACCATCGGCGTGGGGCTGACCGTGCAGCACCACCGACAGCGCTCTGGTCTTGAGCCGGATCACCGGCGGCCGGTGTTCGTACTGCGCTGCGGGCAGGCCGAGCAGGCCGGCAGCGATCACCGCCGCCTGCCGCGCCAGCGGTTCGATGAAGCGACACGGTGCGCCGGCGATGCTGATGCAGTCTCCCAGCGCATAGATGTGCTCGGCGCTGGTACGCAGGGTGGTGGCATCGACCGCGATACCGCGCTCGAAGGCCAGGCCGGCACCGCGCGCCAGTCGACCATCGGTATGCAGGCCGCTGGCGACCACGATCTCGTCGCAGCGCACGCTGCGGCCATCGGCGCTGCGGATTTCCTTGAGGCCTTGCGCGCTGCCGCCGATGTGGCTGATCCGGGCCTGTCCGTAGAAGGCGATGCCCTGCGCCTGCAGGCTGGCGTGCATGCGCGCGGCGGCCTGCGCCGGCAGCAGTTGCGCCAGGGGGAGCGGGGCCAGGTCGAGCAGGCTGACCTGATGTCCTGCACGGACGAAGTCCTCGGCCAGTTCGCAGCCCACCATGCCGGCGCCGATGATGGCCACGTGCCGTGCGCCGCCACTGAGGCGCGCCTGCAGGCCGCTCCAGCCGGCCAGGTCATTGACGCGCCAGCACAGCGCCGCAGGCACCTCGGCCGGCAGAAAGGGCTTGGCGCCCTGGGCCAGCACCAGGTCGGTATAGCGCAGCGTACCGCGCGTGGTCCGCAGTTGCCGCAGCCCCGGGGCGATGCCGATGGCATGGGTCGCACTCAGCAGTCGCACACCCAGGCGCCGCGCCGCATCGGCGGCCGGTTCGCGGACCAGGGCGACGGGGTCGAGCCGGCGACTCAATGCGATCGACAACTCCGGCTTGTGGTAACGATCACCGGCGCAGGCGGTCACCAGGGTGATGGGTAGCGCGGCATCCAGCTTGCGCAGTGCCTCGACCACCGACCACCCGGCGATGCCGGCACCGACGATGACCACGCCGCGCCGGTGCACCGGCAGCGACTTCGCGGTGCCCGGCGCCGGGGTGCTGCCAACCAGCTGCGGCGCATAGGGTTCAAAGTCGGCCTTGACCACACCGCACAGCGGGCAGACCCAATCGTCGGGAATGTCTTCGAAGCGCGTGCCAGGTGCCAGGCCACTATCCGGATCGCCCAGCTGTTCGTCGTAGATGAGACCGCAGGCGCGACACAGGTATTGGCGCCACTTCACCACCGCGAGGCTCATGCCGGCACCTCGTCGCGGGACAGGCGTGCCATTTCGGAACGCAGGTGCTTGATGGCGGGCGTGACGATGGCAGCGAAATGCGCCTCCCGCACCCGGCGTTGCGGCGCGGAGTTGATCAGGTAACCGCGCGCGCCCTGGTGCAGCAAGGCCGACTGGGTCGCGCGCAGTGCCAGTTCGGCCCCCTGGGCGCGGGCGTCGAGCACGTCCAGCAGATAGTCCTTGCTGCCGTCGAAGGGCGAGCCGGTGAGCCTGGCGACACGACCGGCCAGTTCGAGATATTCGGCTTCCAGTTCATCGGGCCGGTCATCGAGGAACTGGTTGACGTGGCCCAGCAGCGGTTCCACATCACGCATGGAATCGAGCGCGCCCTGGATCAGTCCGGTGGCCATGCCGATCTGCAGCAGGATGAAGGCAGCGCGGATCTTTTCGATGAAGGGGCGGGCGGGATCGGCGATCATGTTGTCTTCGCCGACGAAGTAGTCTTCCAGGCGCACACCCCAGGTACTGGTGCCTTCCATCCCGGAAAACTCCGGACATTGACGCAGCACCACCTGTCGGTCACAGCGAACCAGAAAGATGATGTCATGCGAATGCGACTGGTCATCGCGATAGACCGAGGCAATCGCGCCAAAGTATTGGCCCGGCCCGATATGGCTGACCCAGGGCAAGGCACCGCTGACCCGGTAACCGCCGGGTACCTGGCGCGCGCGCAGGAGCATGCGCTCGATCCCGGCGAAGGCTTTCATGGGATTGGACAGACCGGTGCCGCCAAAGCTGCGGCCGGAGACATGGTCGTCCAACAGTTGGCCGTCGAGGGCGGGGTTGCCGGATTGCTCCAGGTACAGGCCGCAGACATCGTGTGCCCAGGTGAGGAAGCCGGTCGAACCGCAATGGCGGCTGATCTCGTGCATGCTGCCCAGCGCCAGTCCGTAGCGCTCGCCGTTGCGCCGCAGATGACCGGCGAAGGCGCCCGCGCGCCCCAGCGCAGCCATGACCTCCAGCGGATAGTGGCCTTCATGGTCGATCCTGGTCGCCAGCGGCGCCAGCTGCCCGCCAGCGACGCCGGCCACGGCGGCCAACACGGCGGCATCGCCTAGGGCCGGATCGAGTTGCGCACTGCGGATATCTACGGTGGTCATCACATTCTCCTCGGTGGGCTGGGCGGGCGCGGTCAAATCAGTCGGCCAGGCCGATGCTGAAGGGGATGGGATTGCGCATGGTGTTGGCCACGGGCGAGTAGAAATTGGCGTGCTTGACGATCTCCTCGAGTTCTTCGCGGCTGGCATCGCCTTCCACCAGCACCTTGACGCGAATCTGCTGGAACCCCATCTCGGGCGGCTGCATCTGCGCACCACCGGCACCCCATGCGGCGGGATTGCCGATGTCACCCTCCACGAACAATTCCAGGCGCGACAGCTTGACCTGCTTCCAGGTCGCCACGGCGGTGATCCCCACGGCCAGGCAACCACCCAGTGCCGACAGCACGATCTCACCCGGCGCCGGCGCGGTGTCTTCGCCGAACAGGTGCAGCGGCTCGTCGACCACCACCGCAGTGTGGTTACCGACATAGCTCAAGGTGCGGTACTGTCCCTCGACCACGGTATGGACCTTGTTGGTGCCGCGACGCGCGGGGTTGTCACGCCCCTGTTCGGCAAATTTCAGCAGTCCGTCGCGATCGATCGGGCGCAGATAGGTCTTGACAGTCTGGGGAGTGGCGGTAGTCACGGAAGGCTCCTAGGGAAAAATGACGGCTTTTGGCGCCGTGCCAGCCAGAGGTCTGCGCCTCCGGCCTCTCCCTATTCGCAAAAGCTGTGCCAATCCGAAAAATCAAGTTAAGTCATTGATTTAAATCATAAATATTGATTTACGGTGGCACACCCCAGGTTCGCAGAATGTCCAACAATGTTTACAATTTGTAGACATTGGCGATATTCGTCCCGATAATCAGGGGAGCCCGCCACCCTTCCCCGCGCACGCCCATGACACCCGATACAGAAATCGACGCCGATGCAGGCAGCTCCCCTTCGTTCTGGCGCCAGCAGGAAATGTTGCTGTTCGAGCAGGTCATGTCCCTGGTCGGCAAGAGCCTTTCACCGGATGTGGTGCTGCGCGAGATGCTGCATCTGCTCTCCGAATTGCTGGGGCTGAACCGGGGCCGGGTGGTCCTGCGCGACGAGGGCAGCGACACCGCGCGCATCCGCTACGCCTACGGACTGACGCGCAAGGAAATGGCACGCGGCGTGTACCAGCCGGGCGATGGCGTGACCGGGCGAGTGCTGGAGAGCGGGCAACTGACCATCGTCCAGGACATCGACCAGGAACCACGCTTCCTGCTGCGCGCAGTGCCGCGCGAGGATCTGCCGCCCGGCCCGGTCTCGTTCATCGCCATGCCCATCACGATCGACCGCCAGACCGTGGGCGTGATGGCCTGTCACCGCATCCGCACACGGATGCGTACGCTCAGCGACGACCTGACGGTGCTGCGCATCCTCAGTACGCTGGCGGGCCAGCTGTTGCAGCTGCAACAGAGCCTGCTGGCCAAGACCAAGGTCTTGGAGCAGCGTAACGAAATCCTGACCAAGGCCCTGCAGGCCGAGGCCACCCGCTATGGGATCGTCGGCACGGCACCTTCGCTGCTGAAGGCGATCTCGGAACTGGAACGGGTCTCAGACGCCACCGCCAGCGTCCTGCTCATGGGCGAATCGGGGACCGGCAAGGAACTCTTCGCACGAGCACTGCACCTGGCCAGCCCACGGCGCGACAAGCCCTTCATCAAGATCAACTGCGCGGCCATTCCCGACACCCTGTTCGAGTCGGAACTGTTCGGACACGAACGCGGCGCCTTTACCGGTGCTGCCAGCGCGCGCGCGGGCTGGTTCGAGCAGGCCAACGCCGGCACCATCTTCCTCGACGAGATCGGCGAAATGCCGCTGGCGATGCAGACCAAGCTGCTGCGTACCTTGCAGGAAGGGACCATCACCCGCCTGGGCGGCAAACGGGAGATCGCCATCGACGTGCGACTGGTCGCGGCCACCAACCGGGATCTGGCGCGCGGCGTCGATGAGGGCGTCTTCCGCCAGGACCTGTATTACCGGCTCAATGTGATCCCCATCCATCTGCCCTCGCTGGCCGAGCGGCGCGAGGACATTCCGGCGCTGGTGCTGCATTTCCTCAATCACATCAACCAGGCGCACCAGCGCAACGTCAACCTGTCCCAGGATGCGCTGGACCTGCTGCAGCAGCAGGAATGGCCGGGCAATATCCGCGAGCTGTCCAACCTGATCGAGCGGGTGATCCTGCTGGCGGAACATCCCATCCTGGATGCCCATGACATTGCGCGCTTCCTGCCTGACAAACGCAGGTACGAGGACCGAGATCAGCGTCGGGCACCGGAATGGCCAAGTGCCCCGCGAGCGCCGCACGCCGCGCCCGACATGCAACCGCCAGCGCCGGCGGCCATGGCGGTCAGGCCCTATGCACCGGCCGCTTCGCATTCGGCGGCGCAACTGAAGGCGGCGCTGGCGCAAAGCGCCGGCAACAAGTCCCGTGCCGCACA
>NZ_DASQOH010000017.1:0-88225 GCF_035644555.1 Herbaspirillum sp.
CCACCCCTTCCCATCCCGAACAGGACCGTGAAACGACTTCGCGCCGATGATAGTGCTGCAACCAGTGTGAAAGTAGGTCATCGTCAGGCTTGTTATCCCCAAGAACCCTCGTTACGAAAGTAGCGAGGGTTTTTGCTTTGCGGGAACAAAAATACGCTCCACTCCCATCCGTGTGCATGTGTCTCATCAGGCCTGCTTCAATCCGCTGACGTTGCGCCAACGAGGCCTAGCCCCGATTCAACGCAAGTGCCGCGATAGTAAGGTGGTCACTTCGCCGGCTGCCTTCTGAACGGCGGCATTCCTAACGGGGTATCGCCGTGGCGGCGACTCCCGCATCAAACTTAGTTTTTAGATCTGCAAATGGCCGTAAGACCGCGCTAATCAAGGGGTGGCGATCACCAAGACTTAGTTTTATACACAGGCTGTCGCCGCCGAGTCGGCATAGTTATTTCATGTACAGCCTGAAAACCCCAGTCTTGTCGCTGACAATGTGCGTACCGGTAAAATCTAAAGCCCCGGCATCAAACAATAAAAAAAGCCGGCTAAGCCGGCTTTTTTAACGAAGCGGTACTGCTCGCTTGATCAGAACTTGTATGCGACACGTGCCACAGCGAAGTTCACGCCCCCGTTGGGCTGCTTGATGCCGCCGTTGGAGAAGTGCTGCAGGCGGATGCCCAGGTCCAGGCCATTGCTGAACACGTAGCCAGCGCCGACATGGTCGCCGAACTGGAAGGCGGTCGACAGCACCTTGTCGTTGTTGCGATAGAGCTTGGAGAACAGGTGCACACCGATACCGGCTTCGCCGTAGAAACCCTTGCCATCGTCACGCTGGAAGCGCAGAACCGGGGTCAGGCCCAGATCCACCAGGTTGCCGCTGTCGTTGGTGTTGTTGTAGTGGTTCATGCGCCAGTTGGCCAGCGACAGATCCCAGTAGCCACCGATATGGGTGCCGTTCGATTGCCAGAAATTCCAGTTCGGACCCCAGTTGAACTGCGCGCCCAGGCGCATCAGTTGGGTGTTGTTGCCGGTACCGTATTCGAGCGATACGCCGTCGATGGCGTAGCTCGGGGACTGGATGGCGATGGCGGCGACGCCAGCAAATGCGATCTTGGCGACCAGGCTCTTCAGTTTAGTCATGGATAGTCTTTCAGCGCGTCAATAGTTTTGAAGGATCTTTTGCGAGGATGCAGCGCAGACCTTGCAGTCCGCGATAACGCGCTATTCTCTCATAATCATCACAAAAGCATACTCGTGTGTCTGTTTTTGGCGCCTGCGCGCCACAGCGCAGCCTCTTCAGGGGCGATAGCTGTATTCCAGCCTGCCAGGCACCTCCACCCGGATCGCCAGGACCTGCCCGGACAGCGGGTACTGCGCCAGCTCCGCCTCGCTGCGCCCGTTGCGGCCGGTGGTGATGAAGAGGGTACGCAGATCCGGCCCCCCCAGCGCCACCATGGTCGGGCAACGTGCCGGCAGGCGAATCTCCTGCAGCAGCTCGCCTTGTGGCGACAGCCTCAGTACCCGTCCCCCTTCGAACATCGCGCACCAGTACGCCCCTTCGCTATCGACGGCTGCACCGTCCGGACGGCCACCGTAGTCGGGAGCACTCTTGTCGCTGTCGAACTGGCGCAGCAGGCGACAGTTACTGGTTTGTCCGGTGGCCAGGTCGTAGTCGTAGACATTGATCCGATGCGCCGGGGTATTGGAGTGATACATCAGGCGCTGGTCCGGACTGAAGGCCACGCCATTGGACGTCGTTACGGCATGATGCGCATCGCGCAGGGTGTTGCGTTCGAAACAGTAGAGCGTGCCGGCCTCGCGATCGCGGGGCTCGTAAATGGTGCCACACCAGAAACGACCGGCGGCATCGCAGCGGCCGTCGTTGAAGCGAATCCGACCGGTGTCATACGGCGCAGCCAGCATGGCCGACAAGGCGCCATTGCCGGTATTGAGATGGAACATCCCAGTACGCAGAGCCACCACCAGGCCGCCCTGGGCGTGCTTGACGATGCTCCCTGGTTCTTCCGGCATGTCCCAGCGCTGGTGTTGCTGGGTATCGAGCACCAGTCGGTGAACCGCCTTGCCTGGGATATCGATCCAGTACAGCGCACCTTCCTCCGCATGCCACAAGGGCGATTCTCCCAGCAACATGGGCTCGGGTGAAATCGCGGTAATGCTGTCGGCAGAGAAATTGAAGGGCACTGGATGCATGGGCGTACTGGTCCACAGGAAAAAGGGAGGCCTCATTATGCCCCTGTGCTGCAGTTTGATAAACCTGATCAGCAAACCTCCTCTGTCACTCGCCCTGGAAAGCAGAACGGCATGCTTTACGCATGCCGCTATCCGTTCGCCGTCCGTTGCCCTGCAATGGTACCGAGGGCCTAAAGAACAGGTACTTCAGGCCCCTGTCACATTTATCGCGAGTGAATCAGTTGGACCAGCCACCATCGATCATGTGGATCGAGCCGGTGGTGAAATTGGACTCATCCGAGGCCAGGTACAAGGCCAGCGCCGCCACTTCCTCGGCCTTGCCGATACGTCCCATGGGCTGACGTGCCACGAAGGCTGCGCGTACCTCGTCCTCGCTCTTGCCGGTCTCCTTGGCCTGCGTGCTGATACGCTGGTTCAGGGAGGGCGACTCGATGGTGCCCGGGCAGATCGCATTGCAGCGCACGCCCTGTGCGACGAAGTCCGCCGCGACCGATTTCGTCAGACCCACCACCGCCGCCTTGGACGCACCATAGGCGAAGCGGTTGGCCACCCCCTTCACGCTCGACGCCGCCGAGGCGATGTTGACGATGGAGCCGGCCTTCTTGGCCAGCATTCCCGGCAGCACCGCACGGATGGTGTGGAACATGGCCTTGGCATTGAGATTGAAGGAAAAATCCCAGGCCTTGTCGTCGCATTCCAGGATATTGCCCGCCGCCACATAGCCAGCGCAGTTGAACAGTACGTCGATGGTGCCGACTTCGGCCACCAGGGCCTTGATGGCGGCATCATCGGTAACGTCCAGGATGCGCGTCTCCACGCCGGCGATACCGCTCAGTGCGTCGAGGTGCTGCTTGCTGATGTCGGTGGCGATCACGCGTGCTCCCTCGCGGGCGAACAGCTCGGTGGAAGCGCGGCCGATGCCTTGCGCAGCGGCGGTGATGAGGACGGTCTTGCCGGCGAGGCGGCCAGTGGATGCGGACATGCTTGTTCCTTTGCGATTAAATGAGTTTGCGATGGGCGAGGTTCTTGAACAGCGCCGTCAGGCCGAAGGTCCACGGTGCGGTCTGGTCGCTGAAGTTGACCGTGTTCACCAACGCGCCCAACGTAGGGGTCGAGATCGTCACGATGTCGGCGACCTGGTGGGTAAAGCCCTGACCGGGACCGAAGCGATCCTGGGTCGGCGCGAACATGGTCCCCAGGAACAGCACCAGGCCATCCGGATACTGGTGATTGGGGCAGATCGCATGTTCCACCAGCTGCAGCGGATCACGGCTGATCATGGACATCGAACTGCTGCCCTTGAGCGTGAAGCCTTCGGTACCATCGACACGCATTGTAAGTTCAGCGCGTCGCACATCGTCAATTGAAAAGTTTGCGTCGAACAGACGAATGAATGGCCCCACCGCGCAGGACGCATTGTTGTCCTTGGCCTTGCCCAGCAGCAGGGCGCTGCGGCCTTCGAAATCGCGCAGGTTGACATCGTTGCCCAGGGTCGCACCGACCACCTTGCCACGGCTGTTGATGGCCAGCACGATTTCCGGTTCCGGATTGTTCCAGGCCGATTTCGGGTGGATACCGACCTCATCGCCCAGCCCCACCGACGACATCGGCTGCGCCTTGGTAAAGATCTCCGCATCCGGGCCGATGCCCACTTCCAGGTATTGTGACCACACGCCTTGCTCCAGCAGCACTTCCTTCAGGCGTGCCGCTTCGGGCGAGCCCGGCACCACGCTGGAGAGATTGTCGCCGATCACCGCCGTGATGGCCTTGCGCACCGATTCCGCCTTGCCGGCATCGCCGCGGGCCTGTTCTTCGATCACGCGCTCCAGCATGCTGGCCACGAAGGTCACGCCGCTGGCCTTGACGGCCTGCAGGTCGATGGGCGCCAGCAGCCAGGGGCGGGACGTGTCGCGATGCGCGGCATCGGCGTTGTCGAGCAGCTCCTGCAGAGTGGCGATGCGGGTCATGTTGCTGGCTGCGCGCACGGCCGCAGCGGGATTGTCCAGCTCCAGCAGTTCGCTGGAGGTAGCCGCAATCAGGGTCAGGTCATAGGCGCCTTCGGCGTCGATCTTCACCAGCACCGGGCCTATGCCCGGTTGCCAGATGCGGCCCACCAGCGTGGCCTGGGCGTGGTCTTCAGGCAGGTGGGCCTGGAGCGAGAAAGTGTGTGCCATGTTCTTGTTTCCTTATGTTGGAGGCCGGCCCGGACTACACGGGAAGCGGGCACTGCCACGATGTCATGTGTTGCAGGGGGAGACTGACTGCGGGCGAAGTATCCTCGCCATGGAATATGCCGGGGAGGGGCAAGGATGCTTGGCCTGCAGTCCGCATCATCCCCTTCTGCCGGGGATGATGCGGATGACATTAGCCCGGCCAGCGCCAGGCCGGGATGATCTGCATCAGGTATAGACGCCGATGTGCCAGGGCACGAACTCGTCCTGACCATAGCCATGCAGCTCGCTCTTGGTCTTCTTGCCGGACGCGGTATCGAGGATCATCTGGAAGAAGCGCTCCCCGATCTCCTGTGGCGTCACGTTGCCGTCGGCGATCTCGCCGCAGTTGATGTCCATGTCTTCTTCCTGGCGTTGCCACAGCGCCGTGTTGGTCGCCAGCTTCAGCGACGGCGAGGGTGCGCAGCCATAGGCCGAACCACGGCCGGTGGTGAAGCAGATCATGTTGGCGCCACCGGCGACCTGGCCAGTGGCCGAGATCGGGTCGTAGCCCGGGGTATCCATGAAGACGAAGCCCTTGGCGGTGACGGTCTCGGCGTACTTGTAGACATCCACCAGATTGGTGGTGCCACCCTTGGCCACCGCGCCCAGCGACTTTTCCAGAATGGTGGTCAAGCCGCCAGCCTTGTTGCCGGCCGAGGGGTTGTTGTTCATCTCGGCATCGTTCTTGGCACAATATTCTTCCCACCAGGCGATGCGCGCCAGCAGCTTCTCGCCCACCTCGGAGGACACTGCGCGACGCGTGAGCAGGTGCTCTGCGCCATAGATTTCAGGTGTTTCGGACAGAATCGCCGTGCCGCCGTGCTTGACCAGCAGGTCAACCGCCGCGCCCAGCGCGGGATTGGCGGTGATGCCCGAGTAGCCATCCGAACCACCGCACTGCAGGCCCAGCGTCAGGTGCTTGGCCGGCACCGGCTCGCGCTTGATGTCATTGGCCTTGGGCAGCATCTTCTTGATCTTCTCGATGCCCAGCGCCACCGTCTTGGCGGTGCCGCCGGTGCTCTGGATGGTGAAGGTATGGAAGTATTCCCCTTCCTTCAGGTTGTGGCTGTCCATCAGGCCGGAAATCTGGTTGGTCTCGCACCCCAGCCCCACCACCAGCACGGCGGCGAAGTTGGGATGGGTGGCGTAGCCCGCCAGGGTACGGCGCAGGATCTGCAGCGGTTCCCCTTGCGAATCCACCGCGCAGCCCAGACCGTGCGTCAGGGCGACCACGCCGTCGATATTGGGATAGTCGGCCAGCACTTCCGGGTGGATGTCGCGACGGAAGTAGTCGGCAATGGCACGCGCGGCCGTGGCCGAGCAGTTCACCGAGGTCAGCACGCCGATGTAGTTGCGCGTGGCCACACGGCCGTCCGGGCGCACGATGCCCATGAAGGTGGCCGGCTGCGCCACGAAATCGACCGGCTTCACGTCCGCGCCGAAATGGTGTTCACGCGAGAACTCGGCCATGGCCAGGTTATGCGTGTGCACGTGCTGGCCCGGCGCGATGGCCTGGCTGGCCGTGCCGATGATCTGGCCGTAGCGCTTGACCGGCTCGCCCACGGCAATGGCGCGGGTGGCCATCTTGTGACCGGCGGGAATCAGACCCTGGACCTTGAGGCCGCCTTCTTCCTGCAACACGGTGCCGGAGATGAGCTGCTGGCGGGCAATGACGACATCATCGACAGGATTGAGTCGGATGACGGGAGAGGTAGCTTTCATGTTGATCTCGGTGAGAACGTGGATGCTGCGGGCTGGCCGCGGAGGCGGCGGGCGCATGCCCTGCTCAAGGGAGCAGGGCATGCCGGAAATGCGGACTTACTTGGGCGCGAACTGTGCCAGGTCAGGCATGGGGCTGCCGACCCATTGCTGATAGATGGCGGGCAGCTTGCCGTTCTTCAGATTGGCGGTGATCCATTCGTTGAGCCACTTTTCCAGTGCCGGTTCGCCCTTGCGCAGGCCGATGGCATAGGGGATGTCCTTGATGGCGAACTTGGTTTCCAGGTTCTTGGACGGGTTCTGCTTGGCGATGGCCGAGGCCAGCGAGTTCGGCGTGCACAGGGCATCGACCTGACCGGAGATGATGGCCGCGGTCACGGTGGCATCGTCGTCAAAGCGCACGATGTTGGTTCCCTTGGGGGCGAGCGGGGTCAGCAGCGAATCCTGCATGTTGCCGCGGACCACGGCCACGCGCTTGCCGACCAGGTCATTGAGGCTCTTGATGTTCTCGCCCTTGGGCGCGGCCACCACGAACTGCGAAGCGCCGTACGGCTGGGTGAAGGCCACCACCTTCTGGCGTTCCGGCGTGATCGAGAAGGACGAGATCACCATGTCGGCCTTGCCGGTCATCAGGAAGGGGATGCGGTTGGGGCCGGTGACCTGCACGATCTCCAGCTCCACGCCCATGTCCTTGGCCAGCAGGCGCGCGGTTTCCACGTCCGAGCCCTGCGGCTCCAGCTTGGCATTGGTCATCCCGAAGGGCGGTGCGCCCAGGTCGATGGCGATCAGCACCTTCTTGCGTGCCTTGATATCGGCCAGCGCGTCGGCGTGGGCGGCCTGCGCGAAGCAGGCCAGGCCCAGCACGACGGCGGCAGCCTTCTTGGTGAAATTGAGCAGATTCTTCATTGCGGTCTCCTGAGTGGTTTATTTGATACTGCCTGAGAAAAACAAAGTCTGTGCGCTCCGAAAAATCAGAGATCGCTGGACACGAACTTCCGCAGTTCGGCGGTCTTGGGATTGCTGAATAGCTCATCCGGCGGGCCGACTTCCCACACCTGACCCTGGTGCATGAAGACCAGCACGTCGGCCAGCTTGCGGGCAAAGGCCATCTCGTGCGTGACCAACACCATGGTCATGCCGCCACGGGCCAGGTCTTCCATCACCTTCAGCACTTCGGCCGTCAGCTCCGGGTCCAGCGCCGAGGTCACTTCGTCGAACAGCATCAGTTCTGGCGCCATCGCCAGCGAGCGAGCAATCGCCACGCGCTGTGCCTGGCCACCGGAGAGCTGTTCGGGATAGGCTTCCTTCTTGTTTTCCAGTCCCACCAGTTGCAGCACCTTGTGGGCGATCTTCCTGGCTTCCTCGGTCGACATCTTCTTGATGGTGGTCAGCGCCAGCGTGATGTTGCGCTCCACCGTCAGATGCGGGAACAGGTTGTAGCTCTGGAAGACGATACCGACCTGCTTGCGCAGTTCGCGCAGGTTGAGTCGGTCGGGATGATGGATGTCATGGCCACAGACATTGATGTCGCCGGCATCCACCTTTTCCAGTCCGTTCAGGCAGCGCAGCAGGGTACTCTTGCCCGATCCGCTCTTGCCGATGATGGCCACCATCTGTCCCTTTTGCACATCCAGCGAAACGCCGTTCAACACCTTGTTGGTACCGAAGCTCTTGTGCAGATCCTTGATCTTAACGATTGCTGACATTCAATTTCCTTTCAAAGTGCTTGGACAGCGCCGACAGCGGGAAGCACAGGCAAAAATAGATGAGCGCGACGCAGCCGAAGACGGTGAACGGCTGGAAGGTCGAGTTGTTGATGATCTGGCCGGCACGGGACAGATCGACGAAGCCGATCACCGAGGCCAGCGAGGTGTTCTTCACGATCTGCACCATGAATCCCACCGTGGGCGGCGTGGCGATCTTGATGGCCTGCGGCAGGATCACCTTGGTCAGTTGCTCGTAGCGGTTGAAGCCCAGGCATTCCGAGGCCTCCCATTGGGTCTTGGGCACCGCCTGGATGCAGCCGCGCCAGATTTCGCCCAGGAAGGCCGCGCAGTAGATCGCAAAGGAAATCCCGGCCGCCACCAGCGGGGTCAGCTTGAAGCCGGCGATGGCCAGTCCGAAATAGGCCACGAACAGGATCACCAGCAGTGGAATGCCTTGCACCACCTGGATATAGCCGCTGGCGATGTTGCGCAGCAGACGGTTGGGCGAGACCCGCCACAGCGCGATCACGAACCCGGCCACACCGCCGAAGGCAAACGCCACCAACGACAGCACCACGGTCCAGACGGCCGCCTGCAGCAGGTATTCGACGTGCAGGAAACTAAAGGAATTCATCGCCGCTCCTCACAGGTTGGTGCCAAGCTTGCGCTTGCGCACGAAGGCCAGCTGGCTGATCAGCCAGAACGCGCCACGGAACAGGAAGGACAGCGCCAGGTAGGCCACCGCGATGACCGCATAGACCTCGAAGCTTCGGAAGGTCTCCGACTGCACCAGGTTGGCGGTCGCCGTCAGCTCTTCCGCCGAAATCTGCGAGGTGATGCTGGAGGCCAGCATCAGCAGGATGAACTGGCTGGTCAGCGATGGATAGACGCGCTCCACCGCCGGTAGCAACACCACATGCCAGTACACATGCAGACGCGACATGCCCAGGCATTCGGCCGCCTCGATCTGGCCGGGGTGGATGGAGTTGATGCCGGCGCGCATGATCTCGGTGGTGTAGGCCCCCACGTTGACGGTGAGGGCGATCACGGCAGCGGTCTCGGCCGAGAGCTTCCAGCCGATGCTGGCCAGGCCGAAGAACACCAGGAACACCTGCACCAGCAGCGGGGTGTTGCGGATGATCTCGACATAGGCACGGACCAGGCCGCGTACCAGCGCCAGACGGCTCTTGCCAGCGATCGCGCACAGTGTGCCGACTACGAATCCCAGCGCGATGGACAGCGCCGAGAGCTGTATCGTCAACCAGGCGCCCATGAGCAGGCGGTCCCAGTTGGCGAAGACGCTCATGAAATCGAAGGTGTAGTTCATTGACGCTCCGATGTTCCTGGGCGGGGGATGGACATGGGCATGAGGGTGGTCTCCTTTGCAGTTTTCCTGGGGGCGGCCTCTTGTTGTGCGACTGCTGCCGCGGGCCTTGGCACGATTGCCGGGGTTGTCATGCGCCTTGCGGCGCGCCTGGGTTATGCGATCTGGACATGGCCGCTAGAGCGGCTTGACGCCTCCCGCGCGAAATGCGGATGTCACGTGTGCAATACCGTTGACCAGCGGTGCGCCGAAGTCGGGAATGCTGATCTCGATGCTGTCGCCATCTTCGGTGCGCAGGCTGTAGGCGAAGGACAGGTTGGCCGCGCCCATGAAGTGCACGTGCACGTCACCCGCGTGCAGCAGATGCGAATACTTGAAGTAGTGGTATTCCAGGTTCTCGATGCTGTGGCACATGTTGTCCTGGCCGGTCAGGAATTCCTGTTCCCAGATCACACGGCCCTTGCGACGGATGCGGGTCATCCCCACCAGATGGGCCGGCGGCAGTCCCACCAGCAGCTCCGGTCCGAAGCTGCAGTGACGCAGCTTGGAATGCCCCTGGTAGAGGTAATTGCGACGCTCCATGACGTGGTCCGAAAACTCGTTGCCGATGGCAAAGCCCAGCCGGCGCGGGCAGCCCTGGTCATCGATCAGGTACAGGCCGACGATCTCCGGTTCCTCGCCGCCGTCGAGAGCGAAGTCCGGGCGCGGCAGCGGCTGACCGGGCGCGACGACGCTGCTGCCGTCGCCCTTGTAGAACCACTCCGGCTGCACGCCCACTTGGCCCGGGGCGGGGCGGCCACCGGCGATGCCCCATTCGATCATCAGCTGGGTATCGGTCTTGTCGAGTTCATCACCTTCCAGGCGGCGATGCATCTTGTCGCGGGTGGTGGCGCTGCCCAGATGGGTGGTGCCGGCGCCGGACACGCGGCAATGCGCCGGATCGGGATGATCCAGCGGTGCCAGGATGCGGGCCTCGGCCAGGATGGCGGCGTAGTCTTCGGACTGGTCGGTGTTGAGCAACTGGGCCTGACGCTCCAGCCCGGTGCTGCGCTGCAGCGCCAGCAGGGCCAGTTCGCGCATGGTCGCCACCTGGTCCAGCGCCTGGATGTGGCTGCCGTTGACGATGCCGACGCGGCGCTCGCCCTTGCGGTCGCGGTATTGAATCAGCCTCACCGGGTCTCCTTGTCTGTCCGCAATGTCGGTTCTGGTCAGCCAGGCGACGAAACGGCGAGGACGATCAGGCATTCGCAGGCGGCAGGAATGTCGCGCCTACGATGGATCGATCCTGCCAACGTCTCCTGAGCTTTTTTCACGCATCGCCTTGGCAGGCCGATAGATGCGCTAGCATTGTGGTTTTTTCCGGACCGACTATAAGAGGCGAGTACAACGATGTCCAATGAGCTTAATTCATCGGGTGATAACCAACTCGGAGATGGCGCCGGCGCGCTGCCTTCGGTGGGTTCCATCGTCAGCCGCCTGCGCTTTCGCCAGGTCGCGCTGCTGACGGCACTCGACGAGCAGGGCTCGCTGCACAAGGCGGCGGAGGTGATGCACATGACCCAGCCAGCCGCCACCAAGGCCCTGCATGAAATGGAGGATGCCCTGGGCGTAACCCTGTTCGACCGCTCGCCACGCGGCATCGAGGCCACCGAGCTGGGCCGTTGCGTGATCCGCTATGCGCGCCTGATCCAGAGCGACGTGGCCAATCTGCGCGAGGAATTGCAGAACATGATCAGCGGTCGCGGAGGCCGCCTGTCCATCGGCACCATCATGGGGGCCGCACCCTTCGTCACGCGTGCGCTCTCGCGCCTGCGCGAAATCCAGCCGGAAGTCTCCATCGAGATCAGCGAAGACACCAGCGCGCGCCAGTTGCTGTTGCTCGACCAGGGGCGCATCGATCTGATGATCGGCCGCTCCTCGGTCAGTTCGCAACCCAATCTGTACAACTATGAAATGCTGCGCGGCGAGCCCATGTGCATCGTCTGCGGTATCGACCATCCCCTGGCCACCGCACAGAAGGTGCGCCTGCAGGAGCTGGCCGGCGCCTCCTGGATCCTGTATTCCAGCAACATGCCCATGCGCATCTGGATCGAGCACGAGTTCAAGCTGGAGGGGCTGAAGGTGCCGGGCAACGTGATCGAGACCGCCTCGCCCTTCGTGACCATCACGCTGCTGGCGCAATCGAACATGGTGGCAGTGATGCCATTGGATATCGCCCACTTCTTCGCGGCGCGGCAGATGCTGGGCATCCTGCCGGTGAACCTGAAGACGCGCATCGAGCACTACGGCATCGTCACCCGCAAGAACACCACCCTGTCGTCGCTGGCCAAGATGTTCATCCAGATCCTGCGCCAGCAAAACTGAATGTCGTCTGCCGATCAGGGCCGGAGATAGCGCTTGCAGGCCGTCCACGCCGTTGAGGTTTTTTTACCTGCTAAGGGTTTTCCGGATGTCGTGCAGTCGCGTTTTCCTGTTAGCCTTCGTCTGCGGTCGGGGTGACCGCATTCCCTTCTTCTCCGGTCGGCCTTCATGAATTTGCGTCTCACGCGTGCGCGCACGCGACTTGCTGCACAACTTCCCGCTTCCTTCCAGGCTACTGCCGCGCGCAGCGTGCTGGCGTCACTCTGCCTTGGCGCCGCCTGGCTGCTGGCGGGGTGCGCAGGCCCGCAGACGGCTGCGCCCGCGGCCCCTGACGCCGCCGCCAAGCAGGCCAGGCTGGACCAGGCGCTGGCGCTGTTCTCCGCCAATCCACCCAAGGGCCTTCCTGCTGGCTGGGAACCGCTGGTCTTCACCCGCAAGAAGATTCCCACCGAATACCGTCTGGTCGATGACAATGGGCGCAGCGTGCTGCATGCCTTTGCCGACCGTGCCTCGTCCGGCCTGCGTCATCCGGTCGATATCGACATCAACAAGAAGCCCTGGCTGGCCTGGAGCTGGAAGGCCACTGGCCTGATCCCCACGGCCGATCTCACGCACCGCGAGACCGATGATTCACCGGTGCGCATCGTGCTGGCCTTCGATGGTGACCATGACAAGCTTTCGCTGATGGATACCATCCTCTTCGATACCGCCAAACTGCTGACCGGGCATGAGCTGCCCTATGCCACGCTGATGTATGTCTGGGATAGCAATGCGCAGGTGGGCCAGGTGATCGCCAATGGTCGTACCGGCCGCATCCAGATGCTGGTCGCCGAGAGCGGCCCGGAGCACGTGGGCCAGTGGCGCAAGTACCAGCGCAATGTCGCCGAGGACTATGAACGCATCTTCGGTGAAAAGCCGGGACGCCTGATCGGCGTCGGCGTGTTGACCGATACCGACAATACCGGCCAGAAGATGGAAGCGTGGTACGGCGATATCCGCCTCATGCGCGAGGCGGAAACGCTGCCCTGAAAGGAGGATGGCCTGAAACCAGCCGGGGCGGCCTAGACGCCGCGCCACCAGGCCGCGACGTGTCCCCAGAATCCCTTGGGGCCGTCTTCGAAGAGCCAGGGTTTCTCGCGTTTCAATTTGTCCATCATGTCTTGCTCGGCCTTCTCGGAGACATTGCCGAAGGCCCGCCCCAGCTTGAGCAGGGTACGCAAGGCGCCTAGCTTTTCGCGCGCCACCATGCCGGAGGCGTGTTCGATGGCGATGTGGGTCTCTCGCAATTCCTGCACCATGGCCGCCGCCAGCAGCGCCGCCGGCGTGCGCAGGCGCTCTTGTACCACCGAGATGCTGGTGGCCGAGGCCTTGATCTGCGCGGCCAGCACATCGATCTGGGTTTCGTCGCCCTTGGCCTGCTTGATGATGGCACTGGCCCAGGCGCGCGAGGCATTGACCAGGTCATCGGTGGTCCAGTCGTGGCGCACCGCGATCCAGAAGCCGTAATTCGCAGCCTGCTCGATCAGGATCTGCACCACATCCGGAAATTCCTTGTCCATCGCCCGTCTTGCCCAGGCGTACTGACCGGACAGCATCAGGTGCTGCACCGCTTCTTCGGTCAGGAAATTGGTGTTCTCCGAAACCTTGGCCAACAGATAACTATCGAAGGACGGCTTGACGAAGCCCGAATCGATCTTGGTCGAGAGCCGCACGAAGTTGTGATAATCCCGCTCCAGCGAGTCGTAGATCTCGTCCTTGAGGATGAGTTTGATCTGTTTCATGCGGCTTCCCCTCGGACCGGGTCCGATGTTGTTGTTCCGGCAAAATGGAGTGCGATCGCTGCCGGAGTGAGAGTGATGGCAAGTGCCAACAATGATGCTGCCAGGAAAACTGTTATCGGCTCATCCGCGCTGAAACTTTACCGTGCCTGCTTTATGTATGAGGACTTCTTCCGCCGCCCCTAGTAACTGCGCAGGCCGTAGCGCTGCCGGGTTTCCGCATCCGGTAGCAATTGCTCGCGATAGAGCGCCCACGCCGGGTCTGCCTGGATCGCCGCGCTGCTCTTGCAAGCCTGGCATAACCGGGCCTGCAGGCTGGTGGCAATGCTCTCCAGTCCGTTCGGATCGATCACATAGAAATACGATTGCTGCTGCCCCTGGCTGAACGTGGTGCCGGCGTAGAGGCTGCGGGTTTTCCTGGCGATGGCAGCGGCGATGTCATCGGACAGGGATTCCAGCCGGTCCTGGTCGGCCATGGCCGGCAGGCCATCAGCCGTCGCCGGGGCATAGTTCACGCGGGTCACCAGCACATAGGGAAAACCGGAGAGCGGAAACGCCCGGCGCAGGCCCATGTCCAGCTTGACCGTGTAGGCCAGCCCGGCGCGCTGGGTCTGGTAGGTCCACCATTCGGCGTCCTGCTCCTGCGCCGTGGCTTGTCCTGCAAGCAGCGCGAGCAGACCCGGGACCAGCAAGGCGAAGAGGCGTCGCAGCGGCAACATCAGCTCGCCAGCAGGGCCAGCAGCGCCAGCAAGGCGGGCAGGCCCTGGATGTAGAGGATAGAGCGCTTGGCGGTCAGGCCGCCGTAGATGCCGGCCACCAGCACGCAGATCACGAAGAAGAACTGCACCGGCCGCTCGCCGGTCGCCAGGCTCCAGAACAGTCCGGCCGCGAGGAAGCCGTTATACAAGCCCTGGTTGGCCGCCAGCACGCGGGTCGCCTCGGCGGCCTGCTTCGATTGGCGGAAGGTCTTCAGTCCCAGCGGCTTGGTCCACAGGAACATCTCCAGGATCAGGATCCAGACATGCTCGATGGCGACCAGCAGCAGGAGGGCAGTGGCGAGGGTGTGCAAGGTTTCTCCCTTGTTATCGTTATCACAAATCAGGATTCAGGATGCGTGCCGAGGATCATGCCTCAAACCGTGCCGCCCGCCAATGCCGTCCGGCCTGCCTCTTACTTCGCCTGCAGGAATTTCTCGGCCAGCCTCACCCAGTAGGTGGCGCCGATGGGCAGCAGGTCATCGTTGAAGTCATAGCTGGGGTTGTGCAGGTTGCACGGGCCCAGGCCATGACCATGATCGCGGTGACCGCCGTCGCCATTGCCCAGGAACACATAGCAGCCCGGCTTGTGCTGCAGCATGAAGGCGAAATCCTCGGCCCCCATGGTGGGTTCGGTGTGGGCATCGACATGATCGGCCCCGAACTGTTCGGTCAGCACCTCGACGGCGAATGCGGTTTCGGCGGCGTGGTTGATCAGCGGTGGATAGTTGCGGTTGAAGCGGAAATCGACGGTGGCATCGAAGGCCGCAGCGGTGTGCTCGGCGATTTCCTGCATGCGGCGTTCGATCAGGTCCAGTACGGGCAGGCTGAAGGTACGCACGGTGCCGACCATCATCGCCTCGTCGGGGATGACGTTGGTGGCGCTGCCGGTATGGATCTGGGTGATGGAGACCACTGCCGGATCATTGGGGTTGATGTTGCGCGCCACGATGGTCTGCCAGGCCTGGGCGATCTGCACCGCCGTCATCACCGGATCGACCGCCTTGTGCGGTTGCGCCGCATGCGAGCCCTTGCCCTTGACGGTGACGTGGAACTCGTTGCTGGAGGCCATCTGCGCACCCGGCGTCACACCGAAATGCCCTGCCGGGATGCCGGGCCAGTTGTGCATGCCGAAGACGGCGTCCATCGGGTATTTCTCGAACAGGCCATCCTGGATCATGCGCTCGGCGCCACGTCCGCCTTCTTCGGCAGGCTGGAAGATGACATACACCGTGCCATCGAAATTGCGATGCTGCGAGAGGTAGTAGGCCGCGCCCAGCAGCATGGCGGTATGGCCGTCGTGGCCGCAGGCGTGCATCTTGCCCTCGTGGCGGGAGGCGTGGGCGAAGGTATTGATCTCGGGCATGGGCAGGGCGTCCATGTCGGCGCGCAAACCGATGGCGCGCGGGCTGTCACCGTTCTTGATGATGCCGACCACGCCGGTTACGCCCAGGCCTCGTACTACCGGGATGCCCCATTCAGTGAGCTTCTGCGCGACCACATCGGCGGTGCGGACCTCTTCATAGGCGAGTTCGGGGTGGGCGTGGATGTCGCGGCGGATCTTCTGCAGTTCGGCCTGGAACTGGACGATGGGGTCGATGAGTTTCATGGTCTGGCTTGGTCTGGGACAGTGTGTGGAGGTGGTGCTGAAGCCGCCTATCTTACCGTGCCTTGTGCCGTGCCACCGTTCACGCAATTTTGTTCAATACAGGGATCGTCGTCCTGCCTAGCATGCGCCTCTTTCGATATAGCCCGACGCGGCGAGGAGGCATGCTCATGTTCTGGTCTGAATTCCTGTTGCTGGCCGGCGCACATCTGCTGGCGCTGGCCAGTCCCGGTCCGGATTTCCTGTTGCTGGCGCGTAGCAGTCTGCGTCACGGTCGGACGTATGGGCTGGCCGTGAGCCTGGGCATCGCACTGGCCAATGGGCTCTATATCGCGCTGGCCATCGGCGGCTGGAGCGTGCTGCAGGACAGTCCGGCGCTGCTGGTCGCGTTGCAGTGGCTGGCCAGCGGTTACCTGGCCTGGCTGGGATGGATGTTCATACGCGCCAGCCGGGCGCCCGCCGACTGGCCGGGCAAGGTGGCGATTGCGCATGCGCAGCGCGTATCACCCCTGCTCGGCATCGGTGCGGGCTTCCTGTCGGCGCTATTGAATCCCAAGAATGGCCTGTTCTACTTCGGCCTCTTCACCGTGATCGTGGAGGCGCACACCGGGCTGGGCCGCAAGCTGTTCTATGGGGTGTGGCTGGGGTGTGCGGTGCTGGCCTGGGATGCAGCGCTGGTCTGCGTGATCGCGCGGGAAAAGGTAGTGGTCGCGCTGGGCCGGGCGATGCCGGTGATCGAGCGCAGCGCTGGCCTGCTGCTGCTGGTGGCCGCCGTGGCCCTGGCGGCCGGGCGCCTGCGCTGATGTCCTCAGGGCCTCGCGTATTGCAGGGGCGTGACGGCCACACGGGATTTGAAGACGCGATGGAAATGGCTCTGGTCGGCAAAGCCGGTGTCGTAGGCGGCATCGGCCGCACTCGCCCCCTGACGCAGCAGTACGCGCGCCTGGCGGATCTTCATGTCCAGTTGCAGCGCATGGGGCGTCATGCCGAAGCGGCGGTTGAACTGGCGGATCAATTGGTATCGGCTGGTGCCGGCGATGGCGGCCAGGGTGTCGAGCGTGATGCGTTCGCGGCAATGGGCCTGCAGGAAATCATGCGCGGCCTGCAGGCCGTCGCTGCCTTGCGGGGCCATCGTGATCATGGTGGCCATCGTGAGAGGGGCGGCGCAGGCTTCTGCGCATAGCTGCATGAGTTCGTGCAGGCAGGTGATGATGTCGGCCTGCAGGTCGGCGCGCAGGTCGCCTTGGTGGGCGTCCAGGGCCGCCGTCATGCGGTTGAGCAATTGGACCGCCGAGGCAGAGCGCAGCACCTGGGAATTCATCCTCTGGAGCAGCCCGCGGGTGCTCGGGGTTTCATCGAGCAGCGTGGCCAGCCAGTGCACGTCGAGGTGGAACATGCGATAGCTCCAGCGCTGCAGCTCGGCCGGATTGCAGCTATGCACATCACCGGCCCTGACCAGTACCACATCGCCGGGGACGATGGCCGTGCTCCGGCCCGCCACGGAAAAGACGCTTTGGCCGCCATCGACGATGCCAATGGAAAAGCTGTCATGCGTATGCGGGGCATAGCAGGACAGGCTACCGGTGGCACGCCGGCCTTCGAGGAAGGGCAGTTCGGGCGTGTGCCAGAAGTGTTGGAGAGGCGTCATGACAGGGTTGGCGAGAGTCGCGATGGGCCATTTTAAGATAAAGTATCCGCTTCGCCGTCCTGCCCGTTTTCCCGCGCCTTTGCTGCTGTCTTGCCGGTGTGCGGCGCATGGTACGTCCTCCATCCCGTTTTTCCGGTTTTCATCCCTGTTTCCTAGCTCCGCTTGCCATGACCACCTCGATCGTCCGCGCCGCCTGCCCTCATGATTGCCCCGATACCTGTGCCTTGCTGGTGACCGTCAAGGACGGCGTCGCCACCGAGGTGCGTGGCGACCCGGATCACCCGCCCACCTCCGGCGTGCTCTGCACCAAGGTTTCACGCTATACCGAGCGCACCTATCACCCCGACCGCCTGCTTTATCCCATGCGCAGGGTGGGCAAGAAGGGCGAGGGCCGGTTCGAGCGCATCAGCTGGGACGAGGCGATTGCGACCATCGCCCAACGCCTGGGGCAGATTGCCTTGCGCGATCCCCAGGCCATCCTGCCCTACAGCTATGCCGGCACCATGGGCCAGGTGCAGGGCGAATCAATGGCCGGGCGTTTCTTCCATCGGCTGGGTGCGTCGCAACTGGAGCGCACCATTTGCGCCTCGGCCGGCGGCGCCGGTTATCGCTACACCATCGGAGCGCGCATCGGTACCGATCTGGAGCAGGTCGACAATGCCAGGCTGATCCTGATCTGGGGTGGCAATCCGATCGCCTCCAACCTGCATTTCTGGACCCGGGTGCAAGCCGCCAAGCGCAATGGTGCACGCCTGATCGCCATCGATCCTTATCGCTCGCTCACAGCCGAAAAGTGCCACCAGCATATTGCCCTGCTGCCAGGTACTGATGCGGCCCTGGCGCTGGGCATGATGCATGTGCTGATTGCCGAGGACCTGTTGGACCGCGACTACATCGCCCGTCACACGCTGGGCTTCGATCAGTTGAAAGAGCGCGTGGCGGAATGGACGCCGGCCCGTACCGCCGAGGTCTGCGGCATCAAGGCCGAAGAAGTGCTGGCGCTGGGGCGTGAGTACGGCCGCGTGGCGCTGGCCGGCGAAGGCGTTTTCATCCGCGCCAACTATGGCTTGCAGCGCGTACGCGGCGGCGGCATGGCGGCGCGCAACGTGGCCTGCCTGCCAGCCCTGGTGGGGGCCTGGCGTCACGCCGCCGGCGGCATCCAGCTGTCGGTGTCGGACAGCTTCCCCAAGGATGCGGCGGCGCTGAGCCGGCCCGACCTGGCCGCGCGTCATGGCGCCCCGGCCCGCGTCATCAACATGAGTACCATCGGCGACGATCTCCTGAAGCCGGCCTCGCCCGAGTTCGGGCCCCAGGTGGAGGCGGTGATCGTCTACAACTCCAATCCGGTGGCGGTGGCACCGGAGTCGGCCAAGGTGGCGCAGGGCTTCGCCCGCGAAGACCTGTTCACCGTGGTGCTGGAGCACTTCCAGACCGATACCGCTGACTACGCCGATATCCTCTTGCCGGCCACCACCCAGCTGGAACACATCGACGTCCATGCCTCCTACGGTCACGTCTACATGCTGGCCAACAATGCGGCCATTGCGCCCATGGGCGAGGCCAAGCCCAATACCGAGATCTTCCGCCTGCTCGCTGCGGCCATGGGCTTCACCGAGGACTGCTTCCGTGACAGCGATGACCAGTTGGCGGCGGTGGCCTTCCGGCGCGATGACCCGCGCAGTGGCGGCTACGACTGGCAGGTGCTCAAGGAAAAGGGCTGGCAGCGTCTGGACATGCCGGTCGCGCCGTTTGCCGAAGGCGGGTTTGCCACGCCCTCGGGCAAGTGCGAATTCTATTCGGCGCAGATGAAGGCGGCCGGTCTCGATCCGCTGCCGGCCTATATCGCGCCCTACGAGTCGGTGGCCAGCAACCCGGAACTGGCTGCCCGCTATCCGCTGGCGATGATTTCCCCGCCAGCGCGCAATTTCCTCAATTCGTCCTTCGTCAACGTGCAGAGCCTGCGCGATACCGAGGGCGAGCCGCACCTGGACATGCATCCGCAGGACGCCGCAGCGCGTGGCATCGAGCAGGGTGATACGGTGCGCGTCTTCAATGATCGCGGCAGCATGCAGGCGCGGGTGCGCGTGACGGACAAGGCAAGGCCGGGCCTGGTGGTGGGGCTGTCGATCTGGTGGAAGAAGTTCGCCGCCGACGGCAAGAACGCCAACGAGGTCACCAGCCAGCGCCTGACCGACATGGGTAACGCGCCCACCTTCTACGACGTGCTGGTGCAGGTGGAAAAACTGCAGCAGCCGGTTGTGGCGCACTGAGTCCCTGCATCATGCTGCGCAGGGGCATGCTGGTGCTGGCGCTGGGCGGATTGCTGGGCTTGGGCGCGTGTTCATCGGTGTCCTATTACGCCCAGGCCGCGCATGGCCAGTTCTCCCTGCTGGCGCAGGCCCGGCCGCTGGATGACTGGCTCGCCGATCCCGCCACCCAGCCGGCGCTCAAGACCAAGCTGCAGACGGTGCAAGAGATTCGCCGCTTTGCGGTGGTCGAGCTGGGCTTGCCTGATAACGGCAGTTACCGCACCTACGCCCAGCTGGACCGGCCTTTCGTGTTATGGAACGTGGTGGCCGCGCCGGAACTCTCGCTCAAGGCCAGGCAGTGGTGCTTTCCCATTGCCGGTTGCGTGGACTATCGCGGCTATTACAGCCAGCAGGCGGCCCAGGACTATGCCGCCGCGCTGCAGCGGGAAGGCTATGACGTCCAGGTGGCAGGGGTGCCGGCCTATTCCACGCTGGGCTGGTTCGATGATCCGGTCATCTCCACCTTCATCCAGTATCCCGACGGTGAACTGGCGCGGCTGATCTTCCATGAACTGGCGCACCAGACTGTCTACGCCCGCGACGATACGCCCTTCAATGAAGGTTTCGCGGTAGCGGTCGAGGAACTGGGGCTGGAGCGCTGGCTGGCGGCGCGCCACGATTCTGCCCTGACTGCGGCGTATCAGCGCTATGCGCAGCGCAAGCGGGAATTCCTGGCGCTGCTGGACAAGTACCGCGCCCAGCTGAAGGACAACTACGACAGCGATGCCAGCGACGCCCTGAAGCGCGAGCGCAAGGCCGCCATCTTCGCCGCCCTGCGCACCGAATACGCGACGATCAAGAGCACACGCTGGAATGGCTATGCCGGCTACGACCGCTGGTTCGCCATGCCATTGTCGAATGCGCATCTGGCCCTGGTCGGTGCTTATCACGACATGGTGCCGGCTTTCCGGCGGCTGTTCGAAAACAGTCGAGGTTTTCCTGATTTCTATGACAAGGTCCGGCGACTGGCGCGCATGGACAAGCCCGCCCGGCACGCCGCGCTGGGCGATGCACCCTTGACCACGGGCAAGGCGGCGCCAGAAACATTTCCCACCGACACCATTGGGCAGCCCAAACGGGATGCGGGCGGGTATCATCCCGGGTGATTTGGCCGCTCTGTCCAGACGCGGCCTTCATCATTACCCGGCGCGAAGTACCCCCGAACGGAGGGCATTTCACAAAAATTCACCTAATTCGGGCGCAAAGTGCTTGCCCCGCGGTCGAATGCTGGATAGCATCTGCGTTAAATAAAAAAACACTCGTGCTTTTTTTGCTGTGCGCGCCACGTGGTCGCAACATGACACCGCCCAGCCCCAGCGCACGTTATGACCGGAGACAGAGGACACATTATGGAAAGATTCTGGCTTGCATCCTATCCTGCAGGCGTTCCCGCGGACATCGACCCAGGCCGTTACGGCTCGTTGGTACAGATGATCGATGAAGCCTTCACCAGGCACGCCGACCGCAATGCCTACGTCTGCATGGGCAAGTACCTGCGTTACAGCGAACTGGATGCCATGTCGCGCGCACTGGGCGGCTGGCTGCAGGGACTGGGGCTGCAGAAGGGCGCCCGGGTGGCGATCATGATGCCCAATGTGCTGCAGTATCCGATCGCCATCGCGGCGATCCTGCGGGCCGGTTATACCGTGGTCAATGTCAATCCGCTCTATACCGCGCGCGAGCTGGAACATCAGTTGAAGGATTCGGGCGCCGAAGCCATCTTCGTGCTGGAAAACTTTGCCTGCACGCTGCAGAAGGTGGTCGCCAATACCAGCATCAAGCATATCGTGGTGGCCAGCATGGGCGAGCTGCTGGGCAGGCTCAAGGGTGCCATCGTCAACCTGGTGGTGCGTCACGTGAAGAAGCTGGTGCCGGCCTGGTCGCTGCCCAACGCCATCAGCTTCAGCCGTGCCTTGTCGCAGGCGCAGGGCAAGCAGTTGCGGCCGGTCAGCCTGACGCCTGACGACATCGCCTTCCTGCAATACACCGGCGGCACCACCGGCGTGGCCAAGGGCGCCGTACTGACCCACCGCAACCTGGTGGCCAATGTGCTGCAGGCCGAGGAATGGCTGACCCCGGCGCTCAAGGCCGGCAAGCCCATCGACCAGCTGGTGTTTGTCTGTGCCTTGCCGCTGTATCACATCTTCGCCCTGACCGTCTGCAACATGCTTGGCACACGCGAAGGCGCGCTCAACCTGCTGATTCCCAACCCGCGTGATATCCCCGGCTTCGTCAAGGAGCTGGCCAAGTACAAGGTCAATACCTTCCCGGCCGTCAATACGCTCTACAACGCACTGCTCAACAATGCCGATTTCGCCAAGCTGGACTTTTCCGGTTACCGCTGCTGCGTAGGCGGCGGCATGGCCGTGCAGCAAAGCGTGGCCGACAAGTGGAAGAAGCTGACCGGCTGCCCCATCATCGAAGGCTATGGCCTGTCGGAGACCTCGCCGATCGCCAGCGCCAACCCCTGCACCATCGAAGAATACACCGGCACCATCGGTCTGCCGTTGCCCTCTACCGAGATCGCCATCCTCGACGACGATGGGAATCCGGTGCCGCTCGGCCAGCCGGGCGAGATCGCCATCCGCGGTCCGCAGGTGATGCCGGGTTACTGGCAGCGCCCCGATGAGACGGCCAAGGTCATGACGCCGGACGGTTTCTTCAAGACCGGCGATATCGGCATCATGGATGCCCTGGGCTACACCCGTATCGTCGACCGCAAGAAGGACATGATCCTGGTCTCCGGCTTCAACGTCTATCCCAACGAGATCGAAGGCGTGGTGGCGCAGCATCCGGGCGTACTGGAATGCGCCTGCGTGGGCGTGCCGGACGAACATACCGGCGAGGCGGTCAAGCTCTTCGTGGTGCGCAAGGACAAGTCGCTCACCAGCGAGCAATTGATGGCCTACTGCAAGGAGCAGTTCACCGGCTACAAGAAGCCCAAGTACATCGAGTTCCGTGATGAGCTGCCCAAGACCAACGTCGGCAAGATACTGCGTCGCGAGTTGCGCGATGAACCGGCCAAGGCACAGCAGAAACGGGCTGCCTGACCGCATGTAAATCGTAGTGCTCCAATGAAAAATCGCTGCCGGATCACGCCGGCAGCGATTTTTTTTCGGGCGGGAAAGATCAGTCCGGCACGGGCGTGATCACCGGCTTGCCACTGAAATGCGCCTGCAGGTTGTTGAAGGCCAGATCGGCCATGGCGGTGCGCGTGACCAGTGTGCCGCTGGCCATGTGGGGTGTCAGCACCACATTCTCCTGGGCGGCCAGTTCGGCGGGGATATTGGGCTCGTTCTCGAACACATCCAGACCGGCGCCGGCGATGGTGCCGGCCTTGAGCGCGGCGATCAGGGCGGTTTCATCCACCACCGAGCCGCGTGCCACGTTGATCAGGAAACCCTTGGGGCCGAGCGCTTCCAGCACGTCGGCATTGACCAGCGCACGGGTACCGGCGCCGCCGGGGGTGATCATCACCAGGAAATCGACCGCCGCCGCCAGCGACCTGATGTCGCCGAAGTAGGTGTAGGGGACGTCCTTGCGCGAGCGATTGTGATACGCGATCTCCATGTCGAAGCCGGCGGCGCGGCGGGCGATGGCTTCGCCGATGCGTCCCAGACCGACGATGCCCAGGCGCGCGCCACTGACCTTGGTGGTGAAGGGGAAGGGACCATTCTTCCATTCGCCACTGCGGGCGAAACGGTCGGCGCGCACCACATTGCGTGCCACGGCCAGCATCAGTGCGATGGCCATGTCGGCCACATCATCGGTCAGCACGTCGGGCGTATGGGTGACGTGGATGCCGCGCTCGCGGGCCGCCGGCACATCCACGCCGTCGTAGCCGACGCCGAACACCGAGACGATTTCCAGCGCCGGAAAGCGCGCCATGAATTCCCGCCCGACCTTCGCCTCACCATTGGCGGCGATGCCACGCACCTGCGGGGCGATGGCCGCAAGCTGGTCGTCGCTGAGCTGGTCCAGCACGAGGTTGTGGCAGGTGAAATTGTTCTGCAGCAGATCCAGCAGATGCTGCGGCAGGCGGGCGACGATCAGGATGGTAGGGCGTTCGTTGGAAGTCATGGTCACTGGGAGGAAGCAATGATGAAGTCGTTACGATACGGACTATTGATACGCCACGGGCTGAAATCTTTTCAAGCCCGCAGCGGAATCTGCGGCTACAGCGCCGGGCTGAGACTGCCCTGGCCGGCCGGGTCCAACGGTGGCAAGGGACGCGGCTTGCGGCTTTCGTCGGTGGCTACATAGGTCAGCGTGGCCTCAGTGACCTTGACGATCTCGGTCTGCAGCCGGTTGCGCTCGGCATAGACTTCGACATTGACCGTGATGGAGGTATTACCGACCTTGACGATGTCGGCATAGAAGGACAGCAGGTCTCCCACGAAAACCGGATTCTTGAACAGGAAGGAATTGACCGCGATGGTCGCCACCCGGCCATTGGCACGGCGGGTGGCCGGCAGCGATCCGGCGATGTCCACCTGGGCCATGATCCAGCCACCGAAGACGTCGCCGTAGACGTTGGCGTCGGACGGCATGGGCATGACCCGCAGTTGCGGCGCCTTGCCGGGCGGAAGTTGGGGGACGGTATGGGACATGCATGACTCCTTGGAGATGGGGAAGGCCCGACGCACTGGCCGGATGGATCTTATAATCTGGGTTTGCGTAAAGGGCGGCAAGTCCCCTAGTTTATCGGATGTCGCCCTTTTGTTGCGCTGCAGTCGAGGCCTGTTCTCCGCCGCCGCCCGCTTCCCTTTCTCCAGGCTTGCCCCATGCGTCGTTACCCGAATTCGTCCGCCTCACCCCAAGCACCCATCAATCGCCAGCGCGGCGACTGGGATGTGGTCAAGACCCTGCTGCCCTACCTGTGGACCTACAAGTGGCGGGTGATGCTGGCGCTGGCCTTCCTGGTCGGTGCCAAGCTGGCCAACGTCGGTGTGCCGCTGGTGCTCAAGAAGCTGGTCGATGCCATGACCATCACCCCGGCCCATCCCCAGGCCATGCTGGTCCTGCCGCTGGGGCTGCTGGTGGCCTACGGGGCGCTGCGGCTGGCCACGGCACTCTTTACCGAATTGCGCGAACTGATGTTCGCCCGCGTCACGCAACGTGCGGTACGCACCATCGCGCTGCAGGTGTTCCGCCACCTGCACGCGCTGTCGCTGCGCTTCCACCTCAATCGCCAGACGGGCGGCATGACGCGTGACATCGAGCGCGGTACCCGTGGCGTCTCCACCCTGGTCTCGTATACGCTATTTTCCATCCTGCCCACCATCATCGAGATCGTGCTGGTGCTGGCCTACCTGGTCACGCACTACGACATCTGGTTCTCGCTCATCACGGCCGGCGCGCTGGTGCTCTACATCCTCTTCACCATCACCGTGACCGAGTGGCGCACGCACTTCCGCCGCACCATGAACGAACTCGATTCGAACGCCAATACGCGTGCCATCGATTCGCTGCTCAACTACGAGACGGTCAAGTATTTCGGCAACGAGGAATTCGAGGCGCGTCGCTACGACGAAGGCCTGCAGCGCTACGAGCGGGCCGCCGTGAAATCGCAGAGTTCGCTCTCGCTGCTCAATACCGGACAGTCGGCCATCATCGCCATCGCGGTCACGCTGATCCTGTGGCGCGCCACTGCCGGCGTGATCGATGGCAGCATGACCCTGGGCGACATGGTGCTGGTCAATGCCTTCATGATCCAGCTCTACATCCCGCTGAACTTCCTGGGCGTGCTCTATCGCGAGATCAAGCAGAGCATGGCCGACATGGAGCGCCTGTTCTCGCTGCTGGAAGAAAATCGCGAAGTGGCCGACCGGCCTGGTGCGCAGGCGCTCAATACGCAGGGCGCGGAGCTGCATTTCGAGCACGTCGATTTCAGCTATGAGCGCAATCGGCAGATCCTGTTCGATGTCGATTTCAAGGTCAAGGCCGGCACCACCACTGCCGTGGTCGGTCACAGCGGCTCCGGCAAGTCCACCCTGTCGCGCCTGCTGTACCGGTTCTATGACGTCGACAGCGGTGCCATTCGCATCGATGGCCAGGACTTGCGCAACGTCACCCAGGCCTCGCTGCGCCAGGCTATCGGCATCGTGCCGCAGGACACGGTGCTGTTCAACGACACCATTGAGTACAACATCGCCTACGGCAAGCCCGGCGCCACCCGCGAGCAGATCGTGGCCGCTGCCAAGGCGGCCTATATCCACGACTTCATCGAGTCGCTGCCCGAGGGTTACGCCAGCATGGTGGGTGAGCGCGGACTGAAGTTGTCCGGTGGCGAAAAGCAGCGCGTGGCCATTGCCCGCACCCTGCTCAAGGACCCGGCCATCCTGATCTTCGACGAAGCCACCTCGGCCCTGGACTCGCGCGCCGAACAGGCGATCCAGCAACAGCTGGAAGAGATCGCGCGCGAACGTACTACGTTGGTCATCGCGCATCGTCTGTCCACCATCGTCAATGCGCAGCAGATCCTGGTAATGGACCATGGCCGTATCGTCGAACGCGGCACCCACGCCGGCTTGCTGATGGCCGATGGTCTCTATGCCCAGATGTGGCTGCGCCAGCAGGCCGGGGCCGATGATGAGAGCGCCTCGGCCGCGTTGTCCGCGCAGGGCGGGACCGTGTTGCCAGAGCCCGGCGGCGAACCCAGTGTGCTGATGCCGGCCGAACGCCGCTAGGCGCGCCGGGGCCGCTTGCGCCGGCTCCGGCGCAGCGGCACAATTCGCCATTCGACCTAGAACAGGAAGTAGGCGGCAATGGAAAGCAAATGGCTTGAGGATTTCGTCTCCCTGGCGGAAACACGCAGTTTCAGTCGTTCCGCCGAGTTGCGGCACGTCACGCAGCCGGCCTTTTCGCGGCGTATCCAGTCGCTGGAAGCCTGGCTGGGTACCGACCTGATCGACCGCACCTCCTATCCCACCCGCCTTACCGCCGCCGGCGAGGTGTTCTACGAGCAGGCCGTGGCCATGCTGGGCCAGATCAACAATACTCGCGCCCTGCTGCGCGGCAAGCGTCCGACCGCGCAGACCACCATCGACTTCGCGGTGCCCCATACCCTGTCGCTGACCTACATGCCCAAGTGGCTCAGCTCCCTGGAATCGGGCTTCGGCTCCATCAATACCCGGTTGATCGCGCTGAACGTGCACGATGCCGTGATGACCATCGTCGAAGGCGGCTGTGACCTGCTGCTCTGCTATCACCATCCGCGCCAGCCGGTGCAGCTCGATGCCAGCCGCTACGACATGCTGACCATGGGTACCGAAACCATGCGACCCTACTCGCGTTGCGACCGGCAGGGCAAGCCCGATTACGTGTTCCCCGGCAGCGCCAAGGCACCCCTGCCTTTCCTGTCCTACACCAGCAACGCCTATCTGGGACGCATGGTGGAACTGATGATGGCCGATACCAAGCGGCCCTTGCACCTGGCCAAGCATTACGAGACGGACATGTCGGAAAGCCTCAAGATGATGGCACTGGAAGGCCATGGGGTGGCCTTCCTGCCGGAATCCTCGGTGGTGAGGGAAGTGCGCAATCGCCAGCTGGCTCGCACCGATGGGCCGACCGGCGATTGGGAGGTGGAAATGGAAATCCGTCTCTATCGCGAACGCCCGACTCCGCAGCGCACCGGCAAGGCGCTGGTGGCGCGTCTGTGGGAATACCTGGTCGAACTGGATGCGCAGCGCCGCGAAAAGGCCGAGCGCCAGGAGCGTCCCCGGTCCACCCCGCGGCGTCCCTGAACCGGGGCGCGATCACCCGAAAAAGCCCGCCTCACCGGACGCAAATCCAGGTGCGTAAAGGGTTTTGGAAGGTTATGCATGTCTTGCATAATTGCATGCTCACAAAGCATTAGCCTTGTTTTGGCCGGCTGGCTACGATGGCGGCGCTGAATCGGACCGGCACGGATTTCCAGCAGGCGCAAAAGGCGTCGCGCTGGCAGGGCGCTTTGTCCCGGCTGCTGCAGAAGCCCGCGTGGCGCTGCTTGCAGGCCGGCGCCGACGGAGTAACATGCCCTGGCGAACTTCGGAATTCGGAAGCCTTTTGTCCTGACCCGCACGGAACCCAAAGGAGCGATTGCATCATGTCGAACGTACCTAATCACGAAGTGCCTTCCTATCTCGTCCCGCACGGCATCGGTCCGTGGGGTGTCTACCTCGAGCAGATCGACCGCGTCACGCCCTACCTGGGCTCGCTGGCACGCTGGGTGGAAACCCTGAAGCGCCCCAAGCGCATCCTGGTGGTGGATGTGCCCATCGAGCGTGACGACGGCACCATCGCCCACTTCGAAGGTTATCGCGTGCAGCACAACACCTCGCGCGGCCCCGGCAAGGGTGGCGTGCGCTTCCACCAGGACGTGACGCTCTCCGAAGTGATGGCGCTGTCGGCCTGGATGACCATCAAGAACGCCGCCGTGAACGTGCCCTATGGCGGTGCCAAGGGCGGTATCCGCGTCGATCCCAAGACCCTTTCCCGTGGTGAACTGCAGCGCGTCACGCGTCGCTACACCAGCGAGATCGGCATCATCATCGGCCCCAACAAGGACATTCCGGCGCCGGACGTCAACACCGATTCGCAGATCATGGCCTGGATGATGGATACCTATTCCATGAACCAGGGCAGCACCTCCTCGGGCGTGGTCACCGGCAAGCCGATCTCGCTGGGCGGCAGCCTGGGTCGCCATGAAGCGACCGGTCGCGGTGTGTTCGTGGTGGGTTGCGAAGCGGCTGCCAAGCGCGGCATGGACATCAAGGATGCCAAGGTCGCGGTGCAAGGTTTCGGTAACGTCGGCGGCATCGCTGCACGTCTGTTCGCCGAGGCCGGCTCCAAGGTGGTGGCAGTGCAGGATCACGTGACCACGGTATTCAATGCCGGTGGCCTGGATGTGCCGGCGCTGCAGGCCTATGTGGCCCAGAACGGCAGCGTGAAGGGCTTCACCGGCGCCGACGAGATCACCGACCGCGCCCAATTCTGGTCGGTCGATTGCGACATTCTGGTGCCTGCCGCACTGGAACAGCAGATCACCGAAGCCAACGCCAATCACATCAAGGCCAAGATCATCCTGGAAGGCGCCAATGGCCCGACCACCCCGGCCGCTGACGACATCCTGCGCGACAAGGGCGTGCTGATCGTGCCGGACGTGATTGCCAACGCCGGTGGCGTGACGGTGAGTTACTTCGAGTGGGTGCAGGACTTCTCCAGCTTCTTCTGGACCGAAGACGAGATCAACCTGCGCCTGACCCGCATCATGCGCGAAGCCTTTGCCGCGGTCTGGCAACTGGCCGATGAAAAGAAGGTGTCGCTGCGCACTGCGGCCTTCATCGTGGCATGTACTCGCGTTCTGCAGGCGCGTGAAATGCGCGGCCTGTACCCGTAATGCGATAAAGAACAGTCCGGGCAACCGGACCTGGGCGGCCCAAGACGACTGCACACAAGATCGTCGGCTGCATGAGCTCAGCTCTAGGAGGAGACGTGGTGGCAGTGCGTACGCGCACCGCAGGCCAGCCAGCCTTGCGGCGCAGGATCATCATTGAGCAACCCGGCATTTGCATGCCGGGCGCTGCCGCATGCGCGCTCCAGCGGTCGGCCTGCGCTGCGACAGCGACCTTGCCGGTGCCGCTGTCGCAGCGTCCGTTTGCATTGCCTCTTCCTCCCGCTGCTCCGTTTTCCCTCCCGTCTTTCCTCCCTGCTTTCCTTCGTCTCACCGCAAGCCACTTCGCCACTGGCGTGATGTCGCTCGCGTCAGTCCCTGGCGCCCGGCGTTGCAGCCGCGCGGCCATCGCCGTGGCGCACCGTGCAGAGGCGTCGAGCACACCCGTTTCTGGCATGGATATTGCTGACAGGAACGCCGTTGCTGCCGTGCGGCGAACCGCTTCGCATCGTCGCTTCCGGCTTCGTCGGGGTGTCTGCGGGACGGGGCGGGGGGCTGGGTCAGTCCATCAGGGTTGTTGCGTATTGCCTGACCGGGTGGCATATGTCGTACAATGCGCCCGCCGCCTGTTGCGCAAGGGTAATTCATCTGCAGCAGATCCACCGTGGGGGTGGTCTTCGCGAGAAGTCGCCGAGCGTGGATCAAACAATGCTGGCAAAGAAGGCCGTTAGCACACAGAATAGGCAGCACGGCAGAGAACAATAACAGGCTCGTCAATACGGCCGGCCAGCCCGGTTCCGGGCGCCGCGCAAGCGGTTCCGGAATGGGGCTTTTGATACACTACGTAAAAAATTTTTCCAGGAGGTCACACAATGAAGTTATTGAAGCTAGCAGGGGTTTTGGTTGGGGCAAGCGTGCTGATGAGCTCGGTGCATGCCGAGGAATTCACTGGCCGTCTGAAGAAGATCAAGGACTCCGGCACGCTGACGCTGGGCGTGCGCGATTCGTCGATTCCTTTCTCGTATCTGGATGACAAGCAGTCCTATCAAGGCTACTCGATCGACCTGTGCCTGAAGGCCGCGACCGCGATCCAGAAGAAGCTGGGCCTGACCTCGTTGAACATCAAGATGGTACCGGTGACTTCGGCCACCCGTATTCCGCTGATCGCCAACGGCACCACCGACATCTCCTGCGACTCCGCGACCAACAACCAGGAACGCTGGAACCAGGTGGCCTTCTCGGTGACCGAGTTCGTGACCGCCAACAAGTTCCTGTCCAAGAAGTCGGCCAATCTGAAGACCCTGGATGATCTGAAGGGCAAGACCGTGGTCTCGACCTCCGGTACCTCCAACCTGAAGCAGATCACCGCGCTGAACGCCGAACGCAACCTGGGCATGAACATCCTGGCTGCCAAGGACCACGCCGAAGCCTTCCTGATGGTGGAAACCGGCCGTGCCGCCGCCTTCGTGATGGACGACATCCTGCTGTCCTCGCTGGCTGCCAACTCCAAGTCCCCCGCCGACTACCAGGTTTCTTCGGAAGCCCTGTCGGTCGAGCCGTATGGCCTGATCCTGCCGAAGGGTGACACCGAGTTCAAGAAGGTTGTCGACGACGCACTGACCGTGGTCTACAAGGGCGACGACATCAAGAAGATCTATGCGAAGTGGTTCCAGTCGCCGATCCCGCCCAAGGGTGTCAACCTGAACGTGCCGATGAGCCCGCAACTGCAGGCCGTGATGGCCAAGCCGACCGACTCCTACGACCCGGCTGCCTACGCTGTCGTGCCGGAAGCCCAGAAGAACATGGGCAAGAAGAAGTAATCGGCCTGTTGCCTGGTGCAATTTGACGAAACGGGGGCCTGTCCCCCGTTTTGTTTAGCCGGTGTCAAAGCGCTTGCCTTCGGGCAAGAGACTTTTTTCCACGTCACCGGACCTGACCGTACAAGAAGCGGCGCGGCATTTGCCTGGTGAACGCGCCCGATAGATAGACGACTCGACACAGACTCGAACCACAGACGAGGCCATTTATGCACTACAACTGGAATTGGGGAATCTTCTGGGAGATGTCTCCCGATGGCATCCCCTACATCGATACGCTGCTGGCAGGCCTGAAATGGACCCTGGCCACCGCCGCCTGCGCCTGGATCATGGCACTGGTCCTGGGCACCATCTTCGGTACCCTGCGTACCACCACCAAACCCTGGGTCGTGCGCATCGCCAACGGCTACGTGGAACTGTTCCGCAACATTCCGCTGCTGGTGCAGATGTTCCTGTGGTACTTCGTGATGCCCGAGCTGCTGCCGGGCGCCATCGGTGACTGGATCAAGAGCCTGCCGGATGCGTCCTTCGTGACCGCGACCCTGGCCCTGGGCTTCTTCACGTCCTCCCGCGTGGCGGTGCAGGTCACCACCGGCATCCAGGCCTTGCCGCGCGGCCAGCGCATGGCCGGTGCCGCACTGGGCCTGACCCCGGTGCAGACCTATCGCTACGTGCTGCTGCCGATGGCCTTCCGCATCATCATCCCGGCGCTGACCAACGAATTCGCCGCCATCATCAAGAACAGTTCGGTAGCGTTGACCATCGGCCTGGTGGAGCTGACTGCAGCGACCTACTCCATGCGTGAGTTCACCTTCCAGACCTTCGAGGCCCTCACCGGCGCCACCATCATCTACGTGATCATCTCCGTCATCGCACTGTTCCTTGCGCGTCTGCTGGAAAAGGTCACCGCCGTCCCGGGCTACATCACCGGCGGCAGCACCAGCGCAGGAGGGCATTGATCCATGTTCAGCAATTTCGATTTCGACGTCATCCAGCGCTCCTGGGTCTATCTCTTCACGACCGGCCTGAAGTTCACCCTGATCCTGACCTTCTCGGCCATGCTGGGCGGCATCATCCTGGGTACGCTGCTGGCGATGATGCGCCTGTCGTCCAACAAGCCGCTGTCGTTCATCGCGACCACCTACGTCAACCTGATCCGCTCCATTCCGCTGGTGCTGGTGATCTTCTGGTTCTACTTCCTGGTGCCCTTCATCGGTGCCTGGATCATTGGTGCCTCCGAGCCTATCCAGGTCGGTGCGTTCCAGTCGGCCCTGATCACCTTCATCCTGTTCGAAGCGGCCTACTACTGCGAGATCATGCGTTCGGGCATCCAGTCCATTCCGCGTGGTCAGGTGTTCGCCGGGTATGCCATCGGCATGAACTACTGGCAGATGATGGGCAACGTGGTGCTGCCGCAGGCCTTCCGCAACATGACCCCGATCCTCCTGACGCAGACCATCGTGTTGTTCCAGGACGTGTCGCTGGTGTACGTGCTGGGTTCGGTGCCGGACTTCGTCACCAGCGCTTCCAAGATCGCCCAGCGTGACGGTCGTCTGGTGGAAATGTACCTGTTCGTGGCCGTGGTCTACTTCGTGCTCAGCTTCGGTCTGTCGACCCTGGTCAAGCGCTTCCAGAAGAAGATCGCCATCATCCGCTAAAGCCTATGACGGCCGCCGCCCAGGGAGGCTGGCGGCCCTGTGAATTCAGAAATCCAGGAGAATCAAATGATCGAACTCAACAATGTCAGCAAGTGGTATGGCAGCTTCCAGGTCCTGACCGACTGCTCGACTTCCGTCAAGAAGGGCGACGTGGTGGTGGTGTGCGGCCCGTCCGGTTCCGGCAAGTCCACGCTGATCAAGACAGTCAACGGCCTGGAGCCGTTCCAGAAAGGCACCATCACCGTCGATGGCGTTTCAGTGGGTGACCCCAAGACCAACCTGTCCAAGCTGCGTGCGCGCATCGGCATGGTGTTCCAGAACTTCGAACTGTTCCCGCATCTCTCGATCCGTGAGAACCTGACCATCGGCCAGATCAAGGTGCTGGGTCGTTCCAAGGAAGAGGCGACCGAGAAGGGCCTGAAGTACCTGGACCGCGTGGGCCTGCTGGCGCACAAGGACAAGTTCCCCGGACAGCTTTCCGGTGGCCAGCAGCAGCGCGTGGCGATTGCCCGCGCGCTGTCGATGGACCCGATCGCCATGCTGTTCGACGAACCGACCTCGGCGCTGGATCCGGAAATGATCAATGAAGTGCTGGACGTCATGGTCGGCCTGGCCCAGGAAGGCATGACCATGATGGTCGTGACCCACGAAATGGGCTTCGCCCGCAAGGTCGCCAACCGAGTGGTCTTCATGGACAAGGGCCTGGTCGTGGAAGATTGCGCCAAGGACGAGTTCTTCGCGCAACCGCGTTCCGAGCGCGCGCGTGACTTCCTGGCCAAGATCATCACGCACTGATCGTCAGCCCCTCAGCATCAGGTCAAGGGCCGCTCCGGCAACGGGGCGGCCCTTGTCGTTTGGGCTACATCAAAAGCGGGTGGCGGCAGGGCGCCCGGAGCGCTTGACGGCTACGGTAGAATGTCGCCCTTGAAGACATCGCGGCTGGCTCTCCACAGCCCGCATGGCCGGGATGCCTCGCCTTACTCCCACTCCAGACCGAAAGATCATTGCCATGAGCAACGTACTGACCATCACCCGCCCAGACGACTGGCACTTGCACCTGCGCGACGGCGCCACCATGCGCGACGTGCTGCCGCACACCGCGCGCCAGTTCGCGCGCGCCATCGTCATGCCCAACCTGAAGCCGCCGGTGACCACCACCGCCCAGGCTGGCGCCTATCGTGACCGCATCCTGGCGGCGCTGCCGCAAGGCATGGCCTTCGAGCCGTTGATGGTCCTGTACCTGACCGACAATACCCCGCCGGAGGAAATCCGCCGCGCCAAGGAGAGTGGTTTCGTCAAGGCCGTCAAGCTCTATCCGGCCGGTGCCACCACCAATTCGGATGCCGGCGTGACCGATCTTTCCAAGTGCTACAAGACCCTGGAAGTGCTGCAGGAAGTGGGCATGCCCTTCCTGGTCCACGGTGAGGTGACCAATCCCGAGATCGACCTGTTCGACCGCGAAGCAGTGTTCATCGACCGCATCATGAAGCCGCTGCGCCAGGCCATGCCGGAGCTGAAGGTGGTCTTCGAACACATCACCACCAAGGATGCGGCGGACTACGTACTGGCCGGCGAAGGCCCGACCGCCGCCACCATCACCGCGCACCACCTGCTGTTCAACCGCAACGAGATGTTCAAGGGCGGCATTCGTCCGCATTACTACTGCCTGCCGGTATTGAAGCGCGAGACCCATCGCCAGGCCCTGGTGGCCGCCGCCACCTCCGGCAATGACAAGTTCTTCCTCGGTACCGACTCGGCTCCGCATGCCAAGGGCGCCAAGGAACATGCCTGCGGCTGTGCCGGCTGCTACACCGCGCTGCATGCGCTGGAACTGTATGCGCAAGCCTTCGATGCCGCCGGTGCGCTGGACAAGTTCGAGGCCTTCGCCAGCTTCAACGGCCCGGACTTCTACAATCTGCCGCGCAATACCGGCACCGTCACGCTCAAGCGCGAAAGCTGGTCCATCCCGGCCGAGCTGCCGATGGGCGAGGCCACGGTAGTGCCGCTGTCGGCCGGCGAACAGATCAACTGGAAAATGGTCTGACCCCCACAGGGAGGCAGCCCTGTTCCTTCGTCCCCGGCCATGGTCGCGTCAGATGATCGAGGCCATCGCCGGGATGTCCTCAACAACGAGAGAAAGGCGAGCTGTATGCAATTCGTCGATGAACTGATTACCGATTTCGACAAGGCGCTGCGCGTGATCAATGGCGTGGTGTTCGAGAGCCGTCCCAACCCGGGGCGCGGCCTGCCGGACGGGGTCATGAACGAGGCCGAGAAGCGTCACGCGGCCGGCCTGATGCGGGTCAACAATGTGGGTGAGGTGTGCGCCCAGGCGCTGTACGATGCCCAGGGCCGCTTTGCTCAGAAGCCAGAGATCAAGAATGCCTTCGTCCGCGCCGGCATCGAGGAAGAGGATCACCTGGCCTGGACCGCCGAGCGCCTGCGCGAACTGGGCTCGCACACCAGCCTGCTCAATCCCTTGTGGTACGGCGGCGCCTATGTGCTGGGCAGCATCGCCGCCCGGCTGGGGGACGCCCGCAACCTGGGCTTCGTCTCCGAGACCGAGCGCCAGGTGGAGCACCACCTGATGGGCCACCTGGAAAAACTGCCGTTGCAGGACAACCGTTCCCGCGCCATCGTCGACCAGATGCGCATCGATGAGATCGAACACGGTCAGGCGGCGCGCGACCTGGGGGCGGCCGAAATGCCGGCGCCGGTCAGGGGCTTGATGAAGGCCATGGCCAAGGTGATGACCACGGTGGCCTACCGGATCTGATCGATCCCGAACGAGCAGGAAAGAAAAAAGCGGCCTTGGCCGCTTTTTTCGTTGATGTTGCCCGAATTACTGCTGCTGGGCAGCCGCCGTGGAGACATCGGTCAAGTCGTCGATGATCTCGAAGGAGTGCGTCATCTCTGCGGTCTTCTCCAGCATGATCGAGGCAGAGCAATACTTGTCGTGGGACAGCTTGATGGCGCGTTCGACAACATTTGTCTTCAGATTGCGGCCGCGCACGGTGAAGTGGAAATGGATCTTGGTGAAGACCTTGGGATCGCTCTCAGCGCGCTCGGACTTCAGGGTCACGTCACAGCCGCGCACATCCTGGCCGCTCTTGCGCAGGATCACCACCACATCATAGGCGGTGCAGCCACCGGTGCCGGCCAGCACCACTTCCATCGGACGCGGCGCCAGGTTGCGGCCGCCGCCGTCGGGTGCGCCGTCCATCGTCAACAGGTGGCCCGAGCCCGTCTCGGCCGTAAAGGTCATGCCGGACAAGCCGGTCCAGCGCACTGTGCATTCCATCTGTATCGTCCAAATCGGTTGTGTGAGGCTGGCTATTGTAGCTTTTGCTGGCCCCGGCCGCAGCCAGGGCGGGTGGAGCAGAGCTTGCTGCGGTGAAGGTTTATGATTATTGCGATGCAGAAAATTGTTGAAATATTATTCAGTTATCATCCAGCAGGTGGTTGTGGATGATCCTTGGAGTCAGCAGTGATGCTGGTTTCAGACGGTTACAAATAAATTTCGCGGTCATTATTGCAATGCACAAACCGCTTTGCTATATTGAGTTCAACAGAAGTTTTGCAGCACGTAACGATGTCTCCTCCACCCTCCTCATTGGTGTGGATTAAACCCGGAACCACAGTGTCCGGGTTTTTTTTGTCCTTTTTTCTGCGGGTTGCGGCAAAAGTTGTCTTGTGGGCAATTAAATCCTGCTGGATCGCGCCGCCGCCTGATCTTCACGCCACAAATTCCCGAAACCTTTTGACGCTAAGTCCTTGAAAAGGCTATACTTGCCGGCTTTCCCATGCGCTCGGGAAGATAAAAGGATGAGTCCGCGAAGCGAAACACCAAGGACAGCCGGCATCATTGGCTGACCCGCATGACCGGAACCGCCACTTTGAGCGTTTATACATTGATAGAGAAAGTCAAACATGAAGACCTTTTCCGCTAAAGCCCATGAGGTTCAGCGCGAGTGGTTCGTGATTGACGCGACGGACTTGGTCCTCGGACGTGTTGCCAGCGAAGTGGCACTCCGACTGCGCGGCAAGCACAAACCCGAATTCACTCCGCACGTCGATACCGGTGACTTCATCGTCGTCGTCAACGCAGGCAAGCTGCGCGTGACCGGCACCAAGGCCACTGAAAAGACCTATTTCCGCCACAGCGGTTATCCGGGCGGCATCTACGAAACCAACTTCCTGAAGATGCAACAGCGTTTCCCCGGCCGTGCGCTGGAGAAGGCCGTCAAGGGCATGCTGCCCAAGGGTCCGCTGGGCTACGCCATGATCAAGAAGCTGAAGGTGTATGCAGATGGCAACCATCCGCACTCCGCGCAGCAACCGAAACCCCTCGCCCTCTAAGGAACAGACATGATCGGTAACTACAATTACGGAACCGGCCGTCGCAAGAGTGCAGTGGCGCGTGTTTTCATCAAGGCAGGTTCGGGCAACATCATCGTCAACGGCAAGCCCGCAGCCGAGTACTTCTCCCGTGAAACCGGCCTGATGGTGATCCGTCAGCCGCTGGAACTGACCGGCAACGTCGAACGTTTCGACATCAAGGTGAACGTCCACGGTGGCGGCGAATCCGGCCAGGCCGGCGCTGTGCGCCACGGCATCACCCGCGCCCTGATCGACTACGACGCCGGCCTGAAGTCGGCTCTGTCGAACGCAGGCTTCGTCACCCGTGACGCGCGTGAAGTCGAACGTAAGAAGGTTGGTCTGCGCAAGGCACGTCGCGCAAAGCAATTCTCGAAGCGTTAATCGTTTCTTGCATCACAGAAAGCCGTCGGCATGCGTGCCGGCGGCTTTTTGCTTTTTTTCTGTCGTCGATTGCAGAGCCGCTCCTGGGGGCGGTTTCACCGGCTGCGGGCGGCACGAAAAGCTATCGTTTTACGAAATAACTTCCTGACGGGAAATCAGCGGGAAATATTCTCCTGCTAGAATGAAAAGCTTTCCATCGCGTGTGTGCACGCGCGTCCGGCGCTCGCTCGCCATGGCGCATTTGCTGCGCCTCTTTTCGCAAGGACCAGACATGATCAAGGTAGGTATCGTTGGCGGAACCGGTTACACCGGCGTCGAATTGCTGCGTATTTTCGCCACCCACCCGCAGGCCAAGGTGCAGGCCGTGACCTCGCGCAAGGAAGACGGGATGCCCGTGGCCGAGATGTATCCGTCCTTGCGAGGTCGGGTGGATGTGGCGTTTTCTTCGCCGGACAAGGCCCTGCTGACCGAGTGCGACGTGGTCTTCTTCGCCACCCCGCACGGCGTGGCGATGGCCCAGGCGCCTGAACTGGTGGCCGCTGGTGTCAAGGTGATCGACCTGGCCGCTGATTTCCGCATGCAGGACGTGGCTGCCTTCGAGAAATGGTACAAGCTGCCACATACCTGCACCGACCTGCTGAAGGAAGCCGCCTACGGCCTGCCCGAACTGAATCGCGACGCCATCCGCAAGGCGCGTGTGGTGGGCAATCCGGGCTGCTACCCGACCACCATGCAACTGGGCTTCGCGCCGTTGCTCAAGGCCGGAGTGATCGATGCCTCGCACCTGATCGCCGACTGCAAGTCGGGCGTCTCCGGCGCCGGTCGCAAGGCCGAGCTGAGCCTGCTGTTCTCGGAAGCCTCCGACAACTTCAAGGCCTACGGCGTGTCCGGTCACCGTCACTCCCCGGAAACCATCGAGCGCCTGTCGCACCTGACCAGCGACAAGGTCGGCCTGCTGTTCACGCCGCATCTGGTACCGATGATCCGTGGCATGCATTCCACCCTGTATGCGCGCCTGACCAAGGACATCGACAACGCCGCCCTGCAGGCGCTGTTCGAGGCTGCCTACAAGGACGAGCCCTTCGTCGACGTGCTGCCCTTCGGTTCGCATCCGGAAACCCGCACCACGCGCGCTTCCAACATGCTGCGTCTGGCGGTGCACCGTCCTGACGGTGGCGACACCGTGGTGGTGCTGGTGGTGCAGGACAATCTGGTCAAGGGGGCTTCCGGCCAGGCGGTGCAGTGCATGAACCTGATGTTCGGGCTGGATGAGACCACCGGCCTGCAGCAGGTCCCGGTCCTGCCGTGAAGTACCGCCTGTGGCGTCGGCGCATGACGATTTCTGCGCCGAAGATGACCATCAAGCGGCATCTGCCCTGGCCCTTGATGGTCTTGCTGTGGGCGGCGGTGGTGGCGGTCGGCTCGCTGGCGGCGGTCTGGACCTACCAGCTCGGCCGCAACAACCTGCCCGGCCTGCAGGGCGATGCCGGTGAACAGATCGAGCAGCTGAGCGAACAGGTCAGGAAGCTGACCGCTGAGAACGAGCGCTTGCAATCGGCCTCCAATGCGTCGCAGAATGAACTGAAGATCGCTCAGACCGCCCAGGCCACGCTGGCCAGCCAGGTGAAGAACCTGGAAGCGGAAAACAACCGCCAGAAGGAAGACCTGGCGTTCTTCGACAGTCTGCTGCCGACCAATCTGGGCGCCCCCGGCATTACAATCCAACGCTTCAAGGCCGAGCAGGCCGCGCCGACCCAACTGCGTTACCGGGTGCTGGTGATGCAGGGTGGTGGGGGAACGCAACAGTTTGCAGGAAACCTACAGCTTAGTGTCAATATTGTGCAGGGCGGCAAAAGTGCTACACTCAATTTTCCTGAAGGCAATGCCGCCGACCAGGCGCGCTATCGGCTCGCATTCAAGTATTACCAGCGGGTCGAAGGCCTGCTGAACATCCCCGAGGGGGCGACCGTCAAGTCGGTGGCCGTCCGTGTTCTCGACCGCGGCCAGGTTCGTGCCCAGCAGTCGGTAGATCTGTGAGGTGATTCCATGTTTACACGCAAGACCAAAAGCACCATCGACAGCCTGATCGGCATGACCACCACCATCAAGGGCGACGTCGGCTTCAAGGGTGGCCTGCGCATCGACGGCAACATCAACGGCAATATCAATGCCGAGAGCGGTGAGCCCAGTGTGCTGGTGATCTCCGAGCACGCCAAGGTGGTCGGCGAGGTGCGCGCGGCGCATCTGATCGTCAATGGCGAGATCGTCGGCGACGTCCATTCCACCGAGCTGCTGGAGCTGCAGCCCAAGGCTCGCATTACCGGTAATGTCTTTTACAAGGCGCTGGAGATGCATGGCGGCGCGCTGGTTTCCGGCAAGCTCAGCCATGACCAGGCCGTGGATACGCCGGTGCTGAAGCTGGCTGCATCGTCGGAAGCATGAAAATCCGCAAGCGCTTATAATGGCTTTATCGATCTAGTGTATTGATCCGCCTCAAGCCCAGCAGGAGCCCGAAATGAATGCCGTAGCCGAACTGCAACAAACCGACATCCCCGCCCCGATCAACTTCAGCGACAGCGCCGCCGCCAAGGTGGCCCAGCTGATCGAAGAGGAAGGCAATCCCGACCTGAAACTGCGCGTGTTCGTGCAAGGTGGTGGTTGCTCTGGCTTCCAGTATGGTTTCACCTTCGATGAAATCGTCAACGAAGACGACACCACGATGAGCAAGAACGGCGTCCAGTTGTTGATCGACTCGATGAGCTACCAGTACCTGGTAGGCGCCGAGATCGACTATAAGGACGACCTGGAAGGCGCGCAATTTGTCATCAAGAACCCGAATGCCACGACCACTTGCGGTTGCGGTTCCTCGTTCTCGGTGTAAGCGCAGCCAGTTTGCCCTGACCTCCTGATTCATGTCGGAGGCAGAAAAAAAGGACGCTACAGCGTCCTTTTTTCATTCCCTCTGGGGCGGACCGCAGGAGCGATCCGGCACTCCTTGAGCCAACTCTCAAGCTTCAACCCAGCGTTGCGAAGGCCGTAGCTGCCGCTGCAATGGTTTCCTCGATGATGGCATCGCTGTGCTGGGCCGAGACGAAGCCCGCCTCGAATGCCGAAGGAGCGAAGTAGACGCCGGCGTCCAGCATCTTGTGGAAGAAACGGTTGAAGCGCTCCTTGTCCCCCTGCATCACCTCGGCATAACTGGTCGGCACCTTGCTGTCGAAATACAGGCCGAACATGCCACCCACCGCATCCGCCACGAAGTTGACCCCTGCTTTGCGGGCCGCCGCCGACAGGCCATCGGCCAACTTGCGGGTCTGGCGCGAGAGGTGTTCGTAGAAGTCCGGCTGCTGGATGATCTTCAGCGTCGCCATCCCGGCTGCCACCGTCACCGGATTGCCCGACAGGGTGCCGGCCTGGTAGACCCCGCCCAGCGGCGCGAGGTGCTTCATCACCTCGGCACGGCCGCCAAAGGCCGCCACCGGCAGGCCACCGCCGATCACCTTGCCCAGCGCGGTCAGGTCGGGCTGGATGCCGTTGAGTTCCTGGGCCCCGCCACGGGCCACGCGGAAGCCCGACATCACCTCGTCGAAGATCAGGATGGCACCGTACTCGGTGCACAGGCGGCGCATGGTCTGCAGGAATTCATCGCTGGCGCGCACCAGGTTCATGTTGCCGGCCACCGGTTCCACGATCACGCAGGCGATGTCGTTGCCGGACGCCTTGAAGGCTTCTTCCAACTGGGCCGCGTTGTTGTAGTCCAGCACCAGCGTGTGCTTGGCGAAATCTTCCGGCACCCCGGCCGAAGTCGGGTTGCCGAAGGTCAGCAGGCCGCTGCCAGCCTTCACCAGCAGCGAATCGGCATGCCCGTGGTAACAGCCTTCGAACTTGATGATCTTGTCGCGGCCGGTGGCACCGCGGGCCAGGCGCAGCGCGCTCATGGTGGCTTCCGTGCCGGAGGACACCAGACGGATCTGTTCGATGGAGGGGACCAGCTTGATGATTTCCTCGGCCATCTCGATCTCGGCCTCGGTGGGCGCACCGAAGGACAGTCCACGTGCGGCCGCCTGCTGTACCGCCTTGACCACTTCCGGATGGGCGTGGCCGACGATGGCCGGCCCCCAGGAGCCGATGTAGTCGATGTAGCGCTTGCCTTCGGCATCCCAGAACCACGGCCCTTCGGCCCGTTCGATGAAGCGCGGGGTGCCGCCTACCGAACGGAAGGCGCGTACCGGGGAATTGACGCCGCCCGGCGTGCTTTGTTGGGCGCGGGCGAAGAGCGAGGCATTGGTCTTGGTCATGAGCGTACGAAATGAGAAATCGGGAAACGGATCAGTTCAGAGCAGGGGGCGCATCCGGGTCTTCGGATTCGCGCGCCCAGAAATAGCGGTCCGGCATCAGTTTGCCCATGCCGATGCGCTGCGCATTGGCCAGCGCGGCCAGGGTGAACTCCTGAGCCTCGGAGGCGGCCAGCGGCACTTCCAGGCCATTGGCCAGCATTGCCGTGAGCGCTGCCGACAGGGTGGTGCCGGCCCCTACGAAGGAACCGGGCAGGCGCGGCCAGGCATCCTGGCGCACCAGGCCGGATTCGTCGAAGAGTGAATTGGCCACTTCCTGCAGGTCGGTCTGGGTATTGGTGACCAGCAGGTATTCGCAGCCCATCTCGATGATGCGCATGGCATCCAGCATCAGCGCATCGCCCGTCACCGGCTCCCGCCAGGTCTCCGCCAGGCGTGTCAGTTCGCCGGCCGAGGCCACCATCACCGTGGCCTGCGGGATCAGCAACTCACGGATGGCGATCAGGCGGTCGTCTTCGTCCTCCTGGTTGGCCATGGCGCTGATGAAGGGGTCCAGGATCAGCGGGACGTCCGGGTAGTCGGACACGATTTCGGCGATCACCGAGATATTCTCGATGCTGCCCAGGGCCGCGACCTTGAAGGCCGAGACCGCCATGTCTTCCAGAATCACGCGGGCCTGGTCGGCGACCCAGTCGACATCGACCACCTGTACGTCTTCGACGCGGGCGGTGTCGCCGATCAACAGGGCCGTCACGACGGACAAACCGTGGCAACCCATGGCGGCATAGGTGGCGAGATCCGCCTGGACGCCGGTGGCGCCGACCGGATCGGCGGCGCCGAAGCTCAGGATGAGGGGGGGAGTTTGGTTTTGCACGTCGAGTAGATTAAGATAGCTGACTTAGCATTTTACTTGATTGATTTTAGGGATAGTCAGCCGTGACGAATAGCAGCCAAACCGAATTCAAAACCTGGATGTGCCTGATCTGTGGTTGGATCTACGACGAAGAGGCCGGCCTGCCGGAAGAGGGCATCGCCCCCGGCACCCGCTGGGACGACGTCCCCATGAACTGGACCTGCCCTGAATGTGGCGCCCGCAAGGAAGATTTCGAGATGGTGGCGATCTGATCGCCTCCCTCGACCTCGGTCGGACCTGATCCCAGGCCCCGATCGCCAGTCTCGCGGCGGCGTAGTCATCCGGGATGACGCGCCGCCTTTCAAGCTCATTTTTTCTCGCGCTACGGGATTTGATCCATATCAAATTCTCTGCTCGTGGCGTTTTCCCGTCAGTTTCTTGTGGTGCATGGCTGAATAAATTTGCCGCATGGAAAATCTTCAGGATTTTCTGGGTAAAATCTAGCCCTGTACCAGCACTGCCCGATTGACCGGATTCCCAGGACGCCCACACGTCCTCCGGCACGCATCGGGCACTTCCCCAGACCGGTCTGCACCCTGAGCCGCACCAGGCAACTGGCGGGCGACCCGGCCATGCGGCGCGTCGGCGTGATGCCGATGTGCCGACAGGTCGGTGTGCCGCTGCGCCTGTGCCGACATGCGGTGCATTTCTTTCATCATTCCGAGAGGCTGGTATGCCGCATACGAAGGATTTCGTCATTGACGCACAACACGCGCCCGTCCCGGAACGGCCCCGTGAAGGGCTGGAGCAGTTCCAGGCCTCGTTGCTGGCGCGCATGGCCGCCAGCGCCCACGAAAGCATGCAGTCGCGCCGGCTGGCCGTGGCCATGGGCAGCCGGCGCTGCCTGGTACCACTGTCCCAGGCCGGCGAAATCGTGCCCCTGGCCGGTCGCACCATCACCCCCGTGCCGGCGACCCGGTCCTGGTTTCGCGGCCTGCTCAACATCCGTGGCAACCTGATCGGCCTGGCCGACCTGATTGGTCTGGCCGGTGCGCCGGCGCAGCCGGTCGTCGCCGGTAGCCACGCCCTGCTGCTGGCCCCGGGCGTGGCCCCGCAATGCGGCCTGCTGGTGTCGGCCGTCCTGGGGCTGAGGGACATATCAGAAATGGTCAGAATCTCGAAAAATGTCGAGGATGGAATTCGCATCCTCGGTGTCAACCGACGTTATAAAGATGGCAGCGGCCAGCAGTGGGATGAGCTGGACCTGGCGCAAGTGAGCCGGGACAGCAGCTTCCTGCAGGTGGGACGTTGAATCGCGATGCGGCCCGTCGCAGCTGTCGCCCCGCAGGGCGCGGCGCCGAGCCGCAGCACAGCAGCACTACAAGACCAACAATAGGGGATAGGAACACCGGCCATGGAACCGACCTTGCCGTATCTGTCGAACAACACCGCGCCGGTCGCGCTCCCTCCCGAACCCGGGACCCGTGCCGACCTGAGCACCGCCGTCATGGTGGCGCCCGTGCCCGGACTGCGTCTGCCCTGTCTGCATCGTTATTCTCTGCGGACCCAGACCCGCATCTTGCTGGGCATCCTGGCCCTGTCGCTGGCCGCGTTGTTCCTGTTCATGTGGCTGGGTGCCCGGCTGTACGTACTGGCCACCCTGCAGACCAATCTCGCTTCCGATCTGGTGATGCACTCGCAGCGCATCGGCAAGGCCGTGCCCAATGCCATCCAGGGCAATCCGCAGGCCTTCGTCCAGCTGGCGCAGAGCCGCGGCGAATTCAATCGCGGCCTGCTGCTGCTGAGCAGCGGCGGCAGCTACCAGGGCCAGACCATCGGCCTGCCCGACGCCCGCATGAAGCCGGTCCTGGAAAACGTGGCGCGCATGTGGCGCCGCACCGACCAGGCGGCCGAGACCATCCTCGCCATGGAAAAGGAACTGACCGGATTCGGCACCACCCTCAAGCATCTGAACCAGTTGCTGCCCGTGATGCTGGAACTGAGCGAACAGATCGCCATGCTGCAATCCCAGGGCCGGCCGACCACCCGCGAGATGAATGCCGCCAGCCAGCTGGTGATGCTCACCCTGCGCCTGGGGCGCAGTTCCAATGAATTCCTCACCTCCGACGGCGTCAATCCGGAAACCGCCTTCATGCTGGGCAAGGACATCACCGCTTTCGGCGACCTCCTCAAGAGCCTGCTGGAAGGCAACGAAATGCTGCGCCTGCGCCCGGCCGGCGATCCCGACCTGCGCGAGAAGCTGCAGGAACTTACCCGGGTGTTCGGCGATTACCAGCCGGAGATCGCCGGCATTCTCGGCAACCTGCAGAATTTCATCGCCGCCAAGCGTTCCGAGCAACTGGTGTTCGTCGAGAACGAAACCCTGAAGCGCCATCTCACCGAACTGCAGGATGCCTACCGCATCGCGCTCAAGGCGCGCTCCTGGACCTTCTGGGCGATCCTGGCGGCGATGGTCGCGGCCCTGCTCAGCGCCGTCGGCATCGCCCTGGTCCAGCTGCAGAGCAGCCGCAACAACGCCGCCGCCGCCGAGCTGCGGCGCCAGGAGGCCGAGCTGCAGCGCCAGTTGGCCCAGCAGGAGGAAGAGAAGGCCATGCGCGCCAACCACCTGACCCAGGCCGCCGTCCTGCGCCTCATGACCGAGCTGCAAAAGGTGGCCGACGGCGACCTCACGGTGCATACCACGGTCTCCGACGATGTCACCGGCGCCATCGCCGACTCCGTCAACTACACCGTGGAGGCGCTGCGCGGCCTGGTCGAACAGGTCACCCAGATGGCCAGCAGGGTGGCGCTCAGTTCCGAACAGGTGCGCGGCACCACCACCGAGCTGGGCGAGGCGGCGCGGGTGCAGGCGCGTCGCATCCAGCGCATCGCCCATGCGATGCTGGAGATGTCCGGCCAGATCACCGGCATTTCGCTGTCGGCCGACGAATCGGCCGACGTCGCCCGGCATGCGGTGGTGGTTGCCGAACGCGGCGCGCGCGCTGTGGAGGATGCGGTCAAGGCCATGGACGGCATCCGCGAGCAGATCAGCGAGACTTCCGACCGCATCACGCGTCTTGGAGCGTCCTCGCAGATGATCGGAGAGATCACCGAACTGATTTCCGACATCACCGAAAGGACCAACGTGCTGGCCCTGAATGCGGCCATCCAGGCCGCCTCGGCCGGCGAGGCCGGGCGCGGCTTCTCGGTGGTGGCCGAGGAGGTGCAGCACCTGGCCGAACGCTCCAGCGCCGCCACCCGCGAGATCGGCGCCCTGGTGCGCATGATCCAGGCCGATACCCGGGAGGTGGTGGTGGCCATGGAAAGGTCCACCAGCGGTGTCACCGAAGGGGCCGTGCTGTCCGATGCCGCTGGCAGCGCCCTGGCCGACATCCGCAGCGTCTCCAAGAAACTGGCCGACCTGATCCAGGGGATGGCGGCCGCCACCCGCGAGCAGGCGGTTTCGGCCAATGGCGTGGCGCAGCAGATCCAGGGCATCCTGAGCGAGAACGATATCATCGAACAGAGCCGCGAACAGGTGTCCGCGCTCTACGAGGAATTGTGGGATGCCGCCCGCAAGCTGGAAAACTCGGTCTCGCGTTTCCGCGTGACGGTGGCCTGAACGCTGCGCGGCCACGTCATGCATTCCGCTTTCGCCTCCGCCGCCACTCCGACCGCTCCGCAGGGTACCGCCGGCCACGCGCTCGATGCCTCGCTGCGCCAGACCCTGCTGCCGTTGCTGGCCATCGTGCGCCAGCAGGACAGCGCCTGGCGCGCCGGCCTTGACGGCATGACAGCGGTGCCCGTACCGCCGCTGTACCGGCGTGCACTGCTGGCCTTGCATGATTGTGCGCAGAGTGCCGGTGCACCGCGGGCGGCCGGGATCGCCGCCCGTATCGTCACGCTGCTGGAGCAGCCGGCCGCCCACAGCGGCCCGCCTGCGCCGGCCTCTGTTTCGGCCTCTGTTCCGGCCCTCGTGGCGCAAGGCGTGGAGGAACTGGCCCGGCTGCTGGAAGCCCCGGCACAGTCAGTCGCACTGGCGCCGGAGGACAAGCCCGCTGCACCCGCTGTCGGCGATGCGGCGCTACCGCTGGAGGCGATCGATCCTGATTTGCTGCCGGTGTTCCTGGAGGAAGCGCAGGAGCTGCTGGCCGGTATCGGCGAGACCTTGCTGGCCTGGCCTGCCGGCCCCTCCTGCGCGGCCCCCGGGGCAGGTCTGCTGGCCGACCTGGCGCGGCCGCTGCATACCCTCAAGGGCAGTGCCCGCATGGTCGGCGCGATGCGCCTGAGCCATTGCCTGCATGAGATGGAGAGCGTACTGCAGCGCCTGTCGTCGGCCGTGCAGCCGCAGTCGGGAGATGGGCCGGCCGCGCTGCTGGCGCTATATGACCAGACCATGGAGCACTTCAGCGCGCTGGAACAGGCGGCGGTCTCGCAACCCCTGCCCACCGCAGGCAGCGCGGCCACCGCCCTGCCGGGACGTGACGCCCAGTCCGCGCCGGTGCTGCGTATCCGTACCACCGTACTGGACCGGCTGCTCAACCAGGTAGGCGAGGTCTCGATCATGCGCGCCCGGCTGGACACTGAGGCTGCTGCCTTGCGGGACGAGGTCCGCGTGATCGGCGATCAGCTGCGCAGCCTGGCCGAGCAGTTGCGGCAACTGCAGCGACAGGCCGTCAGTGCCGAGCCTTGCGGCGTCCAGGCGCTCGCCACCGAGATGGAGACGATCCTCGCGCAGGCCAGCCGGCAGCAGAAGCGGCTGCACGAGGGCGTGGGGCGTACCTGCGAAGGCCTGCGTCAGCAGGGACGCTACACACGCGAGCTGCAGCAAGACCTGATGCATGCGCGCATGATCAGGTTCAACAGCCTGCAGTCGCGCCTGCAGCATCTGGTGCGCCAGGTCGCCGCGGAGACCGGCAAGCCGCTGGCGCTGGATCTGTCCGACTGCCGTCTGCAGATCGACCGCGCCATCCTGGAGCGCCTGATGGGCCCGCTGGAACATCTGCTGCGCAATGCCGCCGTGCATGGCATCGAAGACGCCGCGACCCGGCGTGCTGCCGGCAAGCCGGCCGACGGGCAGTTGCGCGTGCAGGCCGGTCATGAGGGCAACGAGGCGGTCATCCGCGTGGCAGACGACGGCCGCGGCCTGGATCTGGTGGCCATTCGCAGCAAGGCCCGCCAGCGCGGCTTGCCGGCTGCCCTGCTGGCCAGCGAGACGGGGCTGGCCGAGCTGATCTTCGAGCCCGGCTTCAGCACGTCGGCCCAGGTATCGGCCCTGGCCGGGCGCGGTATCGGCATGGATGTGGTGCGCGCCGAAGTAGCCGCCCTGGGCGGGCGGATGACGGTGCATTCGCAACCCGGGCAAGGGGTGTTGTTGACGCTCTACCTGCCGCTCTCGCTGGCGGTGCAGCAGGTTTGTCTGCTGCAGCACGGCGGGCAGCAGTACGCGATTCCTTCGACCCTGATCGACAGCGTGCTGCAACTGCGCAGCGAGCAGGCGCGCCAGGCCCTGGCGCAGCGTGCGCTGGAATTCGATGGCCGGCGCCTGGCCCTGTTTCCCCTGCATAGCCTGCTGGGTGAACCGCATGCCTCGGATACGCCCGGGCTGGCCGCCCCGGATTCGGCCTTCGCCCTGCTGATCAAGAGCGGCGATGAATTGATGGCGATCCTGGTCGACCATGTGAGCGGTAATCGCGAGGTGGTAGTCAAACCTGTCGGTCCGCAGCTGGCGACGCTGGCCGGGGTAGTGGGCGCCACCGTGCTGGGCGACGGTCAGATCGTGCTGATCATCAACCCGCTGCTGCTGGCCGGTTCGCGCCGCGCCGATGGCAGCGTGGTAGCACCGGGCGTACAATAGCGGGCTTTGGGCGCGGCCTGCCGGCGCCCCTGCACTTCCCCCGAGGCCCGTCATCGACTCCACACTCGTTTCCATCCTGCTGGCCACTACCTTGGCCGGCGTGGTCAGCATCACCGCTGCGGCGGTGTTCTCGTTCGCCCTGCTGTCGAAGATGGTGGAGCGGCTGGTCAGCCTGTCGGTGGGCATCATGCTCTCGACCTCGCTGCTGCACGCGCTGCCTGAGGCTTTCGAATCCCAGGCCGAGCCGCACACCCTGTTCGCGGTGCTGCTGGGCGGGCTGCTGGCCTTCTTCCTGCTGGAAAAAACCGCCATCCTGCGCCATTCGCACCACCACGAAGATGACGGCCACGGCCACCACCACGGCCATGACAGGAAGGAAGCCGGCAAGGCCGGCTGGATGATCCTGGTGGGTGATGGCCTGCACAATTTCACCGACGGTATTCTCATCGCCGCCGCCTTCCTGGCCGACCCGCACCTGGGGCTGGTGACCGGCCTGGCCATCATCGCCCACGAAATCCCGCAGGAGATCGGTGACTTCATCGTGCTGCTCAATGCCGGTTTTTCGCGCACCCGCGCCTATGTCTACAACCTCATCTGCAGTCTGATGGCGGTTGCCGGTGGTACGCTGGGCTACTTCATGCTGGAACGTGGCATGGAATGGATCCCCTTCGTATTGGTGTTCGCCTCCTCGGGCTTCATCTACATCGCCGTTTCCGACCTGATGCCGCAGATGCAGCGCCGCGCGACGTTGCGCGAGACCATTCCGCAGGTGATCCTGATTGCCGCTGGCGTGTTGATCGTGCTGGCCCTGACCCGACACGCGCACGGTCATTGAGCTGCTCCGTCGTCTGGCGGTCCTGGCGACGGCTGCGGCGACCGCGCAGCATCCAGTGCAGGCCGACGCTGCAGACCATTCCGAGCAGGCCGATGAACAACAGCAGGTCTTGGAGCACGATCCATCCTTTCGCGTAAATCCGGGCGGGGCCAGGAAGCTGGCAGATGGCTTCAATGTAGGTGGACGGCGCACTCAGCGCCAATATCAAATCAGCCGGCGCGCCATCTCAATTTGATATGGTCGACCGGGCAGGGAGGAGAGCGGAGATGATTTCCATCCGGCAGTTGCGCTACTTCGTCGAAATCGTCGAGGCCAGAGGTTATACCCGGGCCTCGGAGCGCCTGTTCATCGCGCAGTCGGCGCTGAGCCGGCAGATCAAGGAACTGGAAGCCGACCTCGACGTGGTCTTGCTCAGGCGCGAAGCCAAGGCCTTCGAACTGACCCAGGCCGGCCAGGACTTCTATGCGCGTAGCCGCAGGATACTGTTGGACCTGGACCGCGCCGTGGCCCAGGCCCGCACCATCGGCAAGGGCGAGCATGGCGCGCTGCGTCTGCTGCATTCCAGTTCGGTGCCGTTGAACGCACCGCTAGGGCCGACGCTCAATGATGTGCTCAAGGATTTCAGCGGCATCTCGCTGGAAATCTCCCAGGCCCCGTCCGAACACCAGGCCCGCGAGATCGTCGAGGGCAGCGCCGATATCGGACTGGCGCGGCTACCCATCCTGCGCGCCAATCCCGAGCTGGAAAGTACCGTGCTGTACCGCGAGCGGCTGGTGGCGGCGGTACCGGCAGGGCATCGTCTGGCGCAGCGGGCCGAGGTGGAGATTGCGGAGTTGCGGGAGGAGTTCTTCGTCACAGTCCCGCATCGGGATCGCGGCGGACTGAGCTATCTGGTGGCCGAGCGCTGCATTGCGCATGGCTTCTATCCGCGCGTGGCGCGCGCTACCTCGCGCAAGAATTCCCTGCTCAGCCTGGTCAATGCCGGCTTCGGCATTGCCGTCGTACCGCAGAGCATGGCCAGTATTTCTCTCTCGGCCGGGGTCAGCTTTCCGGCCCTCAAGGATGCCGACTTCCACTCGGAAGTGGCCTTGCTGCGCCGGCGCGATGCGCCGGTCATGGTGCAGCAGTTCGTGGAGACCTTCATGTCCCGCCTGCGGCAGGCGGGACTGGCGGCACCGGACCCGGCCTGAGCGACCGGCAGTATCAGTGACCGGTCGCCACCGGGCGCTGCGGATCGGAACTCCACTCACTCCACGAACCCGGATACAGGCTGGCCCCGGACAGGCCTGCCACTTCCAGTGCCAGCAGATTGTGACAGGCGGTCACGCCGGAGCCGCACTGCATGACGGCCGCCTGCGGGTCGCCGATCACCGCCAGCCATTCTTCGCGCAACTGTGCTGCGTTCTTGAAGCGGCCATCGGCTTGCAGGTTATCCCTGAAGAAGCGATTCCTGGCGCCGGGGATGTGGCCACCGACTGCGTCCAGCGTCTCGTTTTCGCCCCGGAAGCGATCCGGCGCGCGCGCATCGACCACCTGCAGCGCGGGGTTGCGCAGGTTCTCCAGCAGCGCCTGTGCATCCACGGTCGGCACCAGCGAGGACAGGTCCTGAATATTGCCAGCCGCAGCCGGCGGTGGAGCCTCGGTACTGAGGCTTTCCCCCAGCGCCTGCCAGGCCGCCATGCCACCGTCGAGTACCGCCACGTCGCTGTGACCGATCCAGCGCAGCAGCCACCACAGGCGTGCGGCATACATGCCGCCCTGGGCGTCATAGGCCACCACTTGCGTATCGTTGTTGATGCCCAGCGCGCGCATGGCTTGCACGAACTGCTGGCGATCCGGCAGCGGATGGCGCCCATGGAAGCGGCCGGCGGCATCGGTCTTGGGACCGGACAGCAGTTCATCCAGATGGACGAAGCGGGCCTCCGGCAGATGACCGGCGGCGTAGGCCTGGCGCCCGAAATCCGGATTGGTCAGGTCATGGCGGCAATCGATGAGCACTAGGTTCAGGTATTGCACACGCGCCTTGAGGTCGCTGGCGCTGATGAGGGTTTGGTAGGTCATGGCTCTCTCCTTTAATCGTGGGCGGCGGATGCGGCGCTGATGCTCACACCTCGGTCGCGATCGGGTCCACCTTGGGCACGTTCTTGGCGGCGCTCTGGCTCTTGCGCTGGTTGCGATAGGTCGCCAGCATGCCGCTGGCCAGGATGATGACCATGCCGACCCAGCCCATCCAGCCCGGCGCATCGTCCCAGATCAGCACACCGAACAGGCTGGAAAACACGATGCCGGTGTACTGCAGGTTGGCCGTCACCAGCGTATTGCCGAGCCGGTAGGCGCGCGTCATGGCGATCTGCGCCAGCGTGGCTGTCAAGCCTATCATGACCACCAGCAGTATGCCGGTCGCGGAATGGCTGTGCCACAGCGGCACCCGGCCGGCGATGACACTGCCGACCAGACCGGCCAGCACGCCCGTGGCAGAGAAGTAGAACACCACGCGGTATTCCGGTTCCCCCAGCAGTCCGAGCTTGCGCACCTGCAGGTAGACCAGCGCCGAAAGCACCCCAGAGGCCAGCGAGATGGCACCGCCCAGCAACTGTTCGGCATTGAGGGAGGGACGCATCAGCAGCGCCACGCCGATGAAGCTCAGTGCCACCGTGCCGGCCAGACCCCACTCGAACTTCTTGTTGCCCTGCCACCAGCCGGCCACGAACAGCATCACCGCGATCCAGATCGAGGACATGTAGTTCAGCGTGGTGGCTGTGGCAATCGGCAACAGACTGAAGGAATAGAACCACATCCACAGCGAGATGACGCCGACTCCGCCACGGATCAGGTGGTCGCGCGGGAAGGGCGTGCGCAAGGTGCCACCACGCACACGGATCAGGCCAAAGATGAAGATTACCCCGATCAGTCCGCGACAGAGCACGATCTCGGAGGTCGAGTAGTAGTTGCTGGCGAGCTTGACGCACACGCCCATGATGGCAAAGAGGAATGAAGCGACGAGCATCCAGAGCGATTGCATGGCGATGGCGGATCAGTGAGAGGAAGAAGGACGAGAGGGAATGGCCGGTCCGGCCACGCAGGCCGCAATGAAAACGGCAGCCCCGGAATGAACCGGGGCTGCCGTGGTGCCGATGACCGCAGTCATGCGGGGGAGGGGGACGCCGTAGATGCGGGAGGGCAGGCGACAATGACGACGCAGACTGCGTCCATCGTGTGCTTGCCGCTTCCCTTGCATCTGCTTTCCCCCTGCGCGGCCTGTGGCCGGTGTTATGGTGTGCTGGTACCTTGCGGGACGTCCAGCTGCTGCCGATACCACTCATGGAAGTGCTGCATGCCATCTTCCATGGGCGACTGGTACGGACCAACTTCGCTGGTGCCGCGGTCCATGAGTATACGACGACCGGCGTCCATGCGCTGGGCGATCTCGTCATCCTCGACGCAGGTCTCCATGTAGGCGGCCCGTTCGGCTTCCACCAGCTCGCGCTCGAACAGCGCGATCTCTTCCGGATAGTAGAACTCCACCACATTGGTGGTCTTCTGCGAGCCGGTCGGCCAGAGCGTGGATACCACCAGCACGTGCGGATACCACTCCACCATGATGTTGGGATAGAGCGTGAGCCAGATGGCGCCGAACTTGGGCGGCTTGCCGTTGGAGAATTGCAGCAGCTTTTCCTGCCACTTGGCGTAGGTCGGCGAGCCGGACTTGATCAGGCCGTGGTTCACGCCCACGGTCTGGACGCTGTAGTCACGGCCGAATTCCCACTTCAGGTCCGAGCAGCTCACGAAGTTGCCCAGGCCGGGATGGAAGGGTTCGACGTGGTAGTCCTCCAGATAGACCTCGATGAAGGTCTTCCAGTTGTAATCGCACTCGTGGACTTCGGTGTGGTCGTACAGGTAGCCGGAGAAATCCAGGTCGCGGGTCACGCCCAGGTTTTTCAGCTTGTCGGCGATGTCCACGCCGTTGGCCTCGAACAGCAGGCCATTCCAGCTCTGCAGCGGCGTCTTGGACAGGTTCATGCACGGCGTCTCGCCGAAATGCGGCGCGCCGATCAGTTCACCCTTCAGATCATAGGTCCAGCGATGCAGCGGGCAGACGATGTTGTTGGCATGACCACGGCCATCGAGCATCTTAGCCTGGCGATGGCGGCAGACATTGGAGACCAGTTCGATCCCTTGCGCATTGCGCACCAGCATGCGGCCTTCGTTTTCCCAGGGCAGCGTGGAATAGTCACCGGCATTGGGCACCATCAGCTCATGGCCGACGTAACGGGGTCCCTGCTGGAAGAGTTGTTTCAGTTCCCGCTGATGGAGCGGTTCGTCGAAGTAGACGTGGACTGGAAGTTGCGCGTTTGAACGCGCCAATTTGGCAAAAGTAGCAAGATCGGACATTTCCGCCCCCAAATTAATTTGCACCAACCTAAGGAAGAAAATCCGCAAAAACCTATGTTCAAATAATATGAAGAGGAAATTTTGGACAGAACCGTGGATTATGCCACAAAACCCCCATAAGGGGCCGGGTTTTGTGGCCAAAATGCCAGCATTTTGGCTGAACTTACGTGCTCGGCTAAAAATGCTTCGACAATTCCACGCCCTCGATTGACTTGGCAATCACCGGTTTGTTCTAAAATACCGGGTTAGTTTTTTGAATGGGTCGATATGCCTAGAACCTCTGCCGCCGCCGGCACCGCCGCGACCGCCGCCCTGCCGGCCTCCTTCGAACAAGCCATGGAAGAGCTGGAGCAGCTGGTGGCGCGGATGGAAGCCGGCGAATTGCCGCTGGAAGCGTCGGTGGCCGCCTATAAGCGCGGCTCGGAACTGGTCAAGTTCTGCGCGGCCCAACTGGAGAAGGTGGACAGCCAGGTCCGGCTGCTCGAAGGCGACATGCTCAAGCCCTTCCAGGCCAGCGATGCCGGTGCCGGGGACGATTGATGAATGCACACATTGCTGCCACCGGCGCGCTGCCATCGCTGACCTTTGCTGACTGGATGGGTCAGATCCAGTCGGGCATGGAAGGCGTGCTGGACCGCTTCCTGGCCCCAACCTCGGTGGTGCCTGCGCGTCTGCATGAAGCCATGCGCTACACCGCCATGGACGGTGGCAAGCGCGTACGGCCGCTGCTGGTGTTTGCCGCCGGCGAGGTGTTCGACACGCCGCGCGCACTGCTGGAACGGGCTGCGGCGGCGGTGGAGATGATCCACGTCTATTCGCTGGTGCATGACGACATGCCTTGCATGGATGACGATGCCCTGCGCCGTGGTAAGCCCACCGTGCATGTGCAGTACGACGAAGCCACTGCGCTGCTGGTCGGCGATGCCCTGCAGGCACAGGCCTTCGAGACCCTGTCGGCGCCGCTGGAGGCCGAACCCGGCCATGGCGACAGCAGCTTGCCGCTGCGCCAGTTGCGCATGCTCCAGTTGCTGGCGCAGGCCGCGGGTTCGGTGGGCATGTGCGGTGGACAGGCGATCGATCTGGCCAGCGTGGGGATGACCCTGTCGCTGGCCGAACTGGAGCAGATGCATCGCCTCAAGACCGGCGCCCTGCTGCGCGCTGCGGTATTGCTGGGCGCACTGGGCGGCAAGGCGCTTGACCGCGAAGAAAGCGCGGCGCTGGATGAGTATGCGCGCGCCATCGGCCTGGCCTTCCAGGTGGTCGACGACATCCTCGACGCGACTGCCGATTCGGCCACGCTGGGCAAGACCGCCGGCAAGGATGCCGCCGACAACAAGCCGACCTATGTGTCCATCCTGGGCCTGGCCGAGTCGCAGGCGCTGGCCGAACGGTTGCGCGGCGATGCCCATCGCGCCCTCGCCGCGTTCGGCGAGAAGGCGCGCCGCCTGCGCGAGCTGGCGGACCTGATCGTACAGAGAAAGACCTAAGCGACGTAATCCAAGGCATGAAGACGGACCGTGCGGCAATCTGCCAGACGCGGCCTTCAGACCCCAACACGGTAACAACAGATGCTCCTCACTACCATCAACGATCCGGCCGACCTGCGCCGCTTGTCCCGCCACCAGCTCAAGCCCCTGGCTGAAGAGCTGCGCGGCTTCCTGCTGGATTCGGTGTCCAAGACCGGTGGCCACCTGTCGTCCAATCTGGGCACGGTCGAGCTGACCATCGCGCTGCACTACGTCTTCAACACCCCGCAGGACCGCATCGTCTGGGACGTCGGGCACCAGACCTATCCGCACAAGATCCTCACCGGCCGCCGCGACCGCATGGGCAGCCTGCGCCAGCAGGAAGGCATCTCCGGCTTCCCGCGCCGCATCGAAAGCGAATACGACACCTTCGGCACCGCGCATTCCTCGACCTCCATTTCAGCCGCACTGGGCATGGCCCTGGCGGCCAAGACCCAGGGCTCGGACCGGCACGCCATCGCCGTCATCGGCGACGGCGCCATGACCGCCGGCATGGCCTTCGAAGCGCTCAACAATGCGGGCGTGCATGAGGACATCAACCTGCTGGTGATCCTCAACGACAACGACATGTCGATCTCGCCGCCGGTGGGCGCCCTGAACCGCTATCTGGCTCGCCTGATGTCCGGCAAGTTCTACGCCAAGGCGCGCGACGTGGGCAAGTCCATGCTGCCCGGCCCGGTGCTGGAACTGGCCAAGCGCCTGGAAGAGCATGCCAAGGGCATGGTGGTCCCGGCCACCATGTTCGAGGAATTCGGTTTCAACTACATCGGCCCCATCGATGGTCACGACCTCGATTCGCTGATCCCCACCCTGCAGAACCTGAAGCACCTGAAGGGGCCGCAATTCCTGCACGTGGTCACCAGGAAGGGCCAGGGCTACAAGCTGGCCGAGGCCGACCCGGTGCTCTACCACGGCCCCGGCAAGTTCAACCCCAGCGAAGGCATCAAGCCCAGTGCCGGCGGCAAGCTGACCTATACCCAGGTGTTCGGCGAATGGCTGTGCGACATGGGCGCGGCCGACGACAAGCTGGTCGGCATCACCCCGGCCATGCGTGAAGGCTCGGGCATGGTCGCCTTCGAAAAGAAATTCCCGGAACGCTACTACGACGTCGGCATCGCCGAGCAGCACGCCGTCACCTTTGCCGCCGGCATGGCTTGCGAAGGGATGAAGCCGGTGGTGGCGATCTACTCGACCTTCCTGCAGCGTGCCTATGACCAGTTGATCCACGACGTCGCCCTGCAGAACCTGGACGTCACCTTCGCGCTGGACCGTGCCGGCCTGGTCGGTGCCGACGGCGCGACCCACGCGGGCAACTACGACCTGGCCTTCCTGCGCTGTATTCCCAACATGGTGGTGATGGCCGCCTCCGATGAGGATGAATGTCGCAAGATGCTCTCCACCGCCTACCAGTATCCTGGCCCGGCGGCAGTGCGCTATCCGCGTGGTGCGGGCGTGGGGGCTGCGGTTCAGAAGACGCTGGAGACCCTGCCGCTGGGCAAGGGTGAGATCCGTCGCCAGGGCAAGGACATCGCCATCCTCGCCTTCGGCAGCCTGCTGGCCCCGGCCCTCGGTGCCGGCGACAAGCTTAATGCCACGGTCGCCAACATGCGCTTCATCAAGCCGCTGGACTTGGAACTGGTCAAGCAGCTGGCCGAGAGTCATGACGCCCTGGTCACGGTGGAAGAGGGCTGCATCATGGGCGGCGCCGGTGCCGCCGTCTCCGAAGCGCTGGCCGCAGCCGGCATCAGCAAGCCCATCCTGCACCTGGGCCTGCCGGACCGCTTCATCGACCACGGCGATGCGGGCCAATTGCTGGCGCAATGCGGGCTGGATGCGGACGGCATCGCCCAGTCCATCGTGCAACGTTTCGGCAAGGACCAGCCTAAGTTGGTGGTCAATAACGGCTGACCTCAAGAGCCTTTCTTGTCACCGGGATGCGCCGATGGCGTGGACCCGGACGTAGTCATTGCGTTCGCGCCCGGCATTTCCCAATCCTTTGCGTCGGCATACGCCTGTCACTGATGTGATGGGCGGCATGTCCGCGCGCACCCTGCGCTGAGGACTTCAGCCGCATATCCACGACAAACGCCAGGACGTCGACCGTTCACTCTGATCGCGCTCGATGCAAACTTTGCACGTCTGGAGAAGTATCGGCCCTTGCTCCTTGACGATAATTGCGTGCAAAGATCGCGTCCTTCATTGCCGGACGAACAGCGCATCTACTAGGATCTTTTCCTTTTTGAAAATGGAGGGGCCGGTTGGCCGGGGATGTCCCGGCGTTCCTGAGACCTTCCCAGAGGAATCGAGATGAGGAGACGCCGATGACGTGGGTAATCGGGATATGCGGTGGTGTATTGGGTGTCGTGCTGGCCTTTTTCAGTAATTGGTCGCTGGGCCCCTCAGGGGCGCTGATGGCGGGGCTGGGTTACTGGTTGGGCTACGTGCTTGAACGCAGTCCTCAAGTTGATCAAAAGCTTCCTTCCAGTGCCGGGACTGGACCCGTCAAAACCCTTGCCGAACGGGTGACATGCCTGGAAAGTCGGGTCGATACGCTCAGCGATGAACTGGCGAGGCGCCGACCGCAATCGCTGGATCACCCCTCGGTCCCGACGCCTGAAATTCCAACAGTTCTGGTAGTTCCGGCAGCTCCACCAGCTTCACCAGCTTCACCAGCTTCACCAGCTTCACCAGCACCGCTAGCTCCGGTAGCTCCGGTAGCGCCGGCCCTCCCGGTCAAATCTGAAGGATTACAGGTCGTAGAAAACGACGCCGCCGCTGTTTCACTTCCTGCCTCGCCCAAAGCCGTCCAGCTGCCCCCGCCACCGGCCTCTGCATCTGCGCAGGCAGAGCCGTCGACACCGAGTGAGGTCGCAAAAAATGCAGACGCAGCGCATGGCATCGTGCCGATACCGCCGGCGCAGGATCTGCTGGAGCGTGCCTTCAATGCGGCACGTGACTGGCTGCTGGGCGGAAATGTGATGGTGCGTATCGGCATCCTCGTGCTGTTTTTCGGCGTGGCCTTCCTGCTCAAGTACGCGGCCAGCAATAGCCTGCTGCCCATAGAGTTGCGCCTGGCGGGCACGGGGATCGGCGCTGCCGTCTTGCTGATTGTCGGCTGGCGCTTGCGCGAAAGTCGTGCCGTTTATGGCCTTGTATTGCAAGGCGGCGGAGTAGGGGTGTTGTATCTCACCGTGTTCAGCGCCGTCAAACTGTACATGATGATCCCGGCCGGCATGGCCTTGCCCCTGATGGTGGCGATCTGCGCATTGAGTGCCTTTCTCGCGATCCGACAGGACGCCGCCACGCTCGCCTTCATGGGCAGCGCAGGCGGTTTTCTTGCACCGGTGCTGGTCAGCAGCGGTGGTGGCAGCCATGTCGCTCTGTTCAGTTACTACGCCTTGCTTAATGCGGGCATTTTCGCGATTGCCTGGTTCAAGGCTTGGCGGCCGCTCAATCTGCTGGGTTTTTTCTTCACATTTGGGATTGGTTCGGCATGGGGCCTGACCGAGTATCGTACAGAGCAGTTTGTCAGCACCGAAGCCTTCCTTGTGCTGTTCTTCCTCATGTACGTCGGTATTGCGCTCTTGTACGCCGTGCGACGCGAGCTAGTGGTCAAGCATTATGTGGATGGCTCCCTGGTATTCGGAACGCCCATCGCGGTAACGCTGCTGCAAGGTGCGCTGGTAAGGTCCATGCCCTTCGGCCTTGCCTGGAGTGCGGTGGGCCTGTCCGCCTTTTATCTGCTGGTGAGTGCGGCTCTGTCACGGCAGCGTGAACGCCTGGCCCTGCTGTTCGATTCGACGTTGGCACTGGGTGTGATTTTTGCCACGCTGGCGGTGCCGTTCGCGTTTTCCGTGGAGACAACCAGTGCTGCCTGGGCCTTGGAGGGGGCGGCGATCGTATGGCTGTCGGTGCGCCAGCGCCGTTGGCTGGCGCTGTTGTTCGGGCTGGTGATGCAGGGCGCGGCGGCCGTGGGCCTTCTGGCATCATTGGCCCGGCCTGGTGTCGCGCCGGCCTTGCCCGTGTTGAATGGCGATTGCGTCGCGATGTTCATGATCGCAGTGGCCGGACTATTTATCGGCTGGTGGTTGCAGGTGCGCAGTGATGCGCGCCAATGGCGGCCCTGGTTACCCGATACAGGTGTCATCGCCGCCATCTGGGGTCTGTGCTGGTGGGTGACGGCAGGTATCCGGGAAATCCAGATTCATGCTGCTGGCATGGCGCTTGCCGATGAGGCGTCCTTCCTGCTGAACGCCTCGGTATTGTTCGCCGTCCTGAGCACCTGGTTGGCCCATGTGGCACGTCGCTATCTCGGGTGGCCGCTTGCGATGTGCGTCGAGCAGGTGCTGCCGCCGACGCTGGCCTTGCTATCGCTGGGCCTGTTTATGGTGCCAGGCGCGCCCACCGCGGGCTGGGGCATGGTGGTATGGCCGCTGGCCTTGGCTTCGCTCTACGCCATCCTCTGGCGCTTGCCGTCCGGCCATCGTCTGGACGACCAGATGGCAGCCTCGCCGCCCTATGTTTTCCTGCATGTCCTGAGCTTCTGGATTTTCTGCGGCGTGCTGGCGTTCGAGGGCTACTGGCGCTTGCGCGAGTATGTACCGGAAGGAGCATGGCGCTGGAGTGCCTGGGCGTACGCAATAGGCCTCTGTCTGCTGGCCGTGTCCACGCTCGGCAAGTACTTGCGCTGGCCATTGGCGCACTGCGCGCGAGCCTACCAGCTGTGGGGTGCTGCGCCTTTGGCGCTGCTGCTGTATGCCTGGAGTATGACCAGTACGGCCAGCGACGGCGATGCGGCGCCACTGTTCTGGCTGCCGCTATTGAATCCGCTGGATGTGGCGCAACTGCTGGCGTTCATCGCACTGGCCGCATGGGGACGTCGGCTGCGCCAACTGGGCGTGTTGGCGCAGGCCCCGCTGGCCGAATATCTGGCGTTCGCCACGGTCCTGCTGTGGTTCAGCGCCATGATGCTGCGCACCCTGCATCACTGGTTTGGCGCAGCCTATGAGCTGGCGACCTTACTGACGTCGTTCCACTGGCAACCGTTCTTCATGCTCGGCTGGGGAGGATTTGCCTTTGCCGCCCTGTGGGCGGGACGCACCGGAGGCATGCGAAAGCGATGCCTGACGGCCTCTCTGCCCATGCTTGTCGTCATGTGGCTGTGGACGATCTACGCGAATCTCACCCAGGCCGGCGGCGGCTGGATGGGCTTACCTCTGCTTAATTCATTGGATGCAGCCGTGCTGACGACCTATGTCCTCATCGCCTTCTGGATATCGCGTCTGCGCAGCCTGGGTAGCGAGCTTGAACAAACCGAACCGATCCAGCAAAGCCGCGCGTACCTGCCCTGGGCTGCGGGAGCCACGGCTTTCCTCTGGCTCAACGCGATGCTGTTGAGGACGCTGCACTATTGGACCGGCTTTCCCTATACCCTTGCTGAGATTTCGCGCTCCATGCTGGCACAGGCTGCGCTGACGGTCTTCTGGGCGTTGTGTGCGCTCGTCACGCAGATGGTCGCCACCCGCCGTAGCATGCGGGGCTTGTGGTTCGTCGGTGGGGGGCTGCTGGCCACTACGGTGCTCAAGCTGTTCGTGTTCGACCTGTCGCGCACCCAAGGGCTGGAGCGCATCGTTGCCTTCCTCGGTGTCGGGGTCCTGCTGTTGCTGGTGGGTTATTTCTCCCCCTTGCCGCCCAAGAGCGCAGTGGCCGAGAGGGGCCAGCAATGAAGCGCAGACTTGTAGCGGTCGGTGCCACTCTGCTCGTGCTCATGGCCGAGGCCGGCACCGTAGCGCCGGCGTCGTTTGCCCAGCGGTATGCCCTGACTCTGAGTGGTAGCGCAGCCTACTACCGCCTGACCCTGCCGCCGCAGGTCTATGCGGCGAGCCAGCGCAGCGATCTGGGTGATCTGCGCATCTTGAACGGGGCAGGAGAGTCGTTGCCTTTCTCGCTGGAATCGCCTTCCGCCCCCGCGCCCCTTCGACGCGCTGTCCTCACCCCACTGAACTGGTTTGCCGTGCCCACGACGGGGGAGGCCACCGACAGGGCGCGCTTGGGCGTATCGCTCGATGCGAACGGCACCCTGCATGCCGAGGTTGGCGCGCCGACCGGAAAGAAGCGCAATGGCGATGCGGTCCTGGTGGATCTGGGGAATGACGGCGAAGTGGCTGCCTTGTGGGTGCGCCTGCGCAATGAACGCTATCAGGGACAGGTCCTCGTCGAGGCCAGCAATGATTTGAATCAGTGGCAATCCGTCGCCGAGGCCGTCCTCCTGAAGGCGTCCGCCGGTGACAAGCGGCTCGCCCAAGAGCGGCTCGCCCTGGATGGAGTGCGGCGACGCTATCTCAGACTGAGTTGGCCAGATGGTGCGCCGGAGATAGCAGCCATTGAGGCGGAGGCCATCGTCCTGGAAGCTGTTGCGGATGCGCAGCCCGCGCCCTTGCTCTGGCACGCGTCAGCGCCAGTGCGCGCCGGGGACTCGGCCGGGGAATATCTGTTTGATAGCGGTGGCGCGTATCCGGTGGAAAGTCTTCGTGTGGATTTGCCTCAGGGTAATACGATCGCGAAGGTCAGCATCCAGAGCAGGGATGATCTCAGAGCCGCATGGCGAGACGTGGGCGCCGGCACCGTATTCCGGCTGCAAGGCAAGAAAGGCGAAGAAGTATCATCGCCGCTGCGATTGAACGCCATGCCCAGCCGTTACTGGAGGATGCAGGTCGATATGCGCAACGGCGGGATCGGGCGCGAGATGCCGAAAGTGATGCTGGGCTGGCGTCCGGCGATGCTGACTTTCGTGGCGCGGGGATCGCCACCGTTTACCTTGGGGATTGGCAATGCGACGCTGACATCAGCGGCGCAGCGAAGGGCGGACTTGTTGATGGGCGAGCATCCCGAGATTGGCAACGCCAGCGTGGAGGCCTTGCTGACCACGGTGGTAAAGCAGCAGACTGTGACTGCCCCGGACAATACGCGCAAGCCTGTACTCTGGGTTGGTCTGATCATTGCAGTGGCCGCGCTGGGGGCGGTTGCCTGGCACTTGGCCCGAAGCACGGTTTCCGCCGACAAGGCAGGGTAGTGCTGGTGGTTGCGAAAGTCAGATGCGGCTGCCCGGGCTTGCGGGAACCAGGGACGGCGAGAGGGCGGCGGGGCCGCTGATCACCGCCTTTTTCTGCGTCCTTCGCCAGATGGACTAACGCTCCCGCCCCTTCTGCCACAACACATCCTCTCCGCCAGCCTCACGGTTGAGCACCCGTGCCAGCACGAAGCACAGGTCCGACAGGCGATTGAGGTATTGCCGTGCCGGCGCATTCACGCCCGCTTCGGTCTTTTCCAGCATGACCACGCTGCGCTCGGCGCGCCGGCATACGGTGCGGCAGACATGCGCCAGCGCGGCCGTGCGCGAGCCGCCCGGCAGGATGAATTCCTTCAGCGGCGGCAGGGTGGCGTTGTATTTCTCCAGCAGGGCATCCAGGCGGGCCAGGTGGGACTCCGCCAGCACCGTATAGCCGGGGATGCACAGCTCTCCGCCCAGGTCGAACAGGTCATGCTGGATCGAGACCAGTTCCTCCCGCAAGGCGTCCGGCAGGGTCTCGCACAACAGCAGGCCCAGCTGCGAATTGAGTTCATCCACGTCGCCCAGCGCCTGGATGCGCAGGCTGTCCTTGCCCACACGGCTACCGTCGCCCAGGCCGGTGCTGCCGTCGTCGCCGGTGCGGGTGGCGATCTTGCTAAGTCGGTTGCCCATCGTTGCTCCTTGATAATCCGGGGCAGCTTAAGCGCAAGCCCGGTCCAAGGCAAGCGCTTCCCGTCCGATGCGAGGGCATCTGCATCACCTGGAAAACCCCGTAAACAATTCACTTGATTTCGTCCATTCTCCGGGACATAGCGGGATAACCCGGGAGATTTGCCCAATCTTCCGCCCGCAAGAGAGTAAAATTCATCGATTGGATCAGTGGTCAGTCCACTGGAGCGGCCGGGGAAGCCGCTTCACCGGCCCTGCGTCCTCCCGCACAAGACCGAGAACAACGACCGAGACAAGAGACCCCCAGAGAGAACCGCATGAATCACCTAGTTGACGCCCGCAAACTGAAACGCCCCGTGCCGCAGGCCTTGCTCGACGAGCTCAAGGCCCTCTTCGGTGAGCGCTGCTCCACCACCCTGGCCATGCGCGAGCACCACGGCCGCGACGAATCCTCCTACGATCCCATGCTGCCCGACGCCGTCGTGTTCGCCCACAGCACCGAGGAAGTCGCCGCCTTCGTCAAGCTCTGCAGCCAGTACGACACCCCCATCATCCCCTACGGTGCCGGTACCTCACTGGAAGGCCACGTGCTGGCCCTGCAGGGCGGTGTCACGGTGGACCTGTCGCAGATGAACCGGGTACTGGCAGTCAACGGCGAAGACCTGACCGCCACCGTCCAGGCCGGCGTCACCCGCAAGCAGCTGAATCTGGAGATCAAGGACACGGGTCTGTTCTTCCCCATCGACCCGGGCGCCGACGCTTCGCTGGGCGGCATGGCCTCGACCCGCGCCTCCGGCACCAATGCCGTGCGCTACGGCACCATGAAGGAAAACACCCTGACCCTGACCGTGGTCACGGCCCAGGGCGAGATCATCAAGACCGGTACCCGCGCCAAGAAATCCTCGGCCGGCTATGACCTGACCCGCGTCTATGTCGGCAGCGAAGGCACGCTGGGCATCATCACCGAAGTCACCGTGCGCCTCTATCCGCAGCCCGAGGCCATTTCCGCCGCCATCTGCTCCTTCCCCAGCGTGGCCGATGCGGTCAATACGGTGATCCAGACCATCCAGATGGGCGTGCCGCTGGCGCGCGTGGAGCTGCTCGATGAAAACGGCGTGCGCGCCATCAATGCCCACGACAAGCTGACCCTGCCGGTCAACCCGCTGCTGCTGTTCGAATTCCACGGCAGCGAAAACGGCGTCAAGGAACAGGCCGAGCTGGTGCAGGACATCGCCAACGACAACCATGCACTCGGCTTCGAATGGGCCACCCGCCCCGAAGACCGCACCCGCCTGTGGACCGCCCGTCACAATGCCTACTTTGCCCTGTTGCAACTGCGTCCCGGTGCACGTGCCATCTCCACCGACTGCTGCGTGCCGATCTCGCGCCTGGCCGAATGCGTGCTGGCCACCAAGGCCGACTGCGAAGAGCAGGGGCTGATCCACGCCATCATCGGTCACGTCGGCGACGGCAATTTCCACGTGCAGATGATGGTGGACCCCAATGACCCGGCCGACATCGCCCGCGCCGAAGGCGTCAATGAACGCATGGTCGCGCGCGCCCTGTCCATGGACGGCACCTGCACCGGCGAGCACGGGGTGGGCCTGCACAAGATGGACTTCCTGATCCAGGAGCACGGCGATGGTGCCATTGCCGTCATGCGCGCCATCAAGCATGCGCTGGACCCGAAGAACATCATGAACCCCGGCAAGATCCTGCGCTGGGAGCAGTGAAACCCGGTTCCACCTTGATGGCCCGGACCCGCAGCCCGAGGGGTTGCGGTCCTGAGGCGAGCATCTCTCGGTGTCGCGATGTCAGTTTTCATCAGTTTGTTGGTTAGACAGTGCGCGCCTCGGCCATGACCGCGTCGCGCCAGAGCAGCAGGAATCCATCACCCATGGCCACCCGCCTACCCCCCGTCCATGCCTTGTCCGCCTTCGAAGCGGCAGCCCGTCACAACTCCTTCGCCATCGCGGCCGAGGAGCTTTGCATCACGCCATCGGCACTGTCGCACCGCATCCGCTTGCTGGAAGAATTTGTCGGCGAGCGCCTGTTCTATCGCGATGGCCGCTCCATCGGGCTCTCCGAATTTGGTCGCCGCTATCTCGACGTGGTGCGCTCGGCGCTGCGCACGCTGACCGATTTCCCCATGCCGCACCGCAATGCCGCCGTGCAACCCAAGATCAAGGTGATGCTGCCGCCGACCTTCGCGCGCCACCTGCTCATGCCGCGCATCGCCGACTTTACCCAGCGCCATCCCGAGATCGTGGTGGAGCTGTATCTCTCGGTGCCGCTGTACGACCTGTCGCTGTCGGAAAGCGATGTCGAGATCCGCTTCGGCGCCGGCAACTACCCCAACATCATCACCGAAAAGCTGTTCGAGGAACCGGCCTTCGCCGTGGCCAGCCCCGGCTACCTGAAGACCCTGCCGCCGATGAAGTCGCCCGCCGACCTGCAGCATGCGACCCTGCTGCGCTCGGCGCTGGAGCCCTGGCAGCCGTGGTTCGAGGCTGCAGGTCTCAAGGACTGGGTGGAACCTTCCGCCGGCCTGCGCGTGGACGACCTTGGCCTGCTGCTCGAAGCGGTGCGCCATGGCTACGGCGTCGGCCTGACCCGCCAGCATTTTGCCGAAGAACTGCTGGCGCGCGGCGAGATCGTCGAATTGTTCGACGTACGCCTGCGCACCCCGCCGCATGCCTACTACGTGGTCTACGAGCGCGCCGTGCGCGAACGGCCCGAAGTGGATACCTTCATCAGCTGGATGCAGAACGCCTTCCGCAATATCTGAGCCCCCGCGCAGATGCCTGAGCCAGCACCGGCCGCCCTGAAAATAATTCACGGCGGCCGGCAATTCTTTTCAGTGGCCCAGCGGGCAATATCGCCCCGTGCGGCGCGGCAAAATTCGTTACACTTGTCGGACTGAAAAAGCCCGCCCCATGCGGGCTGACAACAAACGAGACAGCGTGAGCCGTGTCACCGGACGCAAAGAGGGACGTCCACACCCCCACGCCTGCCTAGCCCAACGCCGAGGTCCAGCATGAATGCTCCCGTCCAACAGTCCTTTGCGCCGGCGCGCCAGCGCGAAGTCGTCGATGCCCTGCGCCGGGTCCTGCCCGCCCATTGCGTGCTGTTCGACGAGGAAGACACCCGTCCCTACGAATGCGACGGCCTGGCTGCCTATCGCCAGTTGCCGATGGTAGTGGTATTGCCCGAGACCGAGGCCCAGGTGGTAGCCATCATGCAGACCTGCCACGCGCTGCAGGTGCAGATCGTCCCGCGGGGCGCCGGCACCGGCCTGTCGGGCGGGGCCATGCCGATCGCCGACGGGGTGGTGGTCTCCACCGCCAAGTTCAACAAGATCATCAAGCTGGACAAGTATTCGCGCACCGCCGTGGTCCAACCGGGCGTGCGCAACCTGGCCATCTCGGAAGCGGCCGCGCCGCATGGTCTCTATTACGCGCCGGACCCGTCCTCGCAGATCGCCTGCACCATTGGCGGTAATGTGGCCGAGAATTCCGGCGGCGTGCACTGCCTCAAATATGGCCTCACGGTACACAACGTCCTGCGCGTGCGCATGGTCACCATCGAGGGCGACGTGGTGGAACTGGGCAGTGGCGCGCTGGACGCCCCGGGCCTGGACCTGCTGGCGGTGTTCATCGGCTCCGAAGGCATGCTGGGCGTGGTCACGGAAGTGACCGTCAAGCTCGTGCCCAAGCCGCAGGCCGCGCGGGTGATCATGGCGTCCTTCGATGACGTGGTGAAGGGCGGCAATGCAGTCGCCAACGTGATTGCCGCCGGCATCATCCCGGCCGGCCTGGAGATGATGGACAAGACCAGCTCGCGCATGGTGGAGCCCTTCGTCAAGGCCGGTTATGACATCGACGCCGAAGCCATCCTCCTGTGTGAGTCCGATGGCACCGTGGAAGAGGTGGAAGAAGAGATCGGCCGCATGACCGCCGTGCTCAATGCCAGCGGTGCTACCGCCATCGCCTGCTCGGCCTCGGAAGCGGAGCGCCTGCGCTTCTGGTCCGGTCGCAAGAACGCCTTTCCGGCCGCCGGCCGCATCTCGCCCGACTACTACTGCATGGATGGCACCATCCCGCGCAAGAAACTGGCGCAGGTGCTGCTGGGCATCGCCGAGATGGAAAAGAAGTACGGCCTGCGTTGTGCCAACGTGTTCCACGCGGGCGACGGCAACCTGCATCCGCTGATCCTGTTCGATGCCAACCTGGCCGATGAATTCGACCGCGCCGAACTGTTCGGCGCCGAGATCCTGGAACTGTGCGTGGAAGTCGGTGGCACCATCACCGGCGAACACGGCGTGGGCATCGAGAAGATCAACTCCATGTGCGTGCAGTTCTCGCCGGCCGAGCGCGAGGCCTTCTTCAAGTTGAAGCGCGCCTTCGACACCGCCTTCCTGCTCAATCCGGACAAGGCCATTCCCACCCTGCATCGCTGTGCCGAGTACGGCAAGATGCACGTGCAGCGCGGCCAGCTGCGCTTCCCCGACCTGCCGAGATTCTGATCATGCAAGAGCACGCCCAACCCGACTTCGATGCCGTGCTGGCATCCTTCCGTGAACGCATCTTGTCCGGCCGCCCCTTGCAGATTCGCGGCGGCGGCACCAAGGACTGGTATGGGCAAGCGCCGAGTGGCGACCTGCTCGATACCCGTCCCTACAGCGGCATCGTCGATTACGAACCGACCGAACTGGTCATCACCGCCCGCTGCGGCACGCCGCTCTCCGAGATCGACGCCGCCCTGGCCGAGCACAACCAGATGTTGGCCTGGGAGCCACCGCGATTTGGCGGCGCGGCCACCGTCGGCGGCATGGTGGCCGCCGGACTTTCCGGTCCCTCGCGCGCAGCCGCTGGTGCGGTACGCGACTTCGTGCTGGGTGCGGTATTGATGGACGCTCAGGGTGAGCAACTGCATTTCGGCGGCCAGGTCATGAAGAACGTCGCCGGCTATGACATCTCGCGCCTGCTGGCGGGCTCGCTGGGTACGCTGGGCCTGATCCTGCAGGTCTCGCTGAAGGTCTTGCCACGCCCCTTCGCCAGCAGCACCCGGGTGTTCGAGATCAACCAGGAAGGCGCGCTGCGCCTGTTGAACCAGAGCGCCGGCCAGCCGCTGCCGCTGGTGGCCAGCGCCTGGGTCGGCAATGTGCTGACCCTGCGTCTGGCGGGTGCGCAGGCTGCGGTGGATTCAGCGATCAAGAAGCTGGGTGGCACCGAATTGAGCAATCCGGACGATTACTGGACCGACCTGCGCGAGCAGACCCATCCCTTCTTCGCCCAGCCCGAAGCACCGCTGTGGCGCCTGTCGGTGCCGTCGGTGGCACCACCGATTGACCTGCCGGGTAACCAGCTGATCGAGTGGGGCGGGGCGCAGCGCTGGTTGCGCCCGCAGGGCAATGTGGATGCGGTCGCCATTCGCGCCGCCGCCCTGGCGGTGGGCGGGCATGCCAGCCTGCATCGCGGGGGCGATAAGGCCATCGGCGTCTTCCACCCGCTGCAACCGGCGGTGGAAAAGATCCATCGCAAGCTCAAGCAGCAATTCGACCCAAGCGGCATCTTCAATCCCGGCCGACTGTACGCCTGCCTGTAAGCGATCTCCCTTAGCCAGCGACCCTCCATGCAGACCAACTTAGCCGATTTCATCCGCAACACCCAGGCCGGCGAGGAAGCCGACAGCATCCTGCGTTCCTGCGTGCATTGCGGTTTCTGTACCGCCACCTGTCCTACCTACCAGTTGCTGGGCGATGAACTGGACGGCCCGCGTGGTCGCATCTATCTCATCAAGCAGGTGCTGGAAGGCAAGCCCGCCACCGCTGCCACTCAGTCGCACCTGGACCGCTGCCTGACCTGCCGCAACTGCGAATCCACCTGTCCGTCCGGCGTGCAGTATGGTCGCCTGGTCGACATCGGCCGCAAGGTGGTGGAAGAGCAGGTGCCACGCCCCCTGTCACAGCGCGTGATGCGCACGGCCCTGAAGGAGCTGGTGCCGCGCAAGTGGATTTTCCGTCCCGCCATGAGGGCTGGCCAGCTGGTGCGCCCGCTGTTGCCCAAGCTGCTGCAGAACAAGGTGCCGCTGCCGCAGGATGCCGGCACCTGGCCCACGCGCACCCATGCGCGCCAGATGCTCTACCTCGAAGGCTGCGTGCAGCCCTCGATGTCGCCCAACATCAACAGCGCCACCGCGCGCGTGCTCGATGCTCTCGGTGTGCAGTTGTTCGCGCCCCCCAAGGCGGGCTGCTGCGGTGCCATCCGCTATCACATGAATGACCAGGATGGCGGCCTGGACGACATGCGTCGCAACATCGACGCCTGGTGGCCCTACATCGAAGGCCGGGATGGCATCCGGGCCGATACCATCGTCATGAATGCCTCCGGTTGCGGCGTCACCGTCAAGGAATACGGCCATCTGCTGCAGCACGATCCGGTCTATGCCGAAAAGGCGCGCCGCATCTCGCACATGACCCGCGACATCAGCGAAATCCTGCCCGAGTTCGAAGACCAGTTGACACACCGGCTCAAGGACTTCAACGGCAAGCGCGTGGCCTACCACCCGCCCTGCACCCTGCAGCATGGCCAGAAGATACGCGGCAAGGTCGAGACCATCCTGCGCGCGGCCGGGGTGGATGTGCAGTTGTGCGCCGACAGTCATCTCTGCTGCGGGTCGGCCGGCACCTATTCGATCCTGCAACCGGAGCTCTCCTACCGCCTGCGCGATGACAAGATCGGCAAGCTCCAGGCCACCGATCCCGACATGATCGTCACTGGCAATATCGGCTGCGTCACCCATCTGCAATCCGGCACCGAGACTCCGGTACGGCACTGGATCGAATTGCTGGACGCCGCGCTGGTGGCGACTTCCTGACGATCTGCTGACGGCTTGCTGGTACATCGCCGGCCGCCCCGAATGCCCTGCGAGTTGCTCTGCAAACAACCCAAGCCCCGCTCTGCGGGGCTTTTTTGTGGCCATTTTGATCATGACCCGGGCAATTTGACCCCATTTATCCAAACCGGCTTGACGGCAGGGGGCATAAGTCAATAAGCTTCGTCCTTTTTTCCGCGCAGCGGGAAAAAACCGGTCCCCGTTTCTCATCGGAAACAGGTGATTTCCGACAATCCCGACGATCGGCGCAGCGTCCCGCCACGGCCCCGCGCCCAGACAATCAGCCCCCACCATCATCGTCCTCGCACCGGCGCCATGCCACTTGCGATCGGGGGGGCAGGAGAACCCATGAAAAAACGCATTCCGCCGGCCATCTTCATCTTCATTGCGATGCTGCTGGGCATCCTGGTCGGCTACCTGATCTTCAGTCATCTGGACAAGGCCCAGGCCAAGGAACTGGCCGGCTACATCTCGATTGCTTCCGACCTGTTCCTGCGCCTTATCAAGATGGTCATCGCGCCCTTGGTGTTTTCCACCCTGGTGGTGGGCATCGCCCACATGGGTGACGCCAAGTCGGTCGGCCGCATCTTCGGCAAGTCGCTGGCCTGGTTCTTCATCGCCTCGCTGGTCTCGCTGGCACTGGGCATGATCATGGCCAACCTGCTGCAACCGGGCGCGGGCGTGGCGCTGCCACCGCCTGACGCGGCTGGCGCCGGCCTGGCCACGGGCAAGTTCACGGTCAAGGAATTCTTCAACCACCTGGTCCCCAAGTCCATCGTCGAGGCCATGGCGCAGAACGAAGTGCTGCAGGTGGTGGTGTTCTCGATGTTCTTCGGTATCGCTCTGGCGTCGCTGGGCGAGCGCGGCAAGCACCTGCTGGCGGTGATCGACGATCTGTCGCACACCATGCTCAAGATCACCGTCTACGTCATGAAGTTCGCCCCGGTGGCGGTGTTTGCGGCGATGGCGGCGACTGTGGCGGTCAATGGCCTGGAGATTCTGGTCAGCTTCGCGGTCTTCATGCGTGACTTCTATTTCTCGCTGGTGCTGCTATGGGCCATCCTGATCGCGGTGGGCTTCGTGTTCCTGAAGAAGCGCATCTTCCGCCTGCTGGCGCTGATCAAGGAAGCCTTCCTGCTGGCCTTCGCCACGGCCAGTTCGGAAGCTGCCTATCCCAAGCTGCTCGATGCGCTGGACCGCTTCGGCGTCAAGCGCAAGATCTCCAGCTTCGTCATGCCGATGGGGTATTCCTTCAACCTCGATGGCTCGATGATCTACTGCACCTTCGCCACGCTCTTCATCGCCCAGGCCTACGGCATCCACCTGCCGATCTCGACCCAGATCACCATGATGCTGGTGCTCATGCTGACCTCCAAGGGCATCGCCGGCGTGCCGCGTGCCTCGCTGGTGGTGATCGCCGCGACCCTGCACCAGTTCAACATCCCCGAAGCGGGCCTGCTGGTGATCCTGGGTATCGATACCTTCCTCGATATGGGACGCTCAGCCACCAACGCCGTGGGCAACTCGATTGCCTCGGCCGTGGTCGCCAAGTGGGAAGGTGGGCTGCTGAGCGAAGAAGAAGCGGCGCGTGCCGAAGCCGATATCGAACAGGAAGCCGAAGCCACGCTGCACAACGAAGCCTGAACAGGCCCTAGTGATGTGAATGCAATGCCGTCCAGTCTGTCGCTGGACGGCATTGTTCGTTTCAGGCCGGCACGGCTTCCTGCTGCTTGACCGCGACCCACTCCTGCAGGGTGATCTCGATAGTGATGAAGGACAGGTTGGCACCGCGCACGAAGCGGCCGGCGAAGATCTTGCCGTCGGTGTCGGCCACCACGCCCTGCAGGGGATGGGGATTGCCCTGGCCATCGGAAAACCCGATCTCGCCGAAGACATTGAGGATTTCCACGCCCGGTCCGTTGATCTCCATCTCGCGCGGACCGTTCGGGGTAGCGTATTGCAGGTGGGCATCGATCAGGCTGCCGATGGCGCCGCGCACGATGGCGGTCTTCATGCCGTGCTGGCGGCACAGCGCCTCCACGCTTTCAGTGAGGTCCTGGTTGGGTTTGAGGCGAGCCATGATCAGCTTGCCTAAGCGGCCTTCTTCTATCTGGATGGTGTCGTCGAGTGTCGTGGTGTCATTGGCGTGGAGAGTCATCATCATTCCATGGGTGTCGGATGCAATAGACTGAAGTGCGTCTCTTCATCGCTGTTGACGACGAAGGCGCCCCGGGAGAACAAACAAAGGCGGAGGATGAGCGGATCGTCGCCCACTTCCACCGTATCGAGCAGCAGATGGCCGCCGTGGAGGGCGCCGTCACCGTCGATGAAACCTGAATGGCAATGCAGTAAAACCTTTCCGTCCTGGTTCTGGCCCACCGTGATGGCGCCGGTGATGAAGGTGATCACCCCTTCGAGCACATGCGGCGGGCCGTAGTCATAGGGACGGCTGGCGTCCCCGGTATGTTCGATGCGGTGATAGTGCAGCCGCCGTGCCGTGCCACCGCACATGCGGCCCACGCCACCGCGCTGGCCATAGCGCGCCAGCACGCTTCGCAGCGACTCGCCCACGGAGCTGCCCGGTTGCAGCGTGATGCGCAGTTCCTCGGCCGGGTCGGCCTCCAGGTCCAGCGTGCGCGGATAGCTTTGCTGGCCTGCGTGCAGGAACTTGCGTACCTCGACGAAACCGGCGCCGGCCGCGGCCTGGGCGGTCTTGTTCGTCAGCTTCATAGGCGGTATTCCCCCTGTTCTTCCAGCAGCGCCTTGATCTGTTTCTTGACGATCTTGCCGTAGCCGGACTTGGGCATGTTGTCCCAGTAGACGAAGCGGCGCGGCCACTTGTACTTGCCGATGCGCTCTTCCAGGTGCGCCAGCAAGGCGGCGCTATCGACCTGCTGCCCCGCCTTGCAGACGATCACCGCCAGGCCGCTCTCGCCCCACTTGGGGTCGGGCACACCCAGTACCGCCACTTCCGACACGGCCGGATGGGTGAGCAGGGCCTCTTCGATCTCGCGTGGATAGACATTGGAGCCGCCCGAGATGTACATGTCCGAAGAACGCCCGGTGATGTAGAGGAAGCCATCCTTGTCCACATGACCGAGGTCGCCGGTATGGAACCAGTCATGCTTGAAGGCCTTGGCATTGGCGTCCGGATTGTTGTGGTAGCCCATGAACACCGCGGGTCCGCGCACGCAGATTTCACCGGTCTCGAAGGGTGCCAGTTCCTGGCCGTCGTCGTTGAGGATGGCGATCTGCATGCCGGTACGCGGCATGCCGCAGGTGCCGACCCGCGCCTGCGGATGGGCGTCGTCGTCGAAGTGCAGGTAGGGCGGCAGGAAGGTGATGTTGCCGGTGACTTCGCCCAGGCCGTAATACTGCACCAGCACCTTGCCCAGTTTTTTCAGCGCATACACCTGGTCGGCACGGTACATGGGCGCGCCGGCGTAGATGACATGCTTCAAGGACGAGTGGTCGTAGCGATCCACCGATTCATCCTCGACCAGGATCTTGACGATGGTGGGGACCGTGAAGAGATTGTCCACCTTGTACTTTTCCACCAGCTGCCAGGCTTCCTCGACCACCAGCCGTTCGGACGACAGCAGGATGCTGGCCGCGCCACGTGCGGTGTTGATGACGGCGTGGATACCGGCACCGTGCGACAGCGGTGCCACCACCAGCGAACGCGATTGATGGTTCAGACCCGGCATCAGGTCGGCCAGGTGGTTGGTCACCACGAAGGCCATCTGGCCGTGCGAGAGCACGCCGGCCTTGGGGTGACCGGTAGTGCCAGAAGTGTAGAAGAACCACATCGGGTCTTCGTAATCGACTTCCACTTCGCGGAAGCTCTCGTGGCCACCCTCGGCCACCAGCGCCTCGAAGTCCAGTTCGCCCGGACGCGCATCGGCCAGTGCGATCACGTGTTCCAGTGCCGGCGAGGCCGCCTTGACGGCATCCACGTAATTGGCGAAGCCACGGTCGTAGAGCATCACGCAAGCGCCGCTGGACTGGCCCAGGTAGGCCGCTTCAGGCGGTGTGATGCGGAAGTTGGTCGGCACCCAGACCATGCCCATCTTGAAGGCGGCCCAGGCGCTCTCGAAAATCTGCTGGTTGTTGCGCGAATGGACCAGCATCTTGTCGCCCTTCTTCACACCCCGGCGGGTGAGGGCGTGGGCCAGCGCATCGACGCGGTCGTTGATCTGCTTCCAGGAGATGAGCCGGTCGCTGCCATCGGCATTGCCCTGCGACAGGATCAGACCCGGCTCATCCGGAAAACGGCGCGCCACGTCCGACAGCAGGCGGCCCAGGTTCATCACTTTCGTTAACATCGTCTCACTCGTCCCGATTCGTTCTAATGGAAATTGGCGTGGCTACTATTTCTTGCTCTTCTTGATATTCCTGGTTCTTGTCCTGCCCGTACGTCGTCCGCCAGCACAGCGAACGACGCCGCCCTGCAACTGCAATCAGTTCACACGTTCCAGGATGCTCACATAGTTGGCCACGGCTGCACCGCCCATGTTGAACACACCCGTATAGCGCGCATTGGCGATCTGCATGTCGCCAGCATCATGGGCCGCCTGCATGGCCGCCATCACGTGCATCGAGACACCGGTGGCGCCCACCGGGTGCCCCTTGGACTTCAGGCCGCCGGAGGGGTTGACCGGCAGCTTGCCATCCTTGGCGGTGATACCCTCGGCAATCACGCGCGCGCCCTGGCCGTGCGGGGCCAGGCCCATGGCTTCGTATTCCAGCAGCTCGGCCACGGTAAAGCAGTCATGGGTTTCCACCAGAGACAGATCATTGAGCGACAGTCGGGCCTGGCCCAGCGCATTCTTCCACGCCAGTTCGGCGGCTTCGAAGCGGGTCGGGTCGCGGCGCGACAGCGGCAGGTAGTCGTTCACATGCACCGCGGCGCGGAACTGCACGGCACGCGGCATGGACTTGGCCACGTCGGCGGCACTGATCACCAGAGCGGCGGCACCGTCCGAGATCAGCGAGCAGTCGGTACGCTTGAGGGGGCCCGCCACGAACGGGTTCTTTTCGGAGACGGTACGGCAGAAATCGAAGCCGAAGTCCTTGCGCATGTGGGCATAGGGATTGGACAGGCCGTTCTTGTGGTTCTTGGCCGCAATCATGGCCAGTGCGTCGGACTGGTCGCCAAAGCGGTCGAAGTAACTCTGCGCGATCTTGCCGAACACGCCTGCGAAACCACCGGGGATGCCCGCTTCTTCCTTGGCGTAGCAGGCCTTGAGCAAGACCTCGCCGACCTGTGGGGTCGCCAGTTCGGTCATCTTCTCGAAGCCGATCACCAGCACGTGTTTCGATTCGCCCGCCTTGATCGACTGCAGACCCGAGTGGATCGCCGCCGAGCCGGTGGCGCAGGCATTCTCCAGGCGCGTGGCCGGCTTGAAGCGCAGCTGCGGCAGCGTATTCATGACCAGCGACGAAGGGAAGTCCTGGTACAGGAAGCCGGCGTTGAAGGTGCCGACATGGACGGAATCGATATCTTCCGGTTGCAGCCCGGCATGTTCGATGGCGGCCTTGGCGACCTGGCCGATCAGCACTTCCGGATCGATGCCGTCGAGCTTGCCGAATTGGGAGTGATGCCAGCCGGTAATGCAGGGTGAGGATGCAGAAGCAGTCATGGTGTGTCCTTGTAAGACTTGGTCGGTGGAGCAGGGGCGCTCCGGTTCACACAAGGGCAATATGCAAAATCGGTGCCACACGCGGCACCCGCGTGGTGATCGCATCGCGACCACCGCAGGGGCAGGGCGCCACTGGTATCCGACGACCGCAGGCGGGGATCTGCTCCGCGCCCGGGCCGGCATCTTGCCCGTCTCCCGAGAGGCCGGCGCAAAGCCGCGCCGGGTCTCGCTGTCGTTATTGATGTGATGCGCTGTTGCGTACTGAATGGGATCGAGCACACGCGACCGGCCTTCCTGACAGGCAGAAAGCCGGTACGCCGGTGCTCGACCTGATGAAGATAGCACGGACTTTACGTTAACGTAAATCATTGCGCTGCAACATGAAAAATCACCGCCCGGCAGGGTGGCCAAGTGTCGACACCTGCGACACCGATGCGACACCCGGCGACAGCGGATGCGACAGGTGTCGCAGGCTGTGGTCAGCAAATAAATTGCCGCCGGTGCGGTCGCCGCCCTTGTCCTGTTCCGCCTTTATCGCAGAGAATACAGGCGCGATGCCGATCAGAGAGGGGGACATCGCCAGGCCGGCGCTGCCGTTGCAACGGCTTGGCATCCTAATTGCTCTATCCAAGCATGGGCAGTGTTGACAACCCGGATACAGGGGGCTGCACGCCGGGATTTCGCGGCAGCCGAGTGGCACCGGAATCAGCAGATTCATAAATACAAACGACAAACAGGAGACAATACAGATGGACCAATCCACTGGTAAATTCACGCGCCGTCATTTTCTGAAGACCGCCTCGGTGGCCTCGGCGGCTGCCGCGACCGGCATGGTGAGCACCTCCGCCCATGCGGCCGAGTTCACCTTCAAGTATGCCAACAACCTGCCGGTGACCCACCCGATGAATGCGCGCGCCAAGGAAATGGCCGCCGCCATCGCCGAGCAGTCCAAGGGCCGCATCGAGCTGCAGCTCTATCCCAACAACCAGCTGGGTACCGATACCGACATGCTCTCGCAGGTGCGTGCCGGCGCCATCGATTTCTTCACCCTCTCGCCGCTGATCCTGGGCACCCTGGTCCCGGCCGCGCAAATTTCCGGCATCGGTTTCGCCTTCAAGGATTACAGTCAGGTCTGGCCGGCCATGGACGGTGAACTCGGCGCCCATGTGCGCAAGCAGATCGAAGCCAAGTCCACGCTGTTCGCCTTCGAGAAGATCTGGGACAACGGCTATCGCCAGATCACCAACAGCACCCGTCCCATCAAGGTCGCCGACGACCTCAAGGGCATGAAGCTGCGCGTGCCGCCGAGCCCGCTGTGGACCTCGATGTTCAAGGCCTTCGACGCGGCACCGACCTCGATCAACTTCGCCGAAGTGTATTCGGCCCTGCAGACCAAGATTGTCGAAGGCCAGGAAAACCCGATGGCCATCATCTCCACGGCCAAGCTGTATGAAGTGCAGAAGTACTGCTCCATCACCAACCACATGTGGGACGGTTTCTGGTTCCTGGGCAACAAGAAGTCCTTCGAACGCCTGCCCAAGGACCTGCAGGACATCGTCACCCGTGCCATCAACGAAGCCGGCATGAACCAGCGCGCCGACGTGCGCAAGCTCAACGACTCGCTGGTCGAGGAAATGAAGGGCAAGGGCCTGGCCTTCAACAATGCCGACGCCGATTCCTTCCGCGCCAAGCTGCGCAGCGCCGGCTTCTACGCCGAATGGAAGAAGAAGTTCGGCGACGAGCCCTGGGCACTGCTGGAGAAGTACACCGGCAAGCTGGCCTGACGCCTCGTCCGGCCCGAACGGAGGACGCCACCGCCCATCCCGGGCCGTGGCGTCGTCCGCCCCGACTTTTTTCGCTGGAGCTTGATGATGGAAGCTGCAATGACTTACCGCGCCCCGGTCAACATGAACCCGTTCGCGCGCGCCCTGGTCGGCCTGAACCGTATGGTCATGCATGTGGTGGGAGCGCTGGCCGCTGCCCTGGTGCTGGCCGAGACGGTAGTACTGCTGACCGGTGTGATCTACCGTTACGCACTGCATGACCCGTTAGTGTGGTCCGATGAACTGGCCTCGATCCTGTTCATCTGGCTGTCGATGCTGGGGGCCGTGCTGGCCCTGGACCGTGGCGAGCACATGCGGCTTACCGCCATCATCAACAAGTGTTCCGAGAAGGCCCGCATCTGGCTGGAGACGGTGGCCGCACTGGTGGTCTGCATCTTCGTCCTGATGGTGATCCACCCGGCGGTGGACCATGCCGTCGAGCAGATGCCCATCACCACGCCGGCCCTGGAAATCCCCGACGGACTGCGCGCGGCCGCCTTGCCGGTGGGCGCCATCCTGATGCTGCTGGCAGCCGTCTCGCGCATGGCCGCCATGACCACCATGCGGCTGCTGCTGTCGGCACTGGCGGTGGTGGCGGTGATTGCCGGCGGACTGTGGCTGGCGCAACCGGCGCTCATGGCCATGGGCAACTACAACCTGATCGTGTTCTTCGTGCTGCTCATCGGCGTGTGCGTGGCCGGCGGCATTCCCATTGCCTTCGCCTTCGGCACCGCCACCATGGCCTATCTCGCGCTGGCCACCAATGCGCCGCTGATGATCGTGGTCAGCCGCATGGACGAAGGCATGTCCAGCCTGATCCTGCTGTCGGTGCCGCTGTTCGTGCTGCTGGGTTCGTTGCTGGAAATGTCGGGCCTGGCCAAGACCCTGATCGATTTCATGGCGGCCCTGCTGGGCCACGTGCGTGGCGGCCTGCAATACGTGCTGCTGGGCGCGATGTTCCTGGTCTCAGGCATCTCCGGCTCCAAGGCGGCCGACATGGCGGCCATCGCGCCGGCGCTGTTCCCCGAAATGAAGAAGCGCGGCTCCAAGCCGGAAGAACTGGTGGCCCTGCTGTCGTCCTCCGGCGCCATGACCGAGACCATTCCGCCCAGCCTGGTGCTGATCACCATCGGCGCGGTCTGCAGCGTCTCAATCACAGCGCTGTTCATCGGTGGCCTGATGCCGGCGGCCATCGCGACCATCGCCATCGCCGTGGTGTGCTGGATGCGCGCCCGCCGCGAGCCGATGCCGGACGTGCCGCGTGCCCCGATGTCGCTGATCATGAAGACCCTGATCGCTGCCATTCCCGCCCTGGCGCTGCCCATGCTGATCCGTGTGGCCGTCATCGAAGGTGTGGCTACGGCGACCGAGGTCGCCACCATCGGCGTGGCCTACACGGTGGTGGTCGGCCTGATCATGCACCTGTTCATGAAGCACCTGAACTTCAAGCGCCTCTATCCGATGCTGATCGAAGCGGCTGCGCTCTCCGGCGCCATCCTGCTGATCATCGGCATGGCCACCGCGATGGCCTGGGCGCTCACGCAGTCGGGCTTCTCCTCCAAACTGGTGGCGTTGATGCAGGGCGTACCGGGCGGCGGTACCGGTTTCCTGCTCATCACCATCGTCATCTTCATCGTGCTGGGCAGCCTGCTGGAAGGCATCCCCGCCATCGTGCTGTTCGGACCGCTGCTGTTCCCGGTGGCGCGTTCGCTGGGCGTGCATGACGTGCACTATGCGATGGTGGTGATCCTGGCCATGGGCATCGGCCTGTTCGCACCGCCCTTCGGTGTCGGCTTCTATGCCGCCTGTGCCATCGGCAAGGTTTCGCCGGACGGTGTCTTCAACCGGGTCTGGGGCTATCTGGCGGCGCTGGTGGTGGCGCTCCTGGTGGTGGCCTTCGTGCCCTGGATTTCTATCGGCTTCCTCTGATCCACTCACCGGTCATGCGAGCGATCAGGGAATGTCCATGACTGATTTGCCAACGACAACTTAGAACACGGCGGCCCCTTACCCCATCCCTTCCCGGGGCCGCCAACATCCACGGAGACAATATGAATCGCAATGATAGCGGCGCCCGCGTGGCGCTCGTGACGGGCGGAGCCATGGGCATCGGCGCCAGCATCTGCCAGCAACTGGCGGCCAAGGGCCACACCGTGCTGGTGGCCGACATCAACCTGCAGGCGGCCCAGCAGACCGCCGACGCGCTGGTGGCGGCCGGTCATCGGGCGGCCGCCGTGCAGATGGACCTGGGCAATCCGGAGGCCATCGCCGCCGCGTTCAAGGATATCGAAAAGGACTATGGTCGCTGCGACGTGCTGGTCAACAATGCCGGTGTGGCGCGCACCTACTCCTTCCTCGACTATCCGCTCGACAACTGGCTGCAGACCATGAACGTCAACGTCACCGGCGTATTGCTGGCGGGCCAGCATGCGGCGCGCATGATGGTGAAACACCAGTGGGGTCGCATCATCAACATTTCTTCCATCTCCGGCATCCGTGCCGGTGCCGGCCGCACCGCCTACGGCACCTCCAAGGCCGCCGTCATCGGCCTGACGCGCCAGATGGCCATCGAACTGGCGCAATACGGCATCACCGTCAACAGCGTCGCCCCCGGACCGGTCGATACCCCCATGACCCAGGCCATGCATTCCGAGCAGACCCGCGAAAGCTATTACCGCCTGGTGCCCATGCGGCGCTACGGCACCACCGACGAAATCGCCTCGGCCGTGAGCTTCCTGGCCTCGGAAGAGTCGTCCTACATCACCGGCCACGTGGTTCCGGTGGACGGCGGCTTCGTCGCCGGCGGCGTGCTCGAGATCTGAGGAGCAATCCATGGACAAGCTGATGGAAGGTAAGGTCATCATCGTCACCGGTGCCGGCTCAGTGGGGGAGGGTTGGGGCAATGGCAAGGCCGCGGCCGCGTTGTATGCGCGCGAAGGTGGGCGTGTGCTGGCGGTGGATCGCAGCATCGAGGCCGCATTGCAGACCCGTGAAATCATCCGCAGCGAGGGCGGCGTGTGTGAAGTGCTGGCGGCCGACGTGTCCAAAAGTGCGGACGTCAAGGCCATTGCCGAGGCCGCCATGGATCATTTCGGCCGTGTCGATGTCCTGCACAACAACGTGGGTATCGCCGAAGTCGGCGGTCCGGTGGAGACCAGCGAAGAAAGCTGGAACCGGCTGGTAGCGGTTAACCAAACCAGCCTGTTCCTGACCCATAAGCACGTGCTGCCCATCATGGAAAAGCAGAGGAAGGGCGCCATCGTCAACATTTCCTCACTGGCGGCGCTGCGCTGGATCGGCTTCCCCTACCTGGGTTACACCGCTACCAAGGCGGCCATCCTGGCGTTCACCAAGAACGTGGCGATGCAATACGCCCCCATGGGCATCCGCGCCAACTGCGTGCTGCCGGGCCTGATGGATACGCCGATGATCCGCGAACCCCTGAAGGCATCCTATGGCGGTGACATCGAAGAGATGCGCGCCAAGCGCAATGCGCAATGCCCGATGGGCTTCATGGGCGATGCCTGGGACGTGGCGCATGCCTCGTTGTTCCTGGCATCTGATAACGCGCGCTACATCACGGGACTGGACCTGATCGTGGATGGGGGATTGTCGCTGCGCTGTACAGGATGAGCGCGCTGCGCCCTTGAGCAAGACTGTTTGTTGATCGCCGGCAGGCGGGCGTGGAAGCCGACCTGCTGCGGTTTGATACCCGGGCGTCCAAGAGCGTCCGGGTTTTTTTATGGCGCCTCTTTGTTGTGCTTCCTGTCGAAGTCGGCAGACTTCTGTAGTCTCTCCCGCCTCAAACCTCTCTTCAAATCTCGAAGCATTTCAACAGACTTGACCTGACCGTCATGCAAACATCTGCGCTTTTTCCTCGACGCCATCACGACCTCGCGCATCGCGACGCTTGTTGTACCCGAGGTCTGATCATTCGACAGGAGCGGCGCGATGTTGAACTGCAATTACTGCGACAAGAAGGGCTTGTTGATCTACCCGGTCCGCTATGCCGTCGCCAGCCCCTATGGCGCGGCTGGTGTGCCTGGCCTCTCGGGCAATTTCAGGATTGAAAACGGGCCGCAGCAGATCGGCGAAGCACGCTACACTCTGCGCGCCTTGCGTGCCGGCTATCTCTACACCTATGACGAACGGCGGGGAAGGTTCAAGGCCTACGTGGTGATGCCCACCGGCCATCTCTGGAATTTCCCGCTCCACTATCGTGCCCCGCACCCGTCCCGTATCCCGTTCTCCTGTGTCGAACCTGGCGAAATTGTGCGGGCCTATTGCCTAGACATCGCGCATACCCCGCAGGACCCTGCCACGCGCATATGGATAGGCTGGTCCAATACGGAGTGGACCAAGGCTTTGCAGAAACGTGTCGGCGACCTGGGTTGGCGCAGGAAGCACATGCAGTGCATCGACGTGGAAGCCATGCTGGCGGGAAGCGCGGCGCATACCGGGGAGTTCGGTGCCAGCGTGAATATGCTGGCTCACTTCGCGGCAGATCACAGCGCAATGGACAAGGCGTTCTCGTTCAGTAATACGCCGCCTACCGAGGAGAAGAAGCGTCACGCCTGGGCCGGCAAGATGCGTGACGTCATGGCGGCCCAGATACCGCATCACAAAGGCTTTGTGGTCGCAGTCAACGATCCTGTGGGTATCACCAATGACTTGAGCGAATTGACCGTCCCTGGCCTGGATGCGGGTTTCGATGAAAAGCTCTACCAGTCCAAAATCGTCGCCGATATCCTGGCCATGACTGAGCAGCGCGTACGTCAGGAGGCTAGCGATGACATTGATTTCCGTGACAAGGTAGCCGAGATATCGGAAAACAACCCCGACGGTGACACCTACAACAGTATCAAGACCATGCTCGCCATGATCAAGGCAGGGGGACCAGGGCGCTATGTCCGGAAACAGGGCGAGCGCAGAAAAAAATACGGCGATGCCAAAGCCGCTCGCCAACAGGCCGCCGCAGACGAGGCATGGCATGAACTGACGCATGACAATGACAAGCCCATGCTGGACATGCAGAGGCTCAAGACCTTTCCCGCCACCTATGAGGCGGCTCAGAAGGCATTTGAACCACGTTTCCTCAAGCTGCTGACGGCGCACGTCAGTTGGCACAGAAGCGAGCAGCTGGCGAACTGGATGGAGGCTGTCCATGACGTCAATGACATCCGCAGTGGCTACGCCTATAGCGAATCGCTGGCGCAATGCATCGGCAAGGCGGTGTCCTCCGCGCCCTGCATTGATCAACTCACGCTCTGGCTCTCCAGCGACAAACTCTCCGATACGCGCAACTTGTATAGCCGCGCGTTGCTGTTGAACCAATCCGATCTCATCGCCGCCACCGAGGCGCAGCTCAAGGGTAGCGATATCCAGTACGAAAACATCCTCAACATCTACAAAGGTGCCATCGCCAGACTTGACGATCCTGCCCAGGCGGCGCAGTTGATCGATCGGTTGGCGCTCACCACTGCCAATGTCATCAGCAAGAGCCTCAGTGACAGTACCCAGACCATAGCGCGGTCTATGGCGATGGTGCATCTGCATCTGCTGGCCGGGGTAAGGATCAAGGCCAGCAACATGAGCGCGTCCGATGTGGCGCGATGGGCGATCGCGCAGGCGCAAGAGCAGGGAGTCAAGCTCGATACCCATCCCCGAACGACTAAAAGCAATGCCTACCGCGAAGCCCGAAGCGCGATCAATCAGCATCGACTTGATAAACACCTGTTCGCCTACGAACTCGATATCGCCAGATTGGAGAGCGAAGGGCGCATTGCTCCGGGGAGCATCAAGGGCATTAGTGTCCCCGGCATCGCGGTGGCGCAGAAGTGGCTGGGATCATCCGTGCCGCAGGAATTCAAGCTTGGTGTCGTCACCGCACTTTTACAGATGCTGGCGTTGAACTTCGCGATGAAGGACCTGGCCAACAATGATCAATTCAATGAAGAGGAAACGCGGGTGAAGGCAATATTGGCTGCGGTTAGCTTAGGAGCGACGATAGTCGAGACGGTGGCAGTCTCTGTGGAGAAATCTGTGGAGCATCCGTTGGGGGCATTTGTTCGGAGCCAATGGGTGGCCAGTGGAAGGCTGGCGGGAAAGATCGCTCAAGGCGCCAGGTTTGTGGGAATGTTGGCCGGCATCTTTGCCGGGGCATATGACATTGTCTTCAATGCGCGGTCTGCAATCGGAGAGGACAAGCAATTGCTGGGCTGGTTATATGCGACGAACGGGGCACTTAGCATCGGGATTGCGATAGCGGGATACACTGCCATTGGAGCAATTTTCTGGCCGTTCCTCATATCATCTTTCTTAGTTGCGATTGCTATTGCGCTAATCAACAAAAGCGCACTAAAAACTTGGATATCTCGTTGCGAGTATAGCTTTGGAGAGAGATATGGATCTTTAGATGCACAATTGAAGGCGTATCACGAAGCAGTTGGAGCGTGACGATGGATGAACGCGTATTCCAATTTAAAGCTGGTCGACCCATTCCCGAATGGGATCTGCGGCATCGGCTATCCATTAACAGGGCAGTCAGCCCTGAGTGTAAGGATTCCGGCACGATCTTCCGGATCAATTCAACTTACATGGATGTAAGCGACCAACCTTTCAAAGAAAGGCAATGGCTGGCGGGAGGTGTACTTGCATCTTGCTTGGGCGTGGCCACAGGGATGTGGATGTACTACGTCACGCGAGTACTCTATCCGAATGCAGGAGGCATGCTAGGTGATCTGTATTGCCTTGCCCTCATATGTACTTTCGGATTAGTCGCTTTTAGGCTAGGTCGAGATGAATTCTTTTCCCTTAGGCGGCGTCCAACCCGCTTCAATCGCAGAGAAAGGATAATCTACGCCATCCGTCGCCGGAGGTTCTTCGCCAAACCTGGACAAGGCGACGTTACCTGGGAAGTACCATGGGGCGAAAATACCATCTTCTGCATTCACAGGGGATCGGCCAATCACAGAGAGACTTACCACATCCGGTGCTACGAGGTAGATGAAAGCGGCAATGTCACACGCGCCTTCGCTATCGGCCGTACATGGGAGGGGAAGGAATGCATGGGGGATCTGCTGTCGCAATGGAACTACTGGTGCTGGTACATGAACCACGGTCCAGAGGATCTGCCGAAGCCGCTGCTGTTCTTCAAGGAAGATGAGAGCTCGCTGGAGAGCTTCCTGTTCTGCATGTATGACTTTGGAATGCGCGCCAGTGCCGCTTACCGAATCTCGATGATGCCCTTCATTCTGGTGATGACCAGCCATCGCCTGATGGCGCTATGGACGTGCCGCGATCCTGTCTGGCCGGAAGCGGTAGTTAATGCGTGTGTCCTTGATCCTGACGATCCTTTTGACGAACCACGCGGTAATACCCCGGTCGGCTGGGCCGAAACGGCCCTTGCACTGGAACGCAATGAATATCCAGCGGGAGCGAAATGCGCAATGGAACACTGGCATGGCGAGAGTGATCCGGAATTGAATGCATTACTTTGGGCTGAAGATACGCCTCCACTGCATTAGGAAATCTGATGGACGAGCGTGTATTTCAATATAAAAAAGGGAAACCCATCCCGAATTGGGACCTGCAGCATCGCTTGCCGATTTCCAAGCCTGTGGGGCCCGAATGCCAGGATGCAAGTACCGTATTCAGGATCAATTCCCTATTCATGGATGTGACCGATCAACCATACCGTGAACGCCAATGGCAAAGCGGTGGTGTTCTGATCGCCTGTTTCGGAGCTATCGGGGGGATGTGGGGTATCTACCTTACCAGATTCGTTTTTCCAGATGCAGGAGCAATACCTGGTGATCTCTTTTTTCTGGGTGTGATTTCTGCCTTTGCTTACCTTGCCTTCAAGCTTGGTCGAGATGAGTTTTTTTCGCTGAGGCGCCGTCCGATCCGATTCAATCGTAGGGAGAGGAAAATCCATGCCATCCGCCGTCGAAGACTTTTTTTCCAGTCCATCTCAGGGCGACGTTACATGGGAAGTTCCTTGGGATGAAAATGCAATTTTCTGCATTCACAGAGGTTCGGCCAACCACTTACACACTTACCACATCCGTTACTACGAAGTCGATGAATGCGGAAATGTCACACGTGCCTTCGCGATCGGCCGGAAGTGGGAGGGACAGGAATGCCTGGAGAGCTTGCTGTCGCAATGGAACTATTGGTGCTGGTATATGAATCACGGTCCGGCGGATTTGCCGAAGCCGCTGCTGTTCTTCAAGGAAAAGGAGGACACGCTAGAAAGCTTCCTGTTTTGTATGTATGACTTTGGGATGCGCGCGAGTGCAGCCTACCGAATTGTGATCATGCCGCTCATTTTGATGATGACCACTCTTCGCCTGCTGGCTTTGTGGACTTGCCGCGATCCGGTCTGGCCGGAAGCGGTGGTCAATGCCAGTGTCATTGATCCTGACGATCCTTTTGACGAGCCGCGGGGTAACACGCCAGTTGGCTGGGCCGAAACGGCCCACGCGCTGGATCGCCATGAATATCCAGATGGGGCGAAATGCGCGATGAAAGATTGGCGTGGTGAAAAGGATCCCGCCGTGAATGCGCTGCTGTGGGCCGAAGATATCCCGCCATCCTCCGGATCTGGATAGGCCTCATTACAGCGACTTCGTCTGATCGACGGACTGCATCTTCCTCCACACCTCCACCGCCGTATCGGCAAAGGTACGGATACAGGGATTGGTATTCTCCTTGTTCCAGATCACGGCGACTTCGACCAGTGGCGCGTCAATCAGGGGTTTGAAGACGGTAGTGTCCAGGTGCATGGCCTGCATCGAAGTCGGTACCAGGGCCACCCCCAGGCCTTCGCCGACCAGGTTGACGATGGTCTGCTGCAGATTGGCTTCCAGTACGATGCGCGGGCGGAAACCTCGCGACTGGCAGTGGTTGATGATGAGGTCGAAGACCACCGGCGCGATCGTGCGCGGGATGCTGACGAAAGGGTCTTCCGCCAGTTCTGCGGCGGAGATGGCCTCCTTGCCGGCTAGGCGATGCTCGCGGGGCAGCACCGCCAGCAGGGGCTCGGCATAGATGGTGTGGCTGTCCAGTCGGCTACAGTCCTCCGGGCGGTACATGATGCCCACATCTACCTTCTCATCCTCGATGTCGGTGGCCAGCAGGTTGGGGACGTATTCGGTCAGCCGCATGTCCACCTCGGGATAGGCGGCCGAATAGTGGCGCGTCACCGAGGGGAGGATGTTGTAGGCCGAGGACATCATGAACCCCACCTTCAGCGCACCGCTCTTGCCGGTGCTGGACGAGGAGACATTCCGTTTCGCCCGTTCCAGTGCCTTGAAAATTTCTGTGGTGTCGCGGTAAAAATATTTGCCGGCCGAGGTCAGCTGGATGGCTCGTTTGCTGCGGTCGAACAATTGCGCGCCCAGTTCCCGTTCCAAGGCCGCAATCTGCCGTGTGAGCGGGGGTTGCGAGATATGCAGCAGTTCCGCCGCGCGGCCGAAATGCAGCGTTTCTGCTACGGTGCGGAAATAGGTGAGGTGTCTCAATTCGATCATTTGATACCTTCAAGGTATTGATTCTGTCTGTACATTGTATTGGAAGTCATGGGATTGTCTGGCTATTCTTTGCCGCAGACGTGCCATTGCGACACTTCTCCGGGCCGGCCACAAGCCGCAGCCCGCGCATAAAGAGCCGCTCCGAGGGAAGACGGTTCGACAAAAAAGCAGTTAAAGACAGGAGACCATCATGCCGACACCCCCGGTAGAACAGCCCATGGCCGAAAGTGACGTCCGCACCGCCGCTACTGCCCGCAGTCATCGCTCCGCTTCTTCCCGTACCGCTTCCCGTAGCGGGCCGTGTTATCGCGACATCGATCAGCTCGCCGCCGGCGACGATCTCATGCGCGATCTGGTAGAGCGCGGCAAGCGCCTGATCGATCGTGGCATTCCGGTGTTGATCCTGGGCGAGACCGGTACCGGCAAGGAATACCTGTCGCGCGCGCTGCATGACTACAGCGCGCGTCGCCAGGCTGCGTGGGTGGCGGTCAATTGCGCCTCCATCCCTGAAAGCCTGGCCGAGAGTGAACTGTTCGGTTATTGCAAGGGTGCGTTCTCTGGCGCGCTGCCAGGCGGCATGAAAGGCAAGGTGCAGCAGGCCGATGGCGGTACGCTGTTCCTCGATGAAATTGGCGACATGCCATTCGCCTTGCAAACGCGCCTGCTGCGGGTGCTGTCCGAGCGCGAGGTGATCCCGCTGGGGGCAATGCGTCCGGTACCCGTCGATCTGCAACTGATCTGCGCCACCCACCAGGACCTGAAGACGCTGATCGGCGAGGGCCGTTTCCGCGAAGATCTCTACTATCGCGTCGCCGGGGGCGTCCTGCGCCTGCCCGCCCTGCGCGAGCGCGCCGATCGCCGTCGGCTGGTGATGCAGATGATTGCCGATGAGCTGGGGGAGGCTGCCGACGAGAACGTCCTCGCCCCGGCGGCCCTGCAGCGCCTGCTGGCCTATCCTTGGCCGGGCAACCTGCGCCAGATGCATGCGGTGATCCGCTACAGCTGCGCGGTGATGAACGGTGGTCGCATCGAGTTGTGCGACCTGCCGGAAGAATTGATGCAATTCCAGACGGCGCCGCTGGCCCAGGTCCATCCGATCAGCCGCGCCGCCCAGATTCGCCCCTTCGCGTCACGAGCCGAAGGGGAAGCCACGTCCCTTGCACCTACCGGCGATCCGTACCGGGATGAGCGCACACGTGTCATCGCTGCCCTCAATGGCAGTCGCTGGAATATCTCCGCCGCTTCGCGGCAACTGGGAATGTGCCGTGCCTCGCTCTATCGCAAGCTGAGGCAGCTGGACATCCCGCACGTACGTGACCAGGCCATGCCGGCTTATGCCGTGGCCTGAAACGATCTAAATCATATAAACGATATGCGGACCGCGAGTGCGGTCCCTGCTCAACTTCTTTAGGAAATTCATGAAAGTCTTCTACGACAAGGATGCCGACCTCTCGCTGATCAAGAACAAGAACGTGACCATCATCGGTTACGGTTCGCAAGGTCACGCCCACGCGCTGAACCTGAAGGATTCGGGCGTGAAGGTCACCGTTGGCCTGCGCAAGGGCGGCGCTTCCTGGTCCAAGGCCGAGAAGGCC
>NZ_DASQOH010000018.1:0-96488 GCF_035644555.1 Herbaspirillum sp.
AGCCAGCTCGACAACCTGCAATTGCTGCGCGATGGCATCACGGCCTTTGGCGACACGCACCACGCTGAAATGGTCGCGCCCATGATGGCCAAGATGAAATTCGGGAATCACGCCTTCTACGGGGAGGCTGAGGGCGCCGAGAACGAGCGCAAGTTCATGGACATGCTGAAGGTCATCGAAATGCGCAACGGCACCAAGGACATTGGCACGTTCTCCAAACAGGCCAACATGGTGCAGCAGGTATTGACCGCCACCGGCGGCCGGGTCGGTCCAGGCGAGTGGCTGAACCTGATCAAGACGGGCGGTATCGCGGCCAAGGGTCTCAAGGACGAATCCTTTTATTACCAGATGGAATCCCTCGTGCAGGAAATGGGCGGTAACCGGGTCGGCACCTCAATGATGAGTGCTTATCAGAACCTCTATCAGGGCCGGACCACTAAGCGTTCGATTGGCATGCTGGCTGACCTGGGCCTGATCGGTGATCAATCGAAGGTGAAGCATGACAAGGCCGGCCAGGTCTCCTTCCTGAACCCGGGCGCCATCAAAGGCGCGGACCTGTTCCGCGAGAACCAATTCGAATGGATGGAGAAAGTGCTGTTGCCGCAGCTGGCCAGCAAGGGCATCACCGACGAGAAAGGCATCCTCGATGCCATCGGCGGCATCTTCTCGAACCGCACGGCCGCGCAGCTCTTTTCCACCATGTACCAGCAGCGCGCGCAGATCCACAAGAACGAGAAATTGAACCGGGGTGCCGCCAACATCGACGAGCTCGACAAGCTCGGCCGCGACACGGCCAGCGGCCAGGAACTGGAAACCCTGTCCAAAGTAGCTGACTTGAAACTGGAGCTGGGCACCAAGATTCTGCCGCTCTACGCTTCAGGCCTGCAGATGGCCGCCAATGCCGTCCAGGCGCTAACTGGCTTCATGGAGCGCAATCCGGCCACCGCCAAGGCCATGATCGTGGGCTTTTCCGCCATCGCCGCCATCATGGTGGTGATGGGGCCGCTGATGCTGGCCCTGGCCTCGATCATTGGTCCCTATGCCATGTTGCACGTCCTGTTCGCCAAGATCGGCCTGCAAGGCGGTTTGCTCATGCCCATCCTGCGCGGCGTTGGAACAGTCTTCTTGTGGCTGGGGCGGATCTTCCTAATGAACCCCATTGGCCTGGTGGTGACCGCCATCGCTGCCGCTGCCTATCTGCTGTACCGGAATTGGGAACCCATTGCCGGCTTCTTCGGCAATCTGTGGCAGCAGGTACGCGGCGCCTTTGCGGGCGGCTTGGCCGGTGTGGGCGCGCTGATTTTGAATTGGTCACCGGTGGGCCTGTTCTACCAGGCGTTTGCTGGCGTGCTGAGCTGGTTCGGCATCGAGCTACCGGCCAAGTTTACCGAGTTCGGCGCCATGATCCTGCGCGGCCTGCTCAACGGCATCACCGGCGGCATCGGCGCCGTCAAGGATGCGGTGCTGGGCGCCGGGGCCAGTGTCATTGGCTGGTTCAAGGAAAAGCTCGACATCCATAGCCCGAGCCGAGTCTTTGCCGAGCTGGGCGACTACACCATGCAAGGCCTGGCCGTTGGCCTGAATCGTGGCCAGGACGGGCCGCTGTCCACTGTAAGCAGCCTGGCCGGCAAGCTGGCCAGCGCCGGCGCCGCCGTGGCCATTGGCGCGGGCAGTATGCCGGCGATGGCCTTTGACAGCCGGCCACCGGTCAGCGCGGGCAGCGCTCAGCCCGTCGTCTATCAGGGGGATACCGTGCAGATCATCATCCAGCCGGCTCCTGGCATGGATGAACAGGCCATCGCCCGCGCGGTGGCCGCCGAGCTGGACCGGCGCGACCGCGTGAAGGCATCGCGCCAGCGTTCGAACCTCGCAGATTGGGATTAAGGAGTCACATCATGATGATGGTCTTGGGAATGTTCGTCTTCAGCCTGCCCACGCTGGCCTATCAGGAGCTGCAGCGGCAGACGCAATGGAAGTTCGCCAGCAATGCACGAGTGGGCCGGCGCGATGCGGTGCAGTTCACCGGTAAAGGGGATGACACCATTACCTTGTCGGGCTGGATTGCACCGGAGTTGACCGGTAGCGTGTTCTCGCTGGATGCCCTGCGCCTGATGGCTGACACTGGCAAAAGCTGGTTTTTGATCCAGGGAACCGGGCGCATCTATGGTTCCTACGTCATCGAGAGCATGGACGAGGGGCGCACGGTGCTGGATGGCGACGGCGATGCCAAGCGCATTGAATTCACCATCAAGCTCAAGCGCACCGACGATAGTGTGCTGTCGTCGCTGGGCCTGGGAGATATCTCGGATCTGCGCAACATGGTCGACATTGACGGCATCACGAACAGCATCGCGGACAAAGCGCGCGATGTGGTCGGCAGCGCCATCGAGGGCATCAAGACGAACGCCGGCGGCATTGCCGGCACGTTCGGTGGGATTGGGCAATGAGCACTACCGCGCCAGCTTTCCGCATCGTCATCGAAGACAAGGATATCAGCCGCCCGGTCTCGGACAGGCTCATGAGCATCACGTTGCGTGAGTGCCGGGGTGACGAGGCTGACCAGCTGGACATTGAGCTGGATGATACTGACGGCAAGTTGAAGATTCCACCCAAGGGCGCGAAGCTGACTTTTGCCCTCGGCTGGCAGGGTTCGCCCCTGGTGGATAAAGGGGCGTTCGTAGTCTCCGAGGTGGAGCATAGTGGTGCGCCGGACCGCCTCACCATCCGCGCCAGGTCGGCCAGCATGATTGACGCGTTTCGCCAGCAGCGGGACCGCAGCTTCCATGAAACTACGCTTGGCGCCGTGGTCGATGCCATTGCCGCCGGCAATGGTCTGGCGTCAGGTATCTCTGCCGGCCTGCGCGGCATCACCATCAAGCACCTGGACCAGACGCATGAGAGCGATTCCGCGCTGCTGCGCCGCCTGGGCAAGAAATATGACGCTGTGGCCACGGTCAAGAATGACACCCTGCTGTTCATGCCGATCAACGAGAGTCGCACCGTCAGCGGCAAGCCTCTGCCGGTGGTCAAAGTGGTGCGTGCGCTGGGCGACCAGCACCGATATCACAGCTCTGAATCTGACGCGTATAGCGGCGTTCGCGCCTTCTGGATGGATGAGAAATATGGCCGGCGCCGTAGCGTCGTCGCTGGCAAGACCGGCAACAGCAAGCGCTTGCGCACTACCTTTGCAAATGAAGCGGATGCACGTACGGCGGCTGCAGCGGAGTGGCAGCGCATCGAGCGCGGCCTAGCGACCTTCGAAATGCAGCTTGCACTAGGTGATGCCAGCATCATGCCGCAATCGCCTGTAGTGGTCTCGGGATTCAAGGCAGATATCGACGCCACCGAATGGCTATCGAAGACCGTCACGCATTCCATCAGCGGCAGCGGTTTTACCACGCGCATTGAGTTCGAGACCAAATCTGAAGAAGTCGATACAGAGCGCGAGCTTGATCACGATCCGGAGGAAGGCATCACCGGTGTGAAGGCAGATTGGCATGACAAAGCAAAGAAGAAAAACAATAAGGGCACCGAGCTGTCAGGTAAGGCCGATAATACCAAGACACTGACGCGGATCTATGCCACCAAACAAAGTGCAAAACGTGCTGCGACGCTGGAATGGGGGAAAATATGTGAGATCCGAGAGATCTTAGTCGAGAACAATAAGAGGTAAAGATAATTACAGCGCATGGTCTCGATTTTAGCGCTGTGCTGTTCTCTTTCTTAATCTCTCGAAGATTTCAATCTGATCTCTCGGGACTATTTTTCTTATATGCGGCAGTCATTCGACAACAAAACGTCGCCCCAGCCGAGCACCTGCATCCGAGAGAACACAGCTTAAATTCTCGAGGAGCGGCGACTGCGCTTTCGGCAGTAGTGGCAAAATTCTTTCTTCGATAAATCGTTCGGTGGCTGTATGAGAAAGAATATGCCCTCTGAAATGCATGAAAGGATCGTTTCTGTTCAAATTGGCAAGCATGAATGAAATTGCATCTTCACTGAAGACATCTGTCGTTAAACCATTGCAGAAAACAAGAATGTATCGAGACAATATGCCGCGATATTTTGAATTCCCTGAGTTAAATTCAGTGACAAACTCACCCAATTTCTCTTGACATACATAGTTGGCAAATAGTGAGCCCAACTGTGAAAGGAACCATAGATTATCGGTGTTTTTCTGATTACTCTCTTCAGCCATCCAATCTAACCAAAATTGAATGTCCCCTATCTCAATCTCCCCCAAATTATGAAGTCCAACTGGAACCATGTGGCCCAAAATGTGGGAAACAAGAGTCCTGTCTCGGGTCCTCAAAATTTCAACTAATAGCTCTTCTTTGTCAGCCCAATCGATCCTAATGCATCCCAAAAGATGAATCGGTTCAATGCTAAGTCTTTGCTTTTCAATACTAACAATCTCACTCAATTCCTCATGTGCTAAAGTGAAATCACTTGGTGAGACGCAATGAAGCAGAGCCATTCTGCGAATTCCTGTGCATCGATGCGCGATCTGTTCGACTATTGCTGCTAGGTCTTGCCTTGCCTTACACAAGCAAATTAGTGCATCTACGGCCCATTGATTATTTTTGTCATTCAGAAGCTCTGTGAGACATTTCACGTGGTCATAGGCAAAGCAGTCCCAAGAGAGAGGCGCTAGCCCTTCTCTGTGACTTGCAATAAAGTAAATCGCTGATGAGGCGGCAGGAACCCCATGTAGTAGCATCTCCGCAGAAAATTCAAGTGCAGCCGTCGACTTATTCTCGTTCGCAATCTCGCATAGCACCGCCAAACGAACTGACGATTTCCAATCCACCTGATCACTGGGCATTAATTCGCGGCGTAGTAGCGCAAAGTCTAATTTCGATAAGAATCTGGTAGCGCCGCTAGTAAATCCGCTAATACGATCGTCTGTCAAAGAAAATGAATCTTCGCTTTGAATTGAGTCCGCCCAAGCGGCGATAGTTGCCGCATCTTTTTGCGTGGCGAGCATCTCCAAAGCACGGCCAACGCCGTTCACACAGAGGTTGAAGTCGCCGCGTCGATCAAGCAGAAGCCGCAGCATCTCATCCTTAACTTGGCTTCCGAAGATATCAACGAGGCGTATAACTGCTGCGCTGGCGAGCGATCCACCTCGGGCTACTATTTCACGAAGCTGTATTTCATGAGTCACTGATATTGGCAAGTCGGAAGAGATTAGCGCCTCTACTTTCCACGTCTGACGAGAGCTGTAATCCTCTAAATCCGCGACCTTTGTAAGCAATCGCGCAATGATTGCGTCACGATCTGCTTCAAGATATTTCGCCGAGGTTAAAGCGAGTGTGAGATCTGTTTCTATCACGTCCTCTAAAAAGGACTCGGCTTCAGCTGCTGGGAGCATGCTTAGTGTTAATAGAAGTGTCTGATCCCATCTAGTTAAAGCGAGTTTATTTTTAAGTGTTTTGGGATCGTTAAGATATCTGGTCGCTAATTCAGTAGCGGCCAAATATTCAGTTATCGATTGATGTACGAACGCCACACGACTACCTGAGTAAGGTAGGAGTACAGACCTCGAAACAAGCCAATTTGCAATATCTTGTGCAGAAACTTCCTCGATACCTACGACATTTAAGCTCCGTTTAAGCGTGCCAAGTAGCTCCGTAGTCAAGAACGCTTCCTCTCCATTATTCAAAGATTCATATGCAGCTTTGGCTAGCGCCTTTTCTAAATCCATGGTGATGCCAAATCGTGAACTTAATGCCTCGTTCTCGTTTTCGAAAAAGCATCGATAAAAGTCTCGAGGATGCGCCTCACCAGGCATCTTGATAGTGCCAGCGGCAATATATTGAAAATAGAAAGGCCGCTGAATAAGCCGGATCGCTTCGTTGCTGAATCGTCCAGTGATAGTAAGTCCTAATCGCTTCAGTTCATTGATGACGGTTTCATGATCAATTTCATCTAAGCTGTAAGTGGGAAAGTTTAACTTTGATAATCCATCGTCAGACCGTGATCCGATAATTACGGAAGCGCAATCAACGCTTTGAATAAAGGATTGGAAATCTGATTCATAGCTCCCGTTCTCCCAGTACTCTCTAGGCATCTCATTAAACGAATCGAAAAATATCTTTACCCTAAATGCCTTGATCAGATCCGTGAGTGGCAGGCCGTTCGGTAAGGTTTCGCCAACCAATTGCGCCAAATTGCCTCTATAAAGTTTTAGATCAATGAAAATGGGGACTAAAACATCCCTATGGTTAAAGGTGTCGGATAGACACGCTTCGTTTAATGACTCCGCCAGCCTCGAGGCTGAGCGCCGGAGCGCAAAAGTCTTTCCAGCACCTGGAAGCCCCAGTAAGACTGCTTGTGGTGGACCGGAATCGAGAAGCAGATCAACCCGCTCATGGTCGAATTTGTCAAAGCGGCCCAAGAGACGGCTTGATGCTTTTTGGATTGAGTGAACTCGGATGGTTAATTCGGAAGCTAAGTTTGGCACGCGCATAAGCGCGGAAGCGTGGCGCGCTAGAGAGAGTCGTACTTCAAGCGAGTCGGGAACAAATGCAGCTGGTGGGAATTTCGATACCGTTGGTTTTAAGAGCTCGTCGAGCATCGACGCCAACTGAGAGTGGTCTCTAGAGTTATCTGGGCGAGCAAGAGTTTCGTATCCAAGCAAGTGAATGCCGTAATTTCGCTGCCAGTACGCAATTTCCCCTTCAGAGACGTCGGCAATAATGGCATAGTGGTCACGTGTTCCACCTTTAAAGATATTGGCTAGAAGGTCGCGAATATATAGGAAATCGGGATCTCTGAGACCGAATCCCAAATAGACAACTGGACGGCTGGCTAATAGCATTTTGACCGCTTCTAGGGCGGCGTGCCTTTCTCCCTGCGGTAGAAGCTGTCGATATTGTTCTCGTGTGAGAATGATGCTCTCGCTGTCCCCAGCGTCACCGTGTGGTTTGAAAATAAAATCAAGTGCACGAGCATGGACAATCTCGGCCGTTTCAGTTAGATGTCGATTTGTAATTGGCGGTTTGTAAAAACGTTCTGGCTGCCACTTTCGAAGACTCTGTTCAATTAGATCATCGTAGTTTGTTGTAATAAAACACCTTGGTCCAAGGGATACGATTTTCTGATGAATAGCATGAGGCTTCGCAGTTCCGTATCGGCAGGCCGATCGAATGAATTCACCAATTTGCTGTTTTGTCAGCATATCAAAACCATAGCTTGCCGCTTGCAATAAATCGCCTCGCTTAGCCTCCGTTCTAATCAGATCCGCTTGACGTCCGTTAGTCTCGACATACTTGGCAAGTTCTTCGATTAACCCTCCCCATGTTGGGAGCTCTGACCAAAGAGAGATGCCGGAACCAACGAAAAGGACTGTATCTTCCTGCGAAAGAATTTGTTTTAATTTTTTCATCTTTAAAATTGATTTTCGCTATTTCAAAATAGGTAAAGGCTTCACGCACATGCACTTATTCACGCCGTGTATTTTTGGGCTCGTCCACAGGGCACCCTGCCGGAGCTTCGCAATACCGCATGATGGATATTTGCCATCATTTACAAAAGCATCGTGTGAGGATTCAATATGTCTTCATTACAGTTCTTCGTTGGCCCTAGTTCGGTCACCTACCGGTAATCACCGGGGGAGGCCCCACTCCATGCGTTGTCCAGCTGGCTCCATTAAGCATTCGCGAACTACCTCGCCGGTGACTCTTATAGTGCTGCCAGCAGAGAATCGCTTTCCTTCATAAAAGCACTCTTGATCTCTGGTAGGAGAAGGATCGGTCTGTGAGTGGATTTTACAAAGCAACAGACCACACGCGACGATTAGACCCGTGCATACAGCCCACCGTAATCGCGATAATCGCTCGAGGCGTGAATCGCTGATGTCCTTCTCCATGCATGTATCGCAAAGTTTGGCTCCCCCCGATATTGGGTAACTTTCAGCGTTTAGCTCAGAAGAGAGCCCCACCGGATTACCTTGCTTGTTTTCAGCGATCCAGCGCTCTATCTGGACAACAACTTCGTGGTACTTTCCCTGCGGCATGTCTTTCACACGTTCTGCGCCGAACTCTCTCAGGCTTACGCGATACACGTCGAGGGTACTCTCTTGAGTGATTGCGCAAAGCTCACGTACCAGGCTGGCTATCCGTTTGCGTTGCAAGTCGGTGAGTGTTTGCACGGGGGCCGCGTTGCCCCCCAAGTTGAAATTGACCACATTGTTTTGCCTAGGAGCTTCATTGACGCTCCCGCCGATCAGTTGAGCAACGTCACCCCTTACTTCTACTTTTTCAGCCATTTAAATCTGCCAATTACATCCGTGGCGTTACTCCCAGTCACGCTCGCGAAAACTAAAAAACGCGGCGTTCAGCACGCGCTAAAACTCGATTCGGTGCCGAAGCACCGACACAGCTTATTTCTTCTTGATGATCTTCTTGCGCATATCCGGCCCCTGGACCATTCCATGCACATCGCCATGAATCTGTTGGCCGACATCTCCGCCGACCGTGACAATCGATCTCGGAGATTCGATTGGAGCTGCGCCTTCGATCACGCCCAGCACGCGCCCCTTATTTTTGATATCCAGCTTTCTGAATCCATCGAGAAGCTGGGTTTCCTCGGGCGTCAGTGCCTGCATGCTCGGTGTTCCGGTCACGACGAACTGCACATCGACCCCCAGCCGGGAGACAGCTTGTAAGTATCCAGCATCAGGCCGGCGCTCATCTTGTTCGTAGAACAGTTGAGCCCTACGTTGGACACCGCCGACGGCGGCAAACTCTGTTTGATTGAAGCCTAAGCGCGTGCGCTCGGCCTTGAGACGTTCCCCAATAGTGTTCATAAAGACGCAAAAACAATTTGACATGAGTCTTTTTGGACTCTATATTCACGTCATTGCTAAGTGACGTACACAAATATTAACCCATGAGCACTCAAGATACCGCCCAAGCTGGCGTAGCGGCCCCTTGTTCGCTACCGATCACGCTGCGTCTGACCGCCGAAGAAATCGATAAAGCGCAGATTCTCGCCCGCCGAGACCATCGCACACGCGCGGCTTTCATCCGCGTCATGTTCTTGCGTGGCCTGGCTGCCTACGAAAAAGAGCTCCAATCCGCAACCGTCTGACTTAGGGGAAATTCCGCCATGTATCCAGACCCGAAGCGCGTAAGGCAGCATCGCCACATGCTCCGCCTAGACGATTACGAACAGGCACTTGTCGAATCACTGGCCCACTACCAGGGCGAGCCCGTCGCTACCATCCTGCGCCAACTGGCGTTGCGCCAGGCAGCGGCAATCCTCGCATCTGATTCAGGCTCTAGCGTAGCGCGCGGCCCGTTCTGATCGAAGGCAGCAATAAGCAACTTTTGAGCAACCGAAAATGCCTTTCAACGAAACCATGCTCTCGGACGACGAACGCCAGATGATTGAGAAGATCCGGCAGCGGGAAGGTCTGGAGTCTATCGATCAGGCATTGGAATGGCTCGTCAAAACAGCAGTACGTAACGGCGCGAGGCGCATCACCGGCAGAGGCCGGGCACTCTACGCTGTCGGGGGAAAGACCAAACCATGCGAGTAATCAGCCTGCCTTGCCCGCACTGCCAAAGCCCTGTGCGCGCGGCAAAGAGTCGCACCATGTCGTCGATGATGAAAGAAATCACCTATCAGTGCCAAAACGCCGAATGCGGCCACACCTTCGTGGCCACGCTTGAGGTTTCGCGCACCGTATCGATGTCAGCCATGCCGAACCCGGACGTGCGCATTCCTATCTCTTCGCGCGCATTTCTGGCTGCGAAGAACCAGATGACGTTAGACCTCGTAACCGCCTAAGCGGCCGCCAAACACCCGATAAATCAAAACCTGCCGTGCGCCGTTTGGCGCGCGCGGGATTCGCTCACCCTAAAAATCATGACCACTGCGAATCTGAATGCAACGGCCGCTACCAGGCAGCATTTGAAAGATGATCTGGCCGCGTACCTCTACGCACAGAGGATGCTGCGCCGTCGCTCTATTACAGGCCCGCAATGGGACGTGATTTGGGAAGGCAAGCACGCCATCGGCAATCGTCTTGCATGGCGGCTTCAACTCCTGGACGGTTTGCTGGGGACTTGGTGATGCGAGCGGTATTTGCCCACTGCGTGGCAGTTCTTCTGTTACTCGCCCCGGCACTGTTGTCGGCACTCGGCCTGGTGAAAGGTTGAACATGCGCTGCGCCCGTATCAAGGATCATGCGTCGTTCCGTCCTGCCACAGATCTGCTGCGCGAGCGTGCGGCACAGGTGCCAACACCACCGGGTGATGAGGCAGCAAAAGCCGAGCTGGAAAAAGCCATGATGCTGCTGCGCTCACGCAAGCGGCCAAACCATCAGATCGGCGTCGCGTACTCCTGGGCGGCCACTGCAAGGCCAGTACGCCGACACATCCTGGCCTTGGCGGGACTCTCGGCGGACCGCTGGGAATCCCCCATTCACTCCTTTACCGAAGCCGAACGGCTGGCCATGCGCCATGCCGTGCTGCGCGCAATCTCGACCTACGAAAGAGCCCTCAATGCAGTATAGAAAAGTCGATGCGAAGACGCGACGCCAGCACAAGGCTTTTCTCGATTCGCCCCAGTTTGCCAGTGAGTTGGAACGCATCCCACTGAAATGGCGCGGCCGTGTTGTTGGTCAGGCACTTGAACTCATGTCGGTATGGCACTGGCGCCGGATCTTCGAGCCGGTCGCGCTCGATTTCGTGCGTGACTTCGCCGCGCACTACGTGCCCGCCGGAATTGATCTATCGCAGGATGATGCGGAAATCTGCGCCACTGCCGAGAAGGCCGCCGAGAACGTCAAGAAGATGCTTTGGATGGCGATTTCCGACACGCACGCCCGCGACATCATCGAGCAGGAATGTAGCGATTACGGCATTGACGTGCCCGAGGTGGACGACGATGACCTGCGCGCGATCATCGCGCGGGTAGTGGACCCGCGCTGGTGGCGCCGACAGCTGCGCAAGGTGGTCGGCCGCGCCTTCGAGGGCGGCAATATCCGTTTGGGCTATGTCCACTATCACGGCGAGCCCTATGCCAGCAATGATGCGGTGCTGTCGCGCCTGGCGCAGAACAAACGCAATGCAGCGGCGTTGGAAGCGACAATGGTGCGCAACGAGGCTGGCCAGGAATTCAGCATTGCAGAGCTGGCCGAGAAAACCACCGCCAACAAAACCATTCGGCGCGGTGAGCTCATGCTGCGCATCAACGGCTTTGAAACCATTGCGCGAGAGTGCAAGGACGAAGGTCTGTTCCTCACATGGTCATGCCCGTCCCGCTTTCACGCCACACTGCACAGCGGGAAGCCCAATCCGAAATATGACGGTTCCGACCCTCGCGCGGCCAATAAGTACCTGGGCAAGATGACAGCGCTAGCGCGCTCAGCGCTGGCCCGTCGCGGCATCGGCCTCTACGGTTTTCGGATTGCCGAACCGCATCACGATGGATGCCCACACTGGCACATGCTGGTTTTCGTGCGGGCCTTGCCCGGTTACACAACACCGCACGTCAAGGACGTGGCCAGCCGCGCTATCCGGGTGATGAAGCGTTATGCCTGGCGCGCGGACCGTGGCGAACCTGGCGCATTCAAGCGCCGTCTCGATGTGAAGCGCATCGATTGGTCGAAGGGCAGCGCAGCCGGATACATCGCCAAGTACGTGGCTAAGAACATTGACGGCGTGGCCGACCACAAGACCAAAGAAGGCTATGTGGTGACCACTGACACGGCCGGTGATTATGAGCTGACGCCGTCGGCGCGCGTAGAAGCCTGGGCCGCCCGTTGGGGCATTCGGCAATTCCAGCAGTGGGGCGGCGCTCCTGTGAGCGTCTGGCGCGAGTTGCGCCGCGTTCCAGCAGACATGGTGCAAGAGGCACCGCCGGCGATGGCCGCCGCCTGGGATGCCGTACAAAAGGTCGAGGGCGAGAAGCGGGCTTGCTGGGCCAGCTATTTGCGTGTCCAAGGCGGTGCCATCGTGAAACGTGCCGATTTGATGGTCACCCTGGCCAAGGAAACGAAGACTGTGACCGGCCGCTATGAAGAGTGTGAACGCGTAATGCCCTACGGCGTCCAGTGCCGCCAAATGGCCGGCGTGGTGTTCAAGTCCGTCCGACATACATGGACGCCAGTTCAAGGGCACGACGCCCGCGCATCGGCGGGTTCGGGGTTTCCTTGGACTCGTGTAAATAACTGTACGCAGCCCGCCGCACCTGACTTTGCGGCCGATGTCTCCTTCGAACCGAAGACGGCGCCAGCGCCGGTCATGTTCAAGCCCGACCAGGCCGCGCAGATCGATCATGCCTGGCTCGCCCTAGGTGCATGCCCCTGGCCCCGGCCGGTGGTCGATGACAGACCAGCGTGGCCAGCACCGGCTATGACGGTCGACGAACAGCGGCAGGCCCTGGCCTCGTGGGACGCCATCAAGGCATGCCCGTGGCCGCGCATGGTGCCGCTGCCGGACAAGTCACCGCGTCACGGCACACCTCGCCAGGTGGCCGACTGGCGCGCCGGCCGGCTTGATGTGAACGAACTTCCGATTGATCCCCACCCAACGAAAGGGAACGCCCCATGACCGCGTTTCGTGTCGTCGTGCGCACTGAGAGCGCACGCCATTCCTACACCGCCATCGCAGTCCATAGCTGCGACGTGATCGCCGCTGCCGTCGATCGCTTTGGCGTGTGTTCTGTAACGGCCACCAAGGAGAAGAAGCAATGAATGCAGCTGTGAAATTTGATGTGATCACCACCACCAGCAGCAAGCCGCGTGACTTCGTGATGCAGCCCCCGCAGTCTCTGGACCGCATCACTTTCAACACGCCCGACGATGGCGTGCTGGCCGGCTATGTGTCGGTAATTCGTCAGCACCTGGGCAATGGCGAGCGATTCGCCTGGGTAGAGCTGGATAACGAACCGGCCGGCTTGTTCCGTGGGGTGCCGTTGGCAGACATCCTCACTTGCGATGATGCCGGAGACCTGCGCCGCAACACCCCTGACCGCGAAGCTAGGCGTCTGTGCCTGAGCGACTACAGCGCGAACATTATCGACAGGGGGAGAATGGATGCTCGCAATTAAAAATCCAACCGCCTGGGGCCAGCTTCTGCGAATGCTGGCCGAGCAGGTGGCAAACGAAGTTCTGCAGCAGGCGCCGGAATTGTCCGGCGATGATGAAACCGAAAAAGCACTCTACATTCAGCACCATGAAAGCAGCGATCTACGCACGCTATAGCACCGACAAGCAGCGCGAGGCCTCCATCGAGGATCAATTCACTATTTGCACACGGTGCGCCGAGCGTGAAGAGCTTGAAGTGTCCCAGCGGTACAGTGACGACGGGGTATCCGGCTCCACGCCGGTAGCCCGGCGTGCTGGCGGCGCGCGGCTGCTCATGGATGCGTTCAACGGTCGTTTCGACGTGCTGATCGTTGAAGGCCTGGACCGGCTATCGCGCGACCAGGTAGAGCAAGAGCAACTGGTACGCCGCCTGGAGCACCGCGGCATCGTCATCATCGGCGTCGCCGACAGCTACGACAGCCGCATGGGTGGCCGCAAGATCATGCGGGGCGTGCGCGGGCTGATCAATGAGATGTTCCTCGATGACCTGCGCCACAAGACGCACCGCGGCCAGGCTGGCCAGGTCGAACGTGGCTATGCCGCTGGCGGTAAGTCCTATGGCTATGACATCGTTCGCGACCACCTCGGCAGCAAGTACCAGATCAACGATGTGCAGGCCGGCTGGGTGCGCTGGATCTTCGGACGCTATGCCGAAGGCTGGAGCGTGCAGCGCATCGCCCATGAGCTCAACGCCCGCAAAGTCCCCTCCCCGCGTGCCAGCACCTGGGTGGTATCAGCTATCTACGGCTCGCCGAACAAGGGTAGCGGCATCCTCAACAACTGCCTGTATCAAGGTCTATATATCTGGAACCGCTCGCAGTGGGTGAAGGATCCGGACACCGGCAAGCGCCAGCGAGTGGACCGGCCGCGCGAGGATTGGCGAGAAATCCAGGTTCCTGAGCTGCGCATCGTCGATGAAGATCTGTGGCAGACCGTGCGCAAGCGGATCGATGGCCGGCTGCCTGGCCGCAAACAGGGAGCGCCAGTAAGAACCTTGTTCGGCGGCCTGATGGCCTGCCCATATTGTGGCGGGGCCATCGTGGCCATCAACTCCCGGCTCTACGGCTGCGCCAACAGGAAGGACCGTGGCCAAACAGTCTGCAAGGGCATTCACTTCAAGCGGGAGACCGCGGACAAGAACCTGCTGGACACCTTGCGCGATGAACTGCTCTCCCCTGCCGCGCAGGAACAACTGCGGCGCCAGGTGCAGACAATCCTGACCGAGCGCCAGCGCAGCAGTGTGGCCGAGGGTGCGGCAGCGGCGGGCCGGCGCAAGGAACTGGACGGGGAAATTCAGCGCCTGGTGGATGCCATTGCCAGCATCGGCGCGTCGCAGGCACTGGCGGACCGCCTGCGTGCGGCCGAGACCGAGCGCGCCCAGTTGGCGGCGAACAAGCCGAGGCCGGGCCAGGATGGGCCATCTGCAGGAGAAATCGGGGAAAGGATCAGGAAGACGCTGGCCAACCTAGAAAGCGCCCTGGCCGCTGACGTGCAGCAGGCGCGCATACTGGTGGCCGAGCTCTATGGGAAAATCGATGTCGTCGCCGAAGGCGAGAATGTCTACGCTGAATACAACAATGCCGCTGAGAAACTATTACTAGCTTCTAGCGGCATGTCTCTAAAACTGGTTGCGGGGGCAGGATTTGAACCTACGACCTTCGGGTTATGAGCCCGACGAGCTGCCAGACTGCTCCACCCCGCGTCTGAAGAAAATGATTATAGGACAGCTAAAATCGGAATGCAAACATTTTCTGCAATCTTTTTACAGTGATACACTCCTAACCGCATCGGAGCTTCCCCAGGGCCAGTTCCGGTGCCACGGGATGCCGCTGCCGGCCATTACATATCTCTATATATACAGACACGATCCGAGCCTCTATGAAATTCTGTTCCGAATGCGGTCAGACAGTATCCCAGCAGATTCCTCCCGATGACACGCGCCTGCGCTACGTCTGTGGCAATTGCGGGGCGATCCATTATCAGAATCCTAAGATGGTCGTCGGTTCGATCCCGGTCTGGGAGCAGGACGGTGAAGTCAAGGTGCTGCTGTGCAAGCGCGCCATCGAACCGCGCCTGGGCTACTGGACCCTGCCGGCCGGTTTCATGGAAAACGACGAGACCACCGAAGACGCCGCCCGCCGGGAAACGGAAGAGGAAGCCGGTGCCCGTGTCCAGCTGCATGAATTGTTCTCCCTGGTGAACGTGCCACATGTGCACCAGGTCCACCTCTTCTACCGCGCTACGCTGCTCGACCTCGACTATCAGGCCGGGGTCGAGAGTCTGGAAGTCGGACTCTATACGGAAGACCAGATCCCCTGGCATGACATCGCCTTTCCGACGGTGGAGTTCACTCTGCGCGCCTTCTTCGCCGATCTCGGGAAGCTGCGCAGCGGTGAAGGCGGCTTCACGCTGCACACCGAAGATATCCGTCGCCGCATGATCTGAGCCGCAGGAGCAAGCGGATGATCGCCTGGCTGGATGCGGATACGCCCTTCCCCGATGTCTCGCGCGCCCTGGCCGATCCGCCGGGCCTGCTGGCGGCCGGCGCCGATCTGTCGCCGCCACGCCTGCTGGAAGCCTACCGCCACGGCATCTTTCCCTGGTTTTCGGAGGGCCAGCCCATCCTCTGGTGGAGCACCGATCCGCGCATGGTCCTGCGCACCGATCGCTTCATCGTCTCCGACAGCCTCAAGAAGACCCTGCGCCGCATCGAACGCAGCCGCCACGGTGACGGCCTGTGGCAGGTCAGCTTCGATACCGCCTTCGAGCAGGTCATGCTGGGCTGCGCAGGGCCACGACGGCATGAGCAGGGCACCTGGATTTCTGAGGAGATCATGCAGGGCTATACCGGGCTGCACCTGGCCGGCTATGCGCATTCTTCCGAGGTCTGGCTCAATGGCGAACTGGTCGGCGGTGCCTATGGCGTCTCCATCGGCCGCATGTTCTATGGCGAATCGATGTTCGCCCGGGTCAGCGATGCATCCAAGGTGGCGCTGGCGCATCTGGTCTTCTTCCTGCGCAGCCACGGAGTGGAGATGATCGACTGCCAGCAGGAAACCTCCCATCTGGCTTCGCTGGGCGCGCGGCCAATTGCCCGCAGCGAGTTCATGCAACATCTGCGCGCGGCAATCCAGTGGCCGCAGATCCGCGGCTGGGCGCCGCTGGACCTGCTGGAACACGGCATCCCGGCGGCGCGGCGCGATTGAGCGCGTCCCGGCTGTTCACTGCCGCTGCCAAAATAGTGTAAATTGGAACCTGACTCCACGGATCGGCCGGCCGCCGCCACGCCGCCGCCTCCCGCAAGACAGGACAGGACGCACATGACGCATCTCAAAGACTTGCCGTTCTCCACGTTGCAGTTCTATGCAACCGCGCCCTACCCGTGCAGCTATCTCGATGACCAGCAGGCCCGCTCGCAAGTGGCCACGCCCTCGCACCTGATCAATGCCGATGTCTATTCGGAACTGGTCAAGACCGGCTTCCGTCGCAGCGGTATCTTCACCTACCGCCCCTATTGCGATGGCTGCACTGCCTGCACACCAGTGCGCATCCGGGTCGCCGATTTCCAGCGCAACCGCAGCCAGCGCCGCGCCTGGGAGCGCAATGGCGGCCTGCAGACCCTGGTCACCAACCTGACCTACGCCCACGAACACTACGAACTCTACCTGCGCTACCAGTGCGCCCGCCATGCCGGCGGCGGCATGGATCAGGACAGCCGCGACCAGTACGCGCAGTTCCTGCTGCAGAGCAAGGTCAACACGCGCCTGGTCGAGTTCAGGGAGGCTGACGGCACGTTGCGCATGGTCAGCATCATCGATGTGCTCAATGACGGCCTATCCTCGGTGTACACGTTTTTCGATCCGGATATGCCTTCCGCTTCCTTCGGCACCTATAACATCCTGTGGCAGATCGAGCAGGCCCGCCAGCTGGACATGCCCTATGTCTACCTGGGCTACTGGATCAAGGAAAGCCCGAAAATGGCCTACAAGACCAATTACCAGCCGCTCGAAGCGCTGCAGGACGGGCGGTGGCAGCTGCTGCAAGGCTAGGCTCGGGTGTGGCGCCAAACCCGCAGATGAGCGCTGGCGGCGCTGAAATCGCGGGCGCTGCATGGTCGATTGCGGGAAATGGCGGGCCGGCGCGTTAGAATAACGGCACTTTTTCATCGCCATCCGCCCTTTCCCATCGTGTCCGACAAATTCCTCTACGCGCTTGCGCGTCCGCTGCTCTTTTCCCTGGCCCCCGAAACCGCACACCATCTGGTGCTGCCGGCGCTGCGCTGTGCCGCGCGTTACAGCCTGACCGACTTCATCACCTCGCGACCGGCGCCCGATCCGCGTACCGTGATGGGCATCGACTTCCCCAATCCGGTGGGCATGGCAGCCGGCCTGGACAAGGATGGCGCCTATATCGACGGCCTGGCGGCACTGGGCTTCGGCTTCATCGAAGTGGGCACGGTCACGCCGCGCGCGCAACCGGGCAATCCGCTGCCACGCATGTTCCGCCTGCCGGCCGCCAACGCGGTGATCAATCGCATGGGCTTCAATAACGGTGGCGTGGATGCCTTCGTGCGCAACGTGCAATCCTCGCGCTTCTATCAGGAGCGCCAGGGCGTACTGGGCCTGAACATCGGCAAGAACGCCGACACCCCCATCGAGCGGGCCGCCGAGGATTACGTGCACTGCCTGGAAAAGGTCTATCCCTACGCCAGTTATGTAACGGTGAACATTTCTTCACCCAACACCAAGAACCTGCGCCAGCTGCAAGGTGCATCCGAACTGGACGCCCTGCTGGCGCAACTGAAATCGACACAGCGCCGCCTGGCCGATCGCCACGGCCGCTATGTGCCGGTGGCACTGAAGATCGCGCCGGACATGGACGGCGAACAGGTCAAGAACGTCGCCGACGCGCTGCTGCGCCACCAGATCGACGGCGTCATCGCCACCAACACGACGATCACCCGCGATGCCGTGCAGGGAATGGCGCACGGCGAAGAAGCCGGCGGCCTGTCGGGCAAGCCGGTGCTGGAGCTGTCCAACCAGGTGATCCGTGGCCTCAAGGCCGAGGTCGGCGACGCCCTGCCCATCATCGGCGTGGGTGGCATCTTCAGCGGCGCCGATGCGCGCGCCAAGATCGAGGCCGGTGCCTCGCTGGTGCAGCTCTATACCGGACTGATCTATCAGGGGCCGGCACTGGTGCGCGAATGCGCTCAGGCCTTGCGTAGCCCACAGCCGGCGCTGTCCCATCATTGAGGGCGCACCGCGCGCGTCGCCCAAACGAAAACAGCAGGCGGCGAACCTGCTGTTCTTTTGAAGACGTCCAGGACGGCCTGGCGCAACGCCCTTACTGCTTGGAAGACTCCCGCTTCAGATTGAAGATCCGGCGCGCGTTGGCATCGGATTCGGACTTCTTTTCAAAATCGGTCTTTTCGCAACCGGCCAGCACGACACCGACGACCAGCGTCAGCAGCAAGACGACGACACGCATGAGATTCCCCTGAAAATTCGGATATGCCCTGTGGCACGCGGATGCCCGGCCAGGTCGGACCGGCGCTTGCCCCCGCCCGCTGCCGGCAGGCGCCATTTTATGCGCAAAAGCGCGCAGTGCAGCAAGTCCCTGCGGAAAGATTTCGCCTGCATTCGCCTCTATAATGTCAGGCTTCCGCCGCCGGGTGCGGCGCCGCAGTCTTGCCCATGTCCGTCAATACCATCGCCATCAATCGCCAGATGAGCCATTTCGATGACCACGCCAGCGTCTGGCTGTTCGGTTACGGCTCCATCATCTTCAAGGCCGACTTCCCCTACCTGGAGCGGCGCCCAGCCCACATCCGTGGCTGGGCGCGCCGCTTCTGGCAGGCCTCGCACGATCACCGCGGCACACCCGACGCGCCGGGCCGGGTGGTCACCCTGATCGCGCAGGAGGGGGCGGTGTGCGCCGGCATGGCCTATCTGATCACGCCGGAAGTCTTTGCCCACCTGGATCACCGCGAAAAGAACGGCTACCTGCGACTGGCCACGCCCATCATGTTCGAGGATGGGCAGCAGGCCGAAGGGCTGATCTACATCGCTGCCGAAGACAACCAGGCCTTCGCCGGCCCCGCCGGCGAGCCGGAAATCGCGCGCCAGATCGCCGGCGCGGCGGGTCCGAGCGGACCCAACAGCGAATACCTGCTGAAGCTGGCCCAGGCGCTGCGCGAACTGGGGGCCGAGGATGCGCACGTGTTCGCCATTGAGCGGCACCTGCTGCAACTGGGCCCTGCAGCGGCCGTGCTATCGTCTGGGCAGCGAGCCTGAAGCGAACGCCATCAACGACCACATGAGGATGAGGAACATGATCAAAGCCCTTGCTGCAAGCCTTACCGTCGCACTTGCCCTGGCGGCCTGCGCGGCACCGGTGGAACGCACCGCCACCGGCGACATCCCGGCTTCCCGCGTCTATATCAAGAGCATGACCCAGCAGGCCGAGGGACTGTCGCAGATCGAATTCAGCCGCACCGGCGGCCTGCTCAACAATGAAATGCTGGAACTGTCAATCAACGACGTGGTGCTGGCGCAGATCACCGGCGGCGAACATCTGTCGATCTGGCTCAAGCCCGGCAGCTATGAGTTCGGCATCAAGCGCGTGCATACCCTCACCGATGCCGCGCCCAATCCACAGGACCGGCTGACCGTGCAGGTGGCCCGCGGCGGCAGCTACAAGGTACAGATCAGTACCGAACTGCGCGGCCTGAACATCCAGTTGCTGAAGTAAACCGGACGCTCTGCCTCCCCCGCACACCGCAGCCCCTGTCGCACGGATGACACAACGTGCGACAGGGGCTTTTTTCATGGCTCGCCATGAAAATCAGTAAATCATTGATTTAAAAGGAAAATTTACAAAACTGCAGCACCCGCCGGCGCGCGTGACGGAAGATATTCACAAAGAGGATAACTGGTATTGGGATTCAAAATTGGAAGCCCGCTCGTGAAGCGAATATATTGCAATGCAACAGATCAATTTTTCCTCACGGAGCTCACCATGAACATCGTCGCCGACATCCTCCCGTACACCCTGCTCATCGGCGCCATGGTCGCGCGTTACCTGATTTCGGTCAAGTAAGCAGCCTCCTGGCCGTGTCCGCGGCCACGTCCCCCCGGCGTGGAACGAGACCTGAGCAGCAGTCCTGAAAAGCGGTGATTGTCGCGTTGCAACGCTGACAAGCCGCTTTTTCTTTTTGCACTCACGACGGGCGGAATCGTCCTTTTTTGGGGCGCCCCTGCACCATTATCATCGGCGCTGATATCAGAATGGTGGGTCGATCAAGCGGTTCTGCACCGCCGTCGGCCACCAGTGCTCCCTTGCCCGCGACTTGCAAAGTGTCTGCAGCCCATTACACTCGCAGGCTTTGCCAATGGATCGAAAGTGAAGCATGAAGCGTCTCGCCTCCCTCCTTGCCGCCTCCACCCTGCTGCTGGCCGTGCAAGGCTGCGCCTGCGCGCCGGGGTTCGTTGGATTCGACAGCCGCTGCCAGTTCAGCAACACTCCCAGCGGCCAGCCGTGAGCGGAAAAACCGTCGCGCCGAGGCCTCATCAGGCCGGCTGCGCGGCTTTACAGAGGTAATTCCAGGTTAATTTCTGCGCTGCAGTGGTCCGTCCCGGCATCAGCCGGCACGGTGTCTGCCGGACTGCTCACTCGGGCGCCGGCAACTGCGCCAGCCAGGCACGCAAATCTTGCATCGCCTGCTCACGCCGTCCCACTTCCTCGTTGAAGATCTCGTGATAGGCGGTGTCGTACCAGTGCAGGGTTTTCTGCGTTCCCGGCAAGGCATCAAAGAAGGCGCGGCTGCCGCGCGGCGCGACGAAGGCATCATCGCCCGCCACCTGCAGCAGGACCGGCCGGGTGAACTGCGCCGCATCGCGGGCCGCCTGGTGCATCGCATCCAGCATAAAATTGAGCATGCGCGCAGCGATCTTGCCGTGGTTCAGCGGATCTTGCCGGTAGGCTCTGACCTGATGAGGATCGTGTGAAATGCGGCTGGCCGGCAGCGCGGTCGGCAATGCCAGGCCCGGCGCCACCGCCGTGGACACCTTCAGCAGCAGCCTTTGCCAGCCGCTCAGGTCCAGCGCCAGCGCCGGCGAGGACAAGGCCAGCGCGCGCACAGGGCTGAAGCCGCCGGTAGCGAAACGCGCGGCCACCAGTCCGCCCATGCTGTGCCCGAATAGGAGTGGTGTGCACTGCGTACGGCGGCTGAAATCGTCGAAGCTCTGCTTGAGATCGTGCAACAGGTCGTCCGGCCGCGTCAGGCTGCCCTGTGTCCCTCCCGAATTCCCATGGCCGCGATGGTCGCAGATGCGTACCGACATCCCGGCCTGGTGGAACAGCTGCGCCAGCGCCGCATAGCGGCCGCCGTGCTCGCCCAGTCCGTGCACCATCTGCACCGCCGCCGTGGCCCCGGGCAGGAGCCAGTCGCGGCAGAACAGCCGGGTGCCATCGGCGGCATCGATCCAGTGTTCCTGCGGATGGACGATGGCGCTCATGATTCCTTCGAGACCTGACTTTCCTGCTCGGCATAACGACGACGCGCGCGCCAGCCCTGGCGCAGGCGCCGGCTCTGGCGCAACGCCAACTGCAGCGAGGCGGCCCAGGACAAGGGGCGCGGGTGCACCACGGCGCGCAGCGCGCGGGCATAGTCCAGTACCATCCCCGGGGTCCAGGCCATGGTCACGGCACGCTTGCGGATCTGGCTGGCGACCCAGATCTCGGGCGTAAACATCATCCGCACCGCATTGAACCAGTGCCGGTCGCGGCCGCCGATGACGCCTTCCAGCGCCGCTTCCAGGGCATTGGCCACGGTGCTGGAGCAGTTGCGGTGGGTCAGGTTGTAGATCTCGGTCCGGCGATAGTGTTGCCAGAAGCGATCCAGCGAGGCGCGGCGATAATCGCGGAAGACGATCTTCTCGGTCGATTCGCACCAGGCCGCAGCCTCGCTGGCGTAGTCGGTCAGATAGCGACCCTTGACGTCATTCTCGGCGGTGGCCCGCAGCAGGCGGGCGAACTGGTCCGGCGAGCGGTCGATTTCCTCGGCCGGATACAGGCTGATGTAGAGATCGGGCTGGACTTCCAGCGCCGCGTGACCGGTGGAGATGACGCCATTGAGGTCGACCGCGGCGATATAGCGGTCGATCACCGGCTGCCGCCGAGCCGGTCCCTTGGCGCTGCCGGTGGGGGTCCAGACGTGCACGGTCAGCGGCGCCTGCTGGCCCGCTCCAGCGCTGCCATCCAAGGCCGACGCCGAGCTCGCGCCCGGCGGTCGCAGGCGTGACTGCAGATCGGCTGCGCCGTCGTGCAGGCCGGCATCGAAGGGACGGTCATCGCCGCTGTTGCGCTCGACCAGCACGTCGGCCGAGGCCTGCTGCGGCAGCATGCGGCTGCGCAACGCCAGCCAGATCATGTTCCAGCCGCCGAAGATCAGGCCCAGCGCCAGGCAGTAAGGCACGGTGCCCTTGTAATGGGTGGGATAGGGCTGGAAGAAGAAGATCGCCAGTACGATCTGCACCAGGCCGCCCAGCATGGCGGTGCGCCAGCGCGGGAAACGGACCACCAGTGCCGAGGTGATCTGCAGCGAGCCGCCGATGGTGAAGGCAATGCCGAACAGCATGGCCAGCGCCATGTTGCTGGCCTGGTGCTGGGTGATCACCAGGATCGCGATCAGCAGGAACAGCCCGCCCTTGACGTAGCGCAGCGTCTTTTGCGCCCCCATGCCGCTGTTGGCGACCCACAGGGTGACCAGGCTTTCCAGCAACAGCAGGTAGCCGAACAGGGTCAGCGGGAAATTGAGCACGCCGTCCAGGGCGTCGATCATCAGCGATACGCCGATCGTGCCCCATGCCAGGCCGGCTATAGCCAATGCATGCCAATTGCGACGGATGAAATCCGCACCCAGCAACAACAAGACGAGTCGTATCACGGCGTTCCCCGGGGCGTATGCCCTTCCCTTTAGCGATCCCGCATTTTCAGGGATTCCGTGCCGCGAGGCAAATGGGCCGGCCAAGCAGGTGGTCCGGCCAGCCACAATGCCGCACAATGGCCGCTGATTCCGTTTTTTGCCACCGCCATGTCCTTTTCCATCCTGCTCTCCGCCGTGGCCAGCAGTCTGCTGCTGCCGCCCGTCTCCCCCTTGCTGCTGTGTCTGGCCGGCCTGCTGTGGCGTCGCCGGGCACCGCGCACAGGGGCGGCGCTGATGCTGGCGGGACTGGCAGTCCTGCTGCTGCTCAGTACCCGGGTCGGCGCACTGTGGCTGATCGGTCCGCTGGAGCGCCAGTATCCGCCGCTGAAGACGGTGGGCGACGCCCAGGCCATCGTCATTCTCGGGTCCGGACGGATCGACCAGGCGCCGGAATATGGTGGCCTGGACGATGCCACCCCGCTGGGCATGAAACGCCTGCAATACGGTGCCGCCCTGCAGCGAAGCAGCGGATTGCCGATCCTGGTCACCGGTGGCAGCCCCGACGGCTCGCCGGAAAGCGAAGCCGAGGTGATGGCGCGTATCCTGCAGCGCGATTTCGGGGTCACGGTGCGCTGGCAGGAGCGACAGGCCGACACCACCGCCGACAACGCCACCTGGACCGCGGCCATGCTGCAGGCCAACGGTATCCAGCGGGTGCTGGTGGTGACCGACAGCATCCACATGCCACGAGCCATGCGTGCCTTCGCGCGCACCGGCTTGCAAGCCCGGGCCGCGCCCACCCTGTTCCTGGCGCCGGCACGCACCGGCGTGACCGACTACCTGCCCGGCGCCAGCCATCTGCAGATGGCCAGCTATGCGCTGCGCGAGTGGATCGGCCAGGCCTGGTACCGGCTGCGTGCCGGCCTCACTCCATGAAGCCGCCAGGCTAAGCCTGCAAGTGACCGCCCTTCCACCTCCTGTTCCCGTCTTCGCCGAACTCATCCACCGGTAAAGTGGCAAGGTCGCCCCGTGCTGCGCCGGATTGCCGGCGGGGGCGGCGCCAAGCTTGTCATTGCCATCAGGATGCTCACACATGGCGATGCGACCGGGGCCACCCGCCCCGCCGCGAATCACACCGGCGCCATCAGGCCGGGGGCCTTACATCAAAAATTGGGAGATATACATCATGGGCCAGTTGTCATTCAGCAAGAAACTGTGGCTGCCGCTCGTACTGAGCCTCATCGCACTGCTGGCGATTTCCATCTTCAGCGCGTTCATGGTGCGCGAGGTCCGTCTGGAAGAACGCAAGGCGGATCTGACCAATATCGGACAGACGGCGATATCGCTGGTCAAAGGCTATGGTGCCCTGGCCGAAAGCGGCACCCTGAGCAAGGAAGAAGCGCAAAAGCGCGCCCGGGCCGCCATCAAGAGCCTGCGCTATGGCACCGACGGCTACTTCTCGATCTCCACCTCGAACCAGATCATCGTGATGCATCCGATCAAGCCAGAACTGGATGGCAAGGATCTCACCAATTTCAAGGACCCGGCCGGCAATAACCTGTTCGTCGAAATCACCAAGGCCGGCAGCCAGCCCAACGGCGGCTTCGTCCACTATCTGTGGCCCAAGGTCGGCGCGGCCGAACCGGTGGCCAAGACCTCCTTCGTGATCTCCTACCAGCCCTGGGACTGGCATCTCACCACCGGCGCCTATATGGACGACATCAACGCCGCCTTCATGCGTACCCTGTCGCGCATGGCGATCCTGTTCCTGGTGGTGGCCGCCGCGCTGGTGGCGCTGGTGATCGTGATCAACCGCGGCATCCTGCGCACCATCGGCGGCGACCCGGCCAAGGCGGCCGATGTCGCCAACCGCATCGCCCAGGGCGACCTCACCCCCAACATCGAGACCGCGCCGGGCGACCGCAGCAGCCTGCTGTATGCCGTGCGCAGCATGCGCGATTCGCTGCTGAGCACCATCTCCAACATCAAGACCTCGGCCGATACCATCGCCACCGCCTCGCAGGAAATTGCCAGCGGCAATCTGGACCTGTCAGGCCGCACCGAACAGCAGGCCGGCTCGCTGGAAGAAACCGCCTCGGCCATGGAACAACTGACGGCCACCGTCAAGCAGAACGCCGACAACGCGCGCCAGGCCAACCAGCTGGCAGAATCGGCCTCGGACGTGGCGATCCAGGGCGGCAGCGTGGTCAGCCAGGTGGTGCAGACCATGGAAGGCATCACCGACAGTTCGCGCAAGATCGCCGACATCATCGGGGTGATCGACGGTATCGCCTTCCAGACCAATATCCTGGCCTTGAACGCGGCGGTGGAAGCCGCCCGTGCCGGCGAACAGGGACGCGGCTTTGCGGTGGTGGCCTCGGAGGTGCGTTCCCTGGCCCAGCGCTCGGCCTCGGCCGCCAAGGAAATCAAGGCCTTGATCGATGACTCGGTCGCCAAGGTCGATACCGGCAGCAAGCTGGTCGAACAGGCCGGTGCCACCATGACCGAAGTGGTGGCCAGCGTACGCCGGGTGACCGATATCGTGGGCGAGATCAGCTCGGCCAGCCAGGAACAGAGCGCCGGCATCGCCGAGGTGGGGCGCGCCATCACCCAGATGGATGAGGGTACCCAGCAGAATGCTGCGCTGGTGGAACAGGCTGCTGCGGCCGCCCAGTCGCTGCAGGATCAGGCGGCGACCCTGGCCGGTCTGGTGGGTGGCTTCCACATCGACGGCAGCCATGCCCGCATGGCGCAGACGGCGCAGACAGCGCCGCTACGTCCGGCCGCACCGGCGAGTGCGCCGGCCCCGGCGGCTACCGCTCCCAAGCCGGCTACGGCCCGACCAGCAGTGCCCGCCCCCAAGGCTGCCGCGCCTAAGCCGGCTGCACCCAAGCCGGCCGCACCGAAGGCGGCTGCACCCAAGCCGGCTGCCGCCAAGGCCGAGGCACCCGCTTCCAAGGCGGCAGGCGGCAAGTCGCCTTCGCGCCTGCCGGCCGGTGAAGATGAGGGGGATTGGGAGACCTTCTGAACTCCGGCGCCCGGCGCACGGTTCACGACCAGCCCGCGCCTTGCGCGGGCTTTTTCATATCGGCGTCAGGCGATGGCCTCCAGGTTTTCGCCGACCAGCCGTCCGATCAAGGCGCTATCGGGGGCGACCGCCAGAGCCCGCGCGCTATCCTGCCGGCCGGTGGCGACCAGCCCCTGCTGGTCCGGTGCGATGGTGTATTCGCTGTGGCAGGCCGGGCAGTAAAGGGTATCGCCCGCCACCGCCTGGCGCGGGCGCACCACCACCGGTCCACAGGACACGCAGCGCTGCAGGGGAATACCCTCGTCGCTGTGGCCGACGATATGCACCAGCTCGGGGTGCTCCGCCAAGCCCACGAACAGCGTTCCCAGTGAAGCATCGAACTGCCGTCCCAGTTCACCCTGGATGATTTCCATGGCCCGCGCGATCGGCATGCCACTGCGATAGGGCCGGGTGCTGGTCATGGCATCGAAGGCGTCACAGATGCCCACGATACGGGCGGCCAGTGGGATTTCCTCACCCCGGCGGCCATAGGGATAGCCGCGTCCATCCGGCGTTTCATGGTGCAGCAGCACCGCGTCTTCGGCCAGCGCTGCCAGAGGGTGACCGGCCAGCATGCGATGGCCGATTTCCGGGTGGGTCTTGATGACCGCGTATTCGGCATCGTCCAGCCTGGACTTCTTGCCCAGTACCGCATCGGGAATGCCGATCTTGCCCAGGTCGTGCAGGAAGGCGCCGATGGTGATGCGCGCCACCTGCTGCGAGTCCAGCCCGGCGGCTTCGGCCAGCAGGCGCGACAGCCGCGCGACCCGCCACAGATGCCCTCCGGTATAGGGATCGCGTGCCTCCACCGCCCAGGCCAGCAGGAACAGGCTGGTCAACAGGGGTTCATCACGGGCGCCGCGCGGCGCCTCCGGCTTGCGGGTGGCACGTCGCCACAGGTCCGACAGACTCATATTCCATTCCTCCCGGGTTACCAGCGCAACAGGCGCGGCCCCAGCCACAGGCCCGCCGCCGACGGAATCAGCATGCCCAGGAAATACCAGATACCCCAGAAGGGGACTCCCATTTCCGGGCAGTGCATGCAATACACCATGGTGGCCGAGGCGCCGGCCAGCAATCCCGCCACCGCCCCGGTCAGGCGCAGGCGGGTGGGCGCCATGCCACGCACGGCCCAGAAGATGCCGATGAACAGCGGTACCGAGAGCAAGGCAATGTTGAAGGGGCAGCTGCGCCAGCTGATGCCCATGAGCAGCGGCAGGCGCAGGGTGGCCGGGGTGCTGAGCAGCACCAGCGCGCCGCCCGCCCAGACCGCCAGGCTGGGCAAGGCGATGCCGGCCCAGTTGACGCCCACCCGCAGGCCGGGCCGCACCAGGCGCCGCAGCACCAGCATGGCCCCGGTCGCCAGCGCGGTCGGGAAGGCCAGCTTGATCCAGAACAGCGGCACCCCCAGCATCAGGCCCAGATCGGGCCGCAGGCCGTAGATCTTGAGCATCAGCAGCAGCGAGCCCACGGTCCCCAGCGCCAGCGCCTGAACCATCTGCCTGAGCGGCAGACGTCGGTCCACCGGCGTGACGCTGCTGGCCATCATGGAAATGAGTTCATCGGTCTTCATGCTTGCAATTTCTCCCTGATCTTGAGGGCCAGCGCCTTGAGGCCACGATGGATGCCGACCTTCACGGCCGACTCCGACATCCCCGTCAGCTGCGCCGTCTCGGCCACCGACATGCCTTCCAGCTTGACGTGCAGGATCGGCAAGCGCTGCTTGTCGGGCAACTCCTCCAGCAAGGCACCGACGTCGCGCCGGGCCTGGGCCGGTTCATCGTCACAGGTGGCCAGCAGGTCATGTTCCTCGTCCAGCGGGTCGTGGAAGGCTTCGCGGCGCGAACGGGCGCGCAGGAAATCCATCAGCTTGTAGCGAGCGATGGCATGTACCCAGGCGGTCAACGGCTGGTCGGGGCGATAGGTATGGCGGGCGTTGTGAACGGCCAGCAGGGTTTCCTGCACCACGTCCTCGACTTCATCCTGCATGTTCTGCAGCCGCTTGCGCAGGAAGGCACGCAGACGGCCGCTCAGTTCGGACAGGAAATCGCGATAGGCCACCGCATCCCCGTCCAGCCCGGCCAGCAGCAAGGCGCGCAGACGCTCTTCGGTGGGATGCGACGGCTCCTTGCCGGCCAGTGGCTTGCCGGGACGGGCGGCCAGATCTTCCGGCAGGGCCGGCGCGGCATGGGCGAACATGGATAGGCTCTCAGTCATGAAAAAGCAGCCGGTCACCAGCGCAGCAGCCAGGGGCCGAACCAGGCACCGGCCAGCGTCGGCAGCGCCACCCCCAGCACATACCAGACGCCCCAGAACGGCGGCGCCATCTCCACGCAATAAAGCGAATAGACTAGCACGCCCTGGGCGCCGGCCACCAGTCCGGCCACCGCCCCCGCCGCGCGCAGGCGGGTGGGCGCCAGACCGCGCATGAACCACAGCATGCTCAGCAGGGTCGGCAGCGACAGCAAGGCCACGTTGAGGGAACAGACTTCCCAGCTGCTGCCCAGCAACAGCTCCAGGCGTTGCGAGGGCGGTGCCAGCGCCAACCAGCTGCCGCCGGCCAGCCACAGCACCACGGGGGGCAACAACAGCGCCGCTGCCGGTCCCAGGCCGATGCGCACGCCCGGCCGCGCCAGGCGGGCAGCGGCCACCTGGCCGGCCAGCAGGGCCGCCAGCGGAAACGACACCTTCATCCAGAACAGCGGCGCCAGCAGGAGCTGTCGCACATCGCTGCGTACGCCATACAGAATGGCCAGCAGCAGCGCCGCACCCAGCAGTCCGAGCGCCAGCGCCAGCGCCATGCGGGTGGCCACGTGGCGCACCACGCCCGGCTGACCGGCCCCGGCCCTGTCGTCGGTACCGGCGGCCAGCATGTTGACCAGTTCCATCGTCTTCATCGATTCCCCTCGTGGCTCGTGCGAGCCGCCATGCGCTGGACAGCGCTCTCCTGTGTATTCGTTGCAGGCACCCGTCCGGTTACAGCAGGGGCAAAAAATATTTATCCGAAAAAAAGCCTGCCGGCTGTAACCGCCGCCGGAGAGGCGACGAATTAACCAACAGATCGGCAGCCACGGCATTCCATCGCCGCGGACTGCACCGGTCGCCATTACTTTCTTCACCGTCCATTTCAAGGAGTCCACCATGAACACCCGTTTCGTCGCCACCGCTGCCCTGACCCTCGCCACCCTCGCCTCCGGCGTCGCCATGGCACAAGACAAGCAACCGATGAACAAGACCGCCGTCGAGAAGTGCTATGGCGTTTCCATGGCCGGCCAGAACGACTGCAAGGCCGGTGAAGGCACCACCTGCGCCGGCACCGCCAAGATGGATTACCAGGGCAATGCCTGGAAGAACGTGCCGGCCGGTACCTGCACCTCCATCAAGACCCCGCGCGGCATGGGTTCGCTCAAGCCGATGTAAGCGGGACGGTCATGACCACCCACACCATCTCGGCCGGACTCGGTCTGAAGCCGCAGCATTTCGATGCGGCGCTGGGCTGCGGGCAGGCGGGCCTGTGGTTCGAAGTCCATCCGGAAAACTACCTGATGGACGGCGGCCCTCGCCTGGCCTGGCTGCAGGCCATCCGCGAACGCCACCCCCTGGCCTTGCATGGTGTGTCCCTCTCGCTGGCCGGCCCCGATGCACCAGACGCCGATCACCTGCGCCGGCTGGCGCAGCTGGTCGGACGCATGGAACCGGTGCTGGTCTCGGAGCATCTGGCGTGGTCGCGCCTGGACGGCCACTACCTGCCCGACCTGCTGCCGGTGCCCCGCACCAACGAGACCCTGTTGCGCGTGGCGGCCAACATCAGTCGCACCCAGGACGTCCTCAAGCGTCGCATCGCCCTGGAGAATCCCTCCCACTATCTGCACATGGAGCAGCATGCCTGGAGCGAACCGGAGTTCCTGCAGGAACTGGTACGCCGCACCGGCTGTGCTCTGCTGGTGGATGTCAACAACGTCCATGTCAGTGCCAGCAACCTGGGCATCGAGGCCCACGCCTACCTGGATCAGCTGCCGGCCGCCGACATCCTCGAAATCCATCTGGCCGGCCACAGCGCCGATGCCAGTCTTCCCGGCCTGCTGGTGGACTCGCACGATGCACCGGTGGCGCCGGCAGTCTGGCAGCTGTACCGGTACCTGGTCACGCGCATCGGCCCCCGCCCCACCCTGATCGAACGCGATGGCAATGTGCCGGCCTTCGACGAACTGCTGCAAGAGCGCGCCATCGCCGCCGACATGCTGGCCAGCGCGGCGCAGGCGCAGGAGGAACTGCCGGCATGAGCAGCGTTACGAGCGACTACTATCCGGCCTTCCTGCAGGCCCTGCTGGAGCAGCGCAGCGACCATCCCGACATCGCCGCGCTGCTGCGCCAGCCGGCCTTCGCGGTCTATCGCAATACCGTGTTCAAGGGCTGCGTGGACGCGCTAGCAGCCAATTATCCCGCGGTCCGGCGGCTGGTCGGCGACGACTGGATGCAGGCCGCGACGCTGGCCTACGCCCGCCAGCACCTGCCGCGACAGGCCAGTCTGATCGCCTACGGCGAGGGCTTCGCCGCCTTCCTGGCGTCCCTGCCGGCCGCCGCCGAGCTGCCCTACCTGCACGGTGTCGCCCAGCTGGACCGCTACTGGACCGAAGCCCACCTGGCCGCCGACCAGCCGCCGCTGGATACCTCAGCCCTGCATGCGGCACTGGCCGCCGGCCAGGATGTGCGCCTGGTACCGCATGCCGCCGCGCGCTGGCATCACGATGCGCAGCATCCGGTCTACACCATCTGGTCGGCCAATCGCGCGCCCGATGTCGCCGCGCTGGACGATATCGACTGGCACGGCGAAGCCGCGCTGCTCACGCGTACAGAAGCGCACGTTCAATGGCGGCCGCTGGGCCCGGGCGCCTGCGCGTTCCTCGATGCCTGCCGCGCGGGTCACAGCATCGCCGGCGCAGCCGCGCTGGCCCTGGCGCGGGAACCGGAACTGGATATCGCCACCCTGCTGGCCGGCCTGCTGCAGGCCGGTGCCTTTACCACCTTCCACTGATGGAGAGCCTCATGCCCCCACCCACCACCCTGCCTGCCGTCACCCCCGGCCCGTTCCGGCCCACGCTCTGGAACCGCGCCGCCGACCTGGCCTCGCGCCTCATCAGTGACACCCTGCTGGTGCTGGTTGCGCGGGTGGCGATTGCGGCCATCTTCTTTCTCTCCGGTCGCACCAAGGTCAGTGGCTGGCTGACCATCAAGGACAGCACCTATGTGCTGTTCCAGGAGGAATACCGGCTGCCCCTGCTATCGCCCGATCTGGCCGCACACCTGGCCGCCTATGCCGAACACCTGTTCCCGCTGCTGCTGGTGCTGGGCCTGTTCACCCGGGGCGCGGCGCTGGCCCTGCTGGGCATGACGGCGGTCATCGAGATCTTTGTCTACCCCGACGCCTGGCCGACGCATCTCTCCTGGGCCGGCCTGCTCCTGCTGCTGGTGGCGCGCGGCGGTGGCCGCTGGTCGCTGGACAACCGACTGGGCCTGCGTTGAACCCCGCGGGGCGCAACATGCTGGCACGACTGAACTTGCGCAAGGGCCTGCTGCTGGTGGTGGCTGTGTTCTCGGTCGCTCTGTGGAGCGCGGTGGCCATCGCCTGGCAAGGCGCCCGCGCCTCGGCCCAGGCCACCAGCGCGCTGATCGCGCTGTCGGACCAGCGTATCCAGCCGCTCTACGACACCGAACGGCTGTTTCTCTCGACGCTGATCAACATGGACAACGCCTACATCAATCTGGTCAAGGGCGATGAGGTCAAGTCCAACGAATACACACGCCGCGCTTCCACGGCCCTGCAGGCGGCGCGCAAGGCCTTCGAGACATACCGCGCGGCATTGCCGGCGGCGGCAGCGAACGAGCCGCAATCGCAACGCGTGAGCACCGCCTACGCCGGCTATACCAAGGTACTGGGGTTGCGCGAGGTCGCGCTCTACGATGTCTCGCTGGACGACTATGCCGCGGCCACCGTAAGCGCCGAAGCAGCCGACCACGAATTCGCCGCCACCCTGCGCGAGGTGATCGCGCAGGCCGAGATCGTGCGCGACGCCTTGCGCGTCGCGGCCGAACAGCGTTACGCCCGTGCTTCGTATATGGCGGTGGCGATGCTGGCCAGCGCGCTGCTGCTGGCGGCCCTGTGCTGGTGGCTCTTTGGCCGGCTGTTACTCAGCCCGCTGAGGCAGGCCGCGCACCATTTCGACCGCATCGCCGGCGGCGATCTCGGGCAGCCGGTACGGGGTATCTCGGGCAATGAAATCGGCGTGCTGCTGGCAGCACTCGAACGCATGCAGCAGGGCCTGGCCGCGACCGTGTCCGGGATCCGCGATGCCACCCGCGATGTCCATCAGGGGGCGCGCGACATCGCACAGGGCAATGGTGAGCTGGCCCGGCGCACCGAAGCGCAGGCGGCTGCCCTGGAAACCACCGCCGCTACGCTGCGTCAGCTGTCGGCCGCGGTAGGCAACAATGCACAGAATGCCGAACGCACCAATGCCCTGGCCGCCAACGCCGCCGCCGATGCCCAGCGCGGCAGCCAGGTCATGGGCGGTATCGCCGCCGCCATGGCCGAGGTCACCGCCGGCGCGGGACGCATTTCGGACATCGTCAGCGTGATCGACGGTATCGCTTTCCAGACCAATATCCTGGCCCTCAATGCGGCCGTGGAAGCGGCGCGCGCCGGCAGCCAGGGGCGCGGCTTCGCCGTGGTGGCGGCCGAGGTCCGGTCGCTGGCCTTGCGCAGCGCCGAAGCCGCGCGCGAAGTCAAGGAACTGATCGCGGCCTCGATCGGGTCGGTGGATCAGGCGGCAGATCAGGTGCGACAGGCCGATGAGGCCATCGGACAGATCGCGCTGTCCTTCGGCCAGGTCATGAGCACGGTCCACGACATCGCCACCGCGACCCGGGAACAGGCCGAAGGTATCGCCCAGGTCAGCCGCACGCTGGCCGACATGGACCATGCCACCCAGCAGAATGCCGCCCTGGTGGCGCAGACCTCGTCAGCGGCCCAGGCCCTGAGCGCCCGCGCGGTCACGCTGAGTACCTCGGTGGCCGCCTTCAGACTGGCCCAGCCCGATGTCGACCATAGCGCCCTGCCGCCACCCGGCATCCCCTCCCCGTCCGCAGCGCCTGCCCTGCCATCCCGATAAGGAATCTCCGCATGTCCTCTCCCTGCTCACTGGACGGCATCGTCGAACAGACGTTCGCCGCCGCCTTCGCCCATCACGCCGCAGCCCGCCTGGACGAAGCCGAAGACCACTACCGCCTGCTGCTGGAGCTGGACGAGCAGCATGCCCCCGCGCTGCATTATCTGGGTGTATTGCTGCACCAGCGCGGCCAGCACGCGCCGGGCCTGGCCCTGATGCACCAGGCCGCCGACCTGGCCGCGCCGGATGCCGACTGGCGCAACGACCTGGGCAATGTGCTGTTCGCCTGCCAGCAGTTCGCCGAGGCGGTCCATGCCTACGATAGCGCCCTGCAGCTGCGCCCCGGAGATGCCCAGCTGTGGAACAACCTGGGCGCGGCCTTGCGCGCCCAGGGCCAGCATGCGGATGCCATCGCCGCCTGTGAACGAGCGCTGGCCATCGATGCGCAACTGGCCGCAGCCATGCACCAGCTGGCCGAGCTGCATGGCCAGGCTGGTGAACGCATGCTCAGTTCGCGCTACCAGTGCATGGCCTATGTCTTGCCGCCGCACGAGGGCAAGTCGCGCGAACTGCTGGCGATCTCCTACTATTTCCTGGGCCAGCCGCAGCAGGCGGCGGAAGTCTGCCGCCAGTGGCTGCGGGAAGAGCCCGGCCATCCCATCGCCACCCACATGCATGCCGCCTATGCCGGACTGCCCAGCGATACCGTCCCGCGCGATTACATCGTCCGCCGCTTCGACGACTATGCCGACCACTTCGATACCAACCTGGTCGCGCATCTGGACTATCGTGGTCCCCAGGTACTGGCCGCCCTGCTGCAGGCCCACCTGCCGGCCCCCGACTCGACGCTGGACGTGCTCGATGCCGGCTGTGGCACCGGCCTGTGTGCGCCGGTACTGGCGCCCTACGCGCGCCGGCTGGAAGGTATCGACCTCTCGCCCAACATGCTGCGGCATGCCGCGCGCCATCACGACTATGCACAGCTGGCACAGGCCGAAGTGAGCGAATGGATGGCCGCACGCACGCGACACTACGACCTGATCGTGGCGTGCGATGTGCTGATCTATTGCGGCCAGCTGGAAAACTTCTTCGCCGCTGCCGCGCAATCACTGCGCGACGGCGGCCATCTGTTCTTCACCGTCGAGCAGGCCGCCAGCAACGCGCCGGCGCCCTACCATCTGCACCCCAGCGGCCGCTTCCGCCACCAGCGCGCCTATCTCGAACACTGCCTGCGCAGCGCCGGCCTGCATGTGCGAGCGATCCACGAAGAAAGCCTGCGCATGGAAATGCAGCAGCCCGTCCCCGGCCTGGTGGTGCTGGCCGGGCGCTGACACCTGGCCGGCATTGCCTGCCCGTGTTCAGCGGCCGGCCTGGCGGATGGCCGGCAGCATCTCGGCCGGATCGGGACGGCGGGTGTAGTCGGGATTGACTTCGGCATAGACGATGACGCCGTCGCGACCGATCACATAGCGTGCCGGCATCGGCAGGGTCCAGCCCGGATCGCCATTGAAGGCCGGCAGATCGTTCTTGAGCGACTGGTAGAGGTCTACCAGGTAGTCCGGCAAGGCGAAGCGCAGGCCAAAGGCGGCCGCCACTTCGTTGTGGCTGTCCGAGAGGATGGGGAATTCCAGTGCGTTCTGACGCACCGCCTTGCGGCTGTTGGCCGGCAGTTGCGGTGAAATGGCCACCAGGCTGGCGCCCAGTTCACGCATCGCCGGCAGGGCTTCCTGAAGCGCCTGCAATTCCATGTTGCAGTAGGGGCACCATACGCCACGGTAGAAGCTCAGCACCAGCGGCCCCTTGGCCAGCAGTTCGGCCGAGGACACCGGCTTGCCGTCGGGATCGGGGAGCACGAATTGCGGCGCCCGGTCACCCGCCTTGAGCGCTCGTTGCGCCGCGCCCGAGGCGATCAGTTCATCGGTGGCGCGCTGCATGGTGGCGATCACCGCAGGCGGAACATTGTAGGGCGGCTTGCCGGCCACGAAGTCGGCCTTGAATGCGTCGAGTCGGTCTTGCAAAGTCATGATGAAGTTCCTGGTCATTGAGTGGGATGAGTTCTGCGATCAATCGGCGGGCGCCTTGGGCCTCAGCCGATGGAAAGCATTCTGATCCCCATCACAAAGGAATGGCAGCCAGGCAACAGCTATAATGGCTATTCCAATCAGGAATGGATCAGGCCATGGATCGCTTGCTGGCAATGACGAACTTCGTACGGGTAGTGGAGGCCGGCTCCTTCTCGGGCGCCGCACGTGTGCTGGGCGTGGGCCAGCCGGCCGTCTCCAAGACCGTGGCGCAGCTGGAAGACAAACTACAGGTCAAACTGCTACTGCGCTCCACCCACGGACTCACGCCTACCGAAGCCGGGCTGCGCTTCTACGAGCGCGCGCGTCTGGCCATCCAGGAAGCCGACGAAGCCGAACTGGCCGCGCGCGGCGCCGGAGCCGGCCTGTCGGGTCGCTTGCGGGTCTCGGCCGCGCCGACCTTCGCACGGCTGTTCGTGATTCCGCACCTGCCGCATTTCCTGGCGCGCCATCCCGGCCTGGAAGTCGATGTGATCCTCGATGACCGCACCATCGACCTGATTGCCGAGGGCATCGATATCTCGCTGCGCATGGGTAGCCTGGCCGATTCCGGCGTCGTGGCGCGCAAGCTGGCCACCAGCCGGCGCTCGGTCCTGGCCAGCGCCCGCTATCTGCAAGACATCGCGGCGCCGCGTACGCCGGCCGACCTGGCCGGGCTGGAGACCCTGGTGTTTAGCCAGTTGAGCAATGTGTGGACCTTCCGTCGCGAAGGCAGCGAAGTCTCGGTTTTGGTGCGCGCGCGGGTGCGTTTCAACGCCGCCGAGGGCATCCGTGCGGGCGTGCTGGCCGGCATCGGCCTGACCATCGCCTCGGACTGGATGTTCGCGCCCGAACTGGCCGATGGCAGCGTGATCCGGCTGTTGCCGGAATGGTCGCTGCCCGAGATTGCCTTGTGGGCGGTATTTCCCACTGGGCGCATGGCGTCGGCCAAGGCCCGGGCGTTTTCGGATTTCGTGGAAGAAATCATGCTGCAGCAGGCACCGGCCTGACATCGCATCAGGGCAAGGCTAGCAAGCAAAGCCATGCCGCTGCGGCATGGCGCCGAAACCCTTCCCTTTTCTCCATCGCAGCTGGCCACGCCGGGTGGCGATGTTTTGTCGCACTTTTATCGCATGCGGTGGTCGTACCCGCATCCGGCTTCGCTTAGAATAGCCGAAGCTCACGACGTAATCGATTGGTACGCATCCGCCTGCACACGCGTGGAACCTGCCGTCCTGCTTGCGCAGCGCCCGGATGCGACATCTGAAAGGAAAACGGCATGACGCAGTCTCCCAAGAACATCTCCGCCCTGATGTGTGAGCTCAGCGTGGCGCTGGCAGAATTGTCGGAAAAGATGAGCAATCTCTCGGTGACGCTGGAAAATTCCTACCTGGAATCCAATGCACCCGAACCGGCGGCCCTGATGGAAGCGGCCCGCGAAACCATCGACAAGGCCCGCGGCAACTGAACCGCGCGTCGCATGGCAGAGCGTTCAGCTGTCCTGCGCCGAAGCCGCCTCCGCCCCCCAGAATGCCGGCCCCAGTGCCACCAGCCGGTCGACGATGAAGTCCGCCACCACCTGTACCCGCAGCAGGTCGCGCGCATCGGCGTGGGTCAGCAACCAGTAGCAGCGCGACAGCGCGATCTCTTCCGGCAACACCCTCACCAGCCCCGCCTCGCGCCGCGCCAGGAAACACGGCAGCACGCCCAGGCCGGCGCCGGCCGCCACCGCCTGCACCTGGCTGATGACGTTGGAAATACGCAGTTGCGGGCGGATCGCCGGTGAAATCTCGGCCAGATAATCCAGCTCCGGCGACCACATCAGATCCTCGATATAGCCGACCCAACGCTGCTGCTCCAGTTGGCGGCGCTGCGTCAGCGGGCCGTGCTGCGCCAGATAGCCGGCACTGGCATAGATCCCCAATGCATAGTCGTTGAGCCGGCGCGCGATCAGCCGTCCCTGTTCCGGCCGGGTCATGCTGATGGCGATGTCGGCTTCGCGCCGCGACAGGCTGAACATGCGCGGATTGGCCACCAGCTCCACCTCCAGCTCGGGATGCAGGCGCGCCAGTTCCTGCAATTGCGGCGCCATGAAATAGGTGCCCCAGGCCTCGGGTGTGCCGATGCGCACCGAGCCGGACAGGCCCTGCGCCGGATCGTCCTGGCGCGCGCCGATGCGGATGGCCAGGTTTTCCATGGCCTCGGCGTCCGGCACCAGCCGCTCGCCCTCGGCCGTGAGGGCATAGCCGACAGCGCGCCGATCGAACAGGGTCTGGCCGATGGCGCGCTCCAGCGCGACGATGCGGCGGCTCAGGGTGGAATGGTCCACCCCCAGCTTGCGCGCCGCCACCGTCAGGCGGCCGGCGCGTACCACGGCGAGAAAGGCTTGCAGGTCATCCCAGTCGAAGCTGTGCATGGGCGGTCTGATCAGGGGGCAGGTATGCGAATTCATGCACGAACAGTGTGCAGAGTTCGACATTTACGTGGCAAAACCCCAATGCTACTCTTTTTTGGCAGGCCGTCCGGCCGATTCGACAAGGAGAGCGCGTGGCAACCATGTTCCATCAACTCAAAGCCCTGGCAGCACAGGGCAAACCGGTGCGGGTCGGGCTGATCGGCGCCGGCAAGTTCGGTTCGATGTTCCTGTCGCAGGTGCCTCGCACGCCGGGCGTGCATCTGCTGGGTATCGCCGACCTCTCGCCGGCGCGTGCGCGGGCGGCACTGCAACGGGTGGGCTGGGTCGCCGGCCAGTATGGCGCCGGCTCCTGGGATGAAGCCCTGCGCCAGGGCAGTACCTATGTCCAGGAGGACGCCGAGGCATTGATCGCGCAGCCGCAGATCGACATCATCATCGACGCCACTGGCAGCCCCGCTGCCGGCATCCGTCACACCCTGCTGTGCTGCGCACACCACAAGCACATCATCATGGTCAACGTCGAGGCCGATGCTCTGGCCGGACCGCTGCTGGCGCGGCGCGCGGCCGATGCCGGCATCGTCTATTCGATGGCCTATGGCGACCAGCCGGCCCTCATCGCCGAGATGGTGGACTGGGCGCGCACCTCCGGCTTCGAGGTGGTATGCGCCGGCAAGGGAACCAAGTACCTGCCGGTGTACCACCAGTCCACACCCGACACGGTATGGGGCCACTACGGCTTTTCCGAGGAGCAGGTGGCCGGTGGCGATTTCAATGCGCAGATGTTCAACTCCTTCCTCGATGGCACCAAGTCGGCGCTGGAGATGACCGCCGTGGCCAATGCCTGCGATCTGCTGCCGGCTGACAGCGGCCTGGCCTTCCCGCCCTGCGGAGTGGACGACCTGCCCACGCTGCTGCGCCCGCAGGCCGACGGCGGGCTGCTGCCGCAAGCCGGCATGGTGGAAGTGGTGTCCTCGCTGGAGCGTGATGGGCGCCCGGTGTTCCGCGACCTGCGCTGGGGCGTCTACGTCACCTTCGCGGCGCCGACCGATTACGTGCGCGACTGCTTCGCGCAATACGGGCTGAAGACCGATGCCAGCGGTCGCTACGCTTCCATGTACAAGCCCTATCACCTGATCGGCCTGGAGCTGGGTTATTCGGTGGCCAGCATCGCCGTGCGCGGCCAGCCCACCGGCAATACGCTGGGTTTCAGGGGCGACACGGTGGCAGTCGCCAAGCGCGACCTGCAGATCGGCGAAAAGCTCGATGGCGAAGGCGGTTACATGGTCTACGGCAAGCTGATGCCGGCGGCCGCTTCGCTGGCGCGGGAAGCACTGCCCATCGGGCTGGCCCATGGTATCGTGCTGCGCCGCGCCGTGGCGGCCGGCGAAGTGGTGAGCTGGGCCGACGTGGCCATCGACGACAGCCAGCAGGCCGTGCGGGTGCGTCGCGAGATGGAAGCCCTGTTCCGGCAGGAGCTGGGACTGCAGGCGGCCGGTGCGGCACGTGCGGCCTGAGGGCCGGTGCGGGCGATAAAAAAGGGCTGCGGCAGATCACCGCAGCCCGAAAATACAACAGAGAGGAGTTGAGATTGAACTCCAATTCGGGCCGGCAACCCTTAATCCACATCAAACCGGCTGCGCGCAGATCACCGCTTGTCGGCCGGTGGCGCGCAGGCGCTCACAACAGATGTTCCAGCGCCCACAATAGCAGCAGCCAGGGCAGGCCGAACAGCACGGCACGCGTGAGCGCCGGTCCGCGCGCCGGCCAGTAGCTCAGCGCCAGCACCTGCAGCAGCGCGGACAAGGTCATCACCCCCAGTCCGGCCACCGCCCCCACGCTCCAGCCCTGCATGTACGTGGTCACCGCCAGGCTGGCAGCCAGTCCCAGCGTACCCAGCTGGCGCAGGCGGCGACGCCGGGCCGGCGTCGGTTCGGCGCCGCGGCCATGGACCTCGGCATGATGCCGGTCCATGGCCAGTGCCAGGGCGCTCCAGGCGCAATAGGCCAGGCCCAGCGCCAGCAGGAATCCGCAGGCCGTCATGCTGTCTCCTCCACGGGATCGCGCTCGGCCCTGGACTTGGCCGGCACGGCCTGCAGGCCATCCTGACGCTTGCGCTGGCGCCGCGCCAGTACCCGTTCGGCCATCGCCAGAGCAATCCCCAGCGCCAGCACGGTGAGATCGAACGCCGCCACGGGCCAGGGACCACGACCCAGCAGAAGCGTCACGCCCAGGTGGGATTGCGTCGTAAACACGTTGAGCAACGGAAGGCCGATGAACAGCGCCCCGCCCAGCCCCAGTTGCAGGCGCCACATGCGCAGGTCCGGTCGTACTTGCGCCAGCACCGCCGCCACCGCCCAGGCAGCGAAGAAGAGGTTGATTTCCATCTGCGCGCGCTGGTGCAATTCCAGCGGCAGCAGGCGGTTGGCCCAGAAGTAACTGGCGAAGGCGATCGGCAGGCCGGCGATGGCGCCGATGTTGAGCGCCTCCACCAGTCGCAGGCCGAAGCTGGCGCGTGCGCCGCCGGCGATGGCCTTGGCCTCTTTCTGGCGCGTCTTGACCGCCCACAGCACGGCGCCGCTGGCCACCATCAGGTAGCCTGACAGGCCGCACAGGAAGAACAGCGCCCGCAGCCAGGGATCGGCGAAATGCGCCAGGTGCAGGCCATACAGCGCACCCCGGGTGACGGCGGTCGCACTGGGATCGTCGCCATAGGCGGCCAGCCGTTCGCCTGTCACGCCCTGGTACATCAGCCCCGGTTGCAGGGAGGACAGCGTGCTCATCTTCTGCCGCGTGATGACCACGGTAGCCTTGGCGTCACCCGGATTGTTGACCACCAGCACGGCCAGTGGCGCGCCCTGCCAGTGCTGCTGCGCCTGGGCCGCCAGCGGCGCCAGCGCGGTGAGTGGCGCGGCCACGCCGGCCGGCTTGAAGCGACCGGCGGTGCCGGGGAACACGGTCTCGAAGAAGGCGGCCTCGCCGCCCTTGTCGCGGTAGGCGCTCTGCACGCCCCAGGGCATGATCATGAACATCAGCGTGACCAGCCCGGTATAGGTGATCATCAGGTGGAACGGCAGTGCCAGCACTGCCGTGGCGTTGTGGGCGTCGAGCCAGGAGCGTTGCCCCTTGTTGGGACGGAAGGTGAAGAAGTCCTTGAAGATGCGCTTGTGCGTGATCACCCCGCTGACGATGGCCACCAGCATGAACAGTGCGCAGATACTGACTATCCAGCGCGCCCATTGCACCGGCATGTAGTGCAGGTCGAAATGCAGGCGATACAGGAATTCCCCGCCCCGCGTCTCGCGCACCTGGGCCAGCGGCTGGCCGGTGGCGGCGTCGATGCGCTCGCTCTTGAAGCGGCTGCGCGTGCTGCCGCCCTGGCCGTCGCCAGCGCGTGCCACCCAGCCCACCCGCATGGCCACGCTGCGCTCGGCCGGCAGGGTGATGAACCAGCGCTCGGCCTGGGGTGCCTTCTGCTGCAGATAGGCCACGGCATGCTCGATGGCCTGGGCCTGCGGCACCGGTGCCGAACGGGTAGCGTGCAGCTCCGGCATCATCCACAGGCTGATCTCTTCCTTGTAATAGCTGGCGGTGCCGCCGGCAAACACCAGCAGCAGCACCCAGCACACCAGCAAGCCGCACCAGGTATGCAGCCAGGCCATCGATTGTCGGAATCCCTCCCTCACGGCAGCATGCTCCCGGTTCCGGTCAGCCAGGCCAGCAGGCTCAGTAACAGCGCCGGCAGCGCCAGCCCCAGCCAGGACAATGCCGCGCTACGTGCGGCAAAGACCCAGATCACGGCGCAGGTGAAAATGGCGAAGGACAACATGGTCGCCGTCATCACCGCGTCGGCTGGCGCCATCGGCAGCAGGCGCGCCAACACCATCGTACTGAGCGAGCTGACCACATAGCCACCGACGATGGCGGCCAGGGCACGGGAGAACACGGCCAGGCGATAGTGCAAGGCCGGCCCGCTGGAAGAAATCGGTTTCATGCTTGCCATGGAAGGAGGACGCCCGGCTTACTTGTTGGGCGTGGCCGCAGGTGCCGCCGGCAAGGCCTTCAGGCCCTTGGGCTGGACCAGCGACAGGGTGGTCACGAAGCTGGCGATGTCATAGGGCTTGCCGTCGCGTTCACCAGCGGTCTTGTCGGTGTGGTGCACCTCGGCAACGTACACACCCTGCCAGGGCAGGTCGAACTGCACCAGGCCCTCGGCATCGGAATGGGCTTCCTTCATCCAGCCCGAGGGCGTCACCAGACCGACCTTGGCCTTGGGCAGCGCGGCGTTCTTGTAGCTGACCTTGAACTGGCCGGGCTTGCCGGTGGGGACGATGTCCAGCGCCAGGCGCGGCTCCTGGGCCTGCTGCGAAGTCACCAGTCGCGCCGCCGGGGTCCAGGCAGTGCGGGTGGGCGGGGTGGCGTGCTTGTTCTCGAAGACCGGGTAGTGGGCATCCTCGGCCACGATGGATTCGCCCTTGCCGGCGCTGGCCGACAGATTGAAGGCATTGGCCGCCTTGCTCAGTTCCAGGGTACGGTCGCCCTGGGGGCCGATCAGCACTGCGCTGGGCGAAACGAACTTGTCCAGCAGGCCGGGCGAGACTTCGCGCAGGTTGTCGCCGAATTCGCCGAAATACAGTTTCGCCTGCTTGCCGTCCTGCTGCAGCCAGACCTGGTGCGCCCCCGCCGGCAGGGCCAGCAACAGGGAGGTGAACAGGCCGGAGACGATCGCCAAACGCTTCATGAATGAATTCCTTTCGAGTGATGTTGTGTAGGTGGGCAAGCGGCGCATGAGCATGAAGATGAGCGTCAGGATCAGAATCAGGATCAGCATCAGCGCAGTCTGCGAACAGCGACCGTTCGCCCTTGCATTTGGCGCAGGGATGGTCCGACAGGACTGGTTATTATTTGAGAATGATTATCAATTATATTGCCTGTGATGCCGCAGGACAAGTCCCTGCCCGCTGGTCGGGTGGGCGGGCGGGGACAAACAGGGTATGATCGCTCCCCGCTTGAACGCGCCGCTGCACCCGCCTGTCCGGGCCGCGCCGGCGCCCCGCACCACCGCATCCCCAGGAGAAACCGATCCATGCTTCGCCGCAACCCATCCGGCCACCGGCCCCAAGTCCACGAATCCGCCTATGTCGACCACACCGCCATCCTGTGCGGCAAGGTGATCGTGCATGAGAATGTCTTCATCGGTCCCTACGCCGTGATCCGCGCCGACGAGGTCGATGCCCACGGCGAGATGGAGCCCATCATCATCGGCGCCCATTCCAACATCCAGGATGGCGTGGTGATCCACTCCAAGTCGGGCGCGGCCGTCACCATCGGCGAGCGCACCTCCATCGCCCACCGCGCCATCGTGCATGGCCCCTGCACGGTGGGCGACGATGCCTTCATCGGCTTCAACAGCGTGCTCTTCAATTGCAGCATCGGCGCCGGCTGCGTGGTGCGCCACAACGCCGTGGTCGATGGCTGCGACCTGCCGCCGGGTTTCTACGTCCCCTCCACCGAACGCATCGGCCCCAAGACCGACCTTTCCACCATCCCCCGTGTGACGGTGGCGGCATCGGAATTCTCGGAAGACGTGGCGCGCACCAACAATGAACTGGTGCTGGGCTACAAGAAATTGCAGAACGAGTTCTGATTTCCGCGCGCTCGGCGCGCTGGCTTCATCGAAACCACGCGCCCAACAAAAAATCCGGCTTCTTGCGAAGACCGGATTTTTTATCGACTGCATGGATGAATCGGCTTTAGCCGATCAACTCCCGCGATAAGTCGAATACGCCCACGGCGACACCACCAGCGGCACATGATAGTTCTGCGTCGCATCGGCGATGCCGAAGGCGATCACCACCTCATCGACAAAGCGCGGTTGCGGCAGCTCCACGCCCTGGGCCGTGAAGTAATCTCCAGCCGCAAACACCAGTTCATACTTGCCGACCTTGAGCGCGTCGCCGGCCAGCAGCGGTTCGTCGCAGCGGCCATCGCTGTTGGTAACGGCCTGCTTGAGCAGGGTCTTGCTTCCCTCCGCCACCGCATACAGCGCCAGCTTCACGCCCGCGCCGGGCTTGCCCCTGGTGATATCCAGCACGTGCGTACTCAGTTTGCCCATGTTGCCGTCCTTTCCCTGTCTGATTTGAATTGCGATGCCGGCCGATGATATACCGCCGGGCGGCGATGCCTATACGAGTGCGCTTATACTCGCCATCGATGCAGCGGACATAATGCCTTACCGCGCTGCCGCCGCCAAATCGGGGAAGACACCCGATGCAGGCCACAGCGCCGATCCACCCCGCCGCCATGCCAACGCTCCCAACAGGAGCGCCCTGCCAGGCCGGCCTGCCGGCCCATCCATGCCGGTGCCGTACCTCACGACGACACTATCTCTATAAAAATTTTATCCATTACTGGAGGAGACTTCATGCCCATCCCATTCCTGTCCCGGCGCACCTCACTGGCCAGCATCCTGGCGCTGTCGGCGAGCGCCGCCCACGCCGCCGACTGGTCCGACAATGCCATCGGCTATCGCTACGGCACCCGCTTTGCCGAACCCTACAACAGCCAGGACATCAGCAAGAACATCCTCAACTTCACCCACAGCAGCGGCTACCGCTACGGCACCAACTTCCTCAATATCGACCTGCTGATGTCGGACCGCAAGGACGACAACGCCCAGGAAGCCTATCTCACCTACCGCCACACCCTGGACCTGGGCAAGATCAGCGGCCGCGATCTGGCTTTCGGCCCGGCACGCGGCGTCGGCCTGACACTGGGCCTGGACTGGAATACCAAGAACGACGACAGCTACGCCTCCAAAAAGCGCATGTGGGTCATCGGCCCGACCCTGATGATGGATGTCCCGGGCTTCCTCAATGTGAGCCTGCTGGCCCTGTTCGAAAGCAACCAGCCCAAGGGCATCAGCAGCCGCTACAGCTATGACACGCACCCCATGCTGAACCTGGCCTGGGGCATCCCGCTGGGCAGTTCCGGCTGGGGCTTCGAAGGCTATCTGAACTACATCGCGGCCAAGGGCAAGAACGAATTCGGCGGTGCCACCGCACCCGAGTTCAACATCGATACCCAGGTGATGTATGACCTCGGCAGCCGCCTGGGCATGGGCAAGAACAGCCTGCGCCTGGGGCTGGAATACCAGTACTGGCGCAACAAGTTCGGCAATCCTTCCAATGTCCCCGGCTCGCTGGCCAAGACGCCGATGGTGCGGGTGGAGTACCACTTCTGATCGTGCGGGCGTTGCCAGGCTTTCTTCTGGTTTCAGACGATTCTGATTGAAGAACATCGAAGCCGATGATCTTCAATCGCCCATCGCAAGCCCCCTCAGAAACTCCTGCAAAAAATCGAAATTTGTAGGAGTTTCTTTTCCCTCCGCTCTTCCTATACTCGCCCGTTCCGGTTTGCCGTGGCGCCATGAGGTCTCCCAGCCCGCGGCCGGACATCCCTGATATCTGATCGCCAGCCACACGTCGGCAAGCGCGCAGGAGCGGCGTCGACGCCTGCCCCGGTCGCGTCCCCGCTCTCATCGCCAGCCAAGAGATTTCGCAACCCTTCTCTCGGAACCTGACATGAGCCTGATCAAGAGCCGCAAACACCCCACTCCCCCCACCCGGCTGCGCGCCGCCGTCGCCGGTGCCCTGCTGCTGCCCGCCGTGGCCGCCCACGCCCAGGCCGCCGGCGGCCAGTTACCCGGCCTGCAGGTCGATGCCGCCCGGGAATCCCTCTACAAGGCTGACCGCTCGGCCTCTCCCAAGTACAGCGAACCGCTGCTCGATACCCCGCAAACCCTGCAGATCATCAAGCGCCCGCTGATGGAGCAGCAGGGCGCCACCTCGCTCACCGAAGCCCTGCGCAACACGCCCGGCGTGGGTACCTTCTTCCTGGGCGAGAACGGCAGCACCAGCACCGGCGACACGGTGTATATGCGCGGCTTCGACGCCTCCAGCGCGATCTTCGTGGACAACGTGCGCGACCTGGGCGCGATCTCGCGCGACGTCTTCAACCTGCAGCAGGTGGAAGTATTGAAAGGCCCGGCCGGCACCGACAATGGGCGCGGCTCGCCGACCGGCTCCATCAATCTGGTGACCAAGCAGCCCGAACTGGCCGACGCTGTCTCCGCCTCGGCCACCTATGGCAGCTGGAACCAGAAGCGCGCCACGGTGGACTGGAACCGGGTGCTGGACAACGACCGCGGTCTGGCGCTGCGGCTCAATGTGATGAAGCAGAACAGCGGCGTACCCGGCCGCCATGAAGTCCACAGCAACCGTGACGGCATCGCGCCCTCGCTGGCCTGGGGCCTGAACGGACCGACCCGCATCTTCCTGAACTACCTCCACGTACAACAGGACAACCGCCCCGATGGCGGCGTCTCCACCATCGGCCTGCCCGGCTACAGCTCGCCGGATCCGGCGCGCCCCTTCCTGAGCCGGGCGCCCAGGGTCGATCCGCGCAACTTCTACGGCCATGTCAATGACTACGACCGGGTCAACGCCGACATGTACACGCTGCGCGTGGAGCACGATTTCTCGTCGCAACTGAAGCTGCAGAACACCACCCGCTATGCCCGCACCGACCAGGACTACCGTCTCAGCTCCTTCCTGGCCACGGGCGCGAAAAGCAGCCGCTTCGACACCGGGGTGAAGACGCCCTCGATCACCGACCGCTCCACCTGGCTATTGGGGCGCCAGCTGATCAACCGGCGCGACCAGGCCAACCACATCCTGAGCAACCAGACCCATGCGAGTACGGAGCTAGCCACAGGCCCCCTGCAGCACACCCTGGTGGGCGGCCTGGAACTGAGCAGGGAACGCCAGGATGCGCTGGCTTTCAGCGCCGGCAGCGGATCACGCCCGGATGCCAATCTGTATGCGCCCGATCCGCGTTTCGACGACAGCAAGCCCAGCATCAACGTCAGCGGCCGCAACAAGGGCGAGACCGACACCGCCTCGCTCTATCTGCTCGATACCATCAAGTTCGATGAACGCTTTTCCGTCACCCTGGGCCTGCGCGAAGACCACTATCGCACCCGCTTCTTCAATCTCAACCAGAACGGCCGCACCGAACTCAAGACCTCCGGCAACCTGCTGAACTGGAAGCTGGCGGGCGTCTTCAAGCCCACCCGCAACAGCAGCCTGTATGCATTGATGGCGACCTCGCAGCAGCCGCCGGGCGGTGCCAATTTCAACCTCAGCGCCAGCAAGGACAGCGCCTCCAACCCCGACTACGCGCCGCAGAAGACCCGCACCGCCGAAGTCGGCAGCAAATGGGAAATCCTGGACCGCAAGCTGCTGCTGACGGCCGCACTGTTCCGCACTGAGATCAGCAACGAGGTCGAGAAGGATGAAGCCAGCGGCGTCTATTTCCAGACCGGCAAGAAGCGCAACCAGGGCGTGGAACTGGGCGTCAGTGGCGAACTGACGCCCAACCTGTCGGTGACGGCCGGCTACAGCCGCATGAACAGCAGCGTCAAGAGCGGCAGGATCGTCACCGCCAGCGGCGAGAACGTGCTCAACTACACGCCCCAGCAATCTGTCACCAGTTGGGCCAGCTGGCGCCTGCCGAAAGGCTTCGTGGTCGGGGGCGGCCTGCGCTACTCGGGCGGCCTGCGGCGCGGACGTGACGGGGCCATCGGCACCCCCACCCGGACCGATGCCTTCTGGGTGGCCGATGCCATGGCCGGCTATGTGATCAACAAGACAGTGGACCTGCAGTTCAACGTCACCAATCTGTTCAACAAAGACTACGCCGCTTCCATCAACAAGAGCGGCTACCGTTATACGCCGGGCGCCCCGCGCGCCTTCGCGCTGACGGGCAATTTCAAGTTCTGACGCCCGCAGTACCGGACCAGGGCAGAACGATCCCGGCCCGACGGTGACGGCCCGCCGTCGTCACCTGCATTCTTCTTACGCTTGTTTCGACCGGCCTGCGCGACGACTTCGTTCGTATTCTTTATACAACAGCGACGCGGCGGGCCGGCGCTGAAGAAATCCCGGTTTCACAAGGCTTCCCGCACGATCCGTGCCCGGCGACCGCGATCTTTCATCATTTTTTTACGAATAAGAATCACTTTTATTTAGCATGTCTTTTATAATTGTAAAAATCTTGTATCCGATTGTTGCAAAACGCGCGATACCAGATCACAAAAAAACACGTACTCGCCAGCCATTGCGGCGGTGCAGGCCGGGTCCCCGCTGACCGACCGGCCGCCCGTCCGACTCATAGCCAGCCAAGAGAACCCAAAACAACTTCTCTCGGAACCTTGCCATGAGCTACATCAAGAGCCGCAAGCACGCGCAGCCCGCGTTCGCTTCGACCCGCCTGTCCGCCGCCGTCGCCGGCGCCCTGCTGCTGCCCGCCGTCGGCGTCCACGCCCAGACCAGCACCCTGCCCAAGGTGGAAGTGACCGCCGCCCAGGAATCGGATTACAAGGCCGACAAGGCCTCTTCCACCAAGTACAGCCAGCCGCTGGTGGATACGCCCCAGACCCTGACCGTCATCAAGAAGCAGCTGATCGACCAGCAAGGCGCCACCAACCTGACCGAGGCGCTGCGCAACAGCCCCGGTGTGGGCACCTTCTATCTCGGCGAGAACGGCAGCACCAGCACCGGCGACGCCATCTACATGCGCGGCTTCGACAGCTCCAGTGCCATCTTCGTGGACAACGTGCGCGACCTCGGTTCGATCTCGCGCGACATGTTCAACATCCAGCAGGTGGAAGTATTGAAGGGTCCGGCCGGCACCGACAACGGCCGCGGCTCGCCGACCGGTTCCATCAACCTGGTGACCAAGCAGGCCGAGATGAGCAACTTCTTCAACGCCTCCACCACCTATGGCAGCTGGAACCAGAAGCGCGGTACCGCCGACTGGAACAAGGTCCTGGATGAAGACCGCGGCATCGCCCTGCGCCTGAACCTGATGAAGCAGGACAGCGGCGTCCCCGGTCGCCACGAAGTCAAGAATGACCGCTACGGCATCGCGCCCTCGCTGGCCTTCGGCCTGAACGGCCCGACCCGGGTGTTCCTGAACTACCTGCACATCGACCAGGACAACGTCCCCGACGGCGGCGTGCCGACCATCGGCCTGCCCGGCTATACCTCGCCGGACCCGGCCCGTCCGTACATCTCCAGCGCCCCGCGCGTGGGTTCCAGCAACTTCTACGGCAACGTGAACGACTACGACAAGGTCACCTCCGACATGTTCACCGCCCGCGTGGAACATGACTTCTCGCAGGACCTGAAGCTGCAGAACACCACCCGCTACGCCAAGACCAGCCAGGATTATTTCCTGACCTCCTTTATGGCGAGCGGTACCGCCAGCAGCACCCGACCCGCTGGCCTGATCACGCCCTCGGCGACCAATCTCTCGACCTGGACCCTGGCCCGCAACCTGCCCACCCGCAAGGACCAGTCCAATGAGATCCTCACCAACCAGACCAACCTGACAGCCAACCTGAAGACCGGTTCGCTGCAGCACACCCTGGTGGGCGGCGTGGAATTCACGCAGGAAAAGCAGCATGCCACTTCCTTCACCAGCAGCGGTACGCTCCCGGCGGCCAATCTGTACAGCCCGAACCCCAACTTCGGCAATGGCAGCTACACCATCACCCCGACCGGCTACAACGACGGCAAGACCGACACCATCTCGGCCTACCTGTTCGATACCCTGAAGTTCAACGAGCAGTGGTCGATCAACGGCGGCATCCGCGAAGACCACTATCGCACCACCTATTACTCCAACGCCGCCGGCACCATCACCAACCTGTCGACTTCGGGCAACCTGTTCAACTGGAAGCTGGCCGCGATCTTCAAGCCGACCGACTACAGCAGCATCTACGCGCTGTACGCCACTTCGCAGCAGCCGCCGGGGGGCGCCAACTTCGCGCTCTCCAGCGCAGCCAACAGCGCTGCCAATTCCAACTACGCGCCGCAGAAGACCAAGACCAGCGAACTGGGCACCAAGTGGGATCTGCTGAACAAGAAGCTGGCCGTGACCGCCGCGCTGTTCCATACCGAAGTGAGCAATGAAGTCGAACAGGACGGCACCTCCGGTCGCTACTTCCAGACCGGCAAGAAGACCGTGCAGGGGATCGAACTGGGCGTGACCGGTGACGTCACCAACAACCTCTCGCTGGCCGCCGGCTACACCTGGATGGATACCAAGGTCGACAGCGGTGCCATCACCACCGCTTCGGGTGAGAACAACCTGGCCTACACCCCCAAGCAGGCCTTCACCTCCTGGGCCACCTACCGCCTGCCGCAGGGCTTCACCATCGGTGGCGGCGCACGCTACGTCAGCTCGCTGCTGCGCGGTACCGACGGCGCGGTCGGCACGCCCAAGTACGCCAATTCCTACTGGGTGGTGGACAGCATGCTCGGTTATGTCGTGAACAAGAACGTGGACCTGCAGTTGAATCTCTACAATATTTTCAACAAGGACTACGTAGCGGCAATCAACAAGAGCGGCTATCGTTACACCCCGGGTTCGCCACGCGCCGTGGCGCTCACCGCCAACTTCAAGTTCTGACCCTGCCCATGGCGATGATTTGATCTGCCTCAGCCCCGGCACCATGCACTTTGCCTAAAGTGGTGGCGCCCGCTGAGTCCTTCATGGATCAGCCAGACTTGACGGCCCCTCCCGCGCGGAGGGGCCTTTTCATTCGCGACAGGAGAGGTTCATCATGATGCTGCACATTCCCGAAGTCCTCAGCGCCGAGCAGGTGCGCCACATCCGCACCGAACTCGACCGCGCCGACTGGATCGACGGCCGCGCCACCGTCGGCGACCAGGGCGCGCGCGTGAAGCGCAACCGGCAGTTGCCGGAGCATTCGCCGCTGGGCCTCCAGCTGGGCGAGATCATCCTGGAGGCGCTGCGCAGGAATCCCCTGTTCTTCGCCGCCGCCCTGCCCAAGAAGACCATGCCGCCGCTGTTCAACAGCTACGAGGGCGGCGAGCATTACGGCCTGCACGTCGATGGCTCGGTGCGCAACCTGCCCAATGCCGCCGGCAGCATCCGCACCGATGTCTCCACCACGGTGTTCCTGTCGGACCCGGACGAGTACGAAGGGGGCGAGCTGGTGGTGGTCGATACCTACGGCACCCACGAGGTCAAGCTGCCGGCCGGCGACATGATCGTCTATCCCTCCACCAGCCTGCACCGTGTCGAACCGGTCACCCGCGGCGCCCGCGTCTGTTCCTTCTTCTGGACCCAGAGCATGGTGCGCGACGACTGGAAGCGCAGCATGCTCTTCGAACTGGACCGCAACATCTACAGCCTGCGTCAGCAAATCGGCGATACCGATGAAGTGCTGGGCCTGACCGGGCACTATCACAACCTGCTGCGGCAGTGGGCCGAAGTGTAAATTCTTTATATTGTTCAAGCGGAAAAGGCCGTCCGGCATGACACCGGACGGCCTTTCTGCTTTCTTCCCCCAGGATGGGATCAGACGAAACGTCCGATAGCTGCCTTTACAGCCTCGCGCACCGACCCGCTGACCACAAAGCCCTGCGCGGCCTGCACGTCGTCATGGAACCAGCGGTCCCCCTCCAGGCAGGCCGGGATCTGCCGGCGGATCTCGTCGTAGGCCGCCTGCGTTCCACGGCCCAGGACGAAGTCCTTGAGCAGTTCTTCGGTCATCGTCAGCGCCTGCGCTGCCAGCAGCATTTCCACGCCCACGATGTACTGCGTGTTCTGCACTACCGTCAGGGCCTTGCGCGCACACCAGGTGGAGTTGGAGATGTGGTCCTCGCTATTGCCCTTGGAGGGGATGCTGTCGACGCTGCCCGGCATGCACAGCGTGCGGTTTTCCATCACCAGCGCACTCATCGAACACTGCACCACCGGATAGCCGGTATTGACGCCGCGCACGCCACTCATCAGGTTGCGCGGCAGCCCCCACGACAGCGTGGGATCGATCAGCCGCGCAATGCGACGCTCGCAGATGCTGCCCAGGTCGGTGATGGTCATGGCCAGCAGGTCCATGGCCTGCGCCAGGTACTGGCCATGGAAGTTGCCACCGGAAATGATCTCGAAACCCTCGCCGTCTTCCTTGTTGAAGATCAGCGGGTTGTCGGTGGCCGAATTGGTTTCCTTCTCGATGATGGTGTCGATGTAGTCCAGCGCATCGAATACCGGGCCATATACCTGGGGCGCGCAACGCAGCGAATACACATCCTGGATGCGTGAGGTATAGGGGATATCGGTGCGCCGCAGCTCGTCCGGCAGTTGCACCGCACGCGCTGCGTGGGTGGTGCGGGTGGAACCCTGCAGGAGGGTGCGGATCACGTCCGCCGTCTTGATCTGCCCGGCGTGCGGCCGCGCCTGCTGGATGCGCGGATCGAAGGCCGACATCTCGGCACGCATGGCCTCCAGCGTCAACCCCAGCGAGAGGCAGGCATCGGTCAGCAGGTGGCGCGCATCGTGCGCCGCCAGGATGGCCACCGCCAGCGAGGCGGTGCAGCCATTGATCAGCGCCGAGGCATCCTTGGCCTTGAGGTCGAACTTCACCGGTGTGATGCCGGCCTGTTCGATGGCCTGTGGAGCCCGCATGCGCTGCCCCTGGAACATCACCTCAGCCTCGTCGAAGCCAGCGATGGCCGCAGCCAGGTAGGCCAGCGGTGCCAGGTCGCCGGAGGCGCCCACCGAGCCCTTCTGCGGCATGACGGGGTGGATGCCGGCATTGAGGAAGGCCAGCAGGCGATCCACCACCTCCACCCGCGGCGCGGAATAGTTGGAGGCGAACGCGTTGGCACGCAACAGCATGGTGGCGCGGCTGACTTCCTCGGAGAAAGGTTCGCCGACGCCGGCGCTGTGGGCGCGGATCAACTGGGTCTGGAACAGTTCGATATGTTCCACCTTGATGCGGGTGTCCTTGAGCAGACCCACGCCGGTATTGAAGCTGTACATCATGGGCGCTTCATCGTGCATCCAGGTGCTTTCGATGTAGTCGCGGCTGTGCTTGAGGGCCGCGCGCGAGGAGTCGGCCAGGGCGACCTTGAGATGCGGTGCGCGGGCCACGCTGATGACTTGCGCGGCGCTGAGGTTGAAGCCGTCGATGGTGATGGTAGGCATGTGTCGTATCTTCTTTCTGACGTGATCGGGCCTACTTGGCACCGGCCTGGAACCAGGCGGCCACGTCGGCGCGTTCTTGGTCGGTCATCTGGGTCATGTTGGCCAGCGGCATGTCCTTGGTCTGGACGGCGCGCTGGAATATCTTGGCGGCGTGCTGGTGGATCAGCTCAGGGGTCTGCAGCATCATGCCCGCCGGTGCCGTGGCAAAGCCGGCCTGGGTCGGTTTGTCCGAATGGCAGCTGGCGCAGCGCTGGGTGATGATGGCCTGGATCCTGGTGAAGTCGGGCGCTGCCGCTGCAACCGGGGCGCTGCCTGCGGCGGCAGATGCCGGTGCTGCCGGTGCCGACGGTATCACCGGACGCGGCGCGATCGCCACCGCCACGGCCAGCAGCAGGGCCACCCCGGCGATGGGATAGCCGATCGCCACCCGGCCCTTGTGCCGCAGATTGAAAAAGTGACGGATCAGCACACCCGCCGCCATGATCGCCGCCAGCACCAGCCAGCTATGGGCATGGGTATAGGTCATCGCATAGTGGTTGCTGATCATGATGAACAAAATGGGCAGCGTGAAGTAGTTGTTGTGCACGCTGCGCTGCTTGCCGCGACGACCGTGGATAGGGTCGGGCGAGCGGCCCTGCTGCATCGCCTCCACCAGCTTGCGTTGTCCGGGGATGATCACCATCAGCACATTGCCGACCATGATGGTGCCGATCATGGCACCCACATGGATGTAGGCGGCCCGTCCCGACAGCAGGTGCGTGAGCAGGTAGGCCACGGCCACGATGAAGACGAACATCACCAGCCCGAGCAGGCCCTCGCGCTTGCCCAGTGGCGAGCGGCACAGCAGGTCATAGACGATCCAGCCCAGCACCAGCGTGCCGATGCCCACGCCCACCGCTTCGATACCGGAGAGATTGGCCACCGACTTGTCCACCATCATGGCCGAGGCATTGAAGTAATAGACGATAAACAGCATGGCCACGCCGGTGATCCAGGTGGCGTAGGCTTCCCACTTGAACCAGTGCAGTTCCTGGGGCAGCTCGGCCGGCGCCACCAGATACTTCTGCGGATTGTAGAAACCGCCGCCGTGGACTGCCCACAGCTCGCCGGAGACGCCCTTCTTCTCCAGGTCGCTGCCCGGCTTGGGCGGGCGGATGGAGTTGTCCAGCCAGACGAAATAAAAGGAGGCGCCGATCCAGGCGATGCCCGTGATCAGGTGTAGCCAGCGAACCAGCAGATTGGCCCAGTCGATGCCATATGAAACCAGGAGTGCTTCCATGTCTTCCCCACGCAGGATTGCTGTCCGCCACCGCGACCTACTCCGGACAGGCGAGGCATTGCCTCAGGAATGGGCCGCCATGAAAGCCCTCCCCCGCCATGCATGCCGCATGGAAACTGCTGGATGAGTGGGAGTGAAGGCTTTCCGCGCGCCGGGACGCGGACGAAGCCTGGAAGTGGCGTCGCTGCTGGTCTCCCGTCGTGCTGCCGCTACGACCCGATGGCTGCTGCCATCTGTTGTCTCGGTCCTCGTCCTGCGGCGCTGCCCTCGTGAGGCTGGCAATGGCTGGCGCGGACCGGTTGCACGAACGATAAACGCGGGGACCGCGCAAAACATGGTCGACAACATATATTTGACATACGAAAGTCCATATACAAAAATGCCCCCTGGATGTGGGACGCTTGCGCTCGCATCACGCCAGGCCGCCGCCGCAAGCCGGCCTCGGTGAATAACAACGACAAGGCGCCCACCCGATGCGGTGCCATCAGAGTGAACGAAAAACCGTCACCTGCCCCACGCTAGAACAAAGACCCCGGAGACATCCCCATGTCCAGGCTGCCTGACCACCTCGATATCCACCTCATCCGCATTCTTTACCTGTTGCTGTGCGAAAAGAATGTCTCGCGCGTGGCCCTGAAACTGAACCAGCCGCAACCCTCGATCTCCGCTTCGCTGCGCAAGCTGCGTGAGCTCACCGGTGATCCGCTGCTGGTGCGCGGCGCCCGTGGCATGGTGCCGACCCAGCACGGCGAAAGCCTGCTGAAACCGGCCAAGCGCATCCTCGATGAGACCGAGCGCCTGTTCGTGCCCAAGACCGCCTTCGTGCCGCAGGAGGAAGAACGCACCTTCCACATCGCTGCGCCGGACTACATGAACACGCCCTTCTTCACCGAGGTGATCGCCCGCCTGCGTCGCGAATCGCCGCGCAGCCACATCGTGATCCACGCGCTGGGCCCGGATACCGACTACGTGCGCCTGCTCTCGGACGGCGAACTGGACCTGGTCATCGCCAACTGGGACGAGCCGCCACCGCACCTGCACCTCTCCAAGCTGTTCGACGACCCCATCGTCTGCCTGATGCGCGCCGATTGCGCCTATGCCAAGCGCACCGCCCGCGATGCCATGACCATGGAGGACTATCTCTCCCTGCCCCACGCCGCGCCTTCGCAGATCCTGCCCGGCTATCACGGCACCATCGATAGCTTCCTGGAAAAGCAGAATCTGCATCGCAACGTGGTGGTGGAGTCGGCCCACTTCCGCATGCTGCCCTACATGGTGGCGCAGACCGACCTGGTGCTGACGGCCGGCCAGCAGTTCGCCAGCTTCTACGAAAAGCTGCTGGCCCTGAAAAGCTATACGGTACCCATCAAGTTCCCGCCGCTGCGCTTCTACCAGCTCTGGCACGAGCGCGTGCACCAGGCCACCGAGCACAAGTGGCTGCGCGCACAGGTCAGCGCCGCCGCCAAGCTGCTGGCTCAGGGGCGGGAATGATGAACACGGCGAGCAAAGGGAAATGACACCCGTCCATATATCGCCCGGACGTGTAGCGGTATGCCGGGGCCACTATATCGCCCCTGCCGGATTGCTTTAGTATCGCCAGCATCAGGCCGGTATCCACCTCCAGAGCGCACAGGAAGGCAGAACACGGCACTGAGCCGGAACCACATTCAAGCGACAAGGCAGGCCCCGTTCCAGACAGCCGGGGCAAGGTCACATGTCAGGTTCCTCCATAAAAAATACCAGGAGACAGCCCATGCAAGCCCCCAGCCATCCAGTGGATGAACGCCTACCCGTATTCAAGCTCTTCGCGCTCGGCATGCAGCACGTGCTGGTGATGTATGCCGGTGCGATTGCCGTGCCGCTCATCATCGGCGGTGCCCTGAACCTGCCCAAGTCCGAGATCGCCTACCTGATCAGTGCCGACCTGTTCTGCTGTGGCGTAGTCACCATCATCCAGAGTGCCGGTATCTGGAAGTTCGGCATCCGCATGCCGGTCATGATGGGCGTAACCTTCGCCGCCGTGGGACCGATGGTGGCCATGGCCAACAATCCCCAGCTCAACATCCTGCACATCTATGGCGCGGTGATTGCCTCGGGTCTGTTCTGCATCCTGGCCTCGCCCTACATGAGCAAGCTCATGCGCTACTTTCCACCGGTGGTGACGGGTACCGTGATCACGGTGATCGGGGTCTCGCTGATGGGCGTGGGCATCAACTGGGCGGCCGGTGGACAACCGGTGATCGGCAAGCTGGTCGACGGCGTCTTCGTCAAGGTGCCCAATCCCGACTATGGCTCGCCGCTGTCGCTGTCGATTGCAGCGGTGGTGCTGGTGGCCATCCTGCTGATCACCAAGTACACGCGGGGATTCATCTCCAACATCTCGGTATTGCTGGGGATGGTGGTGGGCTTCGTGATCGCCTTTGCACTGGGCAAGATCAGCTTCGACGGCCTGGACGCGGCCGACTGGTTTGCCTTCATCCAGCCCTTCCACTATGGCCTGCCGCAGTTCGACCTGGCTTCCATCATCAGCATGTGCCTGGTGATGATCGTGACCATGATCGAATCGACCGGCATGTTCATGGCCCTGGGCGACATCGTCGGCCGCCGGATCGACGACCGCGCACTCGCCAGCGGCCTGCGCGTGGATGGCCTGGGCACCGTGATCGGGGGCCTCTTCAACACCTTCCCCTATACCTCGTTCTCGCAGAACGTCGGTCTGGTGGGCGTGACCGGCATCCGCAGCCGCTTCGTCTGCGTGGCCGCCGGGGTGATCCTGATCGCCTTTGGCCTGTTCCCCAAGATGGCGCACGTGGCCGCCTCAATCCCGCAATTCGTGCTGGGCGGTGCCGGCATCGTGATGTTCGGCATGGTGGCGGCGACCGGGATCAAGATCCTCTCCAAGGTCGATTTCCACGGTAACCGCAACAACCTCTTCATCGTCGCCATCAGCATCGGCGTGGGCATGATCCCCATCGTCGCCCCCACCTTCTTCGACAAGATGCCGCACCTGCTGGGCACCATCTTCCACAGCGGCATCCTGCTGGCCTCGGCCATGGCAGTCGGGCTGAACCTGTTCTTCAACGGCCGCGGCAGCGAGGAAGACGTGGCCCGCTATGCGGTAGCGGCGGCACAAAGCTCGGATCACTGAGCGCAGGCGCGGTCTTGCCATCGACAGATATGCCAAAACCGATACGCGCCAGATGAAACCGTTGATGCCATCCGGGCCAAGATGTTTTAAAGTCTCACCTGCGCCCGGATGCCCGCCGGGCGCGCCCGCTGCCCTCCCCGGACGGCAGCGGCAACCCACAATCACAGACAACAATCGGCGCCGACAATACTGATTTTCAGATCGTGGGCGCCGGTATTGATCGCAACAGCAACGAACCAGCGAGGGAGCCGGCGCAGACCGACCGGCCAGCACATGACGACGACACTGCAACAATTGAACGAGGCCGATGCCTCCGCCTTCATCGCCGCCCTGCACGGCATCTACGAGCATTCGCCCTGGATTCCCGAGCGCGCCGCGCTGCAGCGTCCCTTCCGCAACATCACCGCCCTGAAACTGGCCCTGCAGAAAGTCGTCACCGACGCCAGCCGCGCCGAACAACTGGGCCTGATCCGCGCCCACCCCGAACTGGCCGGCCGCGCCGCCATCGCCGGCGAGCTGACCGCCGAATCCACCGGCGAGCAGGCCCGGGCCGGCCTGAACCAGTGCAGCCCGGAGGAGTTCGCCCGCCTGCAACAGCTCAACACCGATTACAACGCCCGCTTCGGCTTCCCCTTCATCCTGGCCGTGAAAGGCCCGACCGGGGCTGGCCTGACGCGTCAGCAGATCATTGCCACCTTCGCCCGTCGCCTGCGCAACCAGGTCGAAGACGAACTGCGCGAAGCCCTGCGCCAGATCGGCCGCATTGCCGAGATGCGCCTGAACGACTTGCTGGGCCATCGCCCGCAACTGGGTGCCACCGTCATGCAATGGGCCGAGGAAATCGGCGCCCTGTCCGAAGACGAAGGTGCTCTCACCTGCACCTACCTGACCGACACCCATCGTCGCACCGCCGACCAGATCGCCCAATGGATGCGCGAAGCCGGCATGCACGTCCACATCGATGCAGTGGGCAACGTGGTCGGCCGCTACCTCTCCAGCGACCCGCAGGCCAAGACCCTGATGACCGGCTCGCACTACGACACGGTGCGCAACGGTGGCAAGTACGACGGCCGCGAAGGCATCCTGCTGCCCATCGCCGTGGTCAGGCACCTGCATGAGCGGGGCGAGACCCTGCCCTTCCACTTCGAAGTCATCGGCTTCTCGGAAGAGGAAGGCGTACGCTTCAAGAGCACCTTCCTGGGCAGCAATGCCGTCACCGGCCAGTTCGACATGAAGTTGCTCGACCTGCAGGACAAGGACGGCATCAGCATGCGCGAGGTCATCACCCAGGCCGGCCACGACGTCACCGCCATCCCGCAGATCGCCCGCGACGCCGCCGATATCCTGGGCTATGTCGAAGTCCACATCGAACAGGGCCCGGTTCTGTTGAACCGCGACCTGCCGGTCGGCATCGTCACCTCCATTGCCGGCAGCTCACGCTACCTGGTCGATCTGAAAGGCGTGGCCAGCCACGCCGGCACCACGCCGATGGACATGCGCAAGGACGCCGCCGCCGCTGCCGCCGAGATCATCCTCTATGTGGAGCAGCGCTGCTCGCAGGACCAGCATGCCGCGTTGGTCGGCACGGTCGGCCAGTTGCAGGTACCCCGTGGCTCCACCAACGTCATCCCTGGCGCCTGCCAGCTCTCGCTGGACATCCGCGCCGCCCGTGACGACATCCGCCTGGCTGCGATCAAGGACATCCTCGCCAAGATCGAAGACATCGGCGCACGGCGCAGCATCGACATCAAGCTGGAAGAAACCCTGAGCGCCCCGGCCGCCCCCTGCGCGCCCTGGCTGATGGAACAACTGGCCGCCGCCACCGAACGCGCCGGCGTCCCGCCCTTCGAACTGGCCTCCGGCGCTGGCCACGACGCGATGGCCATCGCCCGCCTGACCGACGTCTGCATGCTCTTCACCCGCTGCGGCAACGGCGGCATCAGCCATAACCCGCTGGAGACCATGACGGCCGATGATGCCGAGGTATCGGGACAGATCCTGCTGGATTTCCTGCGCAGCTTCAGGGCGAAAAATTAATTATTTATATAATTTAAAAGATTCAGAAGTAAGTACATCGGTACGAAACTGCTGAGCTACCCAGTAACGGCGCGAAGCCGAAGGCGAGCCGGACACGCTTTCCCCCTTGGGAGCCAGCCGCCGGAGTGAAGCAGCAAGTGGATCAGAAAAATAGTGGGAGCGAAGCGACTCTATTTTTCCCACTTGCTGCTTCACTCCGGCGGGAACCCTCCGCAGGAGGGCTGGCTCTTGGGGGCCGTTTTCTTTGCTTACTTTCTTTGGCGGGCCAAAGAAAGTGAGCGGCTGCCGGGCCGCTCCCGGCGCTCCCCTGCGACCGGAGAGAGAAAAGCATTAAGCTAGAGCGCAGATAGTCAGCAAGACCAGACTACCCAAGCAACAAAACAAAACAAAACGAAACAACACAAAACGAAGCAAAGCAACAAGACAGAAGACAGCAAAGCACCCCCAAAAGCACAACCAACATCAAAGGAGCACACCCCATGGCCAAGCCCAAGAAAGTCATCATCACCTGCGCAGTCACAGGCGCCATCCACACCCCCTCCATGTCCCCCCACCTGCCCATCACCCCCGAGCAGATCAGGGACGAAGCATTGGCCGCCGCCGAAGCCGGCGCCGCCATCGTCCACCTCCACGCCCGCGACCCACAAAACGGCAAACCCACGCAGGACCCCGACGAATTCCGCAAATTCCTCCCCCAGATCAAAGCCCGCTCCAACGTCGTCATCAACCTCACCACCGGCGGCGCCCCCACCATGGGCGTAGAAGAACGCCTGCAACCCGCACTGCAGCTCAAACCCGAAGTCGCCTCCCTCAACATGGGCTCCATGAACTTCGGCCTGTACGAAATGCTGAACCGCTTCAAGGACTTCAAATACGACTGGGAACGCCCCTACCTCGAAGGCTCCGACGACCGCATCTTCCGCAACACCTTCAAGGACATCGCCTACATCCTCGAATCCTGCAGCGCCAACCAGACCCGCTTCGAAATCGAGTGCTACGACATCGGCCACCTCTACACCGCCGCCCACTTCATCGACCGTGGCCTGATCAAGCCCCCCTTCCTGATCCAGTCCGTCTTCGGCCTGCGCGGCGGCATCGGCAACGACGTCGAAGACGTGATGCACATGAAGCGCACCGCCGACCGCCTCTTCGGCGAAGACTACTTCTGGTCCGTACTGGGTGCCGGCCGCGGACAGATCCCGATCGCCACCATGTCGGCGGCCATGGGCGGCCACACCCGCGTGGGTCTCGAAGACTCGCTCTGGGACGGCCCCGGCAAGCTGGCCAAGAGCAATGCCGACCAGGTCCGCCGCATCCGCACGGTCATCGAAGCGCTCTCCCTGGAAGTGGCCAGCCCCGACGACGCCCGCGCCATGCTGAAACTCAAGGGCGGCCAGAACGTCGGCTTCTGAGCCCCACCGCCCGCAGCGGGCAGGCCTTGGCATTTCGTCATTGACGCCATGCCAAGGCACCCCGCCGGTCGGGTGCTTGCCCTGTCGATGCGCTACAATCCCGCATCCCTCGGCCAGTGGCCAGCACCCGAAACATTGCAATGAAACAATACCAAGACCTCATCCAGGACGTCCTCGAGAACGGCTCCTGGCAAGACAACCGCACCGGCATCCGCACCCTCAGCATCCCCGGCGCGATGATGCGCTTCGACCTGCAGAAGGGCTTCCCGGCGGTGACCACCAAGCGCCTGGCATTCAAGTCAGTGGTGGGCGAACTGTGCGGCTTCCTGCGCGCCACGCGCAGCGCCGCCGACTTCCGCGCCCTGGGCTGCAAGGTCTGGGACCAGAACGCCAATGAAAACGCCGACTGGCTGGCCAATCCCTTCCGTACCGGCACCGACGACCTGGGCCCGGTGTATGGCGTGCAATGGCGCCAGTGGCCGGCCTACAAGCTGATCGATGCCGCGCACAGCGCGCAGATCGACGCGGCCCGCAGCAAGGGCTTCAGCATCGTCTCCACGCTGCAGGATGAAGGCGTGGACAAGGTGCTGCTGTACAAGGCGGTAGACCAGTTGCGCGACTGCCTGGACACCATCGTCAAGAACCCCGGCAGCCGCCGCATCCTGTTCCATGGCTGGAATTGCGCGGTGCTGGACGAAATCGCCCTGCCCGCCTGTCACCTGCTGTACCAGTTCCTGCCGAACCAGAACACCGGCGAAATCTCGCTCTGCCTGTACGTGCGCAGCAACGACATCGGCCTGGGCACGCCCTTCAACCTGGCCGAAGCGGCGGCGCTGCTGCATCTGGTCGGGCGCCTGACCGGCTACAAGCCGCGCTGGTTCAGCTACTTCGTGGGCGATGCCCACATCTACGAAAACCATATCGAGATGGTCAAGGAACAGTTGACCCGCGAGCCCTACCCGCTTCCTCAACTGCGCATTTCCGACCGCGTACCGGACTTCGCCAAGACTGGCGAGTACGCACCGCAATGGCTGGAACAGATCGAGCCATCCGACTTCTCGCTGGAGAACTACCAGCACCACGCCCCCCTGACCGCCCCCATGGCGGTCTGAACCACCTGCGCATGCCACCACCGGCAGTGCGCCGGTCGGTGCGCGCTTCGGGAGAGATGCATGCCTACCCCCCTGCTGCAACGACTGGGCCTGGCCCATCCCATCATCCAGGCCCCCATGGCTGGCAGTTCCACCGTGGCCATGGCCGCTGCCGCCTCCAATGCAGGCGCCCTGGGTTCGCTGGCGCTGGGTGCCTCCAGCGTGGCGCAGGCCCGCGAGGCGCTGGCACAGTTGCAGGCGCTCACGGCCAAGCCCTTCAGCGTCAATTTCTTTTGCCATCAACCGGCGCAGCTGGATGCGACCCGGGATGCGGCCTGGCTGCAGCACCTGCAAGGCCATCTGGATGAATTCGGCGGCAGCATCACGCTGCCCTTGAAGGAGATCTACCAGAGCTTCAAGGTCGATACCGGGATGCAGCAACTGATGCTGGAACAGCCGCCCAAGGTGGTCAGTTTCCACTTCGGCCTGCCATCGGCTGCGGTGATCCAGTCCCTCAAGCAGGCCGGGGTGTTCCTGATGGCCAGCGCCACTTGCCTGGACGAGGCACGCCAGATCGAGGCCGCCGGGATCGACGCCATCGTCGCGCAAGGCATCGAGGCCGGTGGCCATCGCGGCATCTTCGACCAGGACAAGGATGAGGAGATCGGGACCTTCGCCCTGGTGCGCCTGCTGGCGCAGCATAGCCGCCTGCCGGTGATCGCAGCCGGCGGCATCATGGATGGCAAGGGCATTGCCGCCGCCCTGCAACTGGGCGCGCAGGCGGTGCAGATGGGAACCGCCTTCCTGCTCACCCGCGAGTCCGGCGCCAATGCCGCCTATCGGGCACTGCTCAAGAGCGAGCGCGCCGGGCACACGCGCGTGACGGCCGCCATTTCAGGCCGCCGCGCGCGCGGCATCGTCAATCGTTTCATGCAGGAAATCGATACACCCGGCGCGCCGCCGATGCCGGCCTATCCGGCCGCCTACGACGCCGGCAAGCAGCTCAATGCGATGGCTGTGGCCAGGGATGTCCACGAATTCGGCGCCCACTGGGCCGGACAAGCTGCGGCGCTCATCCGCGACGGGCTGACCGTGGCCGAGCTGGTCCAGGTGCTGGTGCAGGAGTGGCAGGCCACGGCCTGAGCCACTCCGTTCAGGATACGGTGCCGGTGGCGGTACCGGTGTCGTCCGGCACCTGCTTGTCCTGCCAGCCGCCGCCCAGGGCCTTGTACAGCGAGACGGTCGCCTGCAGCCGCTGCAGCTTGATCTGGCCCAGCTGGTTCTGGGCTTCGGAGAGGGTGCGCTGGGTATCGAGCACCACCAGCAGGTCTTCGGCACCGGCACGATAGCGAATCTCGGCCAGCTCGAAGGCGAAGCGCGCCTGGTCCACTTCCCCTACCTTCAGGCGATACCGTTCTTCCAGGCTGCGGATGGCGCCCAGGGCCTTTTCCACTTCCGACAGCGAGGTGATCACACGCTGCCGGTAGACCTGCACCAGTTCTTCCTTCTGCGCCTCGGCCAGGGCCTGCTGGTTGCGCAGGTTGCCGCCGTCGAAGATCGGTGCGATCAGGCCGGCACCGAGGTTGGCGAACAGGTTGGGGCCATCGAACAGGGACAGCAAGGCATTGCTCTGCGCCCCCGTGGAGCCGGTCAGCGTAATGCTGGGGAATAGCGACGCCCGGGCCACGGCGACGTTGGCATTGGCGGCCGCCAGATTGGCTTCGGCGCGACGGATGTCGGGCCGGCGGGTCAGCAGTTCGGAAGGCAGGCCGGCCGAGATGCGCGGCATCTGGATGCCGGCCAGGCCTTTTTCCTCGACCTTGAAATTCTGCGGCGGACGGCCCAGCAAAATGGCCAGCGCCGTCTGGGCGTCCTGCTCCTGCTGTTGCAGGTCGGGGATCAGCTGTCGCTGGTTGGCCAGGGCCGAGCGCTGGCGCGCCAGGTCCAGCGGCGAGGCCGAGCCAGCGCGGCTTTGCGCTTCCACCAGGCGCAGCACGCGTTCGGCGTTGTTGACGTTCTGGCGCGCAATCTCCAGCCGGTCGCGCAGCGACAGCACTTGCAGATAGGTGGAAACGATGCCGCTGGTGACGGTCAGGGCCACCGTCTCGCGGTCATAGCGATTGGCCCGCAGGGTGGCTTCGGCGGCTTCGACCCCGGCGCGGTTCTTGCCCCAGAAGTCGATCTCGTAGCTGATCTGCAGGCTGGCGTTGGCGGCATTGGTCGGGGTGCCGCCGGAGATCGGCATTTCGCGGCTGGCGCCGGCATTCAGGCCGACATTGGGCAACAGCGGCGCACCGGCGATGCGGGCCTGGGCCTCGGCCTGCTTGATGCGGGAAAAGGCGGCGGCGATTTCGTAGTTGTTGCGCTGGCCTTCCAGCACCAGCTCGGACAGTTCGCTGCTGCCGAACTGCTTCCACCAGTCGGTATCGGGCCACAGCTGTTCGGCGTGGGCCACATCGGCCGAAGCGCCGCCGCCCCACTTTTCGGGCACCTGCATCTCGAGGATTGGATCGGTCTGCACCTGGGGCGTGACGCAGGCGCTCAACGCCAGCAGCAGAGCGGCAGCCAGGGCCAGCCGCGTCGCGCGCGGCAGGGCAGGGAAAACGGGCGGGGTCGGACTACGCAATCTCATGGGTCGTGTGCATCGAAACAGAAAAAAGAGGACGCCCTCCCCGGCGCGACCTCTACTGTACAACATGCCTGGCGCCTAGCGCGCGGCAGCGTTGCCTGAGGCCGCAGAGGCCGGCGGATTGGCTGGCAACAGCACCTGCTCGCCTTCCTTCAGGCCCGACAGCACCTGGGCGCGCTCGCCATCGCGGATGCCGATCTTGATCTTGCGGCTCTCCAGCTTGCCATCTTCCAGCACCACTCTCACGGTCTGGGTGCCATCCATGCCGGGCTTGGTTACCAGCGCGCGCGGAATGGTCGGCACATGTTCGGCCCTGGCCAGCACGAAATAGACGTCGGCACTCATGCCGCTCATCAGTTCCCGGCTGGGATTGGCGACATCGAAGAGCACGGTGTAGAAGGCCTTCTTGCCCTGCCGCCCGGAGTCGTCGGTGGGCAGCAGCATGATCTGGCGCAGCTTGCCGCTCCAGCGCTTGCCGGGATAGCCGGGGGTGGTGAAGTAGGCCGTCATGCCCTTCTGCAGGCGGGTCACGTCTTCCTCCGCCACCGGCACCTGCACCGTCATGCGCGACAGGTCGGCGATGCGCATGAGCACTTCCTGATTGGCGCCCACCATCTGGCCGGGACGCGCATTGAGCGTGACGATGGTGCCGCTGACAGGCGCTTCGATACGGGTCTGTTTCTGCACCGCCTCATCTTCGCGGATGGAGGCCTCGGTCTGCTGGATCTGGGCGTTGGTGGCGTCCACCCGGGCCGCCGCCGCATACATGTTCATGCGGCTGGATTCATAGGATTCCTCGCGGGTGGCGTTCTCGGCCTTGAGCTGGGTCTGGCGCTGGAACTGCAGCTGGGCGAAGTCCAGCTGGGCGTTCTGTCCGGCCAGCTCGGCCTTGAGGCGCGCCAGCGTGGCGCGGTTGTTCTCGATGCGACTGCTCTGCACGGCCGGCGCCACCGTGGCCAGCAGGCGACCGGCCTTGACGGCTTCACCGATGACCACATCGACATCCGACAATTGGCCAGCCACCTTGGAGCCGACGTCCACATAATCCTGTGCCACCACATTGCCGGTGGCATTGACCACCTGTTCCAGGTCAGCCCGTTCGACGGTGACCGTCTCCAGCTTGACGGGGATCGGCTTGGGTGCCGCTGGCGGCGGCTGCTGGCGCGAATACAGCCAGTAACCGCCGCCCAGCACCAGCACCAGCGCCAGCCCGCTCCACCACGCCTTCTGTCGTGCAGGGGCGTGCGAAGTCGGGATGGCGTGGGGCAGTTGATCTTGCGGCTCGGTCATGGTCGCTCGTGGCAAACGCGAAAGATGATGTCAGAAAATGATGACGGCCGAATTTCATCGGCCGTCTCCGGTCCTGTCCGCCCCCTCAGGCGGCCAGCATCGGTGCGTCCTGCCGGGCCAGGGCGACGCGCCAGTCCGGATGGACTTCCGGCACCCCGCTCCAGACCGCCTGGTGCAGCTGGGACAGCAGACCCGGCTCTTCCAGGATGCTGTTCTTCTGCTTGTCGTTGAGCGCGTCCGGCCCGTCCTTGAGCGCCGTGCGCACCAGCTTCTCGCGCAGGTGCTGCGTCAGTTGCGGCACCTGCGGATGGGCATGCGCAGTGGCACACACCAGGGCATTGAAGGCGGGATCGACCACCGCTTCCACGAAGCCCGGCAACGCCGGTGTTTCTTCATGGTGGCGCACGGTCTCGCGCAATTCGAAGGGTGGCGAGGTCTCTTCGGGAATCTTGAACAGCCCGGCGCGACGGAAGCCACGGCCGAAGCTGACCCGCGAGGACAGCACCGACACCGGCACCGACACCGCCAGCGAACCGGCGATCGGGATCAGCCACCAGATGAAGGACGGGTTGAGCCAGTAAACCAGCGCGCCCCAGGCCACGCCCAGCAACGAATGCCAGCCATGGCGGCGCAGCGCCTCGCCCCAGCCGGTTTCATTGTCGGCGCGCGGCGGCGACTTCCAGCCGGCATTCCAGCCCAGGAAGGCGCCCAGCACGAAGCGGGTGTGGAACAGCATGCGCACCGGCGCCAGCGCCATCGAGAACAGCAGTTCGATCACCATGCTCAGGAACAGGGCCAGCGCGCCGCCGAAGCCACGCGCGCCCTTCACTGCGAACAGCAATACCGCCAGGATCTTGGGCAGGAACAGGATGGTGGCGGTGGCCGAGACCAGCGCCAGGGCCTTTTCCGGATGCCATTCGGGCCAGATCGGGAACAGCTGGCGCGGCGCCGTGAAGTATTGCGGGTCGATCAGCGTGTGCGCGGCCAGCAATACCGTGGACAGGATCAGGAACAGCCCCCACAGCGGCGCCGAGACATAGGCCATCACGCCGGTGACGAACACCGCGCGATGCACGATGTGCATGCCTCGCGCCAGGAACAGCCGGAAGTTCATCAGATTGCCCTGGCACCAGCGACGGTCGCGGCTCAGTTCGTCGAGCAGGTTGGGCGGCATTTCCTCGTAGCTGCCGTCGAGGTCGTAGGCGATCCACACCGACCAGCCGGCGCGCCGCATCAGCGAGGCCTCGACGAAGTCGTGCGACATGATCGGCCCGGACAGGTTGCCCTTGCCCGGCAGCGGCGCCAGCGCGCAGTACTTCATGAAGGGCTGCAGACGGATGATGGCGTTGTGCCCCCAGAAATGCGACTCGCCCAGTTGCCAGTAGTGCAGGCCGGCGGTGAACAGCGGTCCGTAGACGCGGGTCGAGAACTGCTGGATGCGGGCATACAGCGTGTCACGTCCGGCCGCGCGCGGTGCGGTCTGGATAATGCCGGCGCCGGGATGGGCTTCCATCAGACGGGTCAGCTTGGTCAGGCATTCGCCGGTCATGACGCTGTCGGCGTCCAGCACCACCATGTAGCGGTAATCGGCGCCCCAGCGACGGCAGAAGTCGTCCAGGTTGCCGCTCTTGCGCTTGACGCGGCGGCGGCGGTGGCGATAGAAGATGCGCCCGAAGCCGCCGGTCTCGCGGCACAAGCGATTCCAGGCGGCGGTTTCGGCCGCGCAGATATCGGCTTCGCCACTGTCGGAGAGGATGAAGAAGTCGAAATGCGCGATCTGGCCGGTGCGCTCCAGCGATTCGTAGGTTGCCCGCAGGCCGGCAAAGACGCGTGCCACGTCCTCGTTGCAGATGGGCATGACGATGGCCGTGCGCGCTTCTTTCGCGATCTCGGTGTGACCGGCCTTCTCGTGCGAGATGAGGTACTTGTCGTCACCGCGCATGAGGACCAGGAAGCCCGTCATGGCCGTCCAGAAACCCGCCGACACCCACAGGAACAGCAGGCCGAACAGGAACAGCACCACCATCTCCAGCGGCTTGGTGCCGTGGTAGGGCAGCACGTCGCTCATGAAATAGGTGGCCATCGAGGTCTGCAGGACCATCAGGATCAGCAGCGTGATGCGACGTACGTTGCCGGTGTGCTGCCAGTGCCCCTTGGGATCAGGCGCCTCGGACTGGTCGAGGTGATCTTCGATGTAACGCGGTTCATCATCCACCGGCGGCGGCACCGGCTCGGCCAGCTTGGCGCGGCCCTTGCGGGCGCGACGCCAGCGGCTGGGGCGACGTTCCAGCCGGCGGTTTTCTTCCTCCACCCAGCGCGAGAAGGGATTCAACTCGCCCCAGGGACGCGGCACCATGGACTTGCGATGCATCGGCGGGCCGACGGGAATGCGCGGCTGGCCGCGCTCTTCGCTGATGGGCGGCACGGCGCCGCCGGCTTTGCTTTCGGTATTGGTATCGGTACCGGTAGTGGCCTGCGGATACATCAGCCGCAAGCGCGCATCCACCGAAGCCTGGGCTGCAGCTGCCACGAGTTGCACATCGCGCCCGGAAGCCTCGGCCAGCACGCGGTGCAGGTCGGCCACCGGATCGCCGGAGCCGATCGCACCCGCCCGCGCCGCCAGGTCCTGGCGTTGTTCAGGCGACAGCGGCAGGCGCGCGAGGTAATCCTCGAGCGCCTGCGAGGCTGCCGAAGTCTGCCTTAGTTGGGGGGTAATATGTAGCTCCACGTTTCAGACAAGGTTGTGCCGCCATTGGCATTGCGCAGGAAACCGCGCAGCTCGACAGGCTTGTTTTCTTCCAGCCGGCGCAGCTTGACTTCCACGCGCCAGCCGCCGGTCATTTCATTCTTGCGTGTGGTCACGCTGGCCAGCTTGCCGTTGGCATCGGCCTCGACCACGCCTTCCACGCGCGCATTGGCCGGCAGCTTCTTGAGACTGCCACCGTCGAAATCGATGGCCAGTTGCTGCACCTCGTCGGCCTTGCCTTCCTGCTTGGGACGATAGCCGTGACCGAACAGGGTCTGCGTGACGAAGGCCAGCGGCGGACGCTTTTCATTGTCCTTCTGCCAGGACAGGCGGTATTCCACATTGAAGGGTTGACCCGGCTTGGGCAGGGTGTTCGGAATCCAGTAGGCCACGATGTTGTCGTTGGTCTCGTCCGGCGTGGGAATCTGCACCAGCTCCACGCGACCCGAACCCCACTTGCCCTTGGGCTCGACCCAGGCGCTGGGGCGGGCCTGGTAGTTGTAGTCCAGGTCTTCGTAGTGCGAGAAGCTGCGATCACGCTGCATCAGGCCAAAGCCCAGCGGATTGTCGAAGGAGAAGGACGTCACCAGCAGACGCTTGGGATTGACCAGCGGACGCCACAGCCATTCGCCGGTGCCGGACTGCATCGACAGGCCATCCGAGTCATGCACTTCCGGACGGAAGTCGTCGGCCGGGCCGGGCTGGTTCTCGCCGAACAGGAACATGCTGGTCAGCGGCGCAATACCCAGCTTGGTGACATTGCTGCGCAGGTAGAGCTGGGCCTTGACGTCCATCACGGTATCGACGCCCGGCTTGAGCATGAAGCGGTAGGCACCGGTGGCACGGGGCGAATCCAGCAGCGCATAGATCACCAGTTCCTTGGCATCGCCCGAGGGACGCTCCAGCCAGAACTCGGTGAAGCGCGGGAATTCCTCCCCCGAATAGAGTGCCGTATCGATCGCCAGGCCACGCGCCGACAGGCCATAGCTCTGGCCGCGCCCCATGGCGCGGAAGTAGCTGGCCCCGTGGAAGGTCAGCACATCATCCTTGACCTTGGGCGAATTCAGCGGGAAACGGATGCGGAAACCCGCAAAGCCTATATTGCGCAGGCTGCGCGGATCGACGCTGCGGTTGGCACTGTAGTCGAACAGGGCCGGATTGAAATGGATTTCACGCACGGCGTCGCCGACCACTTCATTGATCTTGACCGGCTCGGTGTAGCTGGCGCCGAGGTGGATGAAGGACAGTTCGAAGGGCAGCTTCTGGGCACGCCACCAGGACTTGTCGTCGCGGAAGTAGATCTGGCTGGCCTGCTCGTAGCTCAGATCCTTGAGCGACTTGGGCAGCTCATCGGAGGGTTTCTTGTAGGACTTGCCGGCCAGCGCCTTGGCACGTGCGGCAACGGTATTGAAATCGAAGGCCAGGGCGGCTTGCGGCAAGGCCAGGGCCAGCAGACCGGCGAGGGTCGCAGGCGCGGCCAGACGGCGCCACCAGGTCGATCGTGTGGTGCTGGACGGGGAGGATGGTCCCGCGCCAGGCCCGGAGGTGGTGTGAAGCAGCATTATTGTTTTGTCTGACATGCAATTTTCTGGTTAAGAGCCCCGGCTGACGCTCTGGGCTGCGCCGAACTGGAAAGCAGGCGCTAGTTTACCCAAATGTGGCGGGGATTGTTCGCAAGTTCGCAGGGCGTTGGCATGGTTCCGGCATTTCCGGACCATGCCAGCGATGTTTCCGGAATGAAAATATCACTGCTGGCTGGCAGGCCGCTGACAAGGTCTTGCGGCTGCCGGTGTCAGGTATAAGGGCAGGAGCAGGTGCAGAAAGTTCCGTGCCGCAGCATGGCTGCTGTAACATTATGCGTCTGAAGAAATCATCACCCGCGCCGTGTCGGCCTGCTCCGGCCGGCTCGCCCCTGTTTCCACCGCTTCCAGGCAAGATACCCATCCGCATGACCACACCTTCCGGCCAGCTCACCATCGTCGTCGCCACCGACCTCAACAACGGCATCGGCATCAACAACACCCTGCCCTGGCGCCTGCCGGAAGACCTGGCCCACTTCAAGCGCACCACCTCGGGGCATGCCATCCTGATGGGCCGTAAGACCTTCGAATCGATCGGTCGGCCGTTGCCCAATCGCCGCAACATCGTCATCACCCGCAATGCCGACTGGCAACACGCCGGCGTGGAGAGCGCGACCTCGCTGCAGGCGGCTGCAGCCCTGGCCGGCGATGCTCCGGCCTTCATCATCGGCGGTGCCCAGATCTATGCCGAGGCCCTGCCGCTGGTGGACCGCCTCATCATCACGCGCATCGCCAGCAGTTTCGACTGCGACGCCTTCTTCCCGGCCATCGACGAGCAGCGTTGGCAGGAGACGGCGCGCGAGGAACACCACTCCGAAACTTCCGGATTGGACTACGCTTTTGTGACGTACCAAAGACGTTGAATCGGGTCCGGACAGCGGCTGTTGTTTTTTCCCGTTTTTGCTTAAACTGCGCACCTCTTTAGCGCATATCTGCGACAATCCCGCTTTCATTTTTTCCGGCGCGCAAGCACTGCCAGCCCAGGCGCTCTTCTTTTCACCCCCTGCGCGCGTCCGCCTACCCGGCGCCCCACGCGCGCGAAGCCTGGAGAATTCCATGAAATTCCGATTCCCCATCGTCATCATCGACGAAGACTTCCGCTCCGAGAACACCTCGGGCCTGGGCATCCGCGCCCTGGCTGACGCCATCGAAGCCGAAGGCATGGAAGTGCTGGGCGTGACCAGCTATGGCGACCTGGCCCAGTTCGCACAACAGCAGTCGCGCGCCTCGGCCTTCATCCTGTCCATCGACGACGAGGAAATGGGCGCCGGCTCCGACGAGGAAACCGACCACGCCCTCAAGGCCCTGCGCGCCTTCGTCAGCGAGATCCGCCACAAGAACGCCGACATCCCCATCTATCTCTACGGTGAAACCCGCACCTCGCGCCACATCCCCAATGATGTGCTGCGCGAACTGCACGGCTTCATCCACATGTTCGAAGACACCCCGGAGTTCGTGGCCCGCCACATCATCCGTGAAGCCAAGTCCTACCTGGACGGCCTGGCCCCGCCCTTCTTCCGCGCCCTGGTCGATTACGCCCAGGATGGCTCCTATTCCTGGCACTGCCCCGGCCACTCCGGCGGCGTGGCCTTCCTGAAGTCACCCGTGGGCCAGATGTTCCACCAGTTCTTCGGCGAGCGCATGCTGCGCGCCGACGTCTGCAACGCCGTGGAAGAACTGGGCCAACTGCTGGATCACACCGGCCCGGTGGCCAATTCGGAACGCAATGCAGCGCGCATCTTCAATGCCGACCACTGCTACTTCGTCACCAACGGCACCTCGACCTCCAACAAGATGGTGTGGCACTCCACCGTCGCCCCCGGCGACATCGTGGTGGTGGACCGCAACTGCCACAAGTCCATCCTGCACTCCATCATCATGACCGGCGCGATTCCCGTGTTCCTGATGCCCACCCGCAATCACCTGGGCATCATCGGACCGATCCCGCTGGAAGAGTTCACCCTGGAAAGCATCCAGCGCAAGATCGAAGCCAACCCCTTCGCCCGCGAAGCCAAGAACAAGAAGCCGCGCATCCTGACCATCACCCAGTCGACCTACGACGGCGTGGTCTACAACGTCGAAACCCTGAAGGACATGCTCGACGGCGAAATCGAGACCCTCCACTTCGACGAAGCCTGGCTGCCGCACGCCACCTTCCACGACTTCTACAAGGACATGCATGCCATCGGCAAGGACCGCCCGCGCGCCAAGAAGTCGCTGATCTTCTCGACCCAGTCGACCCACAAGCTGCTGGCCGGCCTGTCGCAGGCCTCGCAGATCCTGGTGCGTGAATCGGAAACCGTGAAGCTGGACGAGGATGCCTTCAACGAGGCCTTCCTGATGCACACCTCGACCTCGCCGCAATACTCCATCATCGCCTCCTGCGACGTCGCCGCGGCCATGATGGAAGCTCCCGGCGGCACGGCGCTGGTGGAAGAAAGCATCATCGAGGCGCTCGACTTCCGCCGCGCCATGAAGAAGATCGACCAGGAGTTCGGCGATGAATGGTGGTTCCAGGTCTGGGGCCCCAACAGCTTCGCCGCCGACGGCATCGGCGAGCGCGAAGACTGGGTCATCAAGGCCGAGGACGACTGGCACGGCTTCGGCGACCTGGCACCGGGCTTCAACATGCTGGACCCGATCAAGGCCACCATCGTCACCCCCGGCCTGGCCCTCAACGGCCAGTTCGGCGAGACCGGCATCCCGGCTTCCATCGTGACCAAGTACCTGGCCGAGCACGGCGTGATCGTGGAAAAGTGTGGCCTGTATTCCTTCTTCATCATGTTCACCATCGGCATCACCAAGGGCCGCTGGAACACGCTGGTGACGGCACTGCAGCAGTTCAAGGACGACTACGACAAGAACCAGCCGATCTGGCGCATCCTGCCCGAGTTCGCCCAGCGCAACCCGCGCTACGAGCGCCTGGGCCTGCGCGACCTGTGCCAGCAGATCCATGAGACCTACCGTGCCTACGACGTGGCCCGCCTGACCACCGAGATGTATCTCTCGGACATGCAACCGGCCATGAAGCCCTCGGATGCCTTCGCCAAGATGGCCCACCGCGAGATCGACCGCGTCCCCCTGGATGAACTCGAAGGCCGCGTCACCTCGATCCTGCTGACACCGTATCCGCCGGGTATTCCGCTGCTGATCCCGGGCGAAATCTTCAACAAGACCATCGTCGATTACCTGAAGTTCGCCCGTGATTTCAACGAGAAATTCCCTGGCTTCGAAACGGACGTGCACGGTCTGGTCAAGCGCGAAGTCAACGGCCGCCGCGATTACTTCGTGGATTGCGTCAAGCAATAAGCCTCAGCGCTGAACGTAAAAAAACAGCCGATGCCTGCGAAGGCATCGGCTGTTTTCTTTTCGGGATCGACATACCCACTCCCGTTCGGACTGAGTAGCGGCTCTACCGCGTATCGAAGGCGCAGGGACTCCGCGCCAGCCGCGCCGTCAGAAAGTGCCGAGATAGAAGAACCCCGCCAAGGCCCCGCCAAACAACAACCACAACGGATGGATCTTGGTCTTGAGCGCGATGATGGCGGTGGCCGCCGTGATCGCCGCCAGGAAGCCATGGGTAATCGAGGCCTGGGCGATCAGCAACGCCGATGCCGCCACCAATCCGCCGGTCACCGGGAGCAACCCGGCCTGCACGTGACGCCGCCATGGCTTGTCCTTGAACCTCTCCCACACGTGAAGCATGATGATGGTGATGATGGACGACGGCCCGAACTTAGCCAGGCTGGTCACCAGCATCCCCCAGAAGCCGGCCACATGCCAGCCCACCAGGGTCACCACCATCAGGTTGGGACCGGGCGCGGCCTGGCCCAGGGCAAACAGGGCACTGAAATCCTCGGCCGTCATCCAGTGATGCACCTCCACTACCTGGCGTTGCATCTCGGGCAGGATGGTATTGCCGCCACCGAAGGCCAGCACCGACAACTGCGTGAAGATGATTGCCAATGCGATCAGGGTCTGGCTCATTGCGCGCCCTCCTTCTTGACGGTGTCCTTGCCGCTATCCTTGGCAGCAGTACCCTGCGGCCTGGCGGCGAAACGCTCGCCGTAGCGGGCGGTCAGGATCACGCTGATCGGCGTCATCACCAGCATCACCCACAGCAGCGGGATGCGCAGCAAGGCGATGGCCACGAAGCAGACGATGGCCACCACCGCCAGTACCAGGTTCTTGCGCAACGGCAGCGCGATCTTCACCGCCATCTGGATCAGCAGCCCGGCCGCGGCCGCGGCCAGTCCGGCGAAGAGGTGCTTGACGTTGGGATCATGCTGGAAGTGTTGATAAATCATCCCCAGCAGGATCACGACGATGGACGGCACCGCGATCAGTCCGGTGATGCCTGCCAGCGCACCCTTCCAGCCGCGGAATTTCATGCCCAGCGCCACCGACAGGTTGATGATGTTGCCGCCCGGCAGAAACTGGCACAGCCCCAGCAGTTCCACGAATTCAGGGTCGGTCAGCCAGCGCCGCCGTTCCACGATCATGCGATGCGCCAGCGGCAGCGCCCCGCCGAAGGCGGTCATGCCCAGGCCAAGGAAGCCCAGGAACAGTTCTCGGGTAGTGGGGACAGGCCGCTCTGGGGCCAGGGGATCGGGAGTGCTCATCGTCGTCTCATGCAGGCGCGGCGTGATTGCCGCATGGATGAAAGGCTACTCTTGGGGAGGGTTTTTGTCTAATATATGTCAGATAGCCTATCCATATTCATACGATATGTCACCTGCCATCGACCTGCGCCTGCTGCGCTATTTCATCGCCGTTGCCGAAGAGGGCCACCTGACCAAGGCGGCCGAACGCATCGGCATCCAGCAACCGCCGCTGTCGCAGCAGATCCGCGTGCTGGAGCGCGAGCTGGGCGTGACCCTGTTCAACCGCCTGCCACGCGGCATGGAGCTGACCGATAGCGGCGCAGCCCTGCTCGTCGACGCCCGCGCCCTGCTGGCCCAGCTGGATACCACGGTGGCCAGCGTACGCCGCATCGCCCAGGGCAAGATGGGGCGCATCGCGGTGGGATTCACCGAATCGGCCTCGCTGCATCCCTTCGTGCATTCGGTGATCCGCGCCTTCCGCGCCGATGCGCCGGACGTGATCATGACGGTAGAAGAGAGCAATACCAACGAACTCATCGAATCACTGCGCGGCAAGCGGCTCGACCTCGCCTTCGTGCGCTCGCCGGTGGGCGACGCCAGCGGGCTGACGATAGAAACCATGCTGGTGGAAGACATGGTCGCCGCGTTACCCATTGACCATCCGCTGGCCGATGGCGGCAAGCGCAAGAGCATCGCCCTGCACGCCCTGGCCGAGGAATCCTTCATCATGACGCGCCGGCCCAACGGCCCCGGCCTGTACGACACCATCATCGCCGCCTGCCACGCGGCCGGCTTCTCGCCACAGGTGCTCCAGGAGGCGCGCAAGAACCTCTCCACGCTGTCGCTGGTCGCGGCAGGCGTCGGTGTGGCGGTGATCCCGGCGTCGATGACACGGGTCAATGCGGAGGGGGTGGTGTATCTCAAGCTGACCGGCGCTACGGACCTGAAGGCCCCGCTGCACCTGGCCTATCGGACCGGCAGCATCAGCGGCGCGGCGCGACTGATGCGGGAAGAGGCGTTGAAACTGAGCGCCGGCCGCAAGCGCCGTTGAACACGTACGACATATGGCAGAAGCGTAATCCATACAAAGAAGGCTTCCCGCAGGAAGCCTTCTTTGTAAATTGTTTACAAGCTTTACGACACGACGCGCTCAGGTCTTGGGCAAGGTCACGCCATGCTGGCCCTGGTACTTGCCGCCGCGATCCTTGTAGGAAGTTTCGCAGATTTCATCGCTCTCGAAGAACAGCACCTGGGCACAGCCTTCGCCAGCGTAGATCTTGGCCGGCAGCGGCGTGGTATTGGAAAACTCCAGGGTGACGTAGCCTTCCCATTCCGGTTCGAAGGGGGTGACGTTGACGATGATGCCGCAGCGCGCATAGGTGGACTTGCCCAGGCAGATGGTCAGCACGCTGCGCGGGATGCGGAAGTATTCGACGGTACGGGCCAGCGCGAAGGAGTTGGGCGGGATGATGCAGACATCGCCCTTGAAATCCACGAAGGATTTCTCGTCGAAGTTCTTTGGATCGACGATGGTGGAATTGATGTTGGTGAAGATCTTGAATTCGTCGGCACAGCGGATATCGTAGCCATAGGACGAGGTGCCGTAGGAAACGATCTTGGCCCCGTCCGCCGACTGGCGCACCTGCCCCGGCTCGAAGGGTTCGATCATTCCTTCCTGCTCCGCCATGCGGCGGATCCACTTGTCTGACTTGATGGCCATGGTGTTCGACGTACTCGACTGATTCAAAGAATCACGCATTTTACGCGAAAATCGGTGGAAATTGGCTGAATCGCAGCGTGGAAGCGGTTTTCGGGCCGTGCCACGCTGCCAATCACGTACCTAGCGCTGCATGCTCTCCCACACCTTCTGCAAGCGCTTCACCGACACCGGCATGGGCGTCTTCAGCTCCTGCGCATACAGCGATACGCGCAATTCCTCCAGCATCCAGCGGAACTCGGTCATCTTGGGATCGGCCCGGCCGGCGCGGTCCTTCAAGGCACGCTGGTAAGGCAGCGCCACCGAGTTCCACTCGCCCAGCAGACGGGTATCACGGGCCGGGTCGGCGCGCAGCTTGTCCAGGCGCACGTTGATGGCCTTGAGGTAGCGCGGATAGTGGCTGAGGTTGCCATAGTCGGTCTCGGCCACGAAACGCTTGCCCACCAGTTGCGAAAGCTGCGCGTGCATGTCGGTCGCGGCCTGCGCGTGGGCCTTGATGCCCTGCAGCTTCTTGGGCAGGGCGTGATATTCGGCCAGGATCTGACTGCACAGACGGGCGATTTCGTTGACCAGCAGACCCAGGCGGGCCTTGCCTTCGTCGCGCCGACGATTGAATTCGTCCGCATTGCGGGGCAGCGGGTCCTGCAGGAAGGCGCGTTCCAGGCCGGCATTCAGGATCTGCTCGCGCAATTCTTCCTGCGAACCCAGGGCCATGAATTGCATGCCCATCTGCTGCAAGCCGGGGATGTTCTTCTCCAGATACTTCAGCTGCTCCTTCATCTGCAGCGCGAACAGGCGGCGCAGGCCGGCGTAATGGAAGCGCGCAGCCTCGGCCGGGTCGTCGAAGACTTCCAGGTCGCAATGCGTCTTGCGGTCCACCAGCGCCGGGAATCCGATCAGGGTCTGTGCCTGCTTGCCGCTGCCTCGGGTGATTTCCAGCAGTTCGGGCAGCTCGCCGAAACTCCAGCCGGTGAGGTTGCTGTACTCGCCTGCGGAAGCCGGTGCAGCGCTTGTCGATGCCGCGGCGGTGGAGGTGGCTGCTCCCTTGGGCGCCGTCTTCTGGGTCGCCGGCATGGCAGCCTCGTCGTCGCTGTCGTCACGCGGTGCGATGGCCACCTGCTCGGCCAGCTTCTGGAACTGCTGGCGCGCCTGGCCGCCAAACTCGGCTTGCAGGGCGGCGAGGTTGCGGCCCATTTCCAGCTGACGACCATGTTCGTCGATGATCTTGAAGTTCATCGCGTGGTGGGCCGACAGGGTTTCCTGCTTGAAGTCGCTGGGCTTGACCAGGAGCGTGATCTGTTCGCGGATGTCGGCGATGATGGCGTCGATCAGGTTGCCGCGTCCGAAGGTCTTGCTTTCTTCCATGCGCTCGCAGAAACGCGCTGCGTAATCGGGCAGCGGCACGCAGTGGCGGCGCAGTTTCTGCGGCAGGGATTTCAGCAGCAGATGCACCTTTTCCTTGAGCATGCCCGGCACCAGCCATTCACAGCGGTCCGCCGAGACCTGGTTCAGGGCATACAGCGGCACGGTCAGGGTGACGCCGTCACGCGGGGCGCCCGGTTCGAAGTGGTAGGACAGCGCCATGGCGATGCCGGCCACGTTCATGGTCTTGGGGAAGAGCTCGGTGGTGACGCCGGCCGCCTCGTGGCGCATCAGGTCGTCGCGGTTCAGGTAGAGCAGCTTGGGATCGGCGGCGGTGGCCTGCTTGTGCCACTTCTCGAAGTCCACGCCGTTGCAGATGTCGTGCGGGATCAGCTTGTCATAGAAACCGATGATGAGCTCGTCATCCACCAGCACGTCCAGGCGGCGCGACTTGTGTTCCAGGTTCTCGATCTCGCGGACCAGCTTCTGGTTGTGCGCGAAGAACGGGGCGCGGGTCTCGAAGTCGCCACCGACTAAGCCATCACGGATGAAGATCTCGCGGGCCTCGGCCGGGTTGATGTTGCCGTAGTTGATGCGGCGCTGGCTGTAGACCACCAGGCCGTAGAGCGTAGCGCGTTCGGAGGCAGTGACTTGCGCCGCGCGTTTTTCCCAGCGCGGCTCGCCCCAGGATTTCTTCAACAGGTGGCCGCCCAGCTTTTCCAGCCACTCGGGCTGGATGTTGGCCACGCAGCGGGCATACAGGCGGGCGGTATCGACCAGTTCGGCGGCCATCACCCAGCGGCCGGGTTTCTTGGTGAGGTGTGCGCCGGGCCAGATGTTGAACTTGATGCCGCGTGCACCCAGGTATTGCGCATCGTCCTCGCTCTTGAAGCCGACATTGCCCAGCAGGCCGGTCAGCAGCGCCAGGTGCAGCTGGTCATAGGTGGCCGGGGCTTCGTTCAGGCGCCAGCCCTGTTCCTTGACGATGGTCAGCAATTGCGAGTGGACGTCGCGCCACTCGCGCAGGCGCAACTGCGAGAGGAAGTTCTCGCGGCAATGCTCCTGCAGCTGGCGATTGGATTTCTTGTGGGCGATGGCGTCTTCGAACCATTTCCAGATCTTCAGGTAGCTGGCGAACTCGGATTTCTCATCGGCGAATTTCTTGTGCGCGTTGTCGGCCGCGTTCTGCGCGTCCATCGGCCGGTCACGCGGGTCCTGCACCGAGACGGCGGCGGCGATGATCAGCAATTCGGTCAAGCAGGCATTGTCGCGACCGGCCAGGATCATGCGGCCCACGCGCGGGTCCAGCGGCAGGCGCGCCAGCTGCTTGCCCAGGGGCGTGAGGCGGTTCACGCCGTCCTGCTCTTCTACCGCGCCCAGCTCCTGCAGCAGTTGGTAGCCATCAGCGATGGCGCGCCCCAGGGGTGGTTCGATGAAGGGGAATCTCTCCACGTCCGTCAGGTGCAGCGACTTCATGCGCAGGATGACCGAGGCCAGCGAGGAGCGCAGGATTTCCGGGTCGGTGAACTTGGGGCGCTGCAGGAAATCCTGCTCGTCATACAGACGGATACACACCCCTGCCGCCACCCGGCCACAACGGCCGGCGCGCTGGTTGGCGGCCGATTGCGCCACCGGTTCGATCTGCAGCTGTTCGACCTTGTTGCGATAGCTGTAACGCTTCACGCGCGCCAGGCCGGCATCGACCACGTAGCGGATGCCCGGCACCGTCAGCGAGGTCTCGGCGACGTTGGTGGCCAGCACGATGCGTCGGGCATTGCTGGTCTTGAAGACGCGCTCCTGGTCCTGTGCCGACAGCCGGGCAAACAGCGGCAGGATTTCCACATGCGGCGGATGGTGCTTGCGCAGGGCTTCGGCAGCGTCGCGAATCTCGCGCTCACCCGGCAGGAACACCAGCACGTCGCCGGAACCGATGCGGGCCAGCTCATCGACGGCATCGACCACGGCATCCATCAGATCGCGTTGTTCGCGGTCCTTCTGTGCCTGGCTGGCACGGCCTTCGGCACGGGCGCGGGCCTGCGCCACCTCGGTGGAGACGCCGCTGCGGTCGGCATTGTCGATGGGACGGTAGCGGATTTCCACCGGATACAGGCGGCCCGAGACCTCGATCACCGGAGCCGGTACGATCTCGCCCTTGACCTCGCGGCCGAAATGGCGGGCGAAGCGGTCGGCGTCGATGGTAGCCGAGGTGATGATGATCTTCAGGTCGGGACGCCGGGGCAGCAACTGCTTGAGGTAGCCCAGCAGGAAATCGATGTTGAGGCTGCGTTCATGCGCCTCGTCGATGATGATGGTGTCGTACTGGCGCAAGAGCGGATCGGTCTGGGTCTCGGCCAGCAGGATGCCGTCGGTCATCAGCTTGATCCAGGCGCCCTTGGACAGGGTGTCGTTGAAACGCACCTTGTAGCCCACCAGCTCGCCGGGCGGGGAATTGAGTTCCTGGGCGATGCGCTTGGCGGTGGACGAGGCGGCGATACGTCGCGGCTGGGTGTGGCCGATCAGGCCCTTTGCGCCACGGCCCAGCTCCAGGCAGATCTTGGGCAACTGGGTGGTCTTGCCGGAACCGGTCTCGCCACTGACGATGACGACCTGGTGGCGACGCAGCGCCTCGGCGATTTCGTGGCGGCGGCCGGAGACCGGCAGCTCTTCGGGGAAGGTCACCGGCGGCAGCGGGTTGCGCACCGGTGGCGCGGCGTCAGCGGCGGGATCGGCGCGACGCGGGGCGCGGCCGTCGCGGCCATTGCGCTCATTGCGCGGGCGCTCCTGCTGCGGGTTCTTCTGCGGCTCGGCGCCGGGCGTGGTGGTGGGTGCTTTGGTAACGGACATGAGGCCGACATTATACCTGCCGCGACCCGCCCGGTCAGGCTGCAGGCGGCTGCACGGGCGATGGTGCAGGATGGTCGGGGCAGCCGGGAGCCACACCGGCCCCGCTTTGCAACATCTGACCAAGAAATGTTGCCGTCAACGGTCCGCAAGCCTACGTCCAGCGCCGACGCTGGTTATAATGCGCGTCATGGAAAAACAGACCGAATTCGTCAACTGGCTGCGTTCCGTCGCGCCCTATGTCCACGCCTTCCGCGGCAAGACCTTCGTGGTCGCCTTCCCGGGTGAGCTGGTCACGGCCGGCGGCCTGCAGGTACTGGCCCAGGATCTCTCGCTGCTGCATGCGCTGGGGATCCGGGTGGTGGTGGTGCACGGCTCGCGCCCGCAGGTGGCCGAGCAACTGGCCCTGCGCAATGTCGAGGCGCACTTCCACAATGGCCTGCGCGTGACCGACAGTGCCGCCCTGGAGTGCGCCAAGGAAGCCGCCGGCGAGCTGCGCCTGGATATCGAGGCCGCCTTCAGCCAGGGCCTGCCCAATACGCCGATGGCGCATTCGGCCATCCGCGTCATTTCCGGCAATTTCGTCACGGCCCGTCCGATGGGCGTCTTCGATGGCGTCGACCTGCAACTGACCGGCGTGGTGCGCAAGATTGCCGCCGACGTGATCCAGCCGATCATGAATGCGGGCGGCATCGTCCTGCTCTCGCCGCTGGGATTCTCGCCCACCGGGGAAGCCTTCAACCTGACCATGGAAGACGTGGCGGTCTCGGCGGCCATCGCACTGCGCGCCGAAAAGCTGATCTTCCTGTCGGAAACGCCGATGATGAAGGACGCCGCCGGGGCCGAGATTCGCGAACTCTCCTCGCACCAGGCTGAAGCCGTGCTGTCGGCGGGCTTCCTGCCATCGGATGCGGCCTTCTACCTCGCCAGCGTGGTCAAGGCCTGCAACGCAGGCGTCTCGCGTGCCCACATCGTGCCGTTTGCCACCGATGGCTCGGCCCTGCTGGAACTGTTTACCCACGACGGCGTGGGCACCATGGTCACCTACGAGAACCTGGAAAGCCTGCGCCAGGCCACCATCGAGGACGTGGGCGGCATCCTGAAGCTGATCGAACCGCTGGAAGCCGATGGCACGCTGGTCAAGCGCGGCCGCGAACTGATCGAACGCGAAATCCATTACTTCTCGGTGATCGAGCACGACAACGTCATCTTCGGTTGCGCCGCCCTCTATCCCTTCCCTGAGGCACGCATGGGCGAGATGGCCTGCCTGACGGTCAACCCGGAAGTGCAAGGCCAGGGCGATGGTGACCGTATCCTGAAGCACATCGAGACCCGCGCCCGCGAAGCCGGACTGACCAAGCTGTTCGTGCTCACCACGCGCACCTCGCACTGGTTCCTCAAGCGCGGCTTCGTACTGGCAGGCGTGAACGACCTGCCACAGGACCGCCAGCAGATCTACAACTGGCAACGCAAATCGCAGGTGCTGATCAAGAACCTGTATTGAATTTTTTCGTCAGGACGTGAGCAGGCTCAACCGCTGACCCCCATCGCAGGCCCGCCCGTCCCAGGCATTTCATCTTAACGAACCAAGGAATCGACATGGCACGCATGGTCCACTGCATCAAACTGAACAAGGAAGCCGAAGGCCTGGACTTCCCGCCCTATCCGGGTGAACTGGGCAAGCGCATCTATGAAAGCGTCTCCAAGGAGGCATGGGCCGCCTGGCTGAAGCACCAGACCATGCTGGTCAACGAAAACCGCCTGATGCTGGCCGATGCCCGCGCCCGCAAGTACCTGGCGGCACAGATGGAAAAGCACTTCTTCGGCGAAGGCGCTGATGCGGCTGCCGGCTTCGTGCCGCCCAGCGAATAAGCAGACGATCGGGTGGCCGCGATAGCCGCCCGTCCGCACACCGCCGCTCTGGTCCGCCACGGCGGCGTTTTTTTGCCCCAAGGCCGCAGATGGCACGGCACGGCTGGGTCTACAATGCCGACTTCGCATCCGATTTCCTGCTGGAGTCCATCTTGTCCCTGCGTCATCTGCGCCTTGCCCTTCTCTGCTTCAGTCTCGGCTTCACGCTCGCCGCACCGGCCGCGCGGGCCGCCACCCCGGCCGCCGCTACCGTCCGCCCGGCGGGGGCGATGGCACTGCCGATGGGTGTCACGGCCGGCCCCAGTGCCGAAGGCATCAGCGAATACCGGTTTGCCAACGGCTTCAAGCTGTTGCTGCTGCCGGACGATTCCAAACCCACGGTGACCGTCAACATCACCTACCTGGTCGGCTCGCGTCACGAGAACTATGGCGAGACCGGCATGGCGCACCTGCTGGAACATCTGATGTTCAAGGGATCGCCGCGCTATCCGGCCATTCCGCAGGAGTTCAGCAAGCGTGGCATGAACTTCAACGGCACCACCTGGCTGGACCGCACCAACTACTACGAGACCTTCCAGGCCGGCCAGGACAACCTGCAATGGGCCATCGCCATGGAAGCCGATCGCATGGTCAATTCCAGGATTGCGCGCAAGGACCTCGACAGCGAGATGACCGTGGTGCGCAACGAATTCGAAGCCGGCGAGACCTCGCCCTCGCGGGTGATGTTGAAGCGCATGCAGAGCGTGGCCTATGACTGGCACAGCTATGGCCGCAATACCATCGGTGCGCGCAGCGACATCGAGAATGTCCGCATCGAGAACCTGCAGGCCTTCTATCGCACCTACTACCAGCCAGACAATGCGGTGCTGCTGATCGCCGGCAAGTTCGCGCCGGCCGAGGTGCTGCAATGGGTCAACCAGACGTTTGGCCGTCTGCCCCGCCCCAAGCGCAAGCTGCCCGAATTCTGGACCGTGGAGCCGACCCAGGACGGTGAGCGCCAGTTCGCCATCCGCCGTCGTGGCGACCTGCAACTGGTGGCGCTGGGCTACAAGATGCCTTCCGCGCTGCACCCGGACGCAACCGCCCTCTCCTTCGCCAGCGATATCCTGGCCGACACGCCCAACGGCCGGCTGCACAAGTCGCTGGTGGAGACCGGACTGGCGACGGCGGTCTATTCGATGCAGCTCAGCGGCTTCGCACCGGGACTGCAGATGGTCGTGGCGCAGCTCAAGGCCGGAGTCGACATCGAACCCGTCAAGCAGGCCATGATCGCGGCCGTGGAATCCTTCAGCACCAAGCCGCCGACGGCCGAGGAAGTGGCGCGCCTGCATCGCGAGAGCGCCAACAATTTCGAGACGCTGCAGAACAATCCGCAACAGATGGCCGTGGCCATGTCCAATGCGATTGCACGTGGTGACTGGCGGCTGGTATTCATCGACCGCGACCTGGAGCAGCGCCTGGGCAGTGCCGACATCGCTGCGGCTGCCGCCAGGTATTTCCGCCGCGACAATCGCACCGTGGGCCTGTACCTGCCGGAAGATCACCCGCAACGCAGCGAGGTCCCCGCCGCGCCCAGCGTGGACTCACTGCTGGCGCAATACCAGCCGCGCCCCGCGATCGCTTCCGGGGAAGCCTTCGACCCGGCACCCGGCAACATCGAACAGCGCACTACCCGTATCGCACCGGGGCAGCCGCCGCACGCCTCGCTGAACCTGGCACTGCTGCCCAAGAAGTCGCGTGGGCAGACGGTATCGGTGAGCATGAACCTGGAATTCGGCGATGCCCAGAGCCTGTTCGGCCAGCGTGCCGTGGCCCAGTTGACGGCTGCCATGCTCCTGCGCGGCACCGAGAAACTGGACCGCCGGCAACTGGCCGATGAGATCACCCGCCTGAAGATCAACGGCGATATCTATCGTTTCCAGACCACGCGCGACAACCTGGTCCCGGCACTGGCGCTGGCCGGCGAGGTGCTGCGCCATCCGCGCATGGACCCGGCCGAATTCACGCAGCTGAAGAATGAAACACTGGCGGCGCTGGAAGCCAACCGCAAGGAACCGGACGCGCGCGCAGCCGAAGCCCTGCAACTGCACTTCGATCATTACCCTCCGGGTGACTGGCGCGCCGCGCAGACGCTGGAACAGCGCATCGCCGCCGTGCAGGCGGTCACGCTGGAGCAGGTGAAGGCCTTCCACCAGCGCTTCTACGGGGCCTCGCATGGCGAACTGGCCATCGTCGGCGACTTCGACGCCGCGGCCGCGCGCAGCGCCATCGACCAGGCCTTCGCCGGCTGGGCCAGCCCGGCCCCCTATGCGCGAGTGCTGCAGACCTGGGCCGAGATTCCCGCCCGGCGCATCGTCATCGACACGCCCGACAAGGAAAACGGCGTCTATCTGGCGCGTCAGAACATCCGCCTGCGGGACGACGACCCCGACTATCCGGCCCTGGCGGTGGCCAACTACCTGCTCGGCGGCTCCAGCCTGAAGTCGCGCCTGGCCGATCGCATCCGCCAGCAGGATGGCCTGTCCTACGGCATCAACAGCGGCCTGCAGATCGGCGCCATCAGCGATGCCGGCTATTTCGGCATACGCGCCATCGCCGCGCCGCAGAACCTGGACAAGGTGGATGCCGCCGTGCGCGAGGAAATCACGCGCCTGATCCGCGACGGTTTCACAGAAGAAGAACTGCTGCGTGCCAAGTCCGGCATCCTGCAGCAGCGCAACCAGCAGCGTGCCGGGGATGGCGGCATCGCCACCAGCTGGACGGCGCTGATGAACCTGGATCGCAGCTTCCTGTGGCAGCAGCAGCTGGATTTGAAACTGGCCGACCTGAAGCTGGCGCAACTCAACGCAGCGGTGCGCAAGTATCTCGATCCGGCGCGCATGACCGTGGTGATCGCCCGGGACCAGGCCAAGGCCAAGCCGGGGCAGCCCTGATCGACGTCGATGGCAACAACGAAAATGGCCGTGTCTCGCGACACGGCCATTCTTTTACATCTTGCAGAAACGATGAAACTACTGCAGGCGCTTCAGAACTCCAGCTTCTTGACACCGTCGGCGGTGCCCAGCAGGCAGACATTGGCACCCTGGCGGGCAAACAGACCATTGGTGACTACGCCGACGATATTGTTGATCTTGTCTTCGATATCGGCCGGATCGGTGATGGCCAGGCCCAGCACATCGATGATGTAGCAACCGTTGTCGGTCACCAGCGGCTGGCCATCGCCATTCTTGTTCAGGCGCAGACGCGGCTCACCGCCCAGCGCAGCCAGCTTGCGCGCCACCACGGCGTGCGACATGGGGATCACCTCCACCGGCAGCGGGAATTTGCCGAGCACGTCCACCAGCTTGGAACCATCGGCGATGCAGACAAACTTCTGCGCCACCGAGGCCACGATCTTTTCGCGAGTCAGCGCAGCGCCACCGCCCTTGATCATGGCGCCACCGGCATTGATCTCATCGGCGCCATCGATATACACAGGCATGGTCTCGACCTCATTGAGATCGAACACCGTGATGCCGTGCGAACGCAGGCGTTCGGCGGTCGCCTCGGAGGACGCTACCGCGCCCTTGATGCGATGCTTGATCTTGCCCAGTTCATCGATGAAGAAATTGGCGGTGGAGCCGGTACCCACACCGATGATTTCGCCATCGATCACGTAGTCGATGGCGGCCTTGGCCACAGCCAGCTTGAGTTCGTCTTGAGTCATTTTCTTTAGTCCAACGTAAATAAAACCCTGAGATCCGGTTTTCCGGAAGCCCTAAATTCCCGTGCAGCGGGATGATCGCGGCTCAGTGCACGTCATCCGGCTTCTCGTCCAGCGTCTCGAACAGCGCGATCTGCAACCGTGAATGCAGCTTGACCAGCTTGCTCCAGAGCAACCACAACAGCCCGGCTGCGGCTGCCAGCACGAAGGCCAGCAGGTTCAACGGCGGCAGGATACTGGCGCTCAACACGAAGATCAGCAGCATGATGCCGACGATGGACATGATGGGCAAGACTTCCGCCACCACCTTGCGCACCCCGGAAGTATACGCTCCCGCGAACTCGGGCTTGACGCTGACCTCGGCCAGCAGCATCGACAAGGCCTGCAGCTTGCGATAGGTGGCGATCAGGAATGGCAGGGAAAGCACCAGCGCGCCACCCCAGATGATGGCTTTCTGCACATCGGAATCCGGCGTCCAGGCCGACAGCTGGCGCGAGAGGCCATCGACGAAGAAGGCACCCCCGATGAAGATGGCGATCACCAGTGCCAGGTTCACCATCACCTGCATCAGGATGCGGCGGATGATGCGCGTGAGTTCGGCGCGGTCGCCGGTCGGTTGCAGGCTTTCCAGCCAGTTGGAGTACATGCCCATCAGCCCGGATACGCGGGCCGGCACCAGGGTGACCGCCTTGGCCGAGAGCGGGTCGGCAGCCTTGATCAGGTAGGGCGTGAGCAGTGCGGTCACCGCCGACACCGCCACCACGATGGGATAGAGGAAGTCGCTGGTGACCTTCAGGCTCTGCCCCAGTGCGGCGATGATGAAGGAGAACTCGCCGATCTGCGCCAGGCCCATGCCCACGCGCATCGGCGTGCGCCCGCCCTGCCCGGCCACGAAGGTCCCCAGACCGCAGCTGATGAGCTTGCCGAAGACCACGGCCAGGGTGATGACGGTGATCGGCATCCAGTACTTGACCAGCACGTTGGGATCGAACAGCAGGCCGATGGCCACGAAGAAGATGGCGGAGAACATGTCACGAATCGGTTCGACCAGGCGTTCGATGCGATGCAAATGGCGCGACTCGGCCATCACCGCCCCCACCAGGAAGGCCCCCAGCGCCACACTGTATTGCAGCTTCATCACCAGCAGGCAGAAGCCGAAGAGGATGCCCAGCACCGCCACCAGCAGCATCTCCTGGCTCTTGAAGCGGGCGATGAAGCTCAGCAGGCGCGGCACCGCGAGGATACCCACCACCAGCGAGACAGTCATGAACAGCACCAGCTTGCCCACGGTGGTGAAGACTTCGGTGGAATCGACCGAACCGCTGGTGGCCACACCGGAGAGCAAGGCGATCATGCCGATGGCCAGGATGTCTTCCACGATCAGGATGCCAAAGATGATCTGGGCGAACTTCTCGTTCTTCATGCCCAGCTCGTTCAGGGCCTTGACGATGATGGTGGTGGAGGACACGGCCAGCATGGCGCCCAGGAAGATGGCGTCCATCCGCTTCCAGCCGAAATACAGGCCGATCTCGTAGCCGATCCAGATCATCAGCAGGATTTCTGCGGCGGCGGCAATGAAGGCGGTGGCCCCGACCTTGGCCAGTTTCTTGAGACTGAACTCCAGCCCCAGCGAGAACAGCAGGAAGATGACGCCCAGCTCCGAGAGGATGTGCACGGTCTTCTCATCCTGGATCAGGTCGTACGGCGGGGTATGCGGGCCGATGATCACGCCCGCGACGATATAGCCCAGCACCACCGGCTGTTTCAACTTGTTGAAGACAACGGTGACGATGCCGGCGATGAGCATGATGATCGCCATGTCCTGGATGAATAACTCGACTTCGTGCATCGTGCGGGGATTCCTTTCTGTTCGATCTGTTAGAGATGGCGGTGCGCGGCGATTACCGGACCTGCCGGTCCCACCTTGGTCACCCAGGGCTGGCCGGGCAAGGCTGCGCCCTGCGGATCGCGTGCCGCGGACGGTGGATGTTGGGGAATACTGGGTGCTGCCGATGGGCCGGCCTGGCTGGCGCCGGCACGGGATGCTGATCTGTGTCCGCTCTTGCTGCCTGTGACCACGATACTGCCCCGGCGAGGACGCAGTGCCGGCCCGACCTCTTCGCCTGCGCACCGCTGGATAGGGGGAAAATAACACAACTGACAAGTTCCCCGCAATGCAAACAGCATGCCTGCCCGCAGGCGAGCCCCGTTCCAGCCACCGGCACGGCCGTCGGCCAGGCAATTAAACTTAGTAAATGTGGCCCGTCCCGCTAGGCGAAACGGTCGCCAGATCTAACAGTATCCCACCGCCGGCAGCGCCGGCAGTGCATCAGCCCGGTACGCGCACCTGCACCTCGACAGCCTTTTCATCGAAGGCGATGCGGGTGGTGAACTTGGCCCGCTTCATGGGGAAGCGCGACTGGAAATGGCGCACATTGCCGGAACCCGAGATCACACGTCTGACGAACTGGTAATAGGCATCCATGTCGATGACGTGCACTGCCAGGAAGTAGTCGTATTCGCCCGAGACAAAGTAGCACTGCATGACTTCGGCCTCCTTGGCCATGCGCTGCTCGAAGTCCTGCATGTGCTGGTCCGACTGGTTGTTCAGCGAGATTTCCAGGAAGGCCAGCATGCCGTAGCCCAGCGCGAAGGGATCGACCATCGCCACCTCGGCGCTGATGATGCCGGCCTCGCGCAGATCGCGGATACGGCGCAGACAGGTGGGCTGCGAGATGTGCAGTTTTTCCGCCAGTACGCGGGTGGAAATCTGGTTATCCTTCTGCAGCATGTTGAGCAGCTTGCGATCCACCTTGTCGAGCGTATGAAGTTTGGCAGGCATGGGACAAATATGAGGATGATTTACAGGTAGGCCGCTCAAAAAAAACTTGGCTTTGCCGATTCTTATGTTGTACCGTCTGCATTATTCAGAAAGTCGGGGACGAAAGCAAAGCGGGACGCCAGGTCACCGCAACAGGGATCTGAATAAAGCTGTGTAGTGAGACAAAACATTAAAAGTGGTCAATCCAATCTACAGAGGAAATCTATGAAACTCAAGAGCGCCATTATTCCATTAACCGCTGCTATTGGTATGGCATTCGCAGGCGCCGCGCATGCCCAGGAAGTGGTCAAGATCGCCCATGTCGGCCCGCTGTCCGGTCCCAACGCCCACATGGGCAAGGACAATGAGAACGGCGCCCGCATGGCGGTCGATGAACTGAACGCCAAAGGCTTCACCATCGGCGGCAAGAAGGTCAAGTTCGAACTGGTTGGCGAAGACGACGCGTCGGACCCCAAGCAAGCGACTGCAGTGGCCACCAAGCTGGTCGACCAGAAGGTCGCCGCGGTGATCGGCCACCTCAATTCCGGCACCACCATCCCGGCTTCCAAGATCTACAGCGACGCCGGCATCCCGCAGGTGTCGCCCTCGGCCACCAACCCCAAGTACACGCAGCAAGGCTTCAAGACCACCTTCCGCGTGGTAGCCAACGACGCGCAACTGGGCGCAGCCCTGGGCAAGTACGCGGTGCAGAAGCTGGGTACCAAGCATATCGCCGTGATCGACGACCGCACCGCCTACGGTCAGGGCGTGGCTGAAGAATTTGCCAAGGGCGCCAAGGCTGCCGGCGGCACCATCGTGGGCACCCAGTTCACCAACGACAAGGCCACCGACTTCAATGCCATCCTGACCTCGCTCAAGGGCAAGAAGCCGGACGTGGTTTTCTTCGGCGGCATGGATGCGGTGGGTGGCCCGATGCTGCGCCAGATGAAGCAGCTGGGCATCAGCGCCAAGTTCATGGGCGGCGACGGCATCTGCACCGGTTCCCTGCCCAGCCTGGCCGGTGACGGCCTGGGCGACGACCAGGTGGTGTGCGCCGAAGCAGGCGGTGTGGATGAGTCCGGCAAGAAGGGCATGGACGACTTCCGCGCGGCCTACAAGAAGAAGTTCGGCATCGACGTCGTCTACAACGCAGCCTATGCCTACGACGCCACCATGACCGTGGCTGATGCCATGGCCAAGGCCGGCTCCGCCGATCCCAAGAAGTACCTGCCCGAACTGGCCAAGATCAGCCACAAGGGCGTGACCGGCGTCATCGCCTTCGATTCCAAGGGCGACATCAAGGATGGCTCGTTGACCCTGTACACCTACAAGGGTGGTCAGCGTACCCTGCTGGCAGTGACCAAGTAAGTGCCGAGGGCGCGCATGGCGCGCACCGGTCACCACGGCCGCCAGCGGCATCATCGCCGCCTGATGTAAGCAACGCCCCCGATGTGAATCGGGGGCGTTGTGGTGTTGAGGAAACCGAACGCGTTGAGAAGACCGGTGCAGCCGGTCCTGGCGACGGCGGACCGCTACGCTAGGCCAGAGCCTTTTCGAGCTGTGCCTTGTTCATCCCCGAGCGTCCCTTGATATTGCGTGACGCTGCTTCGGCATACAGCTGCTTGAAAGTACGGCCGCCGCTTCCCTGATGGGAACGCATGCCGCCACGCCGCGAGGGCGACATGTCGTGCAGGGAAGTCTTGCTCGCGGAATGCGCCTCGCCGTGCTGCGCCCTTTCCTTGTTGACGGTCCGCGCAGCGATTTCCTCGGCCCGCCCTGTACTGGCACCCCGCTTGAGGACGCCGGACTTGATATGCTCGTATTGACGTTCGCGCTTATTGCTCCATGCGGATTGGGGCATGATCACCTCCTGTCGGGCTGTGCCCGCTACGCGCCTGGCGGCGGGCATGATGAAAAAGTGACGCTGATGAAACCTGCGATGCATTCATCCTAGAAATTCCTTGCCGCTTCTGCCATGCGACTGCCGCTGATATCGGTGTAAGACATGCAGCAGGCCCCTAAACCGACGGGGCATGAAGATTCCACACGGAAATGATTTTGGGCGACTCACATCCGCCACTTTCGGCCTCGCCGCCCCCCATCCTCATCAGCTAAGACAACCTTTCTGCAACTGCTCAGTCCAATCGGTCTCAACGACAAGACGAAAGGGGAACATTGATGAAGCGGATCACGACGATATTCGGGGTGGTACATGGCACGATTGCGGTGCTGTTTGCGCTGGGCGCGCTGGCGCTGATAGCCATCGCAGCCCGGATGGGTTTCGAAGCGCTGACTGAAGGCATGGGTCTGCCGCAAGCCCAGGCCCTGATCGAGGCCATCGGGATCCTGGCGGCGGCGGTGGTGGCCTTCCAGATTGCCGAGACCATCACCGAAGAGGAGGTCGTCCGCGACGCCAACATCAGCGCCCCGACCCGGGTACGACGTTTCCTGTCGCGGTTCTTCGTGGTGGTGATCGTCGCCCTGGCCATCGAAGGCCTGGTAATGACCTTCCGCGCGGTACACGAAGAAGCCGCCGACCTGCTGTACGCCGCCGCGCTATTGGCGGGTACTGGCGCGTTGCTGGCAGCATGGGGATATTTCATTTATTGCAACCGCGCGGCCGAGGAACTGGAACCGGATGCCATGAAAGAGGCCAAGGAGGAAGACAGGAAGATTGACGGCTGAGTCGGGGCGGCGCCCCTTCCCCCCTTCCCATTGGGGCGATGCCCAGGGAAATTTCCCATGGGGAGTGGAACTAGGGAAAAGAAACCGCTATAATCGCGGACTTTTGCTGATGTAGCTCAGTTGGTAGAGCAACTGATTCGTAATCAGTAGGTCGACGGTTCGATTCCGCCCATCAGCACCAATAGATTCAAGCACTTAGGCCAACTCTCGGAGTTGGCCTTTTTGCTTTTCGGCGTCATGTAAGCGTCATGTAACCGGATCGAGGCGATACAAATCAACGGCGATCCATCAAACAAAGGGCGAAAGACCTAGGACGCTACTCGTACTTGTACGAAGCGCTCCAGAATCTCCGAGCTAAAATCAACGCCCCCCATGCGCAGTTTTCGATGCAATTCAACGGCCGTGCTTCCATAGGTCCAGGGTCATGCGTGAGCACCCAGTTGCAACGAACGGCGCGTGCACTTGGCACTAGGCCACCGATCACCTATCCAGTTCAAGGCACAACTCGCCCGGCAAGCCGCTAGAGGGCAAGAGTTGGCTGGAAAAGAGGACGAGGTGACACATCCACAGAGACCATTTCCACCCAGAAATATCATGCCCCGTGATATTGAAGATCACGCCCGTTGCATGTCGCGGCGATGGCCCGGCTTATATAATTGGCTAATAAAACACCAGGCCCATTCCTGATGATGGAATGGGCCTTGGAAAAATCAGGACGCACACGCACGGAGACGACCGCAGCCATCATGCACTCCGGCGATCTTCTGACTGGAGACAAGCATGGGCCAGGGCACCCGGGTCTGGACTACGGAGACGGTTCAGTCCACACAGCGTTTTGATTACTGGGTCGGCGCAATCTGCGAATGCTTCCTCGAAATGGAAGCCGACAGTGGCATGCGCAAGGAGTTTTCGGCGCGACTGGAATCGACTGAGATGGCCGGGCTACATCTGAACCGCGTCACCGGCAGCGCTCAGGATGTCTACCGTACGCGCGGCGCCATCAGCCGCGGCAATGGCAATTACTACTACCTGCTATGCAAGGAAGCGACACCCTGCAATATCGTCCAGCACAATCGCAATGAGGCGCGTCTGTTGCCGGGCGACCTGGTGTTGATCGATTCGCGGCAGCGCTATTCACTGCATTTTCCGGAGCGGGTCGATACCCTGTCGATCCAGTTGCCCATCGGTTGGCTGGATGCCTGGCTGCCCGATGCCCAGCAGATGCTGGGCCGCCGCGTGGACGGCAACGGCGGATGGGGTGCGGTGCTGGCTGCCTATCTGCGTCAGGCCGCAAGCGCGGCATCGGCTTTGCCAGCGGCGCAGCATCGGGACCATCTGGGTGGACTAATCGCGGCCGCCTTCGTTACGGCTGCTAGAGAGTCGGTCATCGCGGAGGACGATCATCTGAACGAACGTATCGAGGCCGCAGTGGGCGCGCGCTTTGCCGAGCCCGGCCTGAGCGCCACCGAAGTCGCCGACAGCTTGGGCATCTCGGTGCGAACGCTCTATCGGGCACTGGCGCGTAACAAGCAGAGCTTTGCCGCGCTGCTCAACCGTCACCGGCTGGCCGCTGCACGACGCATGCTGGGCTCGCCTGCATGCCGGCATCTGACGATCGCCGAGATCGGCCGTCGGGCTGGCTGGCTCGATGCGTCGCATTTCACCCGCACTTGGCTGGCACATACCGGCCAGCGCCCCAGCCAGAGCCGGCGTGAGCCTGCCAGCAACATTTCCCGCACTGATTGAAGAAAGGTTTTTAGTGTGACCAACAGCCTGGCACTGAGCGGCCAGAGTGGCGGCAGATAACGGCCATCCGGCAGCAGTGCCATGCGCCACCATGCAGTCTCCCACTACAACATCATGGAGACAGCATGACTACCGATACCTATGTCCTGGTGCATGGTGCCTGGCACACAGGCGACACCTTCGAATCCACCGCTGCGCACCTGCGCGAACAGGGGCACATCGTTCACTACCCCACACTCGTGGGAAACCGCCCGCAGGAAGACTACCGGACGGTCAACCTGCAAGACAGTATCGATTCGCTGGTGCAGTACCTGGAACAGCATGACCTGCATCAGGTACGTTTGCTGGGTCACAGCTATGGCGGCATGCTCATCTCGGGCGCGGCCGATCGTGTGGCACACCGGTTGCAACGCCTGATCTATCTCAATGCGTTTGTGCCGCTGCCTGGAGAGAGCCTGGCGGACATGACGCCGCCGCATTACCGCGAATTATTCCAGTCGCTGGCAGAAGCCAATCAAGGGGCTATCATGCTGCCCTATCCGATCTGGCGCGAAAACTTCATCAACGATGCCAATGCCACGCTGGCGCAGCGCGCCTTCGATCAGTTGCATCCGCAGCCCTATCGCTGCCTCACCGATGCGCTCGCCCTGAGCCAGCCGACGGCCGCCCTCATGCTGGGCAAGTCCTACATCAACTGCCGTCAAGACACCGCACTGCCGCACAGCCTGCCCTGGCATCCGCGTCTGTCAGAACGTCTCGGCCTGTTCCGTTACGTGGAGATGGATGGCAGCCACGAGGTCATGTTCACCAACCCGACGGCACTGGCGCAAGCCATCGTGGTCGCCGGTCGCGATTGAAGAGGGAGAGCCACATGAACCTCACACATCGCCTTGCCTGCGTCGCCACGGCCACCATGCTGCTGCCGGCAAGCTGCGCGCTGGCCCAACAGTCTTCAGCCGCACCGGCGTCCCCATCGCCGTGGAGCTTCTACGCCGGCTATGCCCACATCGGCTTCTCTGCCTCTGCTACCGTCAAGGTCAATGGCGCACAGGTCAATGGCGGCAACGCCAGCGCCGGCGACAACAGTTCGCTCGCCTTCGGCGTGATCTATCACTTCGATGAGCGCTGGAGCGCCGAGCTGGCTATGGGCCTGCCACCGACGGCAACACTCAGCGGTGCCGGCACGCTCTCCAGCGCCGGCAAGCTGGGCAAGGTCACCTACGGGCCGGCAGTGCTGTCGCTGCGGCACAGCTTCCTGACCGATGGTCCGGTGCGGCCCTACATCGGCGCGGGCATCAATTACACCCATGTGTTCAGTACCGACGATGGTTTTGTGCGCGATCTGAAGGTCAAGAGCGCCTTCGGTCCGGTGCTGCAGCTGGGCGTGGCCATTCCCTTGAAGGATCGCTGGAGCTTGCTACTGGATGTGAAGAAGATCTGGGTCAGCACGACAGCCACCGGAACGCTGCCGGCCTTCGGCGGCGCCGCCACGACATCCGATGTGCGTCTCGATCCGCTGGTGAGTACGCTCACGCTCAGTTACCGCTTCTGATTTATCTGCGTCTCCCGACAGGGTCCGACGGGACACGCAGGTGTGTCGTCGGGTCTGCGCTTCCGGCCTTTTCCCTTTTACTCCTCAATCGTTGCGTTCTTGAGCACATTAAAAATGGCCCGCCATCTGGCGGGCCAAACAACGACATTACTCTGCACGCAAGTGTCGCAAGCGATGTCCAGGGTAGTTACGGCGAGTATCCCTGTCCTTCCCTTCTGAAGACGGCCACCGATCCCGTTGCCCCTAGAACATATGGCGAATACCAGTCATCACGCCAAACTGGTTCTTGCCGGCGCCGACCGTACCGCCAGCATCAAGGGCCAAGGCCGAGGTCCCGCCGTTCTTGATGTAGCCCATCGACGTATAGATGGCCGTGCGCTTGGAAAGATTGTATGTGAGCCTTGCCACCGACATCGTTGCGTCATTGCTGCTGCCCTTGACGTTCAGGCGTATCAGCTGGCCGTCCAGCACCAGGGCCGCAGAGAAGGGATAGCTGGCACCCAGGTAGTACAGATCGGAGTCGGTGTTCACATTGCCGACAGCGCGTGTGCGGCGATCGATGATTCCTCCGCCCAGCTTGACCTCACCCAGCATGACGTATCCGTTCAGCGTCACGCGCTGGTCGGTGTTGCCGCTGCTGCTGAGGCCGCCGGAAGCGCCGGTATTGCCATACATAATGTCGTAAGATGAATTTATGCCAAAACCCTTGCCGTCATAGCCCAGCAAGCCGGTCACCTGGCGGCAGGCCTTGGCATTGCCAGCCACCTCGCCCGGGCAGTTGGTGGCAGAGGGGCCGCCGGCGGAGGCAGTGTCACGACCGAAGCTATACGTGGCACCGACGGTGAAGCCGTTGAAATTACCCAGGTAGCCGATGGCGTTATCACTACGCGCATTGGGCAGGTAGCTGTCGATGCTGTTGATGGAGAACAGGCTGGGGCCGATGACGTCGCTCTTGGCAGTGGCCAGGAAGGTCATGTTGATCTGGCGTCCCAGCGATACCTGGCCCCAGCCGCCTTTGAGGCCCACGAACGATTGCCGGCCGAACAAGCGGTTGCCCTGCCCCATACCGCCACTGTCGGGGGCGAAGCCGGACTCCAGGACGAACAGGGCCTGCAGGCCATCGCCCAGGTCTTCGCTGCCCTTGAATCCGATACGCGACGGATAACTGCCGGTCAGCGACGGCATCTTGATCACGGAATTGCCGTTTGCATTGGCATTGGTTGTATAGGCCACGGCACTGTCGATGATCCCGTAGATCATCACCGACGAGCCTTGCGCGTGCGCCGCGCTGGACAACACCATCCCAGCCAGCGTCATGGCGCCGGCGATTTTCATCTTCTGCATGTTTCCTCCGTTAGTTGTGGAAAGAATGGCGCCGCGTAGCCCGGTCTGTCTGCCGGCTATCGTTTTTCTGTGGGCGCGCTCCGTAATGTCGCTGTCAGTTCTTGCCTGCCCCGGTCGGGAAATCCCGGACGCCTGCCGGCCGATGAATCACTCCGCATCCGGCTGGCGCGCCGGATGGGCATCACGGAAAGCGTCCAGCTGTTCGCACTCGTCGG
>NZ_DASQOH010000019.1:0-12067 GCF_035644555.1 Herbaspirillum sp.
ACCTGGGTGCGGTCTTCCAGTTGTTCACGCTGGGTATTCAGGTCTTCTTGCACCTTGGTCATGTCCACCAGGGCTTCCTGGAAGTATTTGTTGCGCTTGTTGTTGATCTGGGCGCGGATGTCGGCCACATTGCGCTGCAGACGCAGGACGTCGGCTCGGCCAACGTCACCGGTCTGTTCCAGGGCGCGGTTCATCTCCAGTTCCTGCGAGGCCAGGCCCAGCATGTCGTTGAGGGCCTGCAGGTCCTGGTCGATCAGGGCCTTGCGCTTGACGTAGAGGTCCTTCTGGTTGGCGATGTATTCCTTGTATTCCAGCAGGTCAGGATCGAAGCTCAGCGCATGGCCGTAGACTTCGGCGCGCAGGCGCGCCAGGCTGATGCGCAGGGCGGCGACCTTGGCGCGGCTGTCGTTGAGCGAGGTGTGGATGCGGTCCTGCTCCAGCACCATCAGCAATTGCCCCTGCTTGACCGCCTCGCCCTCCTTGACCAGGATCTGCTTGACCGGCCCGCCGTCGGGGGCCTGTACCGATTGCGTACGCGAGACCGCGATCACCTGGCCCTGGGCGCGGGTGACCTGATCGATGTGGCTCACCGCGGCCCAGATCAGCAGGAGCAGGACACTGGCCATGGACAGGCGCAAGATCCAGCGCGCCGAAACCAGCGGTTGATGCGAGTTCATGTTCTTCATAAGCGATTTCATTCCGCACCTCAGGCTGTGACACCGGGTGCTGCGGCGTGAGGTTCACCACGCAGGCGCGCCAGGACGGCATCCCGTGGGCCATCGAGAACGATCCGGTTGCCGACCACCACGATTACGCGCTCGACCATCGGCAGGAAGGCCGGCTTGTGGGTGACCACCACTAGCGTGCGTCCCCCATTGATCTCTTCGTTGAGTACGCTCAGGCAATGGCGCTCGAGGTCTTCATCCATGGACGCGGTGGGTTCGTCGAGCAGGAAGATGTCCGGCCGGCATAGCAGCAGCCGGGTGAACGCCACCAGCTGGCGCTGGCCGCCGGACAGGCCACGCCCCCCTTCCTGGATGGGCAGGTCCAGTCCTTTGGGATGCGCGGCCACCAGCCGCAGCAGACCGGTGCGTTCCATGACCCTGCGCAGCACCTCGTCGCCCGGGTCGGGCAGGCCGATCAGCAGGTTTTCGCGCAGGGTACCGACGAACAGCCGGTGATCCTGTTGCAGGTAGCCGATGTGCTGGTTCAGGGTCAGCCGGTTGATGTTGGCCATGTCCAGACCATCGAGCAAGATACGGCCCTGTTGCGGGCGATACAGCCCGGACAGCAGGCGCAGGATGGTGGACTTGCCGGCCCCGATCGGCCCCAGGATGGCGACCCGCTCACCTGCCTTGATGGAGAGCTGGTCGATGGTCATGGCATTGAGCAGGCTGCCGGCGTAGGTGAACTTGGCCTCTTCCACGCGGAACTCGCCGCGCAGGCTGTCCGGCGTCAGCTGGCGCTCGCTGCCCTGGTCGGTCTGCAGGGCATAGATCTTTTCCAGGCCGGCCAGGGTGGCCTTGGTGTGGGCACGCTGCACCATCAGGCCGGGTATCATCGCCACCGGGGCGAGGATGCGGCCACCGAGGATAGAGCAGGCAATCAGCGCCCCCATGGTGATCTGACCATTGATGACCAGAAAGGAGCCGACGATGACGGTGGTCGAATAGCTCAGTTGCTGCAGGGTGGCAGCAATGTAGCCGGCATGATCGCCGATGGCGCGCATGGCCATGTCGCTGCGGATCGATTCGGCGCTGACGTCAATCCAGCGCGACAGGAACTTCCAGCCGCCGGAGCCGGACTTGATGGTCTCGACGCCTTCAACGGTTTCCACCAGCAGGCCGGTCTTGAGGTTGGAAGCGGCGGCGCTCTTGTCGGCCAGGCGCACCACCTTGCGATTGGAGAGATAGCCGATGGCGATCGCGGCCAGGCCGAACAGCGTCGGCACCGCCGCCATCCAGGGGCTGGCGATGAAGGCGATCACCAGCACGAAGAGCAGGCCCAGCGGCAGGTCGACCAGGGTGAACAAGGTCTGGGAGGTATAGAAAGAGCGGATCTGTTCGTAGCCGCGCAACTGGCCGGCGAGGCTGCCGACCGACCCCGGCAACTGGTCCACGCGCACCGACAGCAGGCGTTCGAACAAGGCCTGCGACAGCTTGGCATCCAGGCCGGACACTACGGTATCCATGATGTGCGAGCGCGCGAACTTCATGCCCAGTTCGAACAGGATGGCCAGGCCGACGCCGATGGCCAGCACGATCAGCGTGGCCACCCCATGCGTCGGAATGACGCGGTCATAGACCTGCATGGAGAAGATCGACGCGCCGAGTGCGATGATGCTCATGACGACCGAGGCGATGACCACCTCGATGATGACCGGACGGAATTCGGCGAGGGCTTCCTTGAAGACGCGTTCGAATCCGTTTTGCCCGCCCTTGGCGGCCAGGGCAGCGAAGTCCACCTTGTAGACACCATCGAGCAGTTCGCCGTCGCCGATCAGCGCATGGCCTTCCTCGCTGATGAAGATCCAGCGGCCATCGGGGCGTTGGTCGACGATCAGTCCCCAGCCCCGCTCGCGCACGATGCCCAGGACCGGCAGACAGCTTCGGTCGGGGGTCTTCAGATGCTGGACCTTGGGCAGGCTCAGCGCGCCGCAGAGCAGGTTGAGGTCGATGTTGCCGTCCCCTGACTGCTTCAGCGCCGCCACGATGGCGGTGTCGAGCCGGACACTGTCGATCACGACGCCCTGACGGCGGGCGGCGGTCATGAGAGTCCAGGACAGGGACGAGGCCAGTTCGCTCATTGTGCGCTCCCTGCGATGCACAGGTTGCGGCCGCTGCCGCACCCCATGTGGTCCGAGAGTGTGGCCGGACTCGACGAAGCGGGCTGGCGGCGGCAGTGGAGGCGAAGAACGTTCTTTCTCATGGCGATTCGTTAGGTTTGGTATCAGGCGCGGCGGGAGTCTTTCCGCGAGGAAGGACGGACCGCAACGCATCATCGGGACATGCTCGGCTTGATCGACAGGGAAAGCAGCAGGTGGGACAGACACCCTCCGGCGATGCAAGCCGCGACGACTGAAATAAACAAGATTCCGCGTGATCGGTAGTGCATCGCCGTGCCAGCAGATACAGGCAACTACCGAGGGGAAGCGCGTCTTTCATCGCGCTGCGGCAGATCGTCAATTGAGGGCTATCATCTTTGAAAATATATAAATATTTAATTGTCTTTTAGGGCATTAAATATTTTTAAGCCTCGATATTTACTTAGAAAATTCCACTTTTATTTATTTTGTCTCTCACTATCGGATAAGCACGTCGTCAATCATCGAGACGCAGTGAGTCGGGATGAAAAAAATACCCTGCATGGCCATCCTCCGAACTGCGATGACGCCACGGAATCCGCTCCGGCAATGGTCTATAAAAAAACTCCCTCCGAGTTCTGCCGAAATCGGAGGGAGCCTGACGCTTTTCGTCACCTGGGGAACAGACAGAAAGTCGGTGCTAGTGACAGCATTGCCTTAAGACCATGAAAAGCAACGCAAAACTAACTTTATAGAGGGATTAGCATCTCGGAAATTGTTCTTTAGGGAAGATCAAATGCGGTATCGAAGCGACAAAGCGTCAATGCTTCACGGAAGAGAGTGGAAAAGTGATTTCCGCTGCACCGACCGAAGTACCGACGGCTGGTCCTTCACCTTCTTCCAGCGCCGGCACAGCCGCGACTGGACGGGCAAGCTGCACGGTGGAGGCCGCCGCCATCTCGACCGCGACCGCCCCGGGACAGGCGCAATGACGCAGGAAATCCGGGGCCAGCATGGGCCGCGCAAAGAACCATCCCTGCGCGTAATCGACGCCGGCCTGCTTGAGATAGCTGGCCTGCACCGGAGTTTCCACCCCTTCGGCAACGATCCTGAGCTTGAGCTGCCGCGCCAATTCGATGATGCAGGTAGTGACCGGGTGCGGCGTTGCATCCACGCCGATGCGTGAAACGAAGGAGCGGTCCAGTTTCAGGACATCACAGGGCAGCTCGTGCAGGTAGCGCAGGCAGGAATAGCCGGTGCCAAAATCGTCCAGCGCCACCAGATGCCCGTTGCCACGGGCACGGGACAGGGTCGCCATGCAAGCTGGCGACTCCATGCTGCTACCCTCGGTCACCTCCAGCCACAGCTGGGCCGAGGCGATGCCTGTCCCGGAGAGCTTCCTGCCGATGATGTCGAGTATCCGACCGCTGTTGATATCATGGGCCGGGATATTGATGGCCAGGTGCAGACCGGGATGATCACGCAGCATGGCGCCGGTCTGGGCGATGGCCTGGTCGAGGACCAGGTCAGTGATGGCGTCCAGGCAGCTGTGTCGCCGCGCCGCCGGCAGGAAGCGGTCGGGCGGGAGCAAGGCGCCATTCTCGCGCTGCCAGCGCACCAGGACCTCGGCACCGACGCAATGGCCATCCGCCAGGGCCACGATGGGCTGGTAGACGACGATGAATTCCTTGCGCCGGATCGCGTTCTTCAACTGCGTTTTATTGATCATCTCTCCCCCCGGCGTGCTGTCTGCGGCGATACTTGCGCCCGCAGCTGTTCCGAGTTCAGCGTACCTGGTCCAGTCCGTACGCCCACAGTTGCAGCTTGCGACCATCGGCGATGATCGTGGCCGTTACATCGGCCTTCTGCAGGTCCGTCTGCACCACTTCACGTACCGCGTTCATCACGTCCAGCCAGGACCGCCGGCCCGACAGGTATTGCCGGGTATAGGAGGCCAGCACCTCCTCGGCCGACAGCCCGACCTGGTCCAGGTTGCCGGCGCGGGCCAGGGCCTGCTGGTATTCGGTGAAGGTGGCGGCGATCTGCGAGACCAGCTCCAGGCGCGCCGCATCCACGGCCAGCACGGCCGACTGGTAACGTCCTTCTGCGGCGGCGACTTCGGAGCCCAACGACAGGCCGGCACCCAGCTGCATCTGCATGCCGACGAAGGCGCGGTTGTTGCTCGGCTGGTTGCGTACGCTGAAGTTACCGCGCTGATGCTCCAGGCGGGCATAGACTTCCGGCCAGTAGGATGCGCTGCGGATCTTGATTGCCGCCTCCTGGACCTTGGCATCAGCGCGCAGGCGCTTGAGCAGCGGGCTGCCATCGAGCATGGCCTCGGTAAGCAGCGCCAGGTCGTCATCGACCGGCTGCTTCTCGATATCGGCGCGCAGTTCATCGTCGCTCAGGGGCAGGCCGACCAGCTGTTCCAGCTGCAGGCGCGCCGACTGGCGACCGGCCTTGGCACCCAGCAGGTCAGTCAGCGCCTGGTCGCGACGACCGCGCACCAGCGTGACGTCGACCTTGGCGGCGGCGCCCTCCTTCTCGCGGCGCAGGCTCTGCGCCAGGAAATCCTCGAGCGCCTTCAGGTTCTTTTGGTTGGCGGCGGCGGCCAGGTCGGACCGCACCCACAGGCTGTATTGGGAAATGACCTGTTCGGCCAGGCGGAAGCGCTGCTCGCGCAGGCCCTCTTCGGCCGATTGCTGGTTGTGGCCGGCCTGCTCCAGCTGGGCCGACAGGCGTCCACCCGACCACAGGGTCTGCTGCAGGCGCAGCGTGACGACGGTATCGTCGCCGTTGTAGGAGAGGTCGGGGGAACTGGTCAGGCCGGCGCGTTCCACCGAGACCGAGGGCGTGGGGAAGAATTGCCAGCGCGCCGCCGATACCCCTTCGGCAGCCGCCTCGGCCGCTCGCTGGCGGGCCAGCGCGGAAGGATTGTTGAAGGCCGCCTGTCTGACCAGTTCACCCAGGGTGACAGCGCCGGCCGGGCCGCTCCAGCCGGCCACGGCGGCCGCCAGCGTGGCGGCCAGCAGCAGTGGATGACGTACGATGGCCAGGATAGGCCGCGGCCGGACGCGGCCGGGTTGCTTGAGTTTGTCGTTCATCTGCGATCAATTCCGGTTGTCTCGCCCGCATGGGCCATCGCGCGGCTGGCTTCGTCCCGGCGCTGAGGACAGCGACTGGCAGGAAACCTGACGGCTGCTCCCGGTGTTTCGACGAGGCAGCCGGAACGACCACGGACGCGGTCAGCGGCGGGAGATGACGCAGGACAAGAATGGGTGTTGGATGATCGCGGAAATACGAGAAGGGACTAATTGTCTGTTAGGGCAGAAGTCGGGAAACGGACTCGAATTATTTCGAGAAAATGAACCAAAAGGGTAAATCGCTCGCTCCTGCCCGCACATTCGCTCATGCGCTGCCGAGCGGGGTCACGGCCAATGCCGCCTTGAGCATGAGGATCACCTCATCCCATGCCCCGGCCTGCTGCTGGCGGAACAGCCGCGCGCGCGGATACCACGGCGAGTCGTGACGCTGCAGGAACCAGCGCCAGTCCGGCGCATACGGCAAGGCGATCCAGACCGGCAGGTCAAGCGCGCCCGCCAGATGGGCGGCCGCGGTATCGACGCTGATCAGCAGATCCATGCACGACAGGGCCGCAGCAGTATCGGCGAAGTCGCCGATACTGCCGCCGAGGTCATGCCAGTGCGGCCCGGCCTGCTGCAGCCAACGCGCATCGGCCTCGCGCAGGTCCGGCTGCAGCACGAAGAAGTCGAGGTCATCGCGTGCCTGAGCCAGCGGGGCGAAGCGCTCCAGCGGGATGGAGCGCCGCGCATCATTGACGTTGCCGGCGTTACCGGAACACACCAGCCCGATGCGCACCCTGCCCGGCAGCCGCGGCGCACGGGCGGTGATGCGGGCGGCCCATTGCTGCTGCAGCGCGGGTTCGGCAACCAGGTAAGGCAGCTCGGCGGGAATGGTGGCGACGCTGGTATTGCACACCAGCGGCAGGCTCATCAGCGGCAGCTGTGCATCGACTCCAGGCAGTTCCTGGCCGATGGCCAGCAGCCGAATACGGTCGGCGCAGGGCAGGCTGTGCATCAGCCGCAGCAGGCTGGACGGCAATTCCAGCACCACCTCCGCACCGGCTTGCACGATCTGTTGCACGTAACGGCTGAACTGGATGGTATCGCCCTGCCCCTGTTCGGCCCAGAGCAGGATGCGCTTGCCGAGCAGCGTGCTGCCGCCATTCCAGGCGGGAATGGCGGCGTGGCGATAGGGATCGGCGCCGCGCCCCTCCCAGCGCCATTCGTAGAGCGGCAAGGCTTCATCCAGCCGTCCCAGGGCCAGCAGGGACAGCGCCAGATTGACGTGGGCATCGGCATCGCCGGCATCGATGCGCAAGGCGCGGCGATAGCTGTCGATGGCTTCCTCGTGGTCGCGCAGGCGCGCCAGCGTGGTGCCGCGGCTGACGTGGGCATCCACCAGGTCCGGTGCCAGGATCAGGGCCCGGTCGTAGTAGCGCAGCGCCTCCGGGTAGGTCCCCAGGGCATGTTCGATCAGGCCGGCGGCCAGCCACAACTGGGCGGACTGGTCGTTCAGGCGCAGTGCGCGGTGGATGCTCTCGCGGGCTGCCTCCCACTGACCGGCACGCTCGTGCAGCAGCGCCTTGCGGTGCCAGGTATCGGCCCGGTCGGGATCGCGCTGCAGCGCCTGTTCCAGCAGGGCTAGCGCCTGTGGATCGTTACGGCCGGACGGCGACATGCCCTGCAGGGCGGCCGCGGCGGACACGAAGAATTCCGGTTGTGGATAGCCGGCTTCGATCAGGTCGCGGTACAACAGAAAGGCATCCTCGAAGCGGCCCTGCTCATAGAAAGCCCGGCCCAGGCGGTAGCGCAGGGCCAGAGCTTCGTCGCTGTCGGCATCGACCAACTGCAATGCCTGCTGCCAGGCCAGCGCAGCCTCCTCGAATCGCCCCTGCGCCGCGGCCACGCTGCCCAGCAGGTGCAGTGCGTCCTTGTGTCGGGGATGCTGATCAAGCAGGCCGAACAGCAACTGCTCGGCGGCAGCGTAGTCCTGCTGGTCGAAATGCTCGAGGGCGAGCTGGAGGGTGGCGTGAGAAGTCATGACGGGCAAAGAGAGACAGACCGCCTATTGTCTCATCCCTGCCCGCCCGGGTGCGCTAATCGGCGCCGTCTCAGCGCTTGAACACCAGCACCGGGTCGGTGCGATAGATGGCCGGATACATCTTCTGCAGGTTGCTGATCTTGGGCAGGTCGTTGTAGGCGATGTAGGGCTGGTTGGGATGCAGGGTGGCGTAGTCCTGGTGATAATCCTCGGCGCGGTAGAAGCCCTGCAGCGGTGCCACCTGGGTCACGATGGGCGCGGAAAACACCTTGGCCGCGTTGAGCTGGGCGATATACGCCTGGGCCGCCTGCCGCTGGGCGTCGCTGGCAGTAAAGATGGCCGACCGGTACTGGGTGCCATGATCCGGCCCCTGGCGATTGAGCTGGGTCGGATCGTGCGCCACCGAGAAATAGATCTGCAGCAGCTGGCCGAAGGAGACCTTGCGCGGATCATAGGTCACCTGCACCGCCTCGGCATGGCCGGTGGTGCCAGAGCTGACCATGGAATAGCTGGCGGTATCGGCCTTGCCGCCTGCATAGCCCGAGACGGCCTGCAGGACGCCCTGGGTATGCTGGAATACGCCCTGCACGCCCCAGAAGCAGCCGCCCGCCAGCACCACGGTCTCGCTGGGGGCGCTGGAAGCCAGCAAGGCCTTGCCGCTGGGCGCGGGAAGCGCCACCGCCGCTTCAGCGGCCTGAACAGAAGTGAAGGGAGCAGCCAGCGCCAGGCACAGGGCGGCCGCCGACGCAAGGACGATAGGTTTCAGGGACATGGAAGCTTCTCCGTGAGGGTCAGACGATAATGAACAGGGCGGCTGCGCCGCCACAAGCGAAATCAGGAGCGGACCGGGGCGCTCGTCTTGCCCTTGCGCCAGATCAGGCGCAGCGCCAGCATCACCCCCACCAGCACGGCAAACAGCAGGGGCTGGGCGATCAGGTTCTTGCCCGCCTTGTCCCACCAATAATGCAGCACACCCAGCGGCACGATCACGTACACCAACCGGTGCAGCGCCTGCCAGCGCTTGCCGCCCAGGCGCCGCACCATGCCGTTGGTACTGGTGATGGCCAGCGGAATGCTCAGCACCAGGGCCAGCACACCGACGGTAATGAAAGGCCGCTTGACGATATCCTTCCAGATCTCGCTGAGGTCGAAGAAGTGATCGAACCAGACGAAGGTCATGAAATGCAGACACAGATAGAAAAAGGCCATCAGCCCCAGCATGCGCCGCATGCGCACCAGCCAGTTCAGGCCGGTGATCTTGCGCAGGGGTGTCACGGCCAGGGTGATGCAGAACAGGTATAGCGTCCAGTCGCCGGTGCTATGGGTGATGAATTCCAACGGATTGGCGCCCAGCCCGCCGGTAAAGCCGAACACCACCAGCCGGACCAGCGGTACCAGGGTCAGCGCCAGGAACACCCACCACAGCAGGGTCACGCTGCGCGGCTTGAGGTTGCGAAGAACGGCGGGAGCGAGCTGCATCGGCGGTCCGCCTCAGAAGAACTTGCGCAGGTCCATGCCGCTGTAGAGGCTGGCCACGTCGTTATAGCCGTTGAACATCAAGGTCTTGCGCTTGGGTGCGAAAAAGCCGTCCTCGCCGATGCGGCGCTCGGTCGCCTGCGACCAGCGCGGGTGATCGACGTTGGGATTGACGTTGGAATAGAAGCCGTACTCCTGCGGGGCATACATGTTCCAGGCGGTCTTGGGCTCGTCCTTGACGAAGCGGATCTTGACGATGGACTTGGCCGACTTGAAACCGTACTTCCACGGCACGATGATGCGCACCGGCGCGCCGTTCTGGTTGGGCAGCACTTCGCCGTACATGCCCAGCGTCAGCAGGGTCAGCGGGTGATTGGCTTCATCCATGCGCAAGCCTTCGCGGTAGGGCCAGTTCAGGATGGGATCGCTGATACCGGGCATCTGTTTCTTGTCGGCCAGGGTGACAAATTCGACGTACTTGGCGTTGCCGGTCGGCTCGGCCTTCTTGATCAGGGCCGAGAGCGAATAGCCAATCCAGGGGATCACCATCGACCAGCCTTCGACGCAACGCATGCGGTAGATACGTTCTTCCAGCGGTGCCAGTTTGGTCAGTGCATCAAGGTCCAGGGTGAAGGGTTTCTTCACCTCGCCTTCGATGTCGATGGTCCAGGGCGCCGTCTTCAGGGTCCCGGCGTTCTTGGCCGGGTCGGCCTTGTCGGTACCGAACTCGTAGAAGTTGTTGTAGCTGGTGGCGTCCTTGTACGCCGTCTGCTTGTCCATCACCGCATAGGCGTTATTGAGCTTGGCCGGCAGCTTGCGCCCCTGCTGGGCAAAGGCCTGCGGCAACACCCCCATGCCGCCGGCCAGCGCCGCACCGGCCGCCACGCGGGTCATGAAGCTACGGCGCGACAGGTAGACATCCTGCGGCGTGATCTCGGATGCAGTCGGAATCTCGATCTGGTCGGGACGAATCTTGATCAGCATGGTGCGCTCCGGCAAAAAAGGGTGAGAGGCAAGACCTGGGCCTTGCCGATGTGAAGCCATGGTAAAAGCCAGGGGGTGACAGTCAAGTGGCAATTTGATGACAATTTTGTCATGAAGAAAAAGTCCGCCATTGCTAGAATCAACAGCATTTTCCCGCATCCTGCCCGCCTTTGCAGCGGCGCACTTCCCCACCCATGGCGATCCTGGTAATCGAAGACGACCCCAAGACCGGTGACTATCTGCGCAAGGGCCTGCGCGAGTCCGGCTATGCCGTCGACCTGGCCCGTACCGGAACCGACGGCCTGCACATGGCCCTGGAGCAGGACTACGACCTGGTGGTGCTGGACGTGATGCTGCCCGGCCTGGACGGCTGGCAGGTCATGAGTGCGCTGCGCAGCAAGCGCGACCTGCCAGTGCTGTTCCTGACCGCCAAGGACCATGTCGACGACCGCATCCGCGGCCTGCAGCTGGGCGCCGACGACTACCTGGTCAAGCCCTTTTCCTTCACCGAGCTGGTGCTGCGCATCCGTACCCTGCTGCGGCGTGGCGTCACCCGCGAAGCCGAAGTCTACGAAATCGCCGACCTGCAGCTCGATCACGTGCGCCACAAGGTCACCCGCCAGGGCATCCACATCGCGCTCACCAACAAGGAATTCATGCTGCTGCACCTGCTTATCAAGCGCCAGGGCGAGGCCCTCTCGCGCAGCGTGATCGCTTCGCAGATCTGGGACATGAACTTCGACAGCGACACCAATGTCGTGGATGTCGCCATCAAACGCCTGCGCGCCAAGATCGACGCCCCCTTCGACCGGAAACTGATTCACACCGTGCGCAGCGTCGGCTACATGTTCTCGGAAGACCCATGAGCGCCACCGTCCCGCTCGCGCCCGCGGTCCGTGGCTGGACCCTGACTGCCCGCGTCACCGCCCTGTTCGCGCTGATGACCAGCCTGGTGGTGACCGGCCTGGGTTTCTATCTGGACCGTGCTGCCAGCGATGCCCTGTCGCTGCGGGCCGACCAGGCGCTGATCGGTCGTGTCGAACACTTCCGCAACCTGATGCACGACCTGTATAACGTCGAGCAGATGGAACAACGGCCCGCCCTCTTCGAGAGCATGATGGGCAATGAGCAAGACGTACGCATCTTCCGGCGCCTGGGTGAAGGCCCCTTCATCCAGAGCAATCCCGACCACCTCACGCCGCCGGCCATGACGCCGCTTCCCGTGCGTACGCCGGTGACCTCGGCCAGCCTGCTGACCAGCGAGCGCGCCGATGGCGTGCGGGTGCGCTGGGTCTCGGCCCTGGCCGATGTGGGCAAGGGTGGCAAGGATGGCAAGGATGGAGAACTGGTCGAGATCGTCGCCGCCTACGTGATGGTGCAGGAAGACCAGATGATGCGCAGCTACCGCTGGCGCATCGCCGGCGCCGCCACCGGGGCGATCGTGCTGACCGCACTGCTGGGCTTCCTGCTGCTGCGGCGCGGCCTGCAACCACTGGAAGCGATGAGCCTGCGCGCCGCCCAGATCACCCCGGACCACCTCTCGGCGCGCCTGGAGCAGCACGGCATGCCGGCCGAACTTCGCCGCGTGGCGCTCTCCTTCAATGCCATGCTGGATCGCCTGGAAGCCGGCTACGACCACCTGGCGCAGTTTTCCGGCGACCTGGCCCATGAAATCCGCAC
>NZ_DASQOH010000020.1:0-3449 GCF_035644555.1 Herbaspirillum sp.
GTGCCGACCAGATCGCCACCAACCAGGTCGAGATCCATCCCTTCCTGCAGAACCGCAAGCTGATCGAATACGCCCGCACCCAGGGCATCCACCTCACCGCCTACATGCCCCTGGCCTACGGTAAGGTGATGCATGATGCGACGCTGCTGGAGATCGCCGCCAGCCACGGTGTATCGGCCGCGCAGGTGGCGCTGGCCTGGTCGCTGCAACAGGGCTTCGCGGTGATCCCCTCGTCCACCCGGCGCGAGAACCTGGCCAGCAACCTGGCTGCGGGCAAGATCAGCTTGTCAGACGCCGAGATGAGTGCCATCGCAGCACTGGATCGCGGCGAGCGCCTGGCCAATCCGGACTTTGCACCGGCGTGGGATTGATGCCGCCCTCGCAGCATGGCCCCGCCTCGATCCGGCCCTGCCAATGGCGAACTCAGCTGAGCGCCTGCACCTCCCTGGCAACTGCCGCGATGATGCCGACGGCCTCATCGATCTGCGACTGCGAGATATTCAAATAGGGAATGGCACGCACGCCCCGCTCCCCGGACGGCAGAACATGCAGCCCACGGGCGTGCAGCCTGTCAACGAAATCGCCCGCCGTGGTCGAGGTGACTTCGAAGCGGACGATATTGGTTTCGACCGTAGCCACATCGATAGCGATGCCGGGTATCCCGGCGATGCCTCTTGCGAGAATTCTTGCGTGGAGGTGATCGTCGCTGAGTCGCTCGCGATGGTGACGCAGCGCATACAGGGCGCCGGCAGCTATGATGCCCGCCTGACGGAAACCGCCACCGATCTGCTGCTTGAAGCGACGGGCGCGCGCGATGAATTCCCGCGAGCCTGCCAGGGCGGAACCGACTGGAGCTCCCAGCCCCTTGGAAAAGCAGACACTGACGGAATCAAAGTGCCGCGCATATTCGCGCTCCGTGATGCCGGAGGCGGCCGTGGCATGCCACAATCTGGCACCGTCAAGATGCAGGGCGACGCCGCGCCGCCGCGCCAGTTCGCACACCGCGGCCATCTGCTTGATGGGCCAGACCTTTCCGCCTCCCAGGTTGTGGGTATTTTCCAGGCACAGCAGTTTCACCGGTGCCGGAATCGTGCTGGGGAAGAAGCGGTGCGACAGCCCCAGGGCGCCACTCACATCGGCGGCCGAGAACACACCGCGCACGCCCGGTAGCAAGCGCGGCAGCACGCCGGCGAAAGCCGCCGGCGCCCCGCCTTCCAGGATGTACACATGGGCGTTCTGATCGAACAGTACCGCATCACCCGGTTCGGTATGGGCGCGGATGGCAACCTGGTTGGTCATGGTCCCGGTCACCATGAACACTGCATCCTCCTTGCCGAGCAGCGCGGCGACCTCGCGCTCCAGTTCTTTGACGGTCGGGTCGTCGCCATAGACGTCGTCACCGACCACTGCATCCCGGATGGCGTCACGCATGGCCTCGGTAGGCCGACTGCAGGTATCACTTCGAAGATCAATCACGGCACACCTCGCTTCAATGATGGAGCAAGCAATATGCGCGCGGCGCGGTCTCGGGATTTGGATAATCTTGCTATTTTCTAGCGACCGATCCGGCTCGGCGCCACGCCGTAGAAGGTCTTGAACTCACGACTGAGATGCGCCTGATCGCAATAGCCCAGCTCGATGGCGACCCGCCTGGGCTGGCGGCCGGCCAGCAGCATCGTCTTGGCCATGGCAACCCGCCGCTGGATCAGGTAGCGATGGGGCGCCATGCCGTGAATGGCCTTGAACTGGCGCAGCAGGTGATAGGGGCTGACCCCGGCCACCGACGCCAACTCCTCCAGCGAAGGACTGGCGACCAGATGGGCATCGATGAATTCCCGCGCATGACGGACTGCTCGCGGCGCAGCCGCCTGCTCCAGCCTGCGCTGACGGAACTGCGCATGCCTGGCGAACAGCTGGATCACTGCCGCAGTCAAGAGCGAGCTCACCTCCAGTCGGCTCGCATCGGGCGACGCAGAACTGCAGTGCGCCGCCCGCAACATGACAATGGTCTGGTCATCGAAGATCACGTTCCGGGCAAACCAGGGCAAGCCAGCCGGATGGCCGGCTTCCCGCTCGAAGAGACGGCAGACGAAGTCGGGCGACAGATAGACCATCCGGTAATCCCATCCCTGACCGTCGGCGGGGCGTCCTTCGTGTACGTCGCCCGGATTGATGACGCCGATCGATCCTTGCGGCATGGTCAACCGCTTGCCACGGTCGTGCTGGAAGGCCTGAGCACCTCGTTCGATGATGCCGAAAGCATATTCATCATGCGCATGCGGTGGGAAATGGTGGTTGTGATAGCTGGCGGCAAGCAGTTCGGCACCACCGAAGTCCGCCTCGCGCCAGAGGCGCACCAGATTGGAACGTTCGGAAGCAGGTGGCGATTTATTCATGGACGCAGACGAGGAATTCGATACCGTGGATGAACAAGGATAAATGACAAGCATCATGCATGCCCACCGGCCACGACCGGGGACCGCTCAGGCCAGGCCGGGACCAGGTACCGGTGGCAGGCTTGATCGCTTATGATGAAGCCTTTTCTCCATCCCCAGGAACCACCATGCCCCGCGTTACCCTTGAGCAAGCAGAACTGAATCGCGACCGCATCGAACACGTCTCGGCGCAACTGTTTCGCGAAATGGGCATCGACCGGGTCAGCGTGATCGACCTGATGAAGGCCGCCGGCCTCACGCACGGCGGTTTCTACGGCCACTTCAAATCCAAGGACGAGCTCGCCGCCATCGCCTGCACCCGCGCTTTTGATCTGTCGCGCAACAAATGGCACGCCCAGGCCGCCCAGAGCCGATCGCCGACGGACGCCATCGAGGCCATCATCGGCCGCTACCTCAGCGAGGAGAACCGCGACGCGCCCGGCAAGGCCTGCCCGGCTGCCATGCTGGCCAGCGACGTGGCACGCGTGGACGAGGACAAGCCGGTGCGGGCCGCCTATCGCGCCGGCCTGGATGACCTGCTCGACAGCCTGACCGCACTTCAGCCACCAAGTGGACCCAAGACCCGCAGACGACGCGCCATCGCCCAGCTCTCGACCATGGTGGGCGCACTTCTGTTGGCCCGGGCCAGCGGCGCGACCGCTCTGTCCGGCGAGATCCTCGACGCCGCCCGGAAGGAATTGCTCTCGGACCTGAAGGAAAAGCGGCCCTAGGAATCCCGCCATGTCCTGCGCCTAACGGCCCAGGACGGGTCTCCTGCACGCCCATCGAACCAGCTATCGCCTCCCGGGTAGGGCGCGGTGCATGTTTTCTCGGATTTATATATTATGATCATAATTTATCTAACGGATCAATGAACATGAAGATACTGGTTCTCGGCGCTGGCGCCATGGGAGGATATTACGGTGCGCGTCTGATTGAAGCGGGCCAGGACGTCAGTTTCCTGGTGCGTGAGCGGCGTGCCCGGCAATTGCAACAGGAGGGACTGGTCATCGA
>NZ_DASQOH010000021.1:0-27411 GCF_035644555.1 Herbaspirillum sp.
CGAGACCTTCCCGACCCTGGCGCTGTCGCCCACGGTGAATGCGGAAAATCCGGCATCGCTGATCCGCATCGTGCTGGAAGGCGCCGAAATGCCCTGGACCCACAAGGCCCCGACGCAATTCGCCATGCCGGCCTTCGGCAGTCGCCTGTCGGATCAGGAAGTGGCCGATGTGGTCACCTTCATCCGCAGCAGCTGGGGCAACCAGGCCTCGTCGGTGAGTGCCTCCGATGTGGCCAAGGTGCGCAAGCAATTGCCGGAGAAGAAGGCAGTGGAGGCGGGCAGTGCGCCGCTGGCCAAGCAATAGGTTCTTCTGCTTGCGCTGCAGGTAATACGCAGCAATGAAAAAGCCCGACGTCCGCGAGGACGTCGGGCTTTTCTCTTTTGGGGACGAGGTTCTTATTCCTTCACCGCCCCCGTCATCCCCGAGACGTAATACTCCACGAAGAAGGAATACACCACCGCCACCGGCAGCGAGCCCAGCAGGGCACCGGCCATCAGGGCGCCCCAGTGGTAGACGTCGCCATCGACCAGCTCGGTGACGATGCCCACCGGTACCGTCTTCACTTCGGATGAAGAGATGAAGGTCAGCGCGTAGATGAACTCGTTCCACGACAGCGTGAAGGCGAAGATGCCGGCCGAGATCAGGCCGGGCACGGCCAGCGGGAGGATGATCTTGACAAGGATCTCCCAGCGCGTAGCACCGTCGATGAGCGCGCACTCTTCCAGCTCATACGGGATCGAGCGGAAGTAACCCATCAACAGCCACGTGCAGAACGGGATGAGGAAGGTCGGGTAGGTCAGGATCAGCGCCCAGCGGGTGTCGAACAGGCCCAGCTTGAACACGATCGCCGCCAGCGGGATGAACAGGATCGAGGGCGGGATCAGGTAGGCCAGGAAGATGCCCAGGCCAACCTGCTTGGAACCCTGGAAGCGCAGCCGTTCGATCGCATAGGCAGCAAAGACGCTGGCCGCCAGCGAGGCGAAGGTCGACACCACCGAGACGATCACCGTGTTCAGCAGCCAGGCCGGATACTGGGTGTCGAACAGCAGCTTCTTGAAGTGCGCCAGGGTCGGCGCCACCACCCAGAAGGGATTGCCGGTCTGGGAGAGCAGTTCGCCGTCAGGCTTGAAGGCGGTGATCACCATCCAGTAGAACGGGAACAGCAACACGAACAGGAAGATCAGCAGCGGGATGTAGATCGTCACCCAGCGGCGCGGGGTCGATTGCAGGAAATCCATGCCCTGGGTTTCCTGCTGGTCGTCTTTTTTCTTGGCCATTATTTGTCACCTCCTTGTTGCCAGCCGCGACGTTGCAGGCCGAAGTACGAGAACATGATCGCTGCCAGCAGGAACGGGATCATGTAGGTGGCCAGCGCCGCGCCTTCACCCAGGGCACCACCGGGGATCGCACGCTGGAAGGAGAGCGTGGCCATCAGGTGGGTGGCGTTCAACGGACCGCCGCGGGTCAGCACATAGATCAGCTGGAAGTCGGTGAAGGTGAACAGCACCGAGAAGGTCATCACCACCGCGATGATCGGGGTCAGCAGCGGCAGCGTCACATGGCGGAACTGCTGCCAGGGGGTGGCGCCGTCGATGGCTGCGGCCTCGTAGAGCGATGGGGAAATGGTCTGCAGGCCGGCCAGCAGCGAGATCGCCACGAACGGGATGCCGCGCCAGACGTTGGCGAAGACGGTGGACCAGCGCGCATTCCAGGGGTCACCGAGGAAGTCGATGTAGTGGTCGATCAGGCCCATCTTGTGCAAGGCCCAGCTGATGACCGAGAACTGCGCGTCATACAGCCACCAGAACGCCAGCGCCGACAGCGCGGTCGGCACGATCCAGGGCAACAGCACGATGGCGCGGAAGAAGGTCTTCAGCGGCACGTTCTTGTTGAGCAGGATGGCCAGCCACAGGCCCAGTGCGAATTTGAGGATACTGGCGCTGACCGTGTAGAACACGGTGTTGAACAGCGACAGCTGGGCCAGCGAATCGCCGGCCAGGTAGGTGAAGTTGTCCAGGCCGACGAAGTTGCCTTCGCCACCGATCTTGGTGTCGGTGAAGCCCAGCCAGATGCCCAGTCCCAGCGGGTAGGTCAGGAACACCACCAGCAGGATCGCGGCCGGGGCCATGAACAGCATGCCCAGTACGTTACGGTTGTTCAGGAATCGGGATAGCATGATTTGCCTCGATGAAAGGGCCGCAGGACAGGCCTGCGGCCAATACGGTGTTCGCTTCTGGTGATGGCTGGACGCCGTCGCGCCGGGTCGGCAGGCCCTGACAACCTGCCCCTTGCCCGCTGTCCCGAGGGAACCCGGCGCGGCGCCGTCCCGCCATCATGCCGTCGGCATCAAGCCTTGTAGTAGCGCTTGGCGCGTTCGGCGGCGCGGTCGATGGCCTGCTGCACGGTCTTGGAGCCGCTGGCCGCTTCCGCCACCATGTCCACCACCACGTAGTCGGCCATGCAGGCCGCCGAAGCTTGTCCCAGCGGGCCTTCGTGACCGTGGTCCAGCATCAGTGAAGCCGAGTCGCGGTACACGGTGGCCTTGGGGTCGTCGGTCCATACCGGGTTCTTCTCGTAGGCCTTCAGCGGCTGGCTGACGTAGCCGATGGAGGCCTTCATCCACGGGTTGTACTGGTCCGGCTCGAACATGAACTGCACGAAGGCCTTGGCCGCATTGGGGAACTTGGTGTGCTTGAACACCATCATCTGGGTGATCTGCATCAGCTCGGTGGGCTTGCCGGCCGGGCCGATCGGGAAGTGCGCGTGCTGCGTATCCTTGCCGATGTCCTGCATCTTCGGATCGGTGGAGTTCTTGGCCGCGTAGTAGACCGAGATGCCGTTGGCGGTCATGCTGATCTGGCCGTCCAGGTAGGCCTTGTTGTTGGATGGGTCCTGCCACGACAGGGTGCCGGGTACGAAGGTAGCGTACAGCTGCTTGGCGTATTCGAGCGCGGCACGGGTCTCGGGCGAGTTGATGGCGACCTTGCCGCTCTTGTCCACCAGCTTGCCGCCATGCGACCACAGCAGCCAGTGCGCCCAGTTGTTGGCATCACCCACGGCCTTGCCGAGCGCGAAACCGACCGGGGTGTCCTTGGCCTTCAAGGCCTGGCACAGCTTGAGGAAGCCGGCGGTGTCCTTGGGGATGGCGTCGAAGCCGGCGGCCTTGATCTGGCTTTCGCGATAGACCAGGGCATTGCCGATCACGCCCAGCGGCAGCGCGATCCACTTGCCGTCCTTGGTGCCGTACTTGCGGCAGACGTCGTACCAGCCGCCATAGCGCTTGCCCAGCGAATCGGCCAGGTCGGTCATGTCGATCAGCTTGGTCGGATACTGCTGCGGGTCGTCGAACCAGCCCAGCACGATGTCCGGGCCGCTGCCCACGTTGGCGGCCACGGCCGACTTCGGACGCACGTCTTCCCAGCCTTCGCTGTCGGTACGCACAGCCACGCCGGTCAGCTCGGTGAATTTCTTGACGTTGGCGTTCCACAGGTCTTCGTCACCCTGGACGAAGCGCTTCCAGCGCAGCACGCGCAGGGTCGCACCTTGTTCGATCGGGTACTTGATGCTGTCGGCGCCGGCAGCGCCGGGGCCGGCGGCAAAGGCATTGACGCCCATGCCGGAAGCGGCCGCTGCGGCCGCACTGGTGACCAGGAATTCGCGTCGTGTCAGCTTGCTCATGTCTCCTACTCCTTCGGTTGAAAGTCGAATTGGACCGCTTTCGGATCGCGACGGAATCGCTCCCCTGCGGATGGACTCTTGTTCTTCTGATGCTGCGCTACTGGTGTTGCCTGGGTACTGCGGTAATGGAGCTGGCGGTTCAGCGGGCCGCCAGGGACTTGCCCGATTCGGCGTCGAACAGGTGCGTGCGGCTATGGTCCGGGACCAGGTGGATCAGGTCACCGGCGCCGAAATCGTGGCGTTCGCGGAAGATGGACGTCAGGCTGGTTTCGCCGAAGCGCGAGAACACTTCGGTATCGGCGCCGGTCGGCTCCACCACGATGACCTTGGTGGCGATGCCCTGGCCGGCGCCACCGATGGAGAGGTGCTCAGGACGCACGCCATAGGTGACCTTCTGGCCATCGCTGCCCTGCAGGGCGCTGCCGTAGGGGGCCGGTACGCGGGTGCCGTCGGCGAACTCGACCTCGGCCGCGCCGCCGTTCTTGCGCAGCGTGGCAGGGATGAAGTTCATGGCCGGTGAGCCGATGAAGCCCGCCACGAACAGGTTGGCCGGGTGGTCGTACAGGTCCAGCGGACGGCCGCGCTGTTCCACCAGGCCATCGCGCATGACCACGATCTGGTCGGCCATGGTCATGGCTTCGATCTGGTCGTGGGTCACATAGATGGAGGTGGTCTTCAAGCGCTGGTGCAGTTCCTTGATCTCGGTGCGCATCTGCACGCGCAGCTTGGCGTCCAGGTTGGAAAGCGGTTCGTCGAACAGGAACACCTGCGGATCGCGCACGATGGCACGACCCATCGCCACGCGCTGGCGCTGGCCACCGGAGAGCTGGCGCGGATAGCGGTCCAGCAACTGGTTCAGGCCGAGGATGTCGGCGGCCTTCTTGACGCGCTCATCGACGAAGGACTTGTCCTTCTTGGCCAGCGTGAGCGAGAAGGCCATGTTGTCGCGCACCGTCATGTGCGGGTAGAGCGCGTAGTTCTGGAACACCATGGCGATGTCGCGGTCCTTGGGCTGGACGTTGTTGACCACCGTGCCGCCGATCAGGATTTCGCCGCCGGTGATTTCCTCCAGCCCGGCCAGCATGCGCAGCAGTGTCGACTTGCCGCAGCCGGAAGGGCCGACCAAAACCGTGAATTCGCCATCGGCGATATCGATGTCGACGCCCCGGATGATCTGGGTGCTGCCGAACTGCTTCTTGACTGCGCGAATCTGTACTGATGCCATCAAATGCTCCTCGTGTGTATCCTCGTATCGACGCTGCGGAACCGGTTCCAGGCGGAGACGGCCACAACGCACTTTGTTCATGCACACCCTGCTCGGGCATGTGGGGGATCTGGTCGATCCTCCTTATTTTTCTGTTTTCTACACTGATGCATCGCCGGCTGGCGGCCGGCGATGGTGCTGCATTGGCGCCCCTTGGCGGGGTTGATGATTATGGATTCTTGCCAGCGACGACCACGTAGGAGGGCCGTCCGTTGCGGTCCCAGTCGATCAGGTTCTGGGCCGCCTTGCGCCGCAGTTCGCGCGCTGCGACATCGGAGAAGAATGCCGCGTGCGGCGACAATAGCACACGTGGATGCTGGACGATAGCCGCCGATGTCTCGGGTGGTTCGACCGGCAACACATCCAGCGCAGCGCCCTTGAGCTTGCCGTTTTCCAGTGCCGCCAGCAGGTCGTCGATCTTGATCAGGCCGCCACGGGCGGAGTTGACCAGATAGCTCTGCGGCTGCAACAGGTTCAGCAGCGAGGCGTCGATCATGTTGCGCGTTTCATCGTTGAGCGGCGTGTGCAGCGAGACCACATGGGCCTGGCGGAACAGTTCCTCGCGGCCGACGCGCTCCACGTAGGCGGGGAAGTCGCCGTCGATGATGTAGGGGTCATAGGCGATCACGCGCTTGAAGAGATTGCGCGAGATATGCGCCATGCGCTTGCCGATGCGACCCAGGCCGATGATACCGATGGTGAGGTCGGAGGCGCGCGGGATGATGCCGGCCGTGGTGTAGTGCCATTCACCGGCCTTGACGGCGCGGTCATAGACGGTGATGTTGCGGATCAGGTCCAGCGCCATCGCCAGGGCATGGGTGGCGACTTCGCCCACGCCATAGTCGGGCGAGTTGGCGACCCAGACGCCGTGCTGCGCAGCGTCGGCGGTATTGATGGTGTCGAAGCCGGCGCCATAGCGGCTGGCGATGCGGATTTCAGGACGCGCCGCGAATACCTTGGCGTTCACCGGTGCGTATTGCACCAGCAGGCCCTGGCAGCCCTCGGAGGCGGCGATGACCTCGTCTTCGGTGCGGCATTGCGCGGTCACGACTTCCACGCCGGCTTCCTTGTAGAGCGCCAGCTCCAGGTCGACATCGGGGAAATCGTAATCGGTAATCAGTACTTTCATTGCTCGTCTCCGTGATGGTTGTCTTGGTCCACCTGATGCAATTACTTCCTGGAGCATGGCCGCCGCTTGTGTGGCTGTACCGTGGTCCCGGGGTACGACTGATGCTGATATTAATGTGCTGCTAATGCTGATTGAATTGCTGTTGATCCTTGCTTAATGGTGCTTGATGCTGCTCAGTGCTGCTCGACATTGCTTCAGGTGGAGTCCGCGACAATCGGGTTTCTTGAAAAAATTCCTTGCTGCCCGCGTCCCGGCCAGCCAGCCGGGACGCGGATTGTTCTGCTTGCCTAGTGGTTATCCTTGGGCACATAGGGGCCGCTCTTGCCGACCAGGAAATCGAGGTCGGCACCCTGGTTGGCCTGCTGCACGTGATCCACATAGAGCTTGACCCAGCCACGCTGCATCTGTGGTGGCAGTTCCGGCTTTTGCCACTGGGCGCGACGTCGTGCCAGTTCTTCCTCCGACACATCCAGGTGCAGCTTGCGGGCTTCCACATCCAGTTCGATGAAGTCGCCGTTCTGCACCAGCGCCAGCGGTCCGCCAGCGGCGGCTTCCGGCGAGACGTGCAAGACCACGGTGCCATAGGCGGTACCGCTCATGCGCGCATCCGAGACGCGCACCATGTCGGTGATGCCTTTACGCAGGACCTTCGGCGGCAGCGGCATGTTGCCGGCTTCGGCCATGCCGGGATAACCCTTGGGGCCGCAGTTCTTGAGCACCAGCACGCAGGTTTCGTCGACGTCCAGGTTCTCGTCGTCGATGCGGCGGTGCAGGTCGTCGCTGTTCTCGAAGACCACGGCGCGGCCGCGATGCTTCAACAGGGCAGGGGTGGCGGCCGAGGGCTTGATCACCGCGCCATCGGGGGCCAGGTTGCCCTTGAGGATGGCGATGCCGGCCGCTTCCTTGAATGGCTTGTCGAAGGAGCGGATGACTTCTTCGTTCCAGTTCGGCGCGTCCTGGCAGTTTTCCCACAGGGTCTTGCCGTTGGCGGTGAGGGCGGTCTTGTCGATCACGCTTTCCAGCTGGCGGATCACCGCCGGCAGGCCGCCGGCATAGTAGAAATCTTCCATCAGGAATTTGCCGGAGGGCTGCAGGTCCAGCAGGCAAGGGAGCTTCTGGCCGATGTCGTCCCAGTCCTTGAGGTCGAGATCGATGCCGATGCGACCGGCGATGGCCAGCAGGTGGATCACCGCATTGGTGGAGCCACCGATGGCGGCATTGACGCGGATCGCGTTTTCAAACGCCTGGCGCGTCAGGATCTTGGACAGCACCAGGTCTTCCTCGACCATCTGCACGATGCGGCGGCCGGCATTGCGCGCCAGCACGTTGCGGCGTGCATCCACGGCCGGAATGGCGGCATTGTGCGGCAGACCCACGCCCAGCGCCTCGACCATGCTGGCCATGGTGGAAGCGGTACCCATGGTCATGCAGTGCCCATGAGAGCGGTGCATGCAGCTCTCGGCCTCGAAGAATTCTTCCTGAGTCATCTTGCCTGCGCGCACATCTTCCGACATCTGCCACACGCCCGTGCCCGAACCGAGTTCACGGCCACGGTACTTGCCCGAGAGCATGGGACCGCCGGACACGCCGATGGTCGGCACGTCCACCGAGGCCGCGCCCATCAACAGGGCCGGGGTGGTCTTGTCGCAGCCCATCAAGAGCACCACGCCGTCCAGCGGATTGGCGCGGATCGACTCTTCCACATCCATGCTGGCCAGGTTGCGGTAGAGCATGGCGGTGGGGCGCAGCAGGGTCTCGCCCAGCGACATCACCGGGAATTCCAGCGGGAAGCCGCCGGCTTCCCAGATGCCGATCTTGACCTGTTCGGCCAGGGCGCGGAAGTGCGAGTTGCAGGGGGTGAGTTCGGAATAGGTGTTGCAGATGCCGATCACCGGACGGCCATCGAACTGGTCGTGCGGGATGCCGCGGTTCTTGACCCAGGAGCGGTAGATGAAACCATCGCGGTCCTGGCGGCCGAACCAGGCCTGGCTGCGGCGGGTGGGTTTTTTGGTGTCGTCAGTCATGATCTTCCCTGACAGGCAGGCCGGATTGGGTGGCGCTGCCCGTGCAAATCCATCTGCTGCAGGCCGGATGGGCCTGCAGTGCGTGCAATGCGGTTTGGTGCTTGCGTGATGCTTGCGTGCTGCTGCGCGCCGGTCCGGTCAGGACTGGCGCACGGGGACCGGGTGACTGTCGCCCTGGTCAAAGAAATAGCGGGAAAAATCGATCAGCAAAAAGGCCAGCAGGGACCCGAAGGAAGAGGCGCGATGCAGGGCGCGACGGGCGCGCACGCTGGAAGCCGAGGCAGCGCAGACGCTATGCGCCCAGCCAGCCGAGGTCCTGCGGTTCAGACTCGTTGCTCTGCCTTGGTAAGCCAATGAGATGTCTCCGTTGCCTGAAGCCGCCGGCGTCTGCCGTGGCGGCTGGGTCTGTGCCGTCCGTTCTGCATCTGCGCCGCCCATCGGGTCGAAAACCATCGGGGCAGGGCTGCGAATGCGACGTGACTTGTTCGATTGGCTGCGAGTCTATTGCAGCTGGATTTGTTTGGTCAAGTGGTAATACCAGAACGCGGGAAAGCTTTTTGGGCAGCGCCACCGCATGGATGGCGGCTGCGCCCCTGCAACATCTGACGAAACCGGCCGTGCGGCTGCAAGCCAGTACTGGCAAGGGTTTGCGGCCGGGTAAAAATGTTGCATAGCACCAAGCATGAATTATTTTGATGCGTTCCATTCATCCTTGACACTGCCGGAACGATGTGAAATTCTAGGCTGCGCTGGTCAGACCACATTACCTGTCGGCGCCGTGCGCAAATGCGATACCCGCACGGGAACAAGTCCAGAACAATCATCCGGCCCGAACCGGAGCATAAGAACAGAAAGCAGCAAGGCACCCGACCTGCACAACGACGAGACAGTCGGAGACATTCCGGAATCGGACGGGAACATCCTGTTCCACCGTTTCGGTGCGCTCATGCAGGTCATGCAGCGGCAACGAAAGTCCTTTGCCAAACGTTGGCCGCAACCCAAGTGTTAGCCGCAACCGACAACGGAGGAGACGATGCAATTCACCCGCAGAACCCTGATCAAGACCCTGCTCGCCGCAGGCGCCGCCTGCAGCATGTTGGCCGCGCCGGCCGCTTTTGCCGCCTGGCCGGAACGGCCCGTGACCCTGATCGTGCCCTGGGGCGCGGGCGGGGGGACCGATGCTACGGCCCGCATCATCGGCGCGCTGCTGGAAAAGGACCTGGGCCAGCCGGTCAATGTGGTCAACCGTACCGGGGGCAATGGCGCAGTGGGCCACCAGGCCATCGCCAGTGCGGCGCCGGATGGCTACACCATCGGCATCGCCACCGTCGAAATCTCGATGATGCACCACCAGGGCCTGACCAAGCTGACCCCGCGCGACTTCACGCCGCTGGCGCTGATGAACTTCGACCCGGCCGCGCTGACGGTGAGCCATGATTCCCCGTACAAGAACTTCGATGACCTGCTCAAGGCGATCAAGGCCAATCCGGGCAAGCTCAAGGCGTCCGGAACCGGGCAGGGCGGTATCTGGCACCTGGGCCTGGCCGGCATGCTGAACGACCTGAAGGTGGCGCCCAATGCGGTGCGCTTCGTCCCCTCCAACGGCGCGGCGCCGGCCATGGTGGACCTGGCAGCCGGTGGCGTGGACATCGTGGCGGCCTCGCTGCCCGAGGCCCGCTCGCTGATCGATGCCGGCAAGGCGGTGCCGCTGGTGGTGATGGCCAACGAACCGGCGGCGCTCTATCCCAAGGTGCCGACCCTGAAGAGCCTCACCGGCAGCACCTGGACCAACGGCGCCTGGCGCGGCATCGTCGCGCCCAAGGGCTTGCCTGCCGACGTGCAGGGCAAGCTCTCGGCCAGCCTGAAGAAGATCTACGACAGCAAGGAATACAAGGACTTCATGAGCGGACGCGGCTTCGGCGTGATGTATGCCGATTCGGCCGAGTTCGGCAAGTTCATGGACAAGAGCGACCAGGACATGGGCGCCATCCTCAAGACGCTGGGCATGGCCAAGTAAGGCCGTGAGCGCCCCGCCTGGCGGTGGGGCGCCGCTGCTGACGTTTCTTTTCCAGGATCGCTTCCATGAAAATCAATGATGCCTTGTCCGGGCTGCTGGTCGCGCTGTTTGCGGCCGTGCTCTGGATCGCTTCTTCCCGTCTGCCCGCGATGGGGCAGGACATCGGTCCCAACGTGTTCCCGCAGGCGCTGGCCGGCGGGCTGATGATCTGCGCCGTGCTGCTGATACTGCGGGGCCTGCGCGGCCTGCGCAAGAGCCGTGCGGCCCACGTATCGACCTTCTCCACGACCGGCAACGAGGACCAGGACGCGCACTGGTTCACGCTGCCCGACTGGTTCGGCAGCCGCCATGCAGTGCTGGCCTTCCTGCTGGTGCCGGCCTCGCTGCTGTTCTACATCTGGGTATCGGAGCCACTGGGCTTCCTGCCCACTGCGGTGCTGCTGCTGCTGGCATTGTTCCTGACCTTCCGGACCCGCCTGATGGTGGCGCTGCCGGTCGCGCTGGTCAGTGCCCTCATCATCCACACCATCTTCTACAAACTGCTCAAGGTGCCACTGCCCTGGGGCATCCTCACGCCGCTGGCCTGGTAAGGAGAGGACATGCTTGCCAATATCTATGCTGCCCTGGGGATGGTGTTCGATCCCTACGTCCTGGCGGTGATCCTCGGGTCGTCCGTGTTCGGCCTGTTCATGGGCGCCGTGCCCGGCCTGTCGGCCACCATGGCGGTGGCGCTGCTGGTGCCGGTGACCTTCTTCATGCCACCGGTGCCGGCCATTGCGGCGATGGTCTCGGCCACCGCCATGGCGATCTTTTCGGGCGATATCCCGGGCTGCCTGCTGCGCATTCCCGGGACCCCTTCCTCGGCTGCCTATACCGATGAAGCCTATGCCATGACCCTGAAGGGGCAGGGCGAGATTGCACTCGGTGCGAGCCTGGTGTTCTCGGTCATCGGTGGCCTGTTCGGTACCTTCGTCCTGATCTTTTCGGCACCGGCGCTGGCCGAGCTGGCCCTGAAGTTTTCTTCCTTCGAGTACTTCTGGCTGGTGCTGCTGGGCCTGACCTGCGCCATCTTCATCGCCTCCGACAATCCGCTCAAGGGCTTCGTGTCGCTGTTCCTGGGCATGTTCATCGCCTCCATCGGCATGGGCAACCCGGCCGGCGCGCCGCGCTTTACCTTCGACCAGCCCGACCTGCTGGGCGGGGTGTCGCTGGTGCCGTTGATGGTGGGCATGTTCGCCATGTCGGAGGTGCTGCGCTTCGCGGTCTCGCGCGACTTCAAGATGAAGGTCGCCGAGAACCGGGTCGGCAATGTCTTCAAGGGCATGTGGGGCCTGCTGGTGAAGTACCCCAAGTCGGTGCTGCGCGGCAGCGTCCTGGGCACCCTGGTGGGTGCCTTGCCCGGGGCCGGCGCCGATATCGCGGCCTGGATGTCGTATGCGATGAGCAAGAAGATGTCCAAGGAGCCGGAGAAATTCGGCACCGGCCATCCGGAAGGCATCGTCGAATCAGGCGCAGCCAACAACTCGGCGCTGGCCGGCGCGTGGATTCCGGCGCTGGTGTTCGGTATTCCCGGCGACTCCATCACGGCCATCGTCATCGGCGTGCTCTACATGAAGAACCTCAATCCGGGGCCGATGATCTTCGTCGAGAATCCGGTGTCGATGTATGCGATCTTCCTCGTCTTCATCCTGGCCAATCTGCTGATGCTGCCGCTGGGCTTCTGGTGTATCAAGATGGCCAAGCGTATCCTGTCCATTCCGCGTGGCATCCTGATGCCGCTGATCCTGCTGTTCTGCATCGTCGGCTCCTATGCGACCAACAACAGCGTCACCGACGTGGGCATCATGCTGGTGTTCGGCCTGTTGGCCTATGTGATGGAAGAAAACGGCTTCCCGGTGGCGCCCACGGTGCTGGGCGTGGTGCTGGGCGGCATGCTGGAAGAGCATTTCGTGACCTCGATGATCAAGTCGGACGGTCAGTTCCTGGCCTTCTTCGAGCGCCCCATCGCCGGCACGCTGGGTGTGATCACGCTGCTGCTGTGGTTGCTGCCGCTGGTGCTCAAGCTGGTGCGCCGGAAACACATGGCCGCCGCCTAGGATGTTTCGGTTTCTGTCAATGATTCAAGCAAGGAAAGGATGGTTGTTGCAATGGCTGCACCCGAACGTTTTTCCGCTGATGCGCTGCGTCAGTTCGCTACCACGCTGCTGCAGAAAGCCGGGCTGGAAGCCGACAAGGCCGACAGCGTCGCCACCACCCTGGTGGACGGCGACCTGCTGGGCCACGACACCCACGGACTGGCGCTGCTGGCGCCCTATGTCAAGGAGCTGGAAAAAGGCAGCATGACCAAGACCGGCCAGCCGCAAGTGCTGTCCGAACGCGCCGCCGCGCTGGCCTGGGATGGCCGCCGCCTGCCGGGGCCGTGGCTGGTGCATCAGGGCATCGATGCGCTCATTCCGAAGGCGCGCGACTACGGCACCGCCTCGCTGACCATCCACCATAGCCATCACATCGCCTGCCTGGCTGCCTATCTGCTGCGCGCCACGCAGGAGGGCTTCATGATGATCCTGGCCAGTTCCGACCCGGCGGTGCAGAGCGTGGCGCCGTTCGGCGGCACCCAGGCGGTATTTACGCCCAATCCGATTGCGGCCGGTATTCCCACCTCCGGCACGCCCTTCCTGGTCGACATCTCGGCTTCGATCACCACCAATGGCATGAGCAATCGCCTGCACAAGGCCGGCAAGCAGTTCGAGGAAGAATGGCTCATCGATGGCCAGGGCAATCCCAGCCGCGACCCGGCCGTGCTGGCCACCGACCCGCCTGGCACCATCTTGCCGCTGGGTGGCTTGTCGGCCGGGCACAAGGGCTTCGGGCTGGCGGTGCTGATCGAGGCGCTGACCGGCGGGCTGTCCGGTTTCGGTCGTGCCGATCCGCCGGCGGGGTGGGGCGCGACGGTATTCATGTCGCTCTACGATCCTTCGGCCTTTGGCGGTGAACAGGACTTCAAACGTCAGATGGACCACATCGCCGCATCCTGCCGCAACAATCCGCCGCGTCCGGGCGTGGGTCAGGTGCGCATGCCGGGCGACCGCGGCATGCAGCGCCGTGCCGAGCAGATGGCCCAGGGCGTGGCGCTGCATCCGACCATTGCGCCCATGCTGCGCGAGAGCGCCGCCGCCTACGGACTGGAGTTTCCCGCCACCCTGAGCTGATCACACACAACATGCCCATCGAAGCGATCGAACCGCAGCGGCTATACCGGCAGATCAGCGACCAGTTGCGCAAGCTGATCGTGGATGGCGAGTTTGCGGTCGGTTCGCGCCTGCCTTCCGAGCGCGACCTGGCGCTGCAACTGGGGGTGAGCCGGCCCTCCTTGCGCGAGGCCCTGATCGCGCTGGAGGTGGAAGGGCATATCGAGGTCAGGATGGGCTCGGGCATCTATGTCTGCCCGCCGGTGCAGCGCGAGCGGCGCAGCGACCTGTCCGGCGAGGAGGGCCCGCTGGAGCTGATCCGCGCCCGCGAGATGATCGAAGGGGAGGTGGCTTACGCCGCCGCCCAGCATGGCAGCCGGCAGCAGATCGCCGCCATCGAGGAGGCCTATGCGCTGATGATTTCCAATGCCGAGGCCGGCATCGATCCGCTGGAGGCTGACCGGCTGTTCCATATCCGGATGGCCGAGGCGACCGGCAACAGCGTGCTGGTCGGGCTGGTGACGCAATTGTTCGATGCCCGCCTGGGTCCGCTGTTCGAACGCCTGCACAGCCACTTCGACGGCACCCGGGTGTGGCAGGAAGCCATCGACGAGCACGGCCTGATCATGCAGGCCCTGCGCGAGCGCAATCCCGAGCAGGCGCGTGCGGCCATGCGGCGGCACATGGATATCGCCTTCACGCGCTACAGCGCCAACCTGATCCGCGAATACGGCAACCGCCAGCAGCAGGAGGGCAAGCCGCGCAAGCGCACGGCCCGCAAGGTCGAAGCTCAGTTGAAATAGGTGCGCGCCATCTCGAAGCGGGTGGCGAAGTAGGGGTTGTCCATCCGCGTGATGTGGACCTTGCCGTTGGTGGAGGGCGCATGCACGAAGCGGCCGTCACCGAGGTAGATGCCCACGTGCGAGAAGGGCTTGTTCATGGTGTTGAAGAACACCAGGTCACCGGCCCGCAGCTGCGAGGGATCGATCTGGCGACCACGCCGCGCGATGTCGGCGGCGCTGCCGCTGATGCGGTAGTTGGCGGCCTGCCCGAAGATGTAGGAGACCATGCCGCTGCAATCCAGGCCGGCCGAGGGATTCTTGCCGCCGAAGCGATATCCGGTATCGATCAGCGAGAGCGCATAGAGCGCCACTTCATTGCCATTTTCACTGGCCGGCAGCGCCGGCACCTGCGATTGCGGGGCGCCGGGCAGCCGTTCGATGGGGGGCGCGGTCGGTGCCGTGCCGCAGGCGGCCAGCACCAGCGCGGTGGCCAATGCGGCCACTGCCGCCAGGGTCGACCGGGGGGATGGCGCGCTGGCCATCCGGTTCGAAACAATCCGTACGCGCCCCGCCATCGCTTACTTCCCGATCTTGGCCAGGACCACTTCCAGCATGTCGAACATCTGGTCGATTTCTTCCTTGGTCACGTTCAGGGCCGGCATGAAGCGCAGCAGGTTGGGGCGCGGGGAGTTCAGCAGCAGACCCACCGGTTCCAGGTTGCGCGCCGCTTCGACGATCTGCGGGCCGATGTCGCGACCCAGTTGCAGGGCACGCAGCAGGCCTTCGCCACGCTCGCCTTCGAAGCCGTACTTTTCCGAGATTTCCAGCGAACGCTGGCGCAGGTACTGGCCGCGCTCGCGCACGCCTTCCATGAAGCCGGGCTTGAGCAGTTCCTTGATCACGGCCACGCCCACAGCGGTCATCAGCGGATTGCCGTTGTAGGTGCCGCCCTGTTCACCGGCTTCGAAGCAGGCGATCTCTTCACGCGCCAGCAGGGCTGCCAGCGGCACGCCGCCGCCGATGCCCTTGGCCAGGGTCATGATGTCGGGTTCGATGCCGGAATGCTGGTAGGCGAACAACTGGCCGGTACGGCCCATGCCGCTCTGCACTTCATCGACGATCAGCAGCAGGTTCTTTTCCTTGGTCAGGGCGCGCAGGCCCTGCATGAATTCCTTGGTGGCGGGGATCACGCCGCCTTCGCCCTGCACCGGCTCCAGCATCACGGCCACGGTGTGTTCGCCGATGAGCGCCTTGACGCTGTCCAGGTCATTCAAGATGGCCTTGGGGAAGCCCGGCACCTGCGGGGCGAACATGGTGTCCCAGCCGTCCTTGCCGCTGGCCGACATGGTGGCCAGGGTACGGCCGTGGAAGCTGTGCTTGAAGGTGATGATCTCGAAGCGTGCCGAACCGTTGGCGGCCGGGTTCTTCTTGCCCCACTTGCGGGCCAGCTTGATGGCGCCTTCGTTGGCCTCGCCGCCGCTGTTGGCGAAGAACACGCGGTCGAACACCGAGTTCTCGGTCAGCAGCTTGGCCAGCTCGATGGAGGGCTGGTTGTAGAAGGCCGGGGAGGGATTGATCAGCTTCTTGCTCTGCGCGGCCAGGGCGTCGGCGATGCATTGCGGCGCATGACCCAGGGTGTTGACGGCCCAGCCCTGGAGATAGTCGAGGTAACGCTTGCCGTTATGGTCGGTCAGCCACATGCCCTGGCCTTCGGTGAAGACCAGCTCGGGGCGGTTGGTGACGTACATCAGCTTGTTGGCGTCGGACTGGCTGTATTGCATCGATGGACTCCTGCAAGGATTGCTTGCGATAGGGTGATAGGAATGGTGCGGGACAGACCGTTGCTGACACACTGGCAGGAAGCGGTAGGCGCACGACAGACCCGGATGGCGGATAAAAAAAAGCCACAGGGTTTGCCTGTGGCTTCGCGATTCGTTTCACTTCACGCGCGCAGCAGCAAACCTTTCTCAGGTTGGCTGCGACGTCGTAAAAATGTGGCGTTGGCGATCATTCGGTGAATATTAGGACGTTTTGCGCATAGCGTCAAAAAGAAATTTCCCGTCGGACCCGCCGACGGGCGCATCCGGCGGGCCACCGTTGCAATTTCATCGCATCGCGCCGGGCCGCGTGGCGTCAGGCTCGGGCGGCATCTTCGCAAATGCGCGTGACGCCGGCATGACAGTACGCTGCTCAGCTTGCCGGGCTGTCCGAGACGGCCTTGGCCAGGTCGGCTTCGGAGGTGAAGGAGTCGGCGTAGAACTCGTCTTCCGGCAAACCGCACTGGGCGCTGAAGTCGCGCTGTGCCGATTCGACCACGATGGGGGCGCCGCAGGCGTAGACCTGGTGGCCGGAAAGGTCGGGGAAGTCTTCCATCACGGCACGGTGGACGAAGCCGCTGCGGCCGCTCCACTGGTCCTCCGGCTGGGCGTTGGATACCACCGGCACGTAGGTGAAGTTGGGCAGGTCGCGCTGCCACTGCTGGCACAGCGCGTCCATGTACAGATCCTGCGGCCGGCGACCGCCCCAGTACAGCGTGACCGGGCGGGTGGAACCGGCGTGTTCCAGCTGCTCGACGATGGCCTTGATGGGTGCGAAACCGGTGCCGGAGGCCAGCAGGATGATGGGCTTGTCGGAGTCCTCACGCAGGAAGAAGGTCCCCAGCGGGCCTTCGATGCGCAGGATGTCGCGTTCCTTCAGGGTGGTGAAGACCTGGTCGGTGAACAGGCCGCCCGGCAGGTGGCGTATGTGCAGGCTCATGTGCTCATCCTTGTGCGGAGCGGTGGCCATGCTGTAGCTGCGGCGTTTGCCGTCGCGCAGCAGGAATTCCACGTATTGGCCGGCCTTGTACTGCAGACGGTCGTTGGCCGGCAGTTGCAGCGAGAGCACGATGACGTCGTCAGCCACCTTGTCCAGCTTGGCCACGCGCACCGGCAGCTTGCGCACCGGGATTTCGCCCACGCCGGCCACTTCGCGGGCCTCGATGGTGACATCGCTCTGCGGCTTGGCCACGCAGAACAGGGCAAAGCCCAGTTGCTGCTCGTGCGCCGACAGGGCACGTTCCTGATGCGGGCCGTGCTCGACCTGGCCGGACACCAGCTTGCCCTTGCAGGAGCTGCAGGCGCCGTTCTTGCAGCCGTAGGGCAGGCCCACGCCGGCGCGAATGGCCGCGGTGAGAATGGATTCACCTGCGTCGCAGGAGAACTGACGGCCGCTAGGCTGGACTGTGACTTGGAAACTCATACAATTCTGCTTCTGGATAAATTTGGATTGAATACCGTGAAAAAACTGGGCCTGCCCCGCGTACTGATCCTGGGCTGTGGCGATGTCGGCCTGCGCCTGCTGCCGCTGCTGCTGCCGCGCTATCGCGTGCTGGCCGTGACCAGCCACCCCGAGCGCTGCGCCGAACTGCGCGCGGCCGGCGCCATTCCCATCGTCGCCAACCTTGACGCCCCCTTGACGCTGGGCCGCCTGGCACACCTGGCGCCGACCATCCTGCACCTGGCGCCCCCGCAGTCGGACGGCCGCATCGACCGCCGTACCCGCAATTTGGCCGCCATTTTACCCGAGGGCGCGCGCCTGGTTTACATCAGCACCACCGGCGTGTACGGAGATTGCGCTGGCGCAAGCTTCGACGAGACCCGCCGTGTCAACCCGCAAAACCTGCGCGCTGTGCGTCGGGTCGATGCCGAAACGGTGCTGCGGGCCTGGGCGCGGCGCCGGCACGGTCGCCTCTCCATCCTGCGCGTGCCGGGGATCTATGCGGCCGACCGCCTGCCGCTGGAACGCCTGCAAAAGGGCCTGCCGGCGTTGGTGGCGGGGGAGGACGTGCATACCAACCACATCCATGGCGACGACCTGGCCCGCATTGCCGCTGCCGCCATGCGCCTGGGTGCGCCCAACCGCGTCTATCATGCCGTCGACGATACGCAACTGAAGATGGCCGACTACTTCGACGCCGTGGCCGACGCCGCCGGCCTGGCCCGTCCGCCGCGCCTGCCGCGTGCCGAGCTGGAACGCAGCGTCTCGCCGATGATGCTGTCCTTCATGTCGGAATCGCGCCGTCTGGCCAACCAGCGCATCAAGCAGGAACTGGGCGTGCGGCTGCGTTATCCCGACGTCCAGGCCTTGTTGACTGAATGGAAACTGACGAAAACCTGACGTCTTTATGCGTTTTGGGCGTCTTTCTTATTCGAAATACGAATAAGCATACGATTTTTAAGTAGTTGTTCGGCCTGGCCGGCAACAGTACAGTGCATTCCTGACAAAAAGGGGGAAAGCGCGCCCGGGGGCGCTCTGCCATCCCTCCCATGCATCCTGATCCAGGCATTTCAACCGCATCTCAACCTGCGCGGCTCGGCCGCCGGACGACATGAAGCTATCTTTCAACAACGTCGCCAAGCGCTTCGGCGACCTGCACGTGATCGAGGAATTCACCCGCGACATCGCATCGGGTGAACTGGTCGCGCTGGTCGGCCCCTCCGGTTGCGGCAAGTCCACCCTGCTGCACATGGCTGCCGGCCTGGAAGAGCCCAGCAGCGGCACGGTCGCTGGTGACGGTCAGGCCATTCGCGGCCCGCATCCAGAGCGCACCCTGATGTTCCAGGAAAACGCGCTCTATCCCTGGCTGACCCTGCAGCAGAACGTGGCCCTGGCCCTGGAATTCCAGAACATCGACAAGAAGAAGGCCGCCGAGCAGGCCGCCGTCTGGCTGGACAACGTCAAGCTCAAGGGCTTCGAACACTATTACCCGCACCAGGTCTCGGGCGGCATGCGCCAGCGCGCCGCGCTGGCACGCGCCTTCATCTCGCAGCCCAAGGCCCTGCTGCTGGACGAGCCCTTCGGCGCCCTCGATGCACTCACCCGCATGACCCTGCAGGACGCCCTGCGCGACCTGATCCGCCAGCAGGGGCCGACCGTGGTGCTGGTCACCCATGATGTGGACGAGGCGCTGTTCCTGGCCGACCGCATCTTCGTATTCAGCCCGCGCCCGGCCAAGGTCTTGAAGGAATTCAATCTCGTGCATCACGAAAAGACGCACGACTTGTCCGAATTCGCGGCCACCCGTCGCGAGATCCTCTGCCTGCTGGGCATCCACGCCGAGCAGGACGAATTTGCCAAAAACATTGAAGGGGTTGGAGTATGAAACTCGCACGCATCCTGGCACCGGCCATCGCCGCCGCTGCCCTGGCTTTCACCGGCAATGCCTTTGCCCTGGAAAAATTCAAGATCGGCTACCTGCGCGTGATGGACGATGCCCAGGCCATGGCCGCCTATGAAGCCGGCCTCTACAAGAAGTACGGCCTGGATGTGGAGCTGATCGAGTTCAAGTCCGGTACCGACCTGGTCAAGGCCATCGTCGGCGGCCAGCTCGACAGCGGCGTGTTCGGTTTCTCCAACGCCGTGGCCTGGGCCTCCAAGGGCGCCGACCTGAAGGTGGTGGGCGGTGCGCAACTGGGCTATCACGCTCTGGTGGCACGCGAGGACTCTGGCATCAACAAGGTCGCCGACCTGAAGGGCAAGACCCTGGCCTCGCAAGCCGAGGGCAGCACCGCTGATACCGTACTCAAGGGCGTGGTCCTGCGCGACGCCGGCGTCAAGCCGGATGACGTCAACGTCATGGGCGTCTCGCCCCAGGTGGCGGTGCAGTCGCTGGTGGGCAAGCGCGTGGATGCGGCCTTCCTGTTCGAACCGCAGGCCCGCATCGCGCAACTGATCGCACCGGTCAAGCAGATCTATGAGATCGGCGAAGTCTGGCCCTTCCCCTGCATGGTGGTGATCACCTCCGGCGAGACCCTGAAGAAGAAGCGCGACGCTGTCTGGAAGTCGCTCGACGCCCAGCGTGACGCCATCACCCTGCTGCAGAAGAAGCCCGCCGAGGCCTCCAAGCTGATCGCCGGCTACTTCATCGCCGAGCCGACCCTGAAGACCCTGAAGCATGGCGAAATGCTGCGCGAAGACGTGATCCGCGACGCCATCAAGAGCCAGACCTTCACTGCCAAGATCAACAAGAAGGACCAGGACCGCATGCAGGAAATCGCCGATATCCTGCAATCCCAGGGCTCGCTCAAGACCCGTGATGGCAAGCCCTTCGACGTGAACTCCATCACCGACCTGTCGTGGCAGAACGCCCGCAAGCTGTGATGTCGGGATGGCAGGATGCCTGAACTGTGCTGCCTACCGTTCGCCCTGAGTAGCGGCGCAGCCGCGTATCGAAGGCACTGCGTCGGGGGCGCCTTCGATACGGCCCTGCGGGCCTACTCAGTCCGAACGGTTGGAGGTCGGGTTGAAGAGGTTTAATGTTTTTTGATCTGGCCGGAGCGAGTCCGGCCATCGTCTTTTATTTGTCTTATGAGCTCACAGCGTCGCGTTACCGGTCTCCGCAAGAAGCTGGCCATGGTCCTGGCCATCGTCTTCATCCTCCTGATGTGGCAGATCGCAGCCTGGTCGCTGCCATCCTTCCTGATGCCGGGCGTGCCGTCGGTGGCGGCGCGCCTGTTTGAAGAGGTGCAGTCCAGCAATTTCCGCCTGGCCCTGTTCGGCAGCCTCTATCGCCTGGGCATGGGCTATGGCTCGGCGCTGGTGCTGGGCATCGGTTTCGGCCTGATCGGCGCGGTATTGTTCTTCTTCCGCGAAGTGCTGAAGTCGGCCATCGTGATCCTGCAATCGATCCCGTCCATCGCCTGGGTACCGCTGTTCCTGATCCTGATGGGCTTCGGCAACCTGCCCATCGTGGTGGTGGTGGCCATCGCGGCCTTCTTCCCGGCGGCTTTGTCGGTGATGAACGCCACCGAGAGCGTGCAGCAGGTGCATGTCTCGGCAGCCCGCGTGATGGGCGCCTCGCGCCTGTCCATGCTGCGCCGGGTCTACCTGCCGGCGGTGATGCCGGAGCTGATCACCGGCGCTCAGCTGGCCTTCGGCAACGCCTGGCGCGCCCTGATCTCGGCCGAGATGCTGGTCGGTTTCGGCAAGGGGCTGGGCCGCACGCTGGCCTACTCGGGGGAGACTGCGGACATGATCGGCGTGATGGCCAACATCCTGACCATTGCCATCCTGGCGGCGCTGATCGACCAGGTCATCCTGGAAAATCTCAAGCATCGTCTGCTGCGCTATCAGTATGTCTGAGCAGGATGTCTGAGCAAGAATCCTGATCCGGGTTTGATCCAACACCCAGTATTCAAGTCATCTGGACTCACGATGCGCGGTCTTCATTCTTTCATTTTTGCGCTGGCGGCACTGCTGTCATGCAGCCTGCAAGCCGGTGTGGTGGATGACGCCCGTCGCAGCGGGCAGTTGCGCATCGGGCTGGATCACGTTCCGCCGACGTACAAGGGCGGCATGAAATTCCGTACGCCGGAAAACATCGCCACCGTGCTGGCCGATGACCTGGCCGCGCAGTGGAAGGTGAAGGCCGAACTCCAGACCAACGGTGCAGAACGCGCCGCCCTGAAAGGGATGCGGCCCGAGCTGGTGTTCACCCGTACGGCGCCCGCTCAGGCCGCGGCGAGCGATGTGGTCGAGATCCCCACCGGTTACAGCGCCGGTGGCATGGCCATCATGCGCACCGACACCACCATCCGCAAATGGGAAGACCTGCAGGGCCGCAGCGTCTGCGTCTCGGCTGGTTCCCCCTATGTCGGCACGCTCACTGCGCGTTACGGCGCCATCGAAAAGGTGATGCCGGCCCCGGCCGATTCCCTGCTGGCGGTGCGCACCGGCCAGTGTGACGCAGCCGTGCATGACGACACGCTGATGAAGGCCCTGCTCAAGCTGCCGGAGTGGAAGAAGTTTTCCGCCCAGCTGCCGCCCACGTCGCGCCAGGCACTGGTACTGCAGGTGCGCAGCGGCGACCCGGCCGATCTGGCCGCGGCACGCCAGGTGGCGGCGCGCTGGAACGATACGTTCTGGGGCAATGCCATCAAGAAGTGGGTCAACAACGTGGCCTTCGAGGTTTATCTGGATCAGAACGTTCCGGATTGTCACTGAGCGCAGGCGAATCCCGAATCGAAAATCTCATCTCCATCCAGGCAAGGGAAGGGCGGTCGTCAGTTTTGTCTCTTCCAGCGAAATACTGGTTTCAGTTTCCCCCACGCTATCGATGATGATCAGCCTGTCGCGGATGAATTTGCGGCAGGCGTCGACGCTTTCCACGCGCAGCATCAGCAGATAGTCGTAATTCCCGGTGACCAGATGGCAGGTCATGATTTCCGACATGTTTCTGATGGCAGCCTCGAACGCATCCACCGCCTTCTTGCTCTGGGTGCGTAGCCGTACGTGGATGAAAGCGGTCAGGCCTAGGCCGATCTTGGGACCATCGACCAGTGCCACGTATCGCTTGATGATGCCGTCTTCTTCCAGTTGCTTGACCCTGCGCGCGCAAGGCGTGGGCGACAGGCCCACGCGTTCCGACAGTTCCTGGATCGTCAGGTGCGCGTTCTCCTGCAAGGCCTGCAGGATCTGTATGTTGAATTTGTCCAGATTCATAAATGGCTGGGGCCCTCGTTATTGGTGATTTTCACCAGAAATGGCGATACAAGAGGTGTATCTTAGCTAAATTCCCTATCGCTGTGAGCGTATTCTGCATGCATGAATACCTTACTTCTCTTCTTCAACGCCTTGCTCGTCGGGCTGGGCTCTTCAATGGTTCTGTCGCAAAACGCGGAAGTTACCCCCGTAATCGGGGTGGGTCACCGCATGTTGGGGGCAGGGGTGATTCTGCTGTTGATCGCATGGGGAAGCGGGAAGCGATTGCGCCTTGCACGTCATCACATGGTCTGGGTAGCCATGCAGGGCATTGCTATGTTCGGGTTGGCTTACGTTGCCTTCTACAACGCGGTGCTCCACATTCCCAGCGGACTGGTCGCCCTGGTGCTGTCGGTCTCGCCGATGATCACGGCGTTTCTCTCACGGCTCCTGACCGGGGATATACCGACGACCACCGATAAGATCGGCATGGGCTGCGGCGTATTGGGGATATGCATCGTTTTCGGTGGCGGGATGGGACCCCTGATTTTCAATCAATCCTATCGGCATGAACTGACGCTCGGTCTGGCATGGGCATTGATGGCCGCCTTCTCGACGGCAGCAGGCACGGCCATCGGTGCGCGAAATCGCATACATGGAATATGGGGCGTCGCCACTGTTGGCTGGGGGTTGCTGTTCAGCGGTGTGGTGTGTCTGGCGGTGGCGGCGTTGGAGGGCTCGGCGATCGTGTCCAGGTATTCGGATTCCTACCTGGCCGGGCTGGCTTATCTGGTCGTGGCGGGATCGGTCGCGGCATTTCTGCTGTACTTCGAACTGATCAAGCGCACCGGCCCGGCCAGGGCGTCATTTTCCTTTGTCCTGGTCCCGGTGGTGGCGATCTGCATGTCCGTCATCAGGGAAGGGGTGGTGGTGACACTCCCCCTGTTCGCGGGAACCAGCATTGCGTTGTTGGGCAATATTGTCGTGTTGCGGCAGTCGTCGAAGTCCCCTGGTTCTGGTGGCTGACGGGCTGGAGATACTCTGCGGGGGATGGCAAGTCTCAAGAACTTGCCATCGCCCAGCTTGCAGCGATTATCGTGTATTGCTACGCAGTCGGCACTGTGCCACCGTCTATCCGATACTCGGTCCCCGCCATCGAAGCCGCTCGCGGGGATGCCAGGAACGCGATCAGATCGGCGACCTCCTGGGGTTGTGCGGGCCGGCCGACCGGGATGCCTCCCAACCAGTCCATGATGATTTTCTTGCCACCCTCGTAGTCCGTCCCGGCCTGCGTCGCCATCCGCTGCGCGAACGTCACGGAAGCCTCGGTCTCGATCCAGCCCGGAGCGACGCTCAACACGCGCACGCCCTTTGGCGTCACCTCTCTTGCCAGCGACTTGCTGTAGGTCGTGAGCGCCGCCTTGGCAGCGGCATAAGCGGTGGTCGACTCGGGCAGGGGCAGCACGCGCTGGATGGAGCTGACGTGAATGATGACCCCGCAGCCTTGCGCCAGCATGGTGGGAAGCAGTGCACGATCCAGACGCACGGCCGGCATCAGGTTCAGGTTGAGCTCGGCGAACCAGTGCTCATCGCTGATCGCAGCGAAACCACCGACGGGCGTTCTTGATCCTCCAAGGACGTTGATCACGATGTCGACGCCACCCCAGTCCTGCAGGATGGCGTGGGCGAGGTGATCGCTCCCTTCCGCCGTAGACAGGTCGGCAGCGAGGTAGCTCACTCCTTCGACTGGCTGCGCAGGCAGGGAGCGCGCCGACGTCATCACCCGGGCACCGGCCTGGGCGAGGGTTTTCACGACGGCAGCGCCAAGACCCTGCGTGCCACCGGTGACCACGGCCCGCAGGCCCTTCAGATGAAGATCGAAGCTCATGCGCTGATCTCCAGCGAGGCGATCAGGCCCCGCTCCAGGCGAAAGCGATAGGTCAGCACGATAGGGCTAGCGGGGAAGTTGCCGGAGACCTTGGCGCGCACGAGCTGGACGCCGTCGTCCAGTTCCACGGCAAACGGCACGCTGGTCGCGCTGTACCTGGCCGATGCCTCGGCCATGAAGGCCGTGATGGCGTTGACGCCGGTATAGGTATGGCCGTCATCCCTCATGACGGCCTGTGCCGAGAAGCAGCGTGCCAGCGCTTCGGGATTGTGTTCGGCCGCGAAGTACGCAGCAATTGGCTCAGGAAGGGGCAGGGTGTCCATGTGCTTGGCTTGATGAGGTTGGTAAAGGCCTCAGGATGCGCGCCAATCTGAATTTAGTTAATATCCTAGAATTCGTATGTTCTATGTAGAAAAAAATACATAATGCGTGGATCCGATTTTGCTGAGTTGAAGGCTTTCGTCGCTGTCGTGGAGCGGCAGAGTTTTGCCCGCGCGGCGGAGCATCTGGGTCTCTCGCCGTCGGCCCTGAGCCAGACCATCAGGCAACTCGAAGGCCGCATTGGCGCCCGTCTGCTGAACCGGACCACGCGCAGCGTCGCGCCCTCGGCGAGTGGTGAACTGCTCTACAGACGTGTGGCGCCGCTGTTTCGGGAGATGGCTGCTGCAGTCGCTGAAGCCAGTGAGGCCACCGGCAAGATGAGTGGCACGCTGCGCATCAATACGCTCGGGATCGCGGCGCGAACCCTCATTGCGCCCCGGCTTTCACGTTTCCATCAGGCGCACCCGGACGTGATCCTCGACATCGTGGTGGACGACGCGCTGGCCGACATCGTGGAGGGCCGTTTCGATGCCGGTATCCGCGTCGGTAACCGGCTCGAGAAAGACATGGTGGCGGTCCGCCTCACGCCGGACCTGAACATGGTGGCCGTGGCGTCCCCGGACTATCTTGCGCGTCGCGGAACACCCAGGACACCTGCCGACTTGCACCAGCATACCTGCATCAACTGGCGGCTCCAGATGGACGGCAGGCACTATCGTTGGGAATTCAAGAAACGTGGGCGACAGATGGAGGTCGCGGTGGACGGCCCCGTCGTCACCAACCATGCCGATATCGGCATCGCTGCAGCACTCGACGGGCTTGGCATTGCCTATCACTTTGAACGGGATGGCGTGGCCGAACTTCTGGAACAGGGGCGGCTGGTCCAGGTGCTGGCGGACTGGTCGATTTCACGCCCGGGGTTGTACCTCTATTACCCGAACAGGCGGCATCGACCAGCCCTCCTCGGCGCGTTCATCGACTGTCTGCTGGATCGGCAGCCCGAGACCATCTGACCTTGCTTATGTCGGCGATCGGTAAGCCGGTCTAAGCCATCGTGGCCGCATTGAGCGTGCCGTTCTTGGCCATCTCCTTGATCCGCTCGCGGACCTTCTCTGCCAGTTTCTGCTTGTCGTCGGACGACATCTGCTCGTATTGATCTTTCGTTACTCCCAGGGACTGCAGCACCATATAGAACAGCCGCTGATCCGGCGACATGGCCGCCCATTCCTGCAGTTCCCGCGCCGGATCGGACTTCGTCGAGGCTGACAGCGAGCCACTGGCCTTGGCCAGCTGCAGCCTGTTCTCGAAAGAAGATCCCGATGCGTTGCCCCGGCCTTGCGTCGAACCACTGCCCGGATAGGTGGTATTTTTATCAATCGAGTCGATGATGTTCATGATGAGTTTGTGATCTCCGATAAAACTTCATTGTGCGTGGGCTGGACGCATGCTTGCAGCCTACGGTCTGACAGGTCAGCGGCCGCCGATCCGTCCTGGCGGGCGGAGTCATTTTAGAACCTAATTGATAAACAGGCGTGAGAACCGACTGGGGCGACCACATCGATATGAGGTACGCCATCCCCCGCCTGCCGCGCTTTGCTGCCCTGCATCCCCACATCACGGTGCATCTCTCTGAACGCATGGAGCCGTTCCTGCTGCCTGGTAGTGGCCTGGATGCGGCGATCCATTTCTTACATCCGGCCTGGGCCGGAATGCACATCTATCGTCTGCTCGATGAGGTGCTGGTGCCGGTATGTCATCCTGCATTACTGGAAGGGGCGACAGGGCCCGCTGCCTTGGACACTCTGCCTCGCCTGCATCGACGTCAGAATCACGATGCCTGGAACCGCTATGCCGCGCAGACCGGGATTAGCCTGAGCCATTCTGCGCAAGGGCCCCGCTATGACTTGCATGGAATGCTGATTGAGGCAGCATTGGCCGGGCTCGGCGTCGCGCTGGTGCCCCGTCTGTATGTGGAAGTCGAACTGGCGCAAGGTCGCCTGGTCGCACCGTGGCCGCAGGACGGCAGCATTTCCAAGACATTTTGCCTTGTGCTCCCTGAGCCGTTGCCACTTGGCAGTGAGCCACTCAAGGCGTTCGCACAATGGATTCTTGAAGAAGCCAGACCGTTGGCCGGACTTGAATGAGCGTATGGTCGCCTTTCGCATGACCACGTGGCACCCTCCGGAAGGCAATGAAAGAGGGTCAGGTGGAGCGGCTCATCCTGCGAGCGAACCATGAATGGCTATGTCCCCCGGATGATACGGTTCATCGGTGCGGAAAACGCGCGTGAGATGGCCTGGGCCAGCGCAGCCGAAATCATGAAGTAAGCGGGCAGGAGCACCATCTTTCCTCCTCCTGAAATGGTTTGCGGTGGGAATCCTACGCGCATCAGGCCGAGTACGATCAGATGAAAGAGATAGAGCTCATAGCTCAAGCGCCCGCATGCAGCCAGCCCACGGCACGCGACTGTCGTGCAGCGTGCGGGCCTGTATTGCGAGGCGACCAGCATAAGTGCCGTCCCTGCAGCCATGACCGTGCAACCCAGCACCTTGCTCTGCGCGATCGGCCAAGCCAGATATAACACCGCCATGGATAGTCCGAGCGCGATCTGCACGACAGGGTGATTCAGCCATGCGAGCCCGCCGCGCCTGGAAAAGAT
>NZ_DASQOH010000022.1:0-29877 GCF_035644555.1 Herbaspirillum sp.
AGTCCCATTGCGCATGCAGGCGGCAGCCGCTGAACAGTTCAGCGCTCAGACCTTCCAGCGAAAGGCGGTGGAAGACGCGGTTGTTCTTGCCGCTCTTCAGGAAGGCCAGCCAGGGAACCAGCCGCGCTTCATAGAAAGCGATTCCGCCATCGCTGCGGATGAAACTGAAGCGGTCGACATATCCCGTGAAGTAGCGCTGTGTGCCGTCGCCCCGGGTCAGTGCGGCGCACAGCAGCTTGCCCATCACGGATTTGAGCGCGATGTCGGCGTCATTGCTCAGCAGTTCCAGCGTGTAGCAGAAGTCGCGGCTCAAGGCTTCGCTGGCCTCCAGGCGATTGATTAGTAATTCGGCCTCGGGACCGTCGTCATTGATGAAGGAGAGTTGCAGGATGCGATTGTGCTGGCGCTGCCGGGTGAGCATGTCCCAGCGTGTGGTGTCTCGATGCATGCGGTTCTTTCTGCGGGAAGGAATGGGTTTCCCGTGGAAAGCGGATGCAGTGCTGGCAGGCCTGATCGGGAAAGCGCAGATGGTTGCATGGCGCTAGCACGAAGTCTGTTGAAATGCTTCGAGAAATGAGGTGTTTTCGCCGCTGGCGATGATGTGGAAAAGGCTGACCGGAAAGGCGTCCAATGACGGTCAGCGATGTAATTTCGTGCTGCCTTTTCGGATATCAGGTCCGCGAGAATCTGCTGAATTCCTCCGCCAGACTGGCGTAGAGACGCCGATACTGTGCCAGCCTGCGCATCAGTTGTTCCTGCCTTCCAGAGTCGGGACGATAGGTCTCCAGGATCTCCGGCGCCACGCAAACTTTCGCTACATCCTCCCCCGTATGCGCCAGGCGCCCCAAACGCGCTGCCCCCAGTGCCGCGCCGACTTCCGCCCCCGCATGTCGCCGCAAGGGAATTCCCAGCGCCGTGGCACACAACTCTCCCCAGAACGCACTGCGCGATCCGCCGCCGACGAGGGCGGCGCTCAGCAGCACGGTACCCGCCGATTGCAGCGCTGCATATCCATCCGCCATGGCAAAGGCCACACCTTCCATCACGGCATAGGTCAGGTGGGCGGCGTCGTGCGCAGGTGTCATGCCGAACAGCAGCCCCTTGGCGTTGGCATCGTTATGCGGGGTGCGTTCGCCGTTCAGATAGGGCAGGAAGATCGGCGCCTGGGCCTGTTGCGTCGCGCTCAGGTGTTCGGCGCCGGCCACCAGTTCGGCCACCTCGCGACCGACCACGCCGGACAGCCAATGCAGGCTGGCAGCGGCGGACAGGATAACGCTCATCTGGTGCCATTGCCCGGGCAGACAGTGGCAGAAGGCATGCACGCCCTGTTGCGGGTTGGGGGCGTGCCGTGCGGTGGCGGCAAACAGCACGCCCGAACTACCCAGCGAGAGGAAGGCGTCGCCGGCCTGGATCACGCCGATGCCCACTGCGCTGGCGGCATTGTCACCGGCGCCGCCGGCCACCACCACCGGGCCGTCGATGCCCCATTCACGGCGCAATTCCTCGCGTAGCTGGCCGGCCACGGCACTGCCTTCCACCAGGCGCGGCATGTGGCTGCGGTCCAGTCCGGTCGCCGCGAGCATGCGCTCGGACCAGTCGCGCCGCGCCACGTCCAGCCAGAGCGTGCCGGCCGCGTCCGACATCTCGGAGACAAACTCGCCGGTCAGCTTCCAGCCCAGGTAATCCTTGGGCAGCAAGACCTTGTCGATGGCGCGGTAGACCGCCGGTTCGTACTTCGACAGCCACAGCAGCTTGGGCGCGGTAAAGCCGGGCATGGCGCGATTGCCGGTGATGCGGGCGGCGTCCGGCACCAGTGCTTCCAGTTCCACACACTCGGCGTGGGCGCGCATGTCGTTCCACAGGATGGCCGGGCGCAGGACGTTGCCGTTGCGGTCCAGCAGGGTGGCGCCATGCATCTGGCCGGAGATACCGAGGCCGCGCAGCGCCGAGAAGGCCTGCGGAGCCTCAGTGCGCAGCGCGGCGATGGCGTCCTGCGTGGCGTTCCACCACGATTGCGGCGCCTGTTCGGACCACAGCGGGTGTGGGTTGTCCACGCGCAGCCTGGCACCGGTGGTGGCGATGACGCGGGAGTCGTCGTCGGTGAGGACAAGCTTCACTTCGGAAGTGCCGAGGTCGATGCCCAGATAGCTCAAATCAATTTCCTTTGCTTGCGGAGTAGGGGTCAGGCCACTGCCCGGACGTCGTCATTGAGCCGGTGCAGCGAGCGGAAACGCGAGGGCGGCATGCCCTTGCAGGCCAGGAACTGGCGGTTGAAATTGGAAAGATTGTTGAAGCCCACCCGGTAGCACACCTCGGTCACGCTCAGTTCGGTGCACATCAGCAGTTCGCAGGCTTCGTTCAGGCGCAGGCCGTTCTGGTACTGGATGAAGGTGCAGCCGGTATGGCGCTTGAAGAAGCGGGTAAAACTGCTCACGCTCATGCCGGCCAGGTCGGCCACATCGGTCTCGCGCAGGTTGCCGCCCAGATTCTGGCGGATATAGGACAGCACCTGGTTGATGGTGGATGACATGTGGCGTTGCGCATTGAGGTCGTAACCCGGACCGGCCAGCGGCCTGCGCTCGGTGCAGGACGACAGCTGTTCCAGCACCGACATCATCATCACCACGCGCCGCGCACCACCGGCCTGCGCCAGTTCCTGCATCAGCGGGGTGATCGATGTCCCCAATGCATCGGGAAACTGCAGACCACGCGCCGCGCCATCCAGCAGTTCCTGCAAGGGGGCCAGTTCGGGAATGGCGCCCACCATGCGCTCCACGAAGGGGCGCGAGAACTGCAGTACCAGGTCACGGCCGGCCAGGTGCTGGTCCGGCCCCAGGTTGCTGACCCAGTTGTGCGGCAGGTTGGGGCCGGTCAGCACCAGATTGCCGGGGCCGAAGTCGTCGATGCAATCGCCCACGAAGAACTTGCCGCTGGAGGCGGTAATGACGTGGATTTCATATTCGGGATGGAAGTGCCATTTGGCCACCGTGTGCGGGTAGTCATGCACCCACGCCCTGAACGATTCGTCCTGGCGGGTATGCACCAGTTCCAGATCCGGACTCATGCTTGGTCTCCTTGCCATGCGGGCCGTCGTCATGCCAGGGGGCCGGCAGGGCGCCCGCGGGCAGCGACAGGTTCTCTCCGCTTGCTACATCGAACACATGCAGATCATGCTGATCGAAGGCCAGTGTCAGCGGCGCGCCCGTTTGCGGCAGGCGCTCGGCAGGGACCAGCGCGGTCAGCGTCTCTTCGCCGCGGCGGGTGGTCAGCAGTGCATCGGCACCGAGAATCTCGACCAGTTCCACGCTGACCGGGCAGGTCAGGCTGGCGGCTGTGTCCCGCTGGCCGGCAATGCGGACGTAGTCGGGACGTATCGCCAACTTTACCGCCATTCCATGGCGCAGGCGTGAAAACCTTTCACCTTTGAGTGTCCAGCGCTGACGGGCTGTGTCGATGACCACGTCCTGATCTTGTCGCTGCACCACGCCTGAGAGGAAGTTCATCGCCGGAGTGCCGATGAAGCCGGCCGCAAACAGGTTGCGCGGGTAGCGGTAGAGCTCGGCCGGGCTGCCGGCCTGGACGATGCGGCCCTCCTGCATCAGGATCACGCGATCGGCCAGGGTCATCGCCTCCAGCTGGTCGTGGGTGACGTAGACGGTGGTGGTGCGCAGGCGCTGGTGCAGGCGCTTGATGTCGCCGCGCAACTGGGCGCGCAGCTTGGCATCCAGGTTCGACAGCGGTTCGTCGAACAGGAACACCGAGGGCGTCTTGATGATGGCACGGGCGATCGCGGCGCGCTGCTGTTGGCCGCCGGACATGGCGCGCGGCTTGCGTTCCAGCAGGGTGTCCAGGTTCAGCATGGCGGCCAGCTCGCGCACCCGGCGGTCGATCTCGGCGGCCGGTCGCTTGAGCCGCCGCAGGCCGAAGGCGATGTTGTCATAGACATTCATGTGCGGGTAGAGCGCATAGTTCTGGAACACCATGGCCACGTTGCGATCCCGCGCCGGCAGTGCGTTGACCACCTGTCCGCCGATGGCAAGGGTGCCGCCGGAGATGTCTTCAAGGCCGGCGATCATGCGCAGCATGGTGGATTTGCCGCAGCCGGAAGGGCCCAGCAGGACCACGAATTCACCGTCGCCGATGTGCAGGTCCAGTGGATGCAGTACCGGCGGGCCACCGGCATAGTGCTTGGCCAATCCCTGGCAGTGGATGTCAGCCATGGTCAGCCTTCCATCTCGATCTGGATCTTGACGTCCTGGGGACGCCCGTTGGCGGCTTCCTCGAAAGCGCGGATGCTTTGCGAGAAGGGGAATTTGCGTGAAATGAAAGGCTTCACATCGATCATGCCGGAGCTGATCAATGCCAGCGCCCTGGGGAAGATATTGGCATAGCGGAAGACCGATTCCAGCCGCACTTCCTTGGTCTGCATGGCCACCACATCCAGTGCCACCGGTTCCGGCGGCATGCCCACCAGCACCGCGCAGCCGCCCGGGCAGACCAGGTCCATCAGGTTCTGGTAGACCCCGCCGTGGCCGGAGGCTTCGAACACCACATCGGCGCCCCAGTCTCCGGTGAGTTGGCGTACCACGTCCACCAGCGAATGTTGCGACACATCGACCGTGGTGACAGCGCGGTTGCCGGCGAAGTGCGCCAGTTTCTCCGCCACCACGTCGGCCAGGATCACCCGTGCCGCGCCGCCGGCCAGGGCAGCCAGGGCCGTCATCGCACCGATGGTGCCGGCGCCGATCACCACCGCCGTGTCACCCGGTTTCATGCGCGCCTTGGTGGCGGCTTGCAGGCCGATGGACAGCGGCTCGACGATGGCGCCCTCGGCGAAGCTGACATTGTCCGGCAGGCGATAGGTGAAGGCGGCGGGATGCACCACGCTGCCGGTCAGGCAGCCATGGATCGGCGGCGTGGCCCAGAAGCGTACCGCCGGGTCGAGGTTGTACAGGCCGCGCAGCGTGGCCGGCGAATCCAGGCGCGGGATGCCCGGCTCCATGCAGACGCGGTCGCCCACCTTCAGATGGGTGACCTCGGCCCCGACCTCGGCCACCGTGCCGGAGGCTTCATGGCCCAGCACCATCGGCGCTTCCACCTTGAAGGGGCCGATGCTGCCGTGGGTGTAGTAATGCAGGTCGCTGCCGCAGATGCCGACGGTATGGATGCGAATCCGTACATCCTGCGGTCCCACCTGTTGCGGCAGGTCGATCTCGCGCAGCTTCAGTTCGCGGGTGGCTTCGAGTACGAGGGCTTGCATGGGGTCTCCTATTTTGCTTTGAGCATGGAATTCAACAGCCGGCTCAATACGCCGACGAAGATCAGGGGCGGTAGCGCCAGCAGCACGGTGGAGGCATTGATCACGCCCCACGGCACTTCCTGGCCCATCGAGGTAAAGGCCGAGGCCACCACCGGCAAGGTGGCGCTAGCCGACGAGGTCAGCGCCAGGGCGATCATCAGCTCGTTCCAGACCAGCACGAAGCTGAAGATGATCCCGCCCAGCAGGCTGCCGGCGCAGTTGGGCAGGGCGATCTTCCAGAACACGGCATAGGGGCCGTAGCCGTCGAGGGTGGCGGCTTCCTCGATCTCGCGCGGCATGCGCTGGAACACCGGGATCGACAGCCAGGTGATGGTCGAGAGCGTGGTCAGCAGATAGGTCACGATCATCGAGAAGCGCGTGTCGTACAGGCCCAGGTCAACCCAGATCGCAATGAGCGGGATGGCCACCGCCACTGGCGGCAGGAAGCGCAGCGACAGCAGGAAGAACTGGATATCGCGCTTGCCCGGGACGTGATAGCGGGCAATCACATAGGCTGCCGGTACGCCCATGAGCGTGCCCAGCAGCACCGCGCTGCCGACGATGACGGCGCTGTTGGTCAGGCCGGTCAACACTTCCGGGCTGCCGATGACCTGCCGGTAATTCTCCAGCGTGGGCGTGAACAGGAAGCGCGGCGTGGGCGTGACGATATCCAGCAGCGTCTTGAGTGAGTTCAGCAGCGCCCACAGCAGCGGGAACAGCGCCACCAACACCAGCAGGATACCCACGCCCCAGACGGCGCAGCGTACGATCAGTCTTCCCATTTGCTCACCCGCTTCCAGATCAGGGTAAAGATCAGCGTGGTCGCTACCATCATCAGTACCGCCATGGTGGAGGCATACGAGACCTTGCCGGATAGCCCGATCCCCTGGGCATAGGCATACATGTCCAGCGTCTCGGTGGTGACACCGGGACCGCCCTTGGTCATCACGTAGATCAGGTCGAAGGAACGCAGCGACTCCACCATCTTGATGAAGACCAGGCTCATCAGTGGGGCCTTCAGCATCGGCAGGGCGATGTAGGCATACACCTGCCAGGTGCGGGCATAGTCCAATCTGGCCGCTTCCAGTGGTTCAGGGGGGAGTGTTTCCAGCAGCTTCAACACGATCACGGCGAAGAACAGGCCCCATTGCCAGATATCGACCAGCGCCACCGCGTACAGCGCCATCACCGGGTCGGACAGGAAGGCCGTGTCATGGAGGCCCACCAGCCCCAGCACCCAGCCCAGGATGCCGGTCAGCGGCGAATACATGAACTTCCAGATGAAGGCCGCCGACACCCGGGGCAGCAGCACCGGCGTGATCAGCAGCACGCACATGGCGTGCCGCCACTTGCCGTGGACGTTTTCGAAGAGATAGATGGCGATGAGCACACCTGCCACCACGGCGCCGAGCACGGTCACCACTTCCCAGATCGCCGAGACTTCGATGGCGTTGAGGAAGCGCCGGTCCGACAGCAGTCTTTCCACGTTGCGCAGCCAGACATAGTCGCTGTCGGGATAGCGCAGCACGCGGTTCTTCAGGGCCAGGTTGATGGCCGCCACTGTCGGCACCAGGCCCAGCACCAGCATCACCAGCAGCGAGGGACCCAGGAACAGGTAGGGCAGCGAGGTCTTTCCACGATTGAACATGCAGGACTCCGGAAGCCGCCGCGACCCAAGGATAGGGCCTCGGCGGCGACTTCTTCTAAACGAGGCGTAGCGTCGGCGCCACGCCAGTGCGTTCCGATTCCTTGGCGACCGTTCGTCCTGAGTAGGCCCGCAGGGCCGTATCGAAGGCGCGCGGTGTCTGCGCCAGTCGTGCAAGTTCAGCAAAGAACCGCCGACAAGTGCAGGTGCGCCTTCGATACGCGGCCATGCCGCTACTCAGTCCGAACGGTGCTCAGGGTGGGATCGAGGTTTGGCTTGCCGCTATTTGCGCGCATGCTCCATGGCATCCTGCGCATATTGCGCAGCATCGTTGAGCGCCCGAGGAATGTCCTTCTGCGTGCCGGTGAACACTTCCTCCAGCGCCACGCCCAGGTTGTCGCCGATGTCCGGCCATTGCGGGCTGGGCCAGATGGTCAGCTTGGAGACCGGGGTGGTGTCCTTCAGACCGGCCAGGATCTGCGGCTTGACGTTCTTCTGGAAGTAGTCGCTCTGGACGGTGCTGTTGCGGTTGTAGTCGCTGAAGACCTTTTCGCGCAGGCGGGCCTGTTCCTGTTCCTTGCCGGTGGCGAAGGCAATGAACTTGCCGGCCGCCTGGCGCGTGCATTCATCCTTGGCGCCGACGGCCGAGATGGCCAGGCCGTGGCCATAGGCGGCCGAGGGCAGGGGAGCCGGCGGACGGGCGTAACCGACCTTGTCGGCCACGCTGGACTTGCTGCTGTCTTCCATCCAGTCGGCAAAGGGCGTGGACTCGATCATGAAGGCCACCTTGCCGGAGCGGAAGGCTTCCAGCGCGTTGCTCCAGTCGTAGGTGGCCGCGCCCGGTGGCGCGTACTTGAAGAGTTCGGCATAGAGCTGCGTGGCCTTCACTGCCGCTGGCGAATTGAAGGCAGGCTGGTTGTTCTTGTCGGTCCAGCTGCCGCCCTGGGCCAGCATGAACGGCGCCCAGCGCCACACGTTCATGCCCGAGCCGCGTTGGCCGCGTGCCACCCAGCCATAGACATTGGGCGGGGAATGCAGCTTCTTGATGTCGGCCACCAGTTCGTCCAGCGTGCGCGGTACCGGCAGGCCGGCCTTCTCCAGCAGGTCGCGGCGATAGAAGAGGAAGTCCGAGCCGCCGATCAGCGGCGCGAAGTAGGCCACGTCCTTGTAGCTGGCCACGGCGCGGCGGCCGGGCAGGAAGTCATCATAGTCGGCTTCCTTGGGGAAATACTTCAGCAGCGGCACGATCCATCCGGCCGAGGCGAATTCGGCCACGTTGGCCTCATCGACGTAGTAGACCTGATACGAACCGGCCTTGGTAGAGGCATCCAGGCGCGACTTGGCGCGACGGTCGTTCTCGCCGAAGTAGCTGATCTCGATACGGGTACCGCTGCGCTTCTGGTAATCGGCCAGCGATTTTTCCATCACGGTCAGGCCCAGGCTTTTCTGGGCCAGCACCTTCAGCACGGGGACGTTGCAGGACTGCGCCGATACCGACAGCGGCAGCGCAGCACCAAGGACGGCGCACGCAGCGCCCAAGTAGAACCTGTTCACGATTTGTCTCCTGATATTTTTATCGATCACATGTCATGCGCGGCCGCCTGGGGGGAGCACAGCGGAGTGCGCACACAGCCGCTCTGACGGCTGCAGCAAGAGTACGGGCGCAGGGCGCGGCGCTCCACGCCAAAAGCGTGAAGGCCGGTGATACTTTTTGCTCAGGTTTTATGTGCGCTGCAGGATTTTGTATTGCCGCTGGCGCGCCTAGGACGCAGTGGGCTGGGCAGCCACGGCCGGCAGGCTGACCACCACCACCAGACCGGTGCCGGTGGCCGGCACTTCCAGCCGTATCGCGCCCTGCGAGGCCTGCACGATCTCGCGCACGATGGCCAGGCCCAGGCCGGAGCCTGGCTGGTCCGGGCGGGCATTGCGATAGAAGCGCTCGAACACGCGTTCGCGCACTTCAGCCGGGATGCCGGGACCATTGTCGGTCACCGTGACGATGACCTCCTTGCGCCGGTGCTCCAGCCCCACGGTGACCTTGCCGCCCTCCGGGGTGTAGCGCAGGGCATTGTCGATCAGATTCATCAGCATGCCGCCCAGCTGGGCTTCGTTGCCGGTGACCATGGCACGCTCCAGGGTGGTCTCCAGGCCGAGGTCGATGTTCTTTTTCAGGGCCAGCCCGGCCAGTTCTTCCAGTACCGTTGCCGCCACCGACAGCAGATCCACCGGGCCGCGCGGGAAGGCGCTGCCGTTGGATGCTTCGGCCTGCGACAGCAACAGCAGCTTGTTGGTCAGGTCGGTCATGCTGCGACTACCCTCCTGCAGCGAGGCCAGCACCTGGGCCACCCGCTGTGGATCATCGAGCTGGCGGGCGAACTGGATCTGCGAGTCGATCACCGCCAGGGGCGTACGCAACTGGTGCGCGGCATCGGCCACAAAGCGCTTCTGCACGGTGACCTGGGCATTGAGGCGGAAGATGTACTGGTTGATCGCCTCCACGATGGGCCGCAGTTCCTGCTGCAGGCCACCGGCCTGCAGGGGCGTGAGCGAATCGGACTGGCGCGTGGCCAGCGCGTCCTTGAGCGCCAGGATGGGCCGCAATTCCATGGTCAGGCCCAGCACCACCAGGCTGATGGCCAACAGCAGCAATACGATCTGGCGTCGCAGCGAGGCGTGCCACTGGTCGTCGATCATCTGCTGACGCCCCTGCATGGTCTGGCCCACCGAGACCGCCACCATGCGCAGCGTCCCTTCGTCGAACAGGGCGCGGATATAGCTCACCACACGCAGCGGCCGCCCTTCGAAGCTGGTGGTCGTATAGACCGGGTAGAGCACCGCGAAGTCGGGTTGGGCGGGGAAGTCGGGGCGGCCGGCCAGGAGCGTGTCGTCATCCATCAGCACCTGGTAATAGACCGCATCCTGCGCTGGCGAGGCGAACAGTTCCAGCGCCGCCGGCGGCACCGAGACCACCGGCGCGCCATCGTTCCAGCCGACCTGGCCGGCCATCATGCGGGCCGAGGCCAGCAGGGCGCGATCCTGCACCAGGGTAGCGCTGGAGACGGCGTTGTCGTAGGCGTCGCTGGTGGACAGGCCCACATAGACCGCCATCGGGATCAGCAGCCACCACAGCAGCCGCAGGCGCAGGCTGTCAATCATCTTTCTGGCGCAGCAGGTAGCCCAGCCCGCGCAGGGTCATGATGGCGGCCGAGGAATGTTCCAGCTTCTTGCGCAGGCGCGAGATGTAGATTTCGATGGCGTCCGCGCTGGGTTCTTCGGAGAGGCTGAAGACGCCCTTCATCAACGCCGTCTTGGAGACCGTCTTGCCCTGCTTGAGCATCAGCACTTCCAGCACGTCATGCTCGCGCGCCGGCAGCGCCAGGGTGGTGCCGGCCACCGCGAACTGGCGGGTGTTGCTGTCATAGACCAGGTCGCCGCAGTGGATTTCGGCGGCCTTGTCGGGGGTCTGGCGGCGCACCAGTACCTTGATGCGGGCCACCAGTTCGCGGATCTCGAAGGGCTTGACCAGGTAGTCGTCGGCGCCGGCGCCCAGGCATTCCACCTTTTCGTCGATGGAGCCGCTGGCTGTCAGGATCATCACCGGCACGCCGTTGTGGCGCTCGCGCAGGCGGCGCAGCACGTTCTTGCCATGCATCTTGGGCAGCATCAGGTCCAGCAGCACGACATCGTAGTTCTCGTCGCGCAGCACCTGGTCGGCGATCTCGCCATCGGCGGCGATATCGACCTTGAACTTGTGTTCCTTGAGAATCTGCTCCAGCCAGTGGGCAAGCTGGGGATTGTCTTCGATCAGGAGCAATTTCATGCGGTAGTCTCGTGTTTCTTTGGCATCTTTTTTGTTGCGCTGCAAATAAAAAAGCCGTTTTTTGGAAAGCTGGATGAAGGTTTCGGCTTCTTAGAATAGGCCCGCAGATCAATAAAAAGTGAAGATGGCGACAGACCATCCCACCCATAATCAGGAGGCAATCATAATGCGTCACGCCGTTCGTGTGTTTTCGTCAGCCCGCGCCACCCCTTTGCGCCGCGCCCTCGTGGCTGCGGGAGTCACCGCCATCACCGCCTGTGCCCTTGCATTGGCCGCGCCGCAGGCCCATGCCGCCGACAAGATCATCATCATGGTCGGCGGCATCAACAAGCTCATCTACCTGCCGCCCAAGCTGGCCGAAAGTCTGGGCTACTTCAAGGAAGCCGGCCTGGACGTGGAACTGCAGTCGCAGCCGGCCGGGGTTGATGCCGAGAACGAGCTGCTGGCCGGCGCCGTGCAGGCCGTGGTCGGCTACTACGACCACTCCATCGACCTGCAGAGCAAGGGCAAGGAAGTCACCTCCATCACCCAGTTGCTGCTGGTGCCGGGCGGCATGGAAATGGTGCGCGCCGACCTGGCCGACAGCGTACGCAGCATGGCCGACCTCAAGGGCAAGACCCTGGGCGTGACCGGGCTGGGCTCGTCTTCCAGCTTCCTGGCTCAGTACCTGGCCAGCCGCGCCGGCCTGAAGTCGGGTGACTACTCGATGCTGCCGGTCGGCGCCGGCAATACGCTCATCGCCGCCATGAAGCAAAAGCGCGTGGACGTGGCCTGGACCACCGAGCCGACCACTTCCATCCTGCTGTCCACGGGCGCGGCCAAGGTGCTGGTGGACATGAGCAGCGTCGATGGCACCCGCGCCGCACTGGGCGGTTTGTATCCGGCCTCCAGCGTCTACGTGCACCGTTCCTGGATGAACAGCCACAAGGCCGAGGCACAGAAGCTGGCCACTGCCTTCGTCAAGACCCTCAGGTACATCCAGACCCACTCGGCCGAAGAGATCGCCGACAAGATGCCCAAGGATTACTACGGCGGCAACAAGGCCATCTACGTGCAGGCCCTGAAGGCGTCGCTGCCCATGTATTCACCCGATGGCAAGATGCCCGCCGGTGGCCCCGAACAGGTGCTGAAGGTGATGGCCGGCTTCAACCCCAACATCAAGGGCAAGAACATCGACCTGTCCAAGACCTATACCAACGAGTTCGTCGATCAGGTGAAGTAAGGCCTCCCTGCACGTACGCGCCGAACCCCCTAGAATCCGCTGCATCCGCATCACCCCGATTCGACCAACAGGAGACATCGTGAACAAGAACATTCGCCAAACCTTGCTATCGCTGGCCGTGGCCGGCGCAACCCTGGCCGCTTTCCCCGGCCAGGCCTCGGCTGCCGCCAAGATCACCATCATGGTGGGCGGCATCAACAAGATGGTCTATCTGCCGGCCAAGCTGGCCGAGCAACTGGGCTACTTCAAGGAAGAGGGCCTGGACGTCGAGCTGCAGTCGCAGCCGGCCGGGGTCGACGCCGAGAACGAACTGCTGGCCGGCGCCGTGCAGGCCGTGGTCGGCTTCTATGACCACTCCATCGATCTGCAGACCAAGGGCAAGGAAGTCACCGCCATCACCATCCTGGGTCAGGTGCCGGGCGAGGTGGAGCTGGTCTCCACCAAGGCCGCGCCGCACTTCCAGAGCATGGCCGATGCCAAGGGCAAGACCCTGGGTGTGACCGGGCTGGGCTCGTCCACCAACTTCCTGACCCAGTACCTGGCCTCGCGCCATGGCATCACCTCCAAGCAGTTCTCGGTGCTGCCGGTGGGCGCGGACAATACCTTCATCGCCGCCATGAAGCAGGGCCGCATCGACGCCGGCATGACCACCGAGCCGACCGCCTCGCAATTGCTGAAGACGGGTGACGCCCAGGTGCTGATCGACATGCGTACCGTGGAAGGCACGGTCAAGGCGCTGGGCGGCCTGTATCCGGCGTCCAGCGTCTATGTGCAGCGCAGCTGGCTCAACAGCCACAAGGATGATGCACAGAAACTGGCACGCGCCTTCGTCAAGACGCTCAAGTTCATCAACACCCACAGCGCCGAACAGATCGCCGACAAGATGCCCAAGGACTACTACGGCAACAACAAGCCGCTGTACGTGCAGGCCCTGAGCAACTCGCTGCCCATGTATTCGCAGGACGGCAAGATGCCCAAGGGCGGGCCGGAAACCGTGCTGGCCGTGCTCTCGGGATTCAATCCCAACGTCAAGGGCAAGCATGTGGACCTGTCCAAGACCTATACGGATGAATTCGTCGACACCGTGAAATAGGACCAGCGTCCGATAGCCCCGGGACCGGCGTCGCCGCCGGTCCCGCTTCCCGAACCATGCTTGACGCCATGATGCGAAATATCGCGTCAGGGCGGTACTCAACCTCCAGCCCCGAAAGAGCCATCCGATGAATGCGATCAACCAGCACGCCTTCACCCCCGCCGGCAACGCCGCCCAGGAAACGCCGGCCATCGAATTGCGCAACGTGACCTGCCGCTTCATCACTGCCGACGGCAAGGCCACCGTGGCCCTGCGCGACTTTTCCATGAGCGTGGCCCGGGGTGAATTCGTGGCCGTGGTCGGCCCCACCGGCTGCGGCAAGTCCACCACACTGTCGCTGATCACGGGTCTGCTGAAACCCACCATGGGCGAGGTGCGCGTGATGGGGCAGCCGGTCAACGGCATCGATCCGCGCATCGGCTTCGTGTTCCAGAACGATGCCGTCTTCCCCTGGCGCAGCGTGCGCGACAACGTCGCCGCAGGCCCCATGTTCCGTGGCCAGTCCAAGGCCCAGGCGCATGCGCTGGCCGATGAATGGATACGTCGCGTGGGCCTGGACAAGTTCGGCGACCACTATCCGCACCAGCTCTCCGGCGGCATGCGCAAGCGCGTGGCGCTGGCCCAGACCTTCATCAACAGCCCCGAAATCCTGCTGATGGACGAGCCCTTCTCGGCCCTGGACATGCAGACCCGCACCCTGATGCAGGACGAACTGCTGCGTCTGTGGTCGGCCCATTCCGGCTCGGTGGTGTTCGTCACCCACGACCTGGAAGAAGCCATCGCCCTGGCCGACAAGGTCTATGTGCTGACCGCCCGCCCGGCCACCCTGAAGAGCGTCTATCCCATCGACCTGCCGCGTCCGCGCGTGATGGAAGAGGTGCGTTACGAGCAGCGCTTCATCGACATCTCGCGCCGCATCTGGGCCGATCTGCGCGAGGAAGTCCATATTGCCTGAGGGATCAGGCAGCAGGCATCAGGCCTCAGGCAGCCACCAGCGACCTTTCCCGACAACGAATCTGAATAACGAAATCCGACAACAGGTGAGCAACATGACACAAGCACAAGCAAGCCACTCCGCTGCGACGATGGATATCGCCGCCGTCGAAGCCGAGGCGCAGCGCAAGATTCGCGGCCGCCGCAACCTGGTCATCGGCCTGCGTATCGCCATCCTGGTGATCGTGCTGGGCGGCTGGGAAGTCTGCGCCCGCATCGGCTGGATCGATCCCTTCTTCTTTTCCCAACCTTCGCTGATCGTGATCCAGATCTATGACTGGATGGTCGAAGGCACGTCCCAGGGCTCGCTCTGGACTCAGGTGCTGGTCACGCTGGAAGAAACCGTGCTGGGCTTCCTGATCGGCTCGGTGGCCGGCGTCATTGCCGGCATCGTGCTCGGTCGCAACAAGCTGCTCTCGGATGTGTTCAGCCTCTACATCCAGATCGCCAACTCGATTCCGCGCGTGGTGCTGGGTTCCATCTTCGTCATCGCCTTCGGCCTGGGCATGGCTTCCAAGGTGGCGCTGGCGGTGGTGATGGTGTTCTTCGTGGTGTTCGCCAACGCCTTCCAGGGCGTGCGCGAGGCGGACCGCTACATGATCGCCAATGCCCAGATCCTGGGTGCCTCGCGCCGCCAGGTGACCATGGCGGTGGTGATCCCCTCGGCGCTGTCGTGGATCCTGGCCAGCCTGCATGTGAGCTTCGGCTTTGCGCTGGTGGGTGCGGTGGTGGGCGAGTTCCTGGGTTCCAAGCAGGGCATCGGACTGTTGATTTCCACCGCCCAGGGCGCCTTCAATGCCAGCGGCGTGTTCGCGGCCATGATCGTGCTGGCGGTAGTGGCGCTGGCGGCGGACTGGTTGCTGCACGCGCTGGAAAGGCGCCTGCTGAAGTGGCGTCCGCAGGCCTTCTGATAGGCCGGCCGCAAAAGTCTTAGAATAGCGAAGTGATGCGGGGACACGGTTTCGTGTCCCCGCCGCGTTTCCACTTTCTTCCACGCCGCCTTCCACCATGTCCGCCGACCAGCCGCAACGCCTGAGCGAGTCTCCCGCCGCTTCTTCCCTGAATGATCCCGGCAGTGATCCCCGTAGTGATCCGATCACCCAGCGCGCCTTGCTGTGGATCGTCGCCTCCGGCTTCTTCATGCAGACGCTGGACACCACCATCGTCAACACGGCCTTGCCGGCCATGGCGCGCAGCCTGGGTGAGCCGGTCTTGAACATGCACCCGGTGGTGGTGGCCTATACCCTGACGATGGCCTCGCTCACGCCCGCCTCGGGCTGGCTGGCCGACCGCTTCGGCACGCGTCGCATGTACTTCGCGGCGATCCTGCTGTTCGTGGTCGGTTCCGTCCTGTGCGCCATGGCACCCACCTTGCCGATGCTGCTGGCGGCGCGGGTGGTGCAGGGGCTGGGTGGCTCCATGCTGCTACCGGTGGGGCGCCTGGCGGTGCTGCGGGCCGTGCCGGGAGCGCAGTACATCGCCGCGCTGGCCTCGATCTCGATTGCCGGGCAACTGGGGCCGGTGGTGGGGCCGGTACTGGGCGGCTGGCTGGTGCAAAGCTTGTCCTGGCACTGGATATTCCTGATCAATGTGCCCATCGGCGTGGTCGGGATGGCAGCGGTGCTGCGCTTCCTGCCCGACGATAGCCTGGCCGATACGCCGCGCTTCGACCTGCTGGGCTGTGCCTTGCTGTCGGCCTGCATGGTGGCGTTCTCGCTGGCACTGGATGTGCCCTTCGATACGCAGCGCGGAGCCTGGAGCGCCGCCCTGTTCCTGCTGGCGGCGGCCACCGTGCTGGGCTACTGGTGGCATGCGCGCGGCCATGCGCGGCCGCTGTTCCGGCTGGGCTTGTTCGGTGAGCCCAATTTCAGCATCGGCCTGGCCGGCAATCTGGTCTGTCGCATCGGCTCGTCGGCCGTGCCTTTCCTGTTGCCTTTGCTGCTGCAGGTGCGCTTGGGGTATTCGCCCCTGCATGCGGGCATGCTGCTGCTGCCGGCGGCCATCGCCGGCACCATCGCCAAACCGTGGATCGCACCGCTGGTCAAGCGCTACGGCTATGATCGCTTCCTGCTGGTCAATACCGCCATTGTGGGCGCATCCATCGTCTCGTTCGCGCTGATCACGCCGGGTTGGCCGCTGGCGGCGGCCATCGTGCAACTGGCCGTCTTCGGTGCGTCGAACTCGATGCAGTTTGCGGCCATGAACAGCGTCACCCTCAAGGGCTTGCGCAAGGAAGACGCGGGCAGCGGCAACAGTCTCTTTTCGATGGTGCAGATGCTGGCCATCGGCCTGGGTGTGACCATCGGCGGAACCATGGTCAATGCATTCAAGAACGCCGAAGGTCTGGCCACCAACACCAGCTTCCAGATCACCTTCGTGATCGTGGGCGTGATCACCCTGGTCTCGGCCTGGGTGTTCCGCCGGATGGATCCGCGTTATTTCAAGTAAAGACCGCAAGGATGGGCAGAGCGGCAGCGCTCAGGTATCGCTCCACTGCCGCAGCAGGTTGTGGTAGCAGCCCACCAGCGTGCGCCGCGCGTGGGCGTCGGCATCGGTCTGGTTCAGACGCTGGATGGCATTGTCCATGTCGAACAGCATCTGGCGCTGGCCATCGTCGCGTACCAGGCTCTGTACCCAGAAAAAACAGCCCATGCGCACGCCACGCGTGACCGGGGTCACGCTGTGCAGGCTGGTGGCCGGGTAGAGCACCATGTCGCCGGCGGCCAGCTTGACGCTGTGCATGCCGTAGCTGTCTTCGATCTGCAATTCCCCCCCGTCATACTCGGCCGGTTCCGCCAGGAACAAGGTGGCCGAGACATCGGTACGCAGCTTGCGGCCCGTGTGCGGATGGATGCGCACACTGCCGTCCACGTGCGCCCCGAAGCCCATGCCCTCGCCATAGCGGTTGAACATGGGCGGGTAGATCAGGTTGGGCAGCGCCGCGCTGATGAAGCGCGGATGCCGTTCCAGCGCCGACACGATGAGGTGCTGGCACTGCAGGGCCACCTCGGCACGCTCGTCGATCTGCTGGTTGAACTTCAGTGGCGCGCCCTGGTAACCGGCGGTCACGCGCCCATCCACCCAGGCGGGACCGGCGGCCTCCAGCAGGCCGCGTACCGTCTGCAGGGTGGCCGGGTCCAGCAACTGGGGGATGGTGACGAGCATCGGTTTGCTTCTGCCTTACATGCGATAGGTGAGCGACAGCAGCGCGGTACGACCCGAACCCGGGACCGAGCGACCGCCGTCGGACTGGATCAGTGCATCGTAATACATCTTGTCGGTCAGGTTGTACAGGTTCAGGCGGATGTCATAGGCCTTGGTGGTGTAGGCCAGCATGGCGTCATAGCGGGTGTAGCCACCGACCTGTACCGTGTTGGTGGCATTGGCATAGCGCTGCGACATGTAGGTCGCGCCGCCGCCGACCTGCCAGTGCGGGGCCAGGTCGTAGGTGGTCCAGGTGGTGAGGGTGTGCCTGGGCGTATTGACCGGGACCTTGCCGACCGATGTGTCACCCACGGCGCCGCCGATGACCTGGGCATCCAGGTAGGTGTAGTTGGCGGCGATCTGCCAGTCACGCGTGATGCGACCGGTGGCACCGGCGCGCGCACCGTTCACGCGGACCGTGCCGGCCAGGGCATAGACCCCGGTGGAGACCAGGCTGCGGGCGTTTTCCTTGGTGATCTGGAAGGCTGCTGCGCTCAGGCCCAGGCCATTGTCGAGGTCCCATTTGCCGCCCACCTCATAGGAGCGGTTCTTTTCCGGGTCCAGGTTCTGCTGGCCGAGGGTACCGGTCAGCTGTTCCAGCGAGGGGTTGAACGAGGTGCCATAGGACAGGTAGTAGGCCTGTGCTGAGCTTGGCTGCCAGATCGCGCCCGAGCGCACGCTCAGGAAATTGACGGTCTGGTCGGCCGAGGCCAGTGCGGTGGAGCCAGCGGTGTTGCCGGCATTGATCGAGTTGCTGATGCTGGCGATGTAGCGGTCATAGCGCAGGCCGCCGACCAGCTTGAACTGCGGCACCAGTTCGATGGTGTCGCCCGCGTAGGCGGCGATGGTGTTGGCACTGCCACCGGCGTGGTTGCCGGCGGTATCGGCCACGCTGCTGCCGGCGGCGCTGTAGACCGGGTTGGCAAGCGGTACGCAATCCAGATAGCCATTCGTGGCGCCGGCACCGTTGAGCGCGCGCCCGTTGCAACTGCCGTTGCGGTAGTAGCTCTGGTTGTCGTAGCCGTCATGGCCCACTTCCACACCCACCAGGGCATCGTGCTTCACGCTGCCGGTGGCGAACTTGGCCGCCAGTTCGGTCTGGTTGAAGATGGAGTAGTCGCGGATATCGCGGTCATGGCTCTGGCCGCGCACGTAGAGGCTGGATAGCGGCAGCTTGCTGGTGGCATTGGTCAGTGCCGTGAAGCCGCTGGAAGAGACCGTCCCGATGGTATTGGGCGCGGTTTCCACGGCATCGGTATGCACGTAGTTGAACTGCGTCTGGCTGCGCAGGGTCACGTCGGGAGCGATCTTGTGCTTGATGCCGGCATTGAAGGAGGCCACGTCCTGGTTGGTACGGTCGCTGTCGAGACCATAGGCGGTGTTGCGGTCGACATTGACGGGATGGCCGTTCAGCGGCGGCAGGCCGTAGTCGGGCTGGTCGTGGTTGTGCTGCAGCAGGGCCGACAGGGTGATCTCGGTGGACGTACCGATGCCCCAGACATAGGAGCCGGCCAGGCCGAAGTCCTGCACGTCGGTCTGGCTGCGGGTGCTGGCCGCGCCGTTCTGGGCCATGGCTTCGATACGCAGGGCGGAGGTATCCGACAGCGCGCGGTTGACGTCGGCGGTGCTGCGCACCAGGCCGTTGGTGGTGACCGAGGCCGAGACTTCGGTGGCCGTCTTCAGGTTGGCCTTCTTGCTGACCTGGTTGATGATGCCGCCGGTGGAGCCCCGTCCGAAGAGCATCGAGGACGGGCCCATCAGCACTTCCACTTCCTCGATGGCGAAGGTGTCGCGGTAGTACTGGCCACGGTCGCGGAAGCCGTCCAGGTAGATGTCGGTACGCGCCGAGAAACCGTTCAAGTTGATGTTGTTGCCGATCTGGCCGCCCTCGGCGCCACCCAGGGTGATGCCGGACACATTGCGCAGCGCGTCGGCCAGCGAGCTCACACCCTGCGACTGCATCTGCGCCTTGTTGACCACCGTCACCGATTGCGGCACGTCGTGCAGGTCGGCGGGCAGCTTGCTGATGGCAGTGCCGGTGCTGGCGAAATCGTCGCGGCGGCCTTCCACGGTGACTGGAGCCAGCTGGTTGCTGGCGGTCGCAGAGGTGGTCGTAGAAGTCGATGAAGAGGCGGGCGCAGTCTGTTGCGCCAGCAGCGGCAGGGGAGCCGCAAAGGTGGCCAGCAATGCGGCGGCGATCGGGGTGAGACGGTTCATGTTCGTGTCGAGGAGAGTGGAGTAGAGAAACGAGAAGCCAATCCGGCTCGCGCCGGATTGGCTCCAATGGCTGGCTACTCCGTCCTTCGACATGGAAGACCGTTTGGCTGGCTGATGACCAGTATTGTTGTTCTGTATGCCAATGATTTTTATTCACTGGCATGGCTGGCAAGATTAAGCAGACAAGCTGACAAATGACTGTCAGCAAGCTGACGTCCAACTGAGTGTGACAAAAAAGTAACACCGCCCGCCGGCCCCAGGCTGTCTCGGGCAATCCCCGATTTGCAGCATTGGCGCGGCTGCAATACGATGCAGCGTCACGCAGAGGTTTTGCGCTGTTTTTTTCTTTCGAAGTTCCTATGAATGTTCTGCTGGTCGAAGACGACCCGGTGCTCACCGACGGCCTGTCGCGTGTGCTCAATTCGCATGGTTTCACCGTGCACACCGTCAACAACGGCCACGATGCCCTGTCGCAGCGATTCAATGCGGCCGTGCTGGTGCTGGACATCGGCCTGCCCGGCATCGATGGTTTCGAGGTCCTGCGGCGCATGCGCGCGGCCGGCAACAATACCCCGGTGCTGCTGCTGACCGCGCGCGACACCATCCCCGACCGCGTGCACGGCCTGGAGCTGGGCGCCGACGATTACCTGGTCAAGCCCTTTGCCACGCCCGAGCTGGTGGCGCGCATCAAGGCGCTGATCCGGCGCAGCGCGCCGCAGCCGGCACAGCTGACCGTGGGCGGCTTGTCGCTGGACAACGCCACCAAGCGCGCCGACATCGATGGTCGCAAGATCGAGCTGTCCCTGCGCGAATGGACGGTGCTGGAATACCTGATGCAGCACGCCTCGCGGGTGGTCTCCAAGCAGCAGATCATCGACGCCGTGCTGCCCTGGGGTGAGGATTTCACCATCAACGCGGTGGAAGTCTACGTCTCGCGCATCCGCCTCAAGATCGCCGACTCCGGGGTGGTGATCCGCACCATCCGCGGCTTTGGCTACATGCTCGAAAAGAGCGAGACCTGATCCCGGCTGGCAGCGCATGTCCGACACCGCCGCGGCCAGTCCATCGCCGACCCACGCCAGCATCCGGCGCGACCTGCTCAAGTGGCTGATCGCGCCCTTGCTGTTGCTCAACCTGGTCGGCGCCGGCCTGACCTACTGGCTGGCCTGGCTGCCGGCCCAGCACGCCTTCGACCAGAACCTGATGGATTCCACCTGGGGCCTGTACGCCCAGGTGCGCCACCGGCAGGAACGCACCACCGCCGAACTGACCCAGCAGGCCGAGCAGATCCTGCGCAGCAACCACTCCGACACCACCTTCTTCGCCGTGCGCAATACCGAAGGCCAGATCGTGGTGGGCGACAAGGGCTTTCCCCGCTTGCCGGAAAGCGATGTCTTCGACCGTCCCATCAACTTCGATGGCGAAATGCGCGGCGAGCCGGTGCGCATCGCCGCCATGCAGGTGCGCGTCAAGAACGGCATCATTTCGGTGGCGGTGGCCGAGACCATCCGCAAGCGCGACCGGGCGCACTACACCATCCTGCTGTCCTTCCTGTTGCTGGACGGCGCACTGACCTTCGGTTCGCTGTCGGTGGTGCTGATCGCCGTGCGGCGCGGCCTGCGCCCGCTCAAGAGCCTGCAGCGCAACCTGGAGCAACGCGGCCACGGCAAGCTGGGCGCCATCGACGGCACCGGTGCACCGGTCGAGCTGCAGCCGCTGATCGTGGCCATGAACGAACTGATGGCGCGCATCAACAAGGGTGAGCAGGCACAGCAGAACTTCATGGCCGATGTCGCCCACCAGTTGCGCACCCCCCTCACGGGGCTCAAGCTGCAACTGGAGCTGCTGCACGACAAGCACCAGGACCAGCCCGATACGGCCCGTTCCCTGGCGATGATGAATTCCTCGGTGGAACGCATGATCCGCCAGAGCCGCCAGTTGCTGGCCCTGGCGCGTTCCGAACCCGGCCTGTTCGAGAGCCGCAAGCTGGAGGAACTGTCGCTGGACAAGCTGGTGGAAGAGTCGGTCCAGCACTTCATCGAAGAAGCCGACAAGAAGCGCATCGACCTCGGCTTCGACCTGCAATCGGCGCGCATGCGGGGCGACCGCTTCCTGCTGAGCGACCTGATCGACAACCTCATCGATAACGCCGTGCGTTACTCGCCCCCGCATGGCACGGTCACCGTGCGCTGCCTGGAAGCCGATGGCGCGGCCGTGCTGACGGTGGAGGATTCCGGGCCGGGCATTGCGCCTGAGCATCGCGAACTGATCTTCGACCGCTTCTACCGCGCCAACGACAAGGTGGCCGGCAGCGGCCTGGGCCTGGCCATCGTGCGCGAGATCGCGCACGACCATGGCGGCGTGATCAGTGTCGATAGCGGCGAGCACGGGCAGGGCACGCTGTTTACGGTGCGTTTCCCGCTGGCGGTCTGATGCCAGGCGGCCGGCGCGCCGGCTCCGAACCTCGCTCTTCCGGTTCTGTCTAAACGCCTTCTTCGTGACAATCCAGGAGGCAACATGACGGACAAGGTCCTGCAAAGCGGTACCCACATCGCCCGCTATGACGCGGTGGAAAAGCCCGACGAGGGATTCGAGGCGCAGGTCTTCGTGCGCCTGTCGCGCGAACCCGAGATCGCCGAGACCTATATCCCCGTGGGCATCTTCCCGACCGAGGAAGAGGCGCTCGCCAGCGCCCGCGAGCGCGCCCAGCGGGCCTTGAAGGAGCACGAATTTTGAGCGCCCCCGAATTTTCCCTCACCGCCGGTGCCCTGCACCTGGCATCGCCACGCCGCCGTACCCTGCTGCTGGGCGCAGCCGCCGGTGCCGCACTGGTGCTGGCCGGTTGCGCCTCCAGCGGCATGCAGGGCAGTGCGGCGCAGTCTTCCTCGACCCTGTTCGAGCTGCGCGGTGCTACCACGGTGCCGACCCAGGGCTGGATCAAGGCGCAGATCAGCGACCCCCCGGGCGGCGACATCTACCTGGCACCGCGCGCGGCGCTGGACGCCAGCGACGTGCAGCGCGCCAGCGCGCAGAAGGATGCCGCCGGGCGCGCCATTCTGGTGCTGCAATTCTCGCCGGTCGGGACGGCCAGGCTGGCAGCCGCTTCGCGTGAATTCATGGGACGCCAGCTGGCCGCCGTGCTGCAGGGGCGGGTCACCAACGTGGCCAGGGTGGAGGGGCCGATGACCATCAATACCATGGCGCTGACCGGCTTGCCCAGTTTCGAGGAAGCGGTACGCCTGGCGCGCCTGTTCCCCAATCGCTAGGGCGGCAGGGCACTGGCCGGGCGCGGCAGGGCATGCTAATGTCCTGCCCATTGCACGCCACCGCGGCTTCACGATCCAGCCCAACAATAACAATGTCCGTCGCCCGCCATATCGTCCAGGTCCATCCCCGCTTGTTGATCGGTATCGGGGTGGGTATGGTCGCCGCCTTTTTCATTCCTGCCTCGACCTGGATCGGCCGCAGCCTGATCGGCTGGAATGCCGGTGTCTGGTTCTACCTGCTGAGCCTGTGGCTGATGATGCTGCGCGCCGACGCCATGGCGGTCAAGCGCCTGGCCGAGACCGAGGACGAGAGCGCCCATGTGGTGCTGGTGATGGTCTGCGTGGCGGCCGTGGCCAGTCTGCTGGCGATCCTGCTGGAGCTGGCCGGGGGCAACCATCGCGGCGAGGGGGGCCGGCTGTTGCGCTATGCCTTTACCGCCTCCACCGTGTTCGGTTCCTGGGCGCTGATCGGTACCATCTTCACGCTGCACTATGCGCGCCTGTTCTATGCCGGGGATGACGATCCGGAAGCCTTGCCGCTGCGCTTTCCCGAAGGACAGCGCAATCCCGACTACTGGGATTTCCTCTATTTCGCCTTCACCATCAGCGTGGCGGTGCAGACCTCCGATGTCGGCGTGGCTTCGCGCTCGCTGCGCAAGTCGGTGCTGGTCCATTCGCTGATCTGCTTCGTCTTCAACGCCGCCATCATTGGCCTGTCCATCAATATCGCCGCCGGCCTGGCCGGCAACTGAGCCGCCGCTGACGGACGCCGTCGGTGTCTGGATGACAGCGTTACGGAACCGAAGCGGCCGCTGCCTGTCCTAGCCGGGTTCGTGCGCCGGACCGGCAGCCTGCGGGGCCGGCAGCGCGAAGCGGGGAGGCGGACGTATAATGGCCGGCTTTCCGTGTGGCAATCAGCAAGACCAAGGGGAGGGGGACACAGAACCCCCGCAGCTCGACCAACGATTCGAACAACGGAGCGCACCGTGCGGGTTTATTCCAGCCAAGCAGAAGAACGTATTGCCATGTTGAAGCGCCAGGGCAAGGGCGCATTTTCCGGACCGCCGTTGCCGATGGGACCCCTGATCGGGTTCGGAGTGGCGATTCTGGCCGTGGTCCTGATCGCCCTGTTCACCTACGAAGCCTCGGCCAGCCGGGGCGAAGCGGCCAATGCCGTGTCCCACACCATGCGGGTGCGCGAGCAGCTGCAGAGCCTGGTCTCCACCCTCAAGGACGCCGAGACCAGCCAGCGCGGTTTCCTGCTGACCGGCACCGAGACCTACCTCAGCCCCTATAACCAGGCCCGGGCCGCGCTGCCGGGCGAGATCGCGCGCCTGCGCGAGCTGATCGCCGACAACCCCGAGCAGGTCAATCGCCTGTCGCAGGTGGAACGGGTGGTCAACGACAAGATGGAAGAGCTGGGCGAGACCATCACCCGTCGTCGCAACGGCGATACCGCCGGGGCGCTGGCGGTGGTGCAGTCCGACCGCGGCAAGATGTCCATGGACCGCGTACGCACGCTGACCCGCGACATGGAAGAGCAGGAACGCGATCTGCTCACGGCACGTCAGGGCGACTGGCGCGACGCGGTGGCCTTTTCCACCGCCGTGGCTTGGGGCGGATCGGCGCTGTTGCTGGTCCTCATCGTGGCCGCCGCCGTCACCACCTCGCGCGACTATCGTTCGCGCGAAAAGCAGGCCTGGATCCGCGCCGGTCAGATGGGCCTGGCCGAACGGCTGCAGGGCGAGCAGCGCCTGAGCACCCTGGGCGAGAACACGCTGGCCTTCCTCACGGCCTACCTCAACGCCCAGGTCGGCGCCATCTACCTGCGTACCGACAGCGGCGACTTCCAGCGCTTCGCCGCCTACGCGCTGGAGGACGAGGGCGCCCAGCCACATCTGCGCGATGGCCAGGGACTGCTGGGGCAGGCCGCCAAGCTCAATCGAGCCATGCACGTCAAGGAGGTGCCGGAGCAGTATCTCACCGTGTCTTCCGCCGTCGGTCGCCATCAGCCGCGTGAACTGCTGATCGTGCCGGCCTCGGTGGATGGCCTGGTGCAGGCAGTGTTCGAACTGGGCTTCCTGCGTCAGGTGCGCGCCGAGGAAGAAGAATTGCTGGCCCGCCTGTCGGACCAGATCGCCATCGCCGTACGCTCCTCCAAGGATCGCACCCGCCTGGAAGAACTGCTGGAAGAGACCCAGCGCCAGTCCGAGGAATTGCAGGCCCAGCAGGAAGAACTGCGGGTCAATAACGAGGAACTGGAAGAGCAGGGCCAGGCCCTGAAGGCTTCGCAGCTGCGCCTGGAGACCCAGCAGGCCGAGCTGGAGGAAACCAATGCCCAGCTGGAGGAGCAGGCCCAGTTGCTGGAACTGCAGAAGGACGACCTGGCCAAGACCCAGGTGGTGCTGGTGGACAAGGCCACCGAACTGGAGCGCGCCAACCAGTACAAGAGTGAGTTCTTGGCCAACATGAGCCACGAACTGCGCACCCCGCTGAACTCCACCCTGATCCTGGCCAAGCTGCTGGCCGATAACAAGCAGGGCAACCTGACCGATGAACAGGTACGTTTCGCCCAGACCATTTCGTCGGCCGGCAACGACCTGCTGGCGCTGATCAACGATATCCTCGACCTCTCCAAGATGGAGGCCGGCAAGCTCGATATCGTCTCCGAATCCTTCGTGGTGACCAAGTTGGCCGAGGAACTCAAGGCCAGCTTTGCCATGACGGCCCAACAGAAAAGCCTGGCCTTCAAGGTGGAGGTCGAGCCGGGCGTGCCGCAGCGCATGGAAACCGACATGCAGCGCCTGGGCCAGATCCTCAAGAACCTGCTCTCCAACGCCATCAAGTTCACCGAGAAGGGCGAGGTCAGCCTGCGCATCTATGCCGACGCCCAGAACCGCATCGCCTTCGCCGTGCGCGATACCGGCATCGGTATCGGCGAGGACCAGCATCAGTTCATCTTCGAAGCCTTCCGCCAGGCCGATGGCAGCACCCATCGCAAATACGGTGGCACCGGTCTGGGCCTGTCGATCTCGCGTGACCTGGCGCATCTGCTGGGTGGCGACATCACCGTGCAGAGCCGGCCGGGCGAGGGCAGCATCTTTACGCTCTCGCTGCCGCAGATCTACAGCGGCGACCAGGCCGTCCTGCGTGCAGCGGCGCCGACGTCGCAGTCGGCAAATGCCGCTGCCGCAGCCTCGACACTGCAGGCGGCCCAGGTCGCTACAGCGCCGGACGTGCGCGTTGCCAGTGCCTCAGCGACGGCAGCTACTCCGCCACGCCTGCAGGAGATCGCCATCGATGACGACCGTCACCGGATCGAGGCCACTGCGCGCCTGATCCTGGTGATCGAGGACGATCCGGCCTTCGCCATGATCCTGCGCGACCTGGCCCACGAGATGGGTTTCCAGTGCGTAGTGACGCACTCCGCCAACGAAGGCGTGGCCGCCGCCGACATGTATCGACCCAGCGCCATCCTGATGGACATGAACCTGCCCGACTTCTCCGGCCTGGGTGTGCTGGACCAGATCAAGCGCAATTCCAAGACCCGCCATATTCCGGTGCATGTGGTCTCGGTCGCCGACTACTCGCAGGAAGCCATGGAGCGCGGCGCCATCGGTTACGCACTCAAGCCGGTGCAGCGGGAAGAGCTGATCGGTGCCATCCGCAAGCTGGAAGCCAAGTTCCTGCAAGGTCTGCGGCATGTGCTGGTGGTCGAGGACGATGCCCGTCAGCTCGACAGCATCCGCCAGTTGCTGGCCGGCGAGAACATCAACCTGGTCGGCGTGCGCACCGCTGCGGACGCCCTGGCACGCCTGCGCGAGACCACCTTCGATTGCATGGTGATGGACCTGAACCTGCCCGACCTGTCCGGCTACCAGTTGCTGGAAAAGATGGCCGAGCAGGAGCACGTGGCCTTCCCGCCGGTGATCGTCTACACCGGCCGCTCGCTGTCGGCCGAGGAAGAGCAGAACCTGCGCCGCTTCTCGCGCTCCATCATCATCAAGGATGCGCGCTCGCCGGAGCGCCTGCTGGATGAGGTGACGCTGTTCCTGCACCAGGTGGAAACCACGCTGCCGCCAGAAAGCCAGCGCCTGCTCAAGGTGGCGCGCGACCGCGAGACGGTCTTCGAAGGCCGCCGCATCCTGGTGGTGGAAGACGACGTCCGCAATATCTTTGCGCTATCCTCGGTGCTGGAACCCAAGGGCATGAAGGTCGAGATCGCGCGCAATGGCCGCGAAGCGCTGGAAGCGTTGCGCCGCAGCCAGGACAAGCCCGAGGAGGTCATCGACCTGGTGCTCATGGATATCATGATGCCGGAGATGGATGGCCTCACCGCCATGCGTGAAATCCGCAAGCAGGCGGTATGGAAGCGTCTGCCTATCATTGCGCTGACCGCCAAGGCCATGAAGGATGACCAGGAAAAATGCCTGGCCGCCGGTGCCAACGATTACATCGCCAAGCCCCTGGATGTGGAAAAACTGCTCTCCCTGGTACGTGTATGGATGCCCAAATAAACCAGGCGCTGGCCAACCGGCATTTCGATATCGAGATGCAGTTGCTGCTGGATGCCATCTACCTGAAGTACCACTGCGATTTCCGCGGCTATGCCGGCGCCTCCCTGAAGCGCCGCCTGGCCACGGCCATGATCCGCTTCGGCTGCGATACCCTCTCGCAATTGCAGGACAAGGTCTTGCATGAGCCCGCCATCTTTCCGGCGCTGATGGATTACCTGACGGTACAGGTCAGCGAGATGTTCCGCGACCCGAGCTATTTCCTGGCGCTGCGCGAGAAGGTGGTGCCGCTGCTGCGCACCTATCCCTCGCTGAAGATCTGGGTGGCCGGGTGCAGCAGCGGCGAAGAAGTGTATTCGCTGGCCATCCTGCTGCGCGAGGAGGGCCTGCTCGAACGCAGCATCATCTACGCCACCGACATCAACCAGACCGCGCTCAAGAAGGCCGAAGCCGGGGTCTACGAGCTGGACCGCATTCCCGGCTTCACCAGCAATCACCAGAAATCCGGAGCAAGGACTTCGCTTTCGGATTACTATACGGCGGCTTATGGTGCCGTCGTGTTCGACAAGTCCTTGCGCAGGAACGTGGTCTTTTCCGATCACAGCCTGGCCACCGACAGTGTATTCGCCGAGATGCACCTGGTCTCATGCCGTAACGTGCTGATCTACTTCAACCGGCATCTGCAGGAGCGCGCCCTGGGCCTGTTCCGCGAATCGCTGGTGCGCAAGGGTTTCCTCGGGCTGGGTTCGAAGGAGTCGCTGCGTTTTTCGTCGCATGGCACGGCTTTCGACGAAGTGGATCGCGAGGACCGCATCTTTCAGAAGAAGGGCGAGCTGTGAGCGCCGCCGCCCAGCCCACCCCGGATGGCCGCCTGATCGAGGCAGTGGTCATCGGTGCCTCTGCCGGCGGCGTGGAAGCGCTGTCGGAGATCTTGCCGGCGCTGCGTCGCGGCGCGCACGTGGCGACCATGGTGGTGCTGCACCTGCCGCGCGAACGGCCCAGCCTGCTGGCGAAGATCTTTGCCGACCGCTGCGCCCAGCCGGTGGTGGAAGCCCAGGACAAGTTGCCGGCGCAGCCCGGTGTGATCCATTTTGCGCCACCGGATTACCATCTGCTGGTCGATCGCGGTGACGACGGGCCGTTGCTGGCCATGTCCAACGAGGAACTGGTCAACTTCTCGCGACCGGCCATCGACGTGCTGTTCGAATCGGCCGCCGATGTCTATCGCGAGCGCCTCCTGGGCATCGTCCTCACCGGTGGCAACCACGATGGCGCGGCCGGCCTGCAGGCCATCGCCCGAGCCGGCGGCATGACGGTGGTGCAGAGTCCGCAACAGGCACAGGTGCCCTACATGCCGGCACAGGCATTGGCGCTGGGAAAGGTTGATCATGTGCTCACGCTCTCGCAGATCGCCGATCTGCTGCGTACCCTGGGCGTACAGGGGAATGACCAGGAAAAGGAACGCAGGTGACAGAAAAACAGAAAGAACGAGACCTGCCACGGGTGAAATTCCTGCTGGTCGATGATCTCGAGGAAAACTTGCTGGCCTTGTCGGCGCTGCTGCAGCGTGACGATGTCGAGCTGCTGCTGGCGCGCTCGGGCATGGAAGCCCTGGAACTGCTGTTGCAGCACGAAGTGGCGCTGGCCTTCATCGATGTCCAGATGCCGGACATGGACGGCTTCGAACTGGCCGAACTGATCCGTGGCAGCGAGCGCACCCGCAACGTGCCGCTGATCTTCGTCACCGCCGGTGTGCGCGACGAGCGTCGTCTGTTCAAGGGCTACGAGAGCGGCGCAGTGGATTTCCTGTACAAGCCCATCGAGCCGCACATCCTGCGCAACAAGGCGGAGGTGTTCTTCCAGCTGTATCGCCAGAAGCAGCAGCTGGCGCTGGAACTGCGCGAGCGCACCGAGACCTTGCGCCTGAACGAAATGTTCGTGGCCATTCTCGGCCACGACCTGCGCAATCCGCTCAGCGCGGTGGTGATGGCGGCCACGTTGATCCAGCGGACCTACAAGGAAGAGGTGGCGCAAAAGGCTTCGCAGCAGATCCTCAACGGCGGCAAGCGCATGGCCAAGCTGATCGAGAACATGCTGGACCTGGCCCGCGCCCGACTGGCCGGAGGCATTCCGCTGGTGCGCGCCAGCGCCTGCCTGGGCGAGATCACCGAGCGGGTGGTGCAGGAATACCAGGCCACCTATCCGGGCAGCATCATCGAACGTCGCATCGAGGGCGACGACAATGGCTACTGGGATGGCGACCGCCTGACCCAGGTGGCCGCCAATCTGCTGGGCAATGCCCTGCAGCACGGTGCACCGGGTCATCCCATCTGCATCGGCATCGACGGTCGCAGCGAGCACGAGGTGGTGCTGGTGATCGCCAATCGCGGCGTGATCCCGGCCGAACTGCTGCCGGTGATCTTCGATCCGTTCCGTGGCGGTGAGCGCGAGGTCGGCCGCAAGGAAGGCCTGGGACTGGGTCTCTTCATTGCCCAGCAGATCGTCAAGGCACATGGCGGCAGCATCAGCATGTCCTCCGATGACCAGGTGCAGACCATGGTGACGGTGCGCTTGCCGCGTCGTTGAGCCGTACCGATATTTTCC
>NZ_DASQOH010000023.1:0-5315 GCF_035644555.1 Herbaspirillum sp.
CAGCTTTCACCAGGCCGAGCCACGGATTGCCATGTCACTGGAACCGGGCCTGTCGGCCCGGCAACTGGAACGGATCAGGGAAGGCGAACTGGATGCCGGTTTCCTGGCCTGGCGCTATCCGCCCAACGACCAGTTCCTGGCGGGTGAATTCAACGAGATCGAAGTCTTCGAGTGTCGACTCAAACTGGCGCTACCCCGCGACAGCCGGCTGGCCCGCCAGGTGCCGGTCCATCTGTTGGCACTGCGCGAAGAGCCGGCGATCTGGTTCCCGACCGAGGTGGCGCCGGGCTACGACCAGTTCCTCAACTACCAGTGCCAGACGGCTGGACTGGTGCCGCGCAAGGCGCAACTGGCCAGCGACGTACTGAGCATTCTCGGCCTGGTGGCCGCCGGCGTGGGCTATGCCATCGTCTCTGACGTGAGTGCCTATACCTGCCCGGAAGGGGTGGTGCTAGTCGACCATCCGGAACTGACCATGCGCCACCCCGTCTCCTTCGTCTATCGCGCCGATAACGGCAACCCCACGCTGGGCCGCTATATTGCCCATCTGGAAGGAGCCCAGCCGCTGCCCATGACGGACACCACCGGCTAACGCGGCTGGGGCACGAGCAGGCGCGGCTGCGGCGGCGCGCCGACAGTCACCACCGGCGACGACGCCAACGCGTGCCGGGAGGCAGGCGACGCTTCTCCGGCCTGCGTCCCGATCGCGAAAATACTGACCACCTGCGTCAGCTCGCCCGCCTGCGCACGCATCGAAGCAGCAGCGGCGGCGGCCTGTTCGGCCAGGGCAGCATTCTGCTGGGTCAGGTCGTCGAGCTGGGCCACGGCATCGTTGACCTGCTGGATGCCCTCGCTCTGCTGGGCAGTGGCCACGCTGATGTCATCGACAATGGCTTGGACGTGCTCAACGCTTTGCACCACACGTTGCATGGTGGCGCCGGCCACTTCCACCAGCGCGCTGCCGGCCACCACCTTCTGCACCGAATCATCGATGAGCGACTTGATCTCCCTGGCGGCGGCCGCCGAACGCTGCGCCAGGGAGCGCACCTCCGACGCCACCACCGCGAAACCACGCCCCTGCTCCCCGGCGCGAGCGGCTTCCACGGCCGCATTCAGGGCCAGGATATTGGTCTGGAAGGCGATGCCATCGATCACGCCGATGATGTCCACGATCTTGTCGGAAGAGGCGTGGATCTTTTGCATGGTACCGACCACCTTGCCCACCACCGACGCGCCCTCGCCCGCCACCGATGATGCCGAGGCCGCCATCTGGCTGGCCTGGCGAGCGTTGTCCGCATTGGTCCCCACGGTAGCGATGAGTTCTTCCATGGCCGATGCGGTCTCTTCCAGCGCCCCTGCCTGCTGCTCGGTGCGCGAGGAGAGGTCGAGATTACCCTCTGCCATTTCAGCGGAGGCCAGCGTGATGGAATCGGTGCCGTGCCGCACCTGGCTGACGATATCGCGCAGGCGCTGGCTCATGTCCTGCAGGGCCGTCATCAGTTGCCCGATCTCGTCGCGCGAGGTCGGGCTGACGGTGGCCGTCAGATCACCCCGCGCCACCCGCTCCGACAATGCCACTGCCTGCCGCAGTGGACGCACGATGCTGCGCGTGAGCAGCCAGGCACAGACCACGCCGAAGAACAAGGCTGCCACCTCCAGCACCACCAGCAGGATGCGGCTGTCACGCGAGAGCCGCTCGATGTTCTGCGAAGCGGCATCGATCTCGGCCTGCTGCGCCTGCTGCAGCGTCCGTACGGCCGCCAGATACTGCTTGGCCAGCGGCATGAATTCCTGGATCAGGGTACTGCTGGCCAGCTCCTGTTCACCGGTGGATTTGAGATCCATGATCTTGAGGAATATCTCCTTGTAGCGGCGCTGGTATTGGCCTATTTCCGCCAGCAGGGCCTGCTCTTTCCCTGCCACCAGCAGCGGCGTCAACTGCGCCTGCAGGTCTGCGATTTCCTTGTTGGCGGCCATTTCCTCGTTGAGAAAGTAACTGCCCAGCGTCGAATCGACACTGCGCGACATCGCCACCGAACGCATCACACCAGCGCGCAGGCTGCCGACCCAGGCAGAGATGAGGCGCTCCTTCAAGGCCGAATGATGGACCATCTCATGGGTGACATCGGAGACGATCTGCAGGCGCCAGATACCCAGCACCATGACGAGGATGGACAAAGCCAGCACGATGGCGAAACCGACCGCCAGGCGGGTCCCGATACGGATACCAGAGAGAAATTTCATTGCCGTTCCTTGCGAGAGCGGATGCAGATGTGGATACGGATGGGGATGTGAAGCACGGCCGACGACTGTTCCATCCGGAGAATGCGGCGCGCGAGGACCGCGCGCCACCGACTGATGGGTCTTACTGATAGGTGGTGGCGATCTTCTCGGGCAGCGGCACGTTGAGCCACTTCTTGACCAGACCATTGAGTTCGCCACTCTTCTTGGAGGCGGTCAGCACGTCGTTGATCTTTGCCACCAGCGCAGTCTCGCCCTTGTTGACGCCGACGAAACAGGTCGACACATTGATGACGTACTTCAGCACCGGCTTGTTGGAGGGCGTCTTCTCGGCCAGCGAATAGGCGACGAAGTCACCCGTGCCGACGATCTGTACCTGCCCGGCGACATAGGCCGACACCAGTCCGTTGTTGTCTTCGTAGCGCTTCAGGACGGTGGTCTTGGGTACCGTATCGGTGAGCATCAGGTCTTCGAAGGTGCTGCGGGTGACGCCCACGGTCTTGCCCGCCAGATCGGCCGGGCCGCTGATCTTCAGCGCAGCGATACCAAAGACGCTGTTGTTGTACGGCGCGTAACCCTGCGAGAAATCCATCACCTTCTCGCGCTCGGCATTCTTGCCGAGGGTGGAGATGATCATGTCGATCTTGTGGCTCTGCAGGAAGGCCACCCGGCTGGAGGTGGGGACCGGGATCAGCTCGGCCTTCACGCCCATGCCCTTGGCCACCAGCCGTGCCACATCGATATCCAGCCCTTGCAGCTGCAGGTCGCCATTGACCGCGCCGTAGGGCGCGAAGTCCTGCGGCACGCCGATCCTGACGACCCCGGCCTTCTGGACCGAGGCCAGCGTGTCGGCCATGGCCGCGCCACCCGCAGCAGCAGACAAGGTGATGGATGCGGCAATGGCGAGCTTGATGACGTGCATGGTGTTCCCCCTGAGATGATTTCCGGACGCGCCGGAAGGTCTGATGTAAGGCCATCCAGCGATGGCTGGCGCCAGTGTAATCAGCCCATATCAGGCTTGGAAATTACCGAGTTGCGATAGGGCATATACCCTGAAGGTATATGACGAGCCAGGCAGGTCGCGGCTCCCGGCTGGCGGGACGAAATCATTTAAATAATATCCAGAATGATCGCCCGGCGGGAACACCATGCCTGTACCGCCAAACATTATTGAGTTGTGATCAACAATGATTTGCCGACGGAGCACTTCAAGCAACAAAGGATTTGTCCGATACTCGATCGCACTGATGCCGCCGCCCAGGCAGTTCCCGTCTGGCGGCCCTCATCCTCAACGCAAAGGACAAGACATGCACAACGCCCCCGCCCCTTCCACCCTCCCCGCCCTGGGCCTGGGCACCTTCCGCCTCAAGGACCAGCAGGTCATCGACTCGGTACGCACCGGCCTGGAGCTGGGCTATCGCCATATCGATACCGCGCAGATCTACGGCAACGAAGCCGAAGTCGGCCAGGCGCTGGCCGAGAGCGGCGTGGCCCGTGATGCGCTGTTCGTCACCACCAAGATCTGGACCGAAAATCTGTCGCGCGACAAGCTCATCCCCAGCCTCAAGGAAAGCCTGCAGGAGCTGCGCCTGGAACAGCTCGACCTGACGCTGATCCACTGGCCCTCGCCGCAGGACGCGCTGCCGGTGGCCGACTACCTGCAGACGCTGGCCGAAGCCAAGGCACAAGGCCTGACGCGCCTGATCGGCATCTCCAACTTCACCATCGCCCACATGGAGCAAGCCATTGCCGCCGTCGGTGCCGACCAGATCGCCACCAACCAGGTCGAGATCCATCCCTTCCTGCAGAACCGCAAGCTGATCGAATACGCCCGCACCCAGGGCATCCACCTGACCGCCTACATGCCCCTGGCCTACGGTAAGGTGATGCAGGATGCGACACTGCTGGAGATCGCCGCCAGGCACGGCGTCTCGGCCGCGCAGGTGGCGCTGGCCTGGTCGCTGCAACAGGGCTTCGCGGTGATCCCCTCGTCCACCCGGCGCGAGAACCTGGCTAGCAACCTGGCCGCGGGCAAGATCAGCTTGTCAGACGCCGAGATGAGTGCCATCGCAATGCTGGATCGCGGCGAACGCCTGGCCAATCCGGACTTTGCGCCGCACTGGGACTGAGCGCGGCAAGGCCGTCGGCAGGAGAAAGTCAGGGCGCAGATCGCTTATTATGTCGCTCTCCTGCCCACCCCAACCGCCCTCCCTGGAACAGCCATGCCGCGTGTCTCCCTTGAACAAGCCGAACTGAATCGTGATCGCATCGAAGACGTATCGGCCCAGCTATTTCGTGAACTGGGCATCGACCGGGTCAGCGTGGTCGATCTGATGAAGGCGGCCGGCCTCACGCACGGTGGTTTCTACGGCCACTTCAAATCCAAGGACGAACTCGCCGCCATCGCCTGCACCCGCGCCTTCGATCTGTCGCGCGAAAAATGGGAGGCCAGCGTCACGCAAAGCAGATCGCCGGCCGCTGCCCTGGGTGCCATCATCAACCGCTACCTCAGTCCGGAAAACCGCAACGCGCCGGGCACGGCCTGCCCGGCGGCCATGTTGGCCAGCGATGTCGCCCGCGAAGATGAGGATAAGCCGGTACGGGAGGCCTATCGCGCCGGTCTCGATGACTTGCTCGACAGCCTGGGCGCACTGCAGGAACAAGGGGGCCCCAAGACCCGACGGCGGCATGCCATCACCCAGCTCTCCACCATGGTGGGCGCATTGCTGCTGGCCCGGGCCAGCGGGACGACGGCACTCTCTGATGAAATCCTCGACGCGGCCCGAAAAGAACTGCTCGCCGACCTGAAAGAAAGCCGGTCCTAGCCCTCCCCGGCTGAAGTCCCATCGCTGCAGTATCGTCCGCAGGCCTGCATGTCGAGCAGGCTTTTTCCGATTTATATATTATGGTCAACATTTATTTATCGGATGAACGAACATGAAGATACTGGTTCTCGGCGCTGGCGCCATGGGAGGATATTACGGTGCGCGTCTGATTGAAGCGGGCCAGGACGTCAGTTTCCTGGTGCGTGAGCGGCGTGCCCGGCAATTGCAACAGGAGGGACTGGTCATCGA
>NZ_DASQOH010000024.1:0-76717 GCF_035644555.1 Herbaspirillum sp.
CACCTCCAGAGGCTGCCCGTCTCCCTTGTCAGTTTGCTGTGCAACGTCCTGGTGTGCTTCGTGGACGGCCTTGAGGGCCCTGACGAACTCCGACTGGAACAATGCGCCCTCCACGTCGCTGATGGGATCGCTGTCGAACACGATCTGCTGCGCGTGGGGATTATTGGGCGCCCAGACCAGATGATTGACCGGGATGGTCCTGTCTGGAACGCTCTTGCGGAGGTACTTGCTGTCCTGGAAATAATCTTGCAGCTTGCTGTTCAACAGGAATATCTCATGAGAGCGTACGATCTTGAGATCAGTACTGACCGGCGCGACAGGAACCGTATTGATGTAGAAAGCGATCGTGTTCTTTTGATAGCAGGTCGCGATATGAACAATGGCAGTATCGACCGTGACGACGAGATCGGCCTCTTCAATGAGCGGTATGACATCCAGCACGCTTTGCGAATCAAAGACCGACACCTGTTCCAGGGCGCCCAGGCGTTGGATACTGTCTTTCTCTCCGATCACTACGACATGGTACCGGCTGCCGAGCTGCTGACACACGATACCGATCTGTTGATCCGACAGGAACCGTGCCGGGACGCTGCCAAAAGGGTTAAAGACAGCGACCTTCTTCTGTCGGCCATTGGTCAGGGGCTGCAAGAACGAAGCTGCCCTCGCCCTGACCTCGTCGCTGACGAATAGCTCATAGTGCAGGTCATCTGCCGGCACTTGCAGTTGGTCCAGCAGCGTGCGCAACTGCACGGTGACGTGGCTTTCAGGTGAGTAATAGGGAATCGGGTAGTTGAATGTGGGAAGGCTGCTTTTGTTGAAGCCGGCCAGGATCGGTGTCCTGATGTAGGAGCAGAAGAGGAGATTCTTCAGATCGACGAAACGGTTGCATCGTACATCGACGGCCAGGTCGAACTTTTCCCGGCGCACGGCCCGCATGGACTGCAGCCATGCTCCGATACTGCTGTCGTCGTAGGTGAAGGTACCGCTGACATGAGCATTGTGCTTGATGATGTCCAGCGCGGGCTTTCTGGAGGACAGATAGACTACATAACCGCACCTGACCAGATTCCGGATCAATGCGGTCGTGGCGATCATGTCGCCGATGCGGTCATTGCGCACCACCAGGATTTTCCTGGCCGCTGACAGGCTGGGGGCTTTCCTTCTCGGCCGCATGATCCATTTGACCATGCCCATCAACGCAAAGCGCATGCGCAACTTCCAGCGTCTGATCAGGAAGTTCTTTTCCCAATTGTATTCGCGCAACGTCTGCTTAAACGTCTTTCCCATTTTTCACCACAATATCTGCTCTATTAGACCAAGCAATCGCTGCCACCGGGCAAGCGCGGATTTCCTCGGGAAAAGCCAAGACAGGAAAGCCTCACCTTCCGATTGACCCTCTGCGCTTCGACTTGCCTCAGCTCAAGCCCAGGTCCTCGGGAGCGGGCTCACGCCAGCGCAACAGCGCTGCCATCAGCAGTGACAGCAGGACCGTATAGAACAGGCTGCACTCACGCCAGATGAACATGACATCGACCAGGCCATCGGAAACGAAAGCCAGGCACAACACCAGGCCCATCACGGCGCTCACCTGGGCAGCCGCCGATTGCCGTGCACCGTAGCAAAGAAAATAGGCCACTGGCGCGAAATACAGGGCCAATAGCGCCAGTACGCCACAAGTGCCGAAGATGACTGCGGCAAACAGGAATTCATTATGGGAGTGCGGATAAGAGGCAGCCGCCGGGCTGATGACACCTTCCTCGGCCAGCTTGCCCAGCGCCTTGGAATAGCCGTTGACACCGACACCGATGAACGGATGCTCCCGGTACAGCCGCAGCGAACCATTCCACAGCTGCAGGCGCGTCCCGATGGAGGTGTTCAGGTCGGACCGGCTCTCGAAGGAAACCAGGTCGCTCTGGACCATCATCATCCGCTGCCTGATGTTTTCGTTGGAACTGTACAGGGTCGCGATGGCGAGCATCACCAGAAGCGCTGCGCCGATCTTGAGCACCCGGTTCCCGCGGGGAACAAACGCCACGCATCCGGCAATGACGAACACCGGTATGGCCAGCCAGGCGCCTCGCGACTGGTAAAGATAGATGCAATAGATTCCGCTAAGGCCTGCCAGCAGCTTCAGCCCCATCAGTGCCTTTCGCATTGGCCTTGGGAGTGCTGCATCCCATTTGATGCTCAATACAGCCAGGGCGCCAAGAATGGCAGCCAGCTCGGTGTAGGCGAGAATGGGCATGAAGTTCACATGCTCCCGCGACACGCCACCGCCGGTCAGCCAGTAGGTCTTCACCGTGGCCACCAGGGTAGCCAGCGCAAATGCCACGCCCAACCAGCGGAAAAAGCGTCGCGGCATCTGGGAAAATGCCCAGCACAAGAGCATGAAGCCCTGGAAGCGCAAGGCAATGTTGAAATCCTTGAGCGACCCGTTACCGATTATTGTCTGACTCAGGAGCACGCAGATGGTGAAGCCCGAAACAGCCAGATAGAGGGGCCAAAGCGTCTTCCAGGAAGCGCCATAGCTGGCAAGCGAACGCCGTCCACCCACGAAGATGGCGAGGACCGCGAGCAACAACAGCAGGTGGTAGCTGATCCCGGCCAGACGATCAACGGACATCCCCAAGACCACGAAGACAGCCGCAACGACAAACAACATCCAATGCATGAGATTTGGCAACATCGGCTTCTCATCCATTATTAGGCCTCGCAAATGACAGTCGGTATGAACGTCATTCCCCCTAAGACCTTTTTCATCGACAAGCGCTGGCTGCCGATTTCCCCAATTTTCATCTTCTTTCCCTGGTGCATCCATACCGGTTCTGGCACTGCTGCCGACCGGTTATCCATTGTCTTGCCTCGCCGCCTGAGCATTAGTGTCCCATGCTGAAAGGCAAACGCGAGTACCGACCAAGTATAACGGCGATGCCCCGGGCCAAGCTTGCATTTCTCCAGCGTATCGGCGCTTTTGATCATATATGTGCGATTTCCGTTGTTACCTGATATCGACGTAAGCCGTTATCAATGCAAATCAAAACTACGTTACGGTAGTTTCCGCCTTCCTTTTCAGCAGTTCGATCACCTCATCGGTGGTGATCTCGGTCAACCATCCCTTACGTGTCTTCACGGTCAATATGGTGCTGCTGGCGGCATCAATGGGTGTCCACTCGGGGCTGGTCTGACGCATCAGTGCGATGACCGGCACCCGCACGGCATTGGCCAGGTGCATCACGGCAGTTTCCACCGAGATAATTAACCGGCATAGGCTCAAGACCGCCGGTAACTGGAAGAAGTTCTCCTGAGCGCTGAACAGGTGCAACCGGCCGCTCTGGTCGGCAGCCAGCACGGCGCGCGCCTGCTCCAGCTTTTCCGGCACTACGTTGAGAATGAAGTGGGCATCCTGCCACTGGGGTAGCGCCCGCATGCGATCGGCCAGCTCCACCATCCGCTGCAAGGGCCAACTGCGCTCCTCCGACTTGGAAAAAGCATTGAGGAACACCAGCGGCGCATCGGCCGTGATGCCCTGGGAGGCCAAGTCATCACGTGCGCGCTGCAGCCATTGCGGCGGCATGTCAACGTAGGGGAAGCGTTCCCCGGCAGCCATCTGAAGGCCGAACAGGCTCTCGAACCAACCGGCGTAGATGGCACTGATGTGCTGCTCCTGTCCCTTGGCGACGTACGCCGGAATGAAGGCATCCAGCTTTCGATAGGCCAGGTGCTTGCGGATATCCAGAAGGCGCACACGCTTCTTCTGGCCCACCACGAAACCGCGTGGCGAGAGCTTGCGTATCAGCTCGGCATAGAGATGGCGCCGCAGCACGGCAAAGGACACCACGATCGGATAGTCCTGGGCGCGCGCCTGCTCGATCGAACTGGCATAGCCCTTGGGGCTGTAGGTCTGGTCGTAGATGCGCCCGAACATGCCGCAGGCCCTCACCCAATCGTACAGGGCGTACTTGCTCAGATGCTCCCACTGGGTGGCATCGGACGTACGACGTACTTCATCGACCCACAGGTCCATACGGATATGCGGATAGGCCTGCCTGAAGGCCCTGAAACAGTTCTGCATGTAGGTGAAGTCGCCCAGCGCCAGGTGCGCGACGAAAAGGATCTTGTCCGCCTTGCGGAGCAACTCAGCAGGTACCAGTTGTTCGGCCATGTTCAGCTTTCTGTGGCTTACGCCTGGGGCAGGCGTGCGGTAATGTCATTGTGGATGCGGGGCATGGCATCAGCGGCGGGCGCGCCGTACCAGCAGGTAGCGCCAGTACCAGCGCAGGCTATCCAGATAGCGCCCACGGGCCCACTGGAAGCGCGAGTGCATGCGCAATTCCTTGTAGTTCTGCGGCTCCAGGTCCAGGGGCTGGTCTGACCAGGCCGATAGCGCGTGGTAGCGCTGGAACAGACGCACCGCATCATGGCCGCTCCAGACACCCCAGGGTTTGACCGAGCCGGCGAAGTGGATGAAGCTTGCCGCCCCCTCGGCGATGGCCAGCGCCGGGCGATTGTTTTCCAGGTCACCGACCAGGCCGTAAAGATAATTCCAGCGGATATCGACGAAGCGTGTGCGACCGTCCAGCACCACGTTGAGCGCATCCTGATCGGGAAAACGGTAGTGCTCACCCTCCTTGAGGATGGCATCGATGGTCTGCTGCGTGATGCCGGCAGCGATCCAGTTCGGTATGTTGATGTACAACATGCCCGAGTTGAAGTAACGCGGGTGCTTCAGCTTGAGCGCCTCCACCCGGCGTCGCGTGGTGGCTTCGGCATCGGGCACCACGGCGGCGATGTCCTGGCCCAGGTCCATCTGCGCCAGCGCGTCGATGCTGTCCACACAGAGGATGTCGGCATCCAGGTAGAGCACGCGGTCGGTGACGGATTTGAGGATGTCCGGGATCACCAGCCGTGCAAAGATGGCCGAGGAATAATAGGACGACTTGGTGTACTGCTCGAAGCGCTCGAACAGCGACGCGTCCAGCAGGTGCAGATGGGTACTGATGCCGGGCTGCTCACCCAGGCTGGCAAAGCGGCGACGGTTGTCCTCGTTGACCTTGGTGGCCAGCACGTGGAAGGCGAAACGACGCTGGCGATTGTTCTCGATCAGCGAGGCGATGGTCGCACCCATGCAGCGGAAATAACGGTCGTCGACGCAGAATACGACGTGGAACACTTCCTCCTTGCCGCCCTGTGATGTGGCCTCGTCCGATAAGGTGTGAGGCAGATTCACGGCAGTACCTCCAGTACCTGTTCGATTGCGATCGCATCGACCCAGTCGCTGCGACGCGCTGCCATGATCACGGTGCTGCGTGCGCGGTCGATGGGTGCCCACTCGGGATTCTTGCGACGCATCAGTGCCACCACCGGGACATGCACGGCATTGGCCAGATGCATCACGGCGGTTTCCACCGAGATGATCAGGCCGCAGTGCTGCAGGATCGCAGGCAGCTGGAAGAAACTCTGCTGTGCGCTGAACCAGCAGGTATTGGGCGGCAGGCGATCAGCGATCTCCGCCTTGGCCTGTTCGATTTCCTGTGGCGTGGCGTTGATGACGAAGCGCGTCTGTGCCCACTCCGGCCTTGCCTGCAGGGCCTGGATCAGGTCGGCGACGCGCGATACCGGCCAGCAACGCTTCCTGGTCTTGGCAAAAGGATTGATGAACACCAGTGCTGGCTTGCCGCTGGCAGTGGTCGGATTCTCCACCCCCCATTCCTGCAGTTGTGACTGCGCGTATTGCTGCCATTGGGCTGGAATATGGACAAAAGGCAGGCGCTGCTCCTCAGTGACCTCCAGGCCACTGAGCTGCCTGAACCAGTCGGCGTATTCATCCGTGATGTGATAACCGTCGAAGGGGGAGAAACGCGCAAACGATGCGTCCAGCCCGCGATAGGCCAGCCAGTCAGAGGGTGCGTACCAGCGCGGCTTGCGGCGCATGCCCACGACCCATGCATCGGGCCCGACCTGGCGTGCCAGACGTGCATACCAGGACGGGCGCAAGGTCGCCAGCGAGACCACCAGCGGATAGTGTTCCGAGCGCGCCTGGGCAATCGACTCGGCCAGCAGTTGCGGACTATAGGTACGACGATAGACCTTGGCGAAGAAGGGGCACTGCTCGGCCCAGTCATACAAGGCGTAGTTCTTCAGGTAGCCCCACTTGGCCTCATCGGAGGTGCGACGCACTTCGTCGATCCAGATATGCACCTGCACATGCGGATGGGCCCGCGAGAACGCCTGGAAGAAGTTCTGCAGGTAGGTGAAATCACCGATGGCCAGATGGGCGATGAAGAGGATCTTGTCGGCCTTGGCCAGTCGCGATGCGGGAATGAGCTGCATGTCAGCCAGCCATCTTCATGCGTTGCAGCTGGTGGGGGGTGAAGCGAGGCGCGGCCCCCATGGGCAGTTGCAGGAATTCCATTACCGTATCGACACTGATCTTGTTGATCCAGTCGTCGTGTTCGGGCGTATAGACGATATTGGTATTGGCCGCATCGATGGGCGCCCATTCAGGATTGATCTGGCGCATCATTGCCACCACCGGCACGCGTACCGCATTGGCCAGGTGCATGATGGAGGTTTCCACGGTGATGATCAGGTCGGATTGCTGCAGCATGGCCGGCAGCTGGAAGAAATGGTCATGGGCGCTGAACAGGCGGGTCCGCGGCAGGGCTGCCGCCTGGACTTCGCTTTGCGTACTTTCCCACAGTTCGGGCATGCTGTTGACGATGAAGTCAGCCTCGGCCCACTTGGGATCGGCCTGCATGCGCTTGATCAGGCCGGTCACGTTGACCACAGGCCAGGAGCGCTCAGGCGGCTTGGCGAAGGCATTGAGGAACACCAGCGGGCGCGTGCGCGCCGCCTTGGGTGCAATACCCCACTGCTGCAGCTGCTGCACGGCGCCGTCCTGCCACTGCTGCGGCACATCCATGGTGGGGACGCGCTGGTCCTTGGGCACCTCGATGCCGAACAGGCCCTTGAACCAGTTGGCATAGACATCGCTGACATGCAGCGTACGGTCCTGCGAATACACCGGAATGGCGGCGTCCAGCGCACCGTAGATCAGGTGTTTGCGGAAATCATAGAAACGCACGCGCTTGGTCATGGCCACCACAAACCCCTTGGGGCTGATCTTGCGCACCATCTTGGCATACATCGGCCGGCGGGCCAGGCCGAAGGACACCACGATAGGATAGTTCTCCGCACGGGCCTCACGCATCGTCTCGCGCAGCACCAGCGGACTGTAGGTGCGGGTATAGAGCTTGTCGAACATGGAGCAGGTCTGCAGCCAGTCGAACACCACGTATTTCTGCAGGTGTTTCCATTGGCGGAAGTCCCAGGTGCGACGGACTTCGTCGACCCACAGGTGGATCTTGATATGCGGATAGGCCTCGGAGAAGGCCTTGAAGCAGGCCTGCATATACGTGAAATCTCCCAGCGCCAGGTGCGCGACGAACAGGATCTTGTCTGCCTTCTGCAAGAGCTCGGCGGGGATGGTTTGATGCAGCATGGCCGCTGCGCTGGTTTGGACTGAATGGGTCATGCGTGTTCTTGTTCTCAGAGCAGTTTCTTCAGTTGCTGCAGCTTGGCCTCGTCCTGCTCGGCACCTTCGCCGGAGAACTGCAGGTGGTACAGCTTGGCATAGGCACCATTCCTGGCCAGCAGCTCCTGATGCGAACCGACCTCCACGATCTGGCCGGCCGACAGCACGACGATGCGGTCGGCGCGCTCCACCGTCGACAGGCGGTGGGCGATGACGAAGGTGGTACGGCCTTCCATGAGCCAGTCCAGCGCCGCCTGCACGGCGCGCTCGGATTCGGTATCCAGCGCGGAAGTGGCCTCGTCCAGGATCAGGATGGGGGCGTTCTTGTAGATCGCACGGGCAATTGCCAGGCGCTGGCGCTGGCCGCCGGACAGGCGCGAGCCATTGTCCCCCACCACGGTGTGGATGCCATCCTGCAGCTCTTTCATCAGTGCGCTCAGGTGGGCGGCTTCCAGGGCGGCCTCCACGCGGGCGATATCCGGATGGGGATCACCGTAGGCCACATTCTCGATGATGGTGCCGTTGAACAGCACCACGTGCTGGCTGACCATGGCAATCTGGCGACGCAGGCTGCGCAGCGAGATCTCCTCGATGGGTTCGCCATCGAGCAGGATCTTGCCACCGGTGGCCGAATAGAAGCCGGGGATCATGTTCACCAGCGTGGACTTGCCGCCGCCGGACATGCCCACGAAAGCGATGGTCTCGCCGGCATTCACGCTCAGGTTCAGGTGGTCCAGCGCCAGTTGTTCGCGCTCGGGGTAGGCAAAGCACAGGTCGATCAGGTCGATCTTGCCAGCGGCGCGCTGTTGCAGTTCACGTCCGCCGGTACGTTCGGTGGGCATGTCGATCAGGGTAAAGACCGCTTCGGCGGCGGCCATGCCGCGTTGCAGGGGACCGTTGACTTCGGCCAGCTGCTTGAGCGGCGTCAGCAGCATCAGCATGGCGGTGATGAAGGACACGAAACCGCCCACCGTGATCTGCCCATTGCCGGACTGGATCAGCGCCATGACGATCACGATGGCCACCGCCGAAGCCGTCATGAACTGGGTGATAGGCACCGTCGAGGAAAAGGTCTTGGTCATGCGCATGGTATAGCGACGCAGGTTCTCGGAGTTCTTGTGGAAGCGCTGCTTCTCGAACTCCTGGCCACCGAAGATCTTGATGACCTGCTGGGCACGGGTCGATTCTTCGATCACCTGGGTCAGCTCGGCGTTCACACGCAGCGAATCCTGGTTCAGCTTCTTGAGGTTGCGGCTGGTGAAGCGCACCACGGTCGCCAGCAACGGCAGCAGGATCAGGGTGACGATGGTCAGCGACCAGTTCAGGTACAGCAACCAGGCCAGCAGACCCACCACGGTCAGGGCCGAGCGGATGATGGAGGTAAAGATGCGGGTCACCATGTCGGTGATACCCTGCACTTCGAACATGATGGAATTGATCACCTTGCCCACGCTGTTGGTGGCATAGAAGGCCAGCGGGAAATCCAGCATGCGGGCAAACATCTGTCCCCGCACCTCATTGAGGATGCGCGTGGTGACCCAGGTCATCAGGTAGCTGCTGGCGAAGGTCGAAGCGCCACGGATGACGAAGATGCCGATCACCGCCACCGGCACCAGCCATAGCGAGAACGCCGGCTTGCCCACGAAACCCTTGTCCAGCAGGACCTGGAAAATGTAAGGCACCACCGGCTCGGTACCGGCCGTCACCGCCATGGCGATGAAGGCCAATACCAGGCGCCAGCGGTAGGGCTTGTGCAAGCGCAGCAGGCGGACGAAATACGGCGAAAGTTCAAGTTTCATTCTGTGTTTCCATATGGGAATACCCGCGCAGGCAGCGCTTTCGCTGGCGGGCGGGCAAAGAAGCCCGCCATTCTACCGTCCCCGGGATCATTCACGGCAAGCTCGCGCCCTACTGAAGCCCCGACGCGACGGTTTTACGCATTCTTGCAAGCGACGGCAGCCCGGCAGGAGGCCAGGCTGTCAACATAGCGGCCATCAATACTCGACCACCACCGCCTCCTTGCCAAACGACGCCACCAGCGTCGATTGCAGGCTGTCGCTGGGGTTGATCCGCCAGGCATCGCCCAGCACCACTTCGCAGGCGGCATCGGCCTGACGATAGCGCATCACGAAGGGCAGGCCCTGCTCCTGGCGATGCGCGGTCAGCGTGTCGCGCAGGTGATTGGGATCGATCGCCTTGTTGATCGACACCACCATGCGCACGCCGTACTGGATGCGCGCCGCGCCCAGGTCCATGACCTTGTCGGCGGCCACCCGCAGCCCGCCGTTGAAGCGGTCTTCGGAGACCTTGCCCGAGACCACCAGCAACTCGTCTTCCTTGATGAGGTGCTTGAAGGGTTCGAACAGCTCGTTGTAGATGGTGGCCTCGATCACGCCGGTACCATCGTCGAGCGTGCAGATCACCAGCTTGCCGCGCTGGGTCATCTGCACCCGCACGCCGGTGATGATGCCGGCCAGGCTGCGCGGCTCCCAGGAGGGTTCCAGGCTGGCGATCTTGGTACGCACGAAGCGGCGCACTTCCTTTTCGTAGGCCGAGAACAGATGGCCGGACAGGTAGAAGCCCAGCGCGCCCTTCTCTTCGGTCAGGCGCTGCTTGTCGCTCCAGGGCGGCACCTGCACGTATTCCAGCGGTGCTTCCAGGTCGCTGTCGTCGCCGCCGAAGAGGCTGACCTGGTTGGCCGATTTCTCGGCCTGTTCCGCGCTCTCCCAGGCCAGGTTGACCGAAGCCTGCAGGATGGCGCGATCGACTTTGAAGCAGTCGAAGGCGCCGGCACGGATCAGCGAATCGATGGTGCGGCGGTTGATCTGCTTCTTGTCGACCCGCTTGGCGAAGTCGAAGAGGTCCTTGAAAGGACCATCCTTGCGTGCTTCCAGGATGGCTTCGATGGCGTTCTGGCCGGCGCCCTTGACGGCGCCCAGGCCGTAGCGGATCTGGGTGGCCTTCTTGCCCGGCTCGCCCACCGGCATGAAGCGGTAGTCGGACTTGTTGATGTCCGGCGGCAGGATGGCCAGTTTGCAGATGTCAATCGAATCCTCGATCAGGATCTTGACCTTGTCCGTGTCTTCCATGGCCAGCGACAAGTTGGCGGCCATGAACGCGGCGGGGTGATGCGCCTTCAGGTAGGCGGTGTAGTAGGACAGCAGCGCGTAGGCGGCCGCGTGCGACTTGTTGAAACCGTAGCCGGCGAACTTTTCCATCAAGTCGAAGATCTCGTCGGCCTTGGCCTGGTCCAGCCCGTTCTTGGCCGCGCCTTCGCGGAACAGTTCACGGTGCTTGGCCATTTCCTCGGCCTTCTTCTTGCCCATCGCCCGGCGCAGCAGGTCAGCGCCGCCCAGCGAGTAACCGCCGATGACCTGCGCCATCTGCATCACCTGCTCCTGGTAGACCATGATGCCGTAGGTCTCGGAGAGGATGCCCTCGGTACGCGGATCGGGGTAGTCGAAGGCTTCGCCGTGCTTGCGCTTGCAGAAATCGGGGATCAGGTCCATCGGACCGGGGCGGTACAGCGCCACCAGGGCGATGATGTCCTCGAAGCGGTCGGGCCGGGCATCCTTCAGCATGCCTTGCATGCCGCGGCTTTCCAGCTGGAACACGGCGACCGTCTTGGCCTTGGTCAACAGTTCGTAGGAGGGCCGGTCGTCCAGCGGCAGCTTGGCCAGGTCGAACTCGGCCATGGCCGGGTCCAGCATGCGGATGTAGCGCACCGCGCGATCCAGGATGGTCAGCGTGGTCAGGCCCAGGAAGTCGAACTTGACCAGGCCGACGGCTTCGACGTCGTCCTTGTCGTATTGCGACACCACGCCGGAATCGCCACCCTGCGTGTAGAGCGGGCAGAAATCGGTCAGCTTGCCGGGCGCGATCAGCACGCCACCGGCGTGCATGCCGATGTTGCGGGCAATGCCTTCGACCTGCTGGGCCAGGCCCATCAGCTGCTTGACCTCTTCTTCGTTCTCCAGGCGCTCCTTGAGCAGCGGCTCTTCCTCGATGGCATCGGCCAGCGTGACCAGCTTGCCCGGCTTGAAGGGGATCAGCTTGGAAATGCCGTCGCAGAAGTTGTAGCCCAGGTCCAGCACGCGGCCCACGTCGCGCACCGCGCCCTTGGCGGCCATGGTGCCGAAGGTGGCGATCTGCGAGACCGCCTCCTTGCCGTAACGATCCTTCACATATTGAATCACCCGGTCGCGGCCTTCCTGGCAGAAGTCGATGTCGAAGTCGGGCATGGAGACGCGTTCCGGGTTCAGGAAGCGTTCGAACAGCAGGTTGTAGCGCAGCGGGTCGAGGTCGGTGATCAGCAGGCAGTAGGCCACCAGCGAGCCGGCGCCGGAACCCCGGCCGGGGCCGACCGGCACGCCATTGTTCTTGGCCCACTGGATGAAGTCGGCCACGATCAGGAAGTAGCCCGGGAACTTCATCTTGATGATGGTGTTGTTCTCGAACTCCAGCCGCGCTTCGTAGCGTGGGCGCTGTTTTTCGCGCTCGGCTTCGTTCGGGAACAGTTCCTTGAGGCGCACTTCCAGCCCGGCCTTGGTCTGGGCCACCAGGAAGTCGTCGATGGTCATGCCGTCCGGGGTGGGGAAGTCCGGCAGTTGCGGCTTGCCCAGCTGCAGCACCAGGTTGCAGCGCTTGGCGATTTCCACCGTATTGGCAATCGCGCCCGGCAGGTCGGCGAACAGCTCGGCCATCTCGGCCTGTGACTTGAAATACTGCTGCTCGTTGAAGCGCTTCACCCGGCGCGCATTGGCCATGATCTCGCCTTCGGCGATGCAGGTGCGGGCTTCGTGGGCGATGAATTCGTCGGGGCTCTGGAACTGGATCGGATGCGTGGCCACGCAGGGCAGGCCCAGCCTGGCCCCCAGGGCCACGCTCTGGCGCACCTGAACATCCATGTTGGGCTGGCCGGCGCGCTGCAGTTCCAGATAGAAGGCACCGGGGAAGATCTCGGCCCAGCGGCGGGCACAGGCTTCGGCCTGGGCCAGGTTGCCATTGTCGATGGCCTGGCCGATATCGCCCATGCCGGCAGCGGACAGGGCGATGAGGCCATTGCCGCCGTCCTGGTGGCGCAGCGCGTCCAGCCATTCCATGCGCACTTCGGCGCGGCCCTTGTACTGGTTGTTCAGCCAGGCCTGGGACAGGACTTCACACAGCTGCAGGTAGCCATGACGGCTCTTGATCAGCACCAGCAGCCGGAAAGGCTTGTCGCGGTCGGCGTCGTTGGTGATCCACAGGTCGCAGCCGGCGATGGGCTTGACGCCCTTGCCGCGCGCCTCCTTGTAGAAACGCACCATGCAGAACAGGTTGGCGAGATCGGTCACCGCCAGGGCGGCCTGTCCATCCTTGGCAGCGGCCTTGACGATGTCGTCAATGCGCACCAGGCCGTCCACGATGGAATACTCCGAGTGCATTCGGAGGTGTACAAATTGCGGGGTAGTCATAGGACGACATTTTACCGGAGCTTGGGATGCACTTCGGGGTTGCGTCGTCAGCTTTTCACAGGAATTCAAAAGCTTGTGAACAATTTACACAAACTTCTTCGATAGATCGCCCAAAGCCGCCTTGATCTGCATCAGAGAAGCGCCACACATCCCGCCGTCGCCGCCCAAATTGCTGCGAAGGCCCTGCCCGCCCGTATATAATGCTGACAATTCAAAGACTTAGAGCTGAGTAACGAACCATGCAGTCCCCCGATACACCCTACGTCAACATCGCCGCCTACAAATTCGTCAGTTTCGACGATACCGCTGAAAAGCGCCCCGAATTCCTCGCATTTTGCCAACAACACAACTTGCGTGGCACGGTGATCCTGAGCCCGGAAGGCATCAACCTGTTCCTGGCCGGCCTGCGGCCGGACATCGACGCCTTCCTGGCCTGGCTGCGCGCCGACCCGCGTTTCGCCGACCTGATCGTCAAGGAAAGCTATTCCGAGAAGCAACCGTTCACGCGCATGCTGGTCAAGCTGAAGGCTGAGATCATCACCATGAAGCATCCGCTGATCAAGCCCGAGCTGGGCCGTGCGCCCTTCGTGGAACCCCGGGACCTCAAGCGCTGGCTCGACCAGGGGCATGACGACGAGGGCCGTCCGGTGGTGATGGTCGATACCCGCAACGGCTTCGAGGTCGATGTCGGCACCTTCGAAAACACGGTCGATTACCGCATCAGCAAGTTCACCGAATTCCCCAAGGTCATCGAGGACCACAGGGCCGACTTCGAGGGCAAGACCGTGGTCACCTTCTGCACCGGCGGTATCCGCTGCGAAAAGGCCGCCATCCACATGCAAAACATCGGCTACGACCATGTCTACCAGCTGGAAGGCGGCATCCTGAAGTATTTCGAGGATGTCGGCGGCGCCCACTACAACGGCGACTGCTTCGTCTTCGACTACCGCACCGCCCTGAGCCCGGAGCTGAAGGAAACCCAGACCGCGCAATGCTTCGCCTGCCGCGCCGTGGTCACCCCGCGCGAGCAGTTGTCGCCCGAATATGTGCCGGGAAAGTCCTGTCCGCACTGCGCCCACAAGCAAGGTAGCGCACAGGAAGAGGCGGCAACGCAGGCCTGATCGGCTGCGGTGGCCGGCAGCGGCCCCTGCAGAACGACAAAAGCCGGGCACCTTGTGGTGACCGGCTTTTTTACGCCTGTGGATAAGGCAACTTGCAAGACTTACTTCTTGAACTTGGCCGCAGTTTCCACCACACGTGCACCGAAGAGCTTGGCCGTTTCCAGATCACCCGGCAGCGGACCTTCTTCCGGCGAGGAATCCGACGGGCTTTGTGCCATCAGACCCGAGAAGGAACCGACGAAGTTGATGTCGTTGCGCTGGGCGGCCTTGCTGTTGGCCGGCATCAGACCTGTGCCGACCCAGATCATGCTGTGCTGCATACCCAGGGTGAACAGGTAGTGCAGGGTCGAGAGCTTGTCGCCGTTCATGGTTGCCGAGTTGGTGAAGGCGGCACCGACCTTGTCCTTCCACTTCTGGCTGAACCAGGGCTTGGAGGATGCGTCGGCGAACTTCTTGAACTGCCAGGACACGGTACCCATGTAGGTCGGCGAACCGAAGATGATGGCATCGGCCGCGTCCAGGCTGGCCCATTGCGCATCGGTGATGGTGCCTTCGGCGCTGATGGCGATGAGTTCGACATCGGCGCCGGCAACGCCAGCAGCGCCGGCCTGCACGGCTTCAGCCTGCTTCTTGGTGTGGCCGTAGCCGGAATGGTAGACGATGGCAACTTTGGTCATGACGGTATTTCCTTCTCTAGAGAGTGAAGTGACACGGTTGGAAAATCCGCCGGTGTGATCGGTACCGGCGGGCAATGCGACTACGGGACTACAGAATCATGGGACTGCCGGAGCAGACACCCGAATCAATCAGCGCGGCAGGTCGAACAACAGGACTTCTGCCTTGTCGCCGTCGCTGATCTCGATGCGGTCGACCGCACTGAGCTTGACGGCGTCACCCGCTTCCAGGGCCTGGCCATTGACGCTGACCTTGCCACGGGCCACGTGAATATATCCGAGGCGGCCTTGCGGCAAGGCATAGTCGGCACGCTGGGCACCGTCGAACAGGCCGGCATACAGCTGGGCATCCTGGTTCATGCTGACCGAACCGTCGCGACCGTCGCCGGAGGCCACCAGGCGCAGCTTGCCGTCCTTGTCGGCGGCCGAGAAATGCGCCTCCTGGTAGCCAGGGTCGGCACCGGCACGGTCCGGCATGATCCAGATCTGCAAGAAGTGGGTGGTACCGTCCTGGGAGTGGTTGTACTCCGAGTGCCGTACCCCGGTGCCTGCGCTCATGCGTTGTACGTCACCCGGACGGATCACGCTACCGTTGCCCATGCTGTCCTTGTGGGCCAGCTCGCCTTCGAGCACGTAGGAAATGATCTCCATGTCGCGGTGGCCGTGCGTACCGAAGCCCTGGCCAGCGGCCACGCGGTCTTCGTTGATCACACGCAGCGGGCCGAAACCCATGTGCTTGGGATCATAGTAATCCGCGAAGGAAAAGCTGTGATACGAATCCAGCCAACCGTGGTTGGCGTGGCCACGATCGTTCGCTTTGCGAAGTTCCATCATGTCAACACCTCTTTCTCAAGTGACGTACAGACCGGAAGTGGTTTGTACAAAATGTTTGTCGATGGCGTCACTATAGTGGCTAACTTTTTCCGAGATAAGGTCTAAAATCCGTAGTGTTCATTCAAAAATTTTAAACAAGGGAAAGCGACGTGAACCTGACCCTGGAATCCCTGCTGATCCTCGACATGATCGACCGCAAGGGCAGCTTTGCCGCCGCCGCCGTGGCACTGGACCGCGTGCCTTCGGCGCTGACCTACAGCGTGCGCAAGCTGGAAGACGATCTGGACGTGCTGCTGTTCGACCGCCGTGGCCACCGGGCCCAGTTGACACCGGCCGGGCTGCAATTGTTGCAGGAGGGACGCCACTTGCTGCTGGCGGCCAGCGACCTGGAGCAGCGCGTCAAGCGCACCGCCACCGGGCGCGAGACCGAGCTGCACATCGTGCTCAACAGTCTGATTCCCTTCGGCAAGATGCTGCCCATCATCGAAGCCTTCGACCGCGAACAATCCGGTACCCGCCTGCGCTTCACGCCCGGGGTATTGACCGGCGCCTGGGAAAAGCTGATCGAAGGCCGCGCCAACCTGGTCATCGGAGTGACCCTGGATGGGCCGGAGGTCGTGCGCACCAGTGGCCGCTTCCAGATGCAGGAACTGGGCGCCGTGGACTGGGTATTCGCCGTGGCGCCGCAGCACCCGCTGGCCACCGCCGACGAGCCCTTGTCGGCCGAGCTGGTACGCAGCCACCGCGCCATCGCTGTGGGGGACAACAGCCAGTCGCTGCCGACCCTGACCATGGGCCTGCTGTCAGGCCAGGAAACCCTGACGGTCGCCACCGTGGCCGACAAGCTGCAGGCCCAGCTGGCCGGCCTGGGCTGCGGCCATCTACCGCGCATCTGGGCGGCGCCCTACCTGGCCTCGGGTGCGCTGGTGGAAAAGCAGACCCTGGCGGCCAAACCCAATGACAACTTCATGGTGGCGTGGCCCAAGGCGGAACAGGGCAAGTCGCTCAAGTGGTTTATCCAGCACCTGGCCCAGCCAGAGGTACGCGCCTCGCTGATCGGCCCGATTGCCGCGCCGGAGCCGATGTGAGCGCCAGCGCCTATGTCGGCCGCTTCGCGCCCTCCCCCTCCGGGCCGCTGCATGCTGGGTCGCTGGTGGCGGCGCTGGCCAGCTATCTGGATGCGCGCGCCCATGACGGACGCTGGCTGCTGCGCATCGAGGATATCGATGAAACCCGCACCGTCGCAGGCGCGGCCGATGACATCGTGGGGACCCTGGCGGCGCTGGACATGCATGCCGACGGCCCGGTACTGGTCCAGAGCCAGCGCAAGGCGCGCTACCAGCTGGCCCGGGAGAAGCTGGGCGCAATGGTCTATCCCTGTGGTTGCAGCCGCAAGGAAATCGCCGATTCAAGGGTGGGCACTGCCAGCGATGGCGCCGCCATCTATCCCGGCACCTGCCGCCACGGCCTGGCACCGGGCAAGCAGGCCCGTACGCTGCGGCTACGCGTGCCGGATGCGGGGCAGCCTGGGGAACGGGTGCAGTTCGAAGATCGCTGGCTGGGGCCGCAGGCGCAGCACCTGGCCTCGGAGGTGGGGGATTTCGTCTTGCAGCGGGCCGATGGCTTCTGGGCCTATCAGCTGGCGGTGGTGGTGGACGATGCCGAACAGGGCGTGACCGATGTCGTGCGCGGGGCCGACCTGCTGGACTCGACGGCGCGGCAAATCTACCTGCAAGGCTTGCTGGGCTATCCGACCCCGCGCTACCTGCACGTGCCGTTGCTGATGAATGAGACCGGGGAAAAGTTATCCAAGCAGAACGGCGCACAGGCACTGGACCTGTCGCAGCCGCTGCAGCAGTTGCAGCAGGCCGCGGCTTTCCTCGGGCTGGCCAGAGAGACGGGCCAAGCCCGCGACCGGGAAGGATTCTGGAATGGCGCGCTCACCGGCTGGCAAGCGCGCTTCGGCTCGCGCTGAAAGAAGCGCTCAGCGCTTGGGCATGCCACCCAGCAAGGCAGCCACCTTGGGCTTGGGACGGTTGTTCTTGGGCAGTTCCGGCTTGGTGGACACGGTCTCCACGGTGCTGGGCTCGTAGGGCTTGAGGAACCACGGATCGACCTTCTCGCGGCGCGGTGCAGCGGAATAGCCTTCGCGGCTGCTGCGGCTGCGTTCGCCGCGGTCGCTACGATCACCACGTTCACTACGCTCGCCACGGTCGGCGCGATCACTGCGTTCCTGACGCGCGCGCGGCGCGAAACCGGCCAGCTCGGCACGTTCGAATTTCTTCTTGATCAGCTTCTCGATGTCGGTCAGCAGACGATCATCCTTGTCGCAGAACAGCGAGATGGCATCGCCCGAAGCACCGGCACGACCAGTACGACCGATGCGGTGCACGTAGTCTTCGGCGTTATAGGGCAGATCGTAGTTGATCACACAGGGCAGCTCGGCGATATCCAGGCCACGTGCAGCCACGTCGGTGGCTACCAGCACTTCGATCTGGCCTTGCTTGAAGGCTTCCAGCGCGGCCATGCGCTCGCCCTGGGTCTTGTCGCCGTGGATCGCGGAGGCCTTCACGCCTTCGGCCAGCAGGGTACGCGCCAGGCGCGATGCGCCGATCTTGGTATTGGAGAAGACGATCACTTGCTTCAGTTCGCGCTGGCGAATGATGAAGCTCACTGCATCGGCCTTGGCGGCTTCGTCCACCTTGTAGATGGTCTGGGTGACGTTTTCGGCGGTGGCGTTGCTGCGGGCCACTTCGATGGTGACCGGGTTGTTCTGGAAGCTGGCGGCCAGCTTCTTGATTTCCGGCGAGAAGGTGGCCGAAAACAGCAGGTTCTGGCGCTGCTTGGGCAAGAGGTTGATGATGCGCTGCAGGTCGGGCAGGAAGCCCATGTCCAGCATGCGGTCGGCCTCGTCCATCACCAGGATCTGGGTCTGCGACAGGTTCACCGTCTTCTGCTGCACATGGTCCAGCAGGCGACCCGGGGTGGCGATGACGATTTCCACGCCGGCGCGCAAGGTGGCCGTCTGCGGCGCCATGTCCACACCACCGAACACCACGGTCGAACGCAGGGGCGTAAAGCGGCAATACGCAGCCACGTTGTCGGCGACCTGGTCGGCCAGCTCGCGGGTGGGGGTCAGGATCAGGGCGCGCACCGGGTGGCGGGCCGGCGAGGCGCTATGGCTGGCGTGCTGCAGCAGCCGCTGGATGATGGGCAGCGAGAAACCGGCGGTCTTGCCGGTACCGGTCTGGGCGGCGCCCATCACGTCCCGGCCTTGCAGCACCACAGGAATGGCCTGGGCCTGGATCGGGGTGGGATGGACGTAGCCTTGTTCGGCCAGGGCTTTCAGGATATCGGGCGAAAGGCCGAAATCTTCGAAGCGGACGGCGGGTGCAGCCGGTGCTGCGGACGCGGACGTGGTGTCGGACATGGTTTATTGCGAACGGTGCGACAGCGCCGCGGCAGCCGCCAGGCGGCTCCGGTGCATGGGGTGCATGCGCACGGGTTCTGATTGCTTTCTGTGTTGATGTGTTACGGGCGAACCGGCCAAACCTGAGCGGCCGGGCGCTTCGGATGATGCAAAAGATGCTGACCGGGACGACGACTTGCCACGCCCGGAATTCGCTATTATACGCCGCATCGCCATCGGCTTCATGACAGTTTGGTTTCCGCGCCCGAGCGCCGCGCCGGAAAGCCGCCCGCGGCGCCCTGCCAGGGCAGCCCGGCAGGGCGTGAGGGACTCAGCCTATCGTGATGTCGATGTCGGGCAAGCCGTCCACATGGCCCTGCAGGCGGTCACCCTTGACCACCGCACCCACGCCCTCCGGGGTGCCGGTAAAGATGAGGTCGCCCGGGAACAGCTCGACCAGACCCGACAGATAGGAAATGGTCTCGGCCACGCTCCAGATCAGGTCCGACAGGTCGCCTTGCTGGCGCACTTCGCCGTTGACCTTGAGCCATACCGCACCGCGTTCGGGATGGCCGGACTGGGCCACCGGCACGATCGGTGCGCAGGGTGCGGACTGGTCGAAACCCTTGGCCATGTCCCAGGGGCGGCCCAGCTTCTTGGCCTGCGCCTGGATGTCGCGGCGGGTCATGTCGAGCCCCACGGCGTAGCCATATACCAGCTCCAGTGCCTGCTCCACCGGAATATCGCGACCGCCCTTGGCCAGCGCCACCACCATCTCGATTTCGTGATGGTAGTCGGCAGTGGCCGCCGGATACGGCACCACGGAGTCGGTGGGGACGATGGCATCGGCCGGCTTCATGAAGAAGAAGGGCGGTTCGCGGTCGGGATCATGGCCCATTTCGCGGGCGTGGGCGGCGTAGTTGCGACCCACGCAATAGATGCGACGGACCGGGAAAGGAGCACCGCCGACCACGGGGATGGTGGTCTGGGCGGGTGCGGGAATGGCGAAACTCATCGGGAAGACTCCGTAGTGGCGTGATGCACAGGCACGAATAAAGAGAGAGCCGGTCGCTGCCGGCTTGCGTCGACCATCAGTTGTCTGACGTCGTCGTAGTGTAAAAGAAAAGCCGCAGCGCCGCTTGCGCCGCCGCAAGGTGGACACACGGCAGATATAGGCGGCAATTCCACCTGTAATCCGCTGGATAAATCGGGTTGAATTTGGGACACTTGCTGCACCTTCGATCGGCCCTGCCGGCCGTCCCCTATTTTCTTCCGAATTCCACCATGCGCCCGCAAGCCAACGCCTCACTCATCCTGCTGCAAAAAGCCCTCGCAGTGCATCAAAAGGGCGATCTGGCCACGGCCGAAGAGCTGTACAAGAAAGTCCTGCTCAAGCTGCCCCGGCATTTCGAGGCCAACTACCTGTACGGTATGCTCAAGCTGCATCAGGAAGACTGGGCCGCCGCCGAAACGCAGCTGGCCAAGGCCATCGATCTCAATCCTGCGCATCTGGATACCTATTTCGACCACGCTGGCGTACTGGAACAGCTGGCGCGGGACGAGGAAGCCCTCACCCGCTACGATCATCTGATCGCCACCAAGCCCGATTTCCCCGACGCCCTGATGCGCCGTGGCGCCGTGCTGCGCCGCCTGGGCCGCGCCACCGACGCGCTGGAAGACTTTGCGCGGGCGCTCAAGATAGACCCCGGCAATGCCGATGCCTGGTTCCAGCAGGGCAATGCCCAGCACGACCTGTTCGCCTATGCCGACGCCCGGCAGTCTTACGGCACGGCCTTGTCGCTGCGTCCGGATTTCATCGAAGCCTGGTTCAACCTGGGCAATACCTGCAAGGACAGCTACCTGCTCACCGACGCATTGGCGGCCTATGACCGCGCGCTGGCGGTACAGCCCGACTTCTACGAGGCGCTGTCCAACCGCGGCTACGTGCTGATGCAGCTGCAACGGCCGCGGGAAGCGCTGCAGGCCTACGACCAGGCCCTGGCGCTGGACGACGACTCGGCCGACCTGTGGTTCAACCGCGGCTCCACGCTGGAGGCCCTGCGCCGCTTCGATGAAGCCGCGGAGTCCTATGCGCGCGCCCGCGAACTCAATCCCGATGCCTCCTCGGCTGCCTGGAACGATGCCCTGATGCAATTGCTGCGAGGTGATTTCCAGAATGGCTGGCGCGCCTACGAGTCGCGCTGGTTCACCGGGCAGATGCAAGGTCAGCAGCGTCATTTCACCCAGCCGCTGTGGCTGGGCGACTTTCCGCTGGAAGGCAAGACCATCCTGCTGCACGCCGAACAGGGCTTCGGCGATACCCTGCAATTCGTGCGCTATGTCCCGCTGGTGGCGGCCATGGGCGCACGGGTGATCCTCGAAGTACAACCGGCGCTGGTCAAGCTGCTGGCCAACGTGCCGGGTGCGGTCGAGGTCATCAGCACTCAGCGCTCCGTGCCGCCCTCGTTCGACGTGCACTGCCCACTGATGAGCTTGCCGCTGGCCTGCCAGAGCTTCAGCGAATCCGAGATTCCGCGCGCGCCCTACCTGCTGCCCGAGGCCGGTGCTTGGAACGCCTGGGCGCTGCGCCTGCCGCACAACCGCGCGCTGCGCGTGGGCCTGGTGTGGGCTGGCAGTTCGGCGCAGACCCATCCGGACGCCATCCGCATCGACGCCCAGCGCTCGCTGCCCTTCGATGCCCTGAGCCCGGTAGTGGAACTGGCTCGCGAGCATGCCGGGCTGGAATTCTATTCGATCCAGGTGGGCGAGACCGCCCTGGAACAGCTGCGCAACCATCCGCTGGCGCCGCAGGTCAGGGATTGCTCGGCGGCACTGCACGACTTCGCCGACACCTCGGGGCTGCTCGCCCACCTCGACCTGCTGATCAGCGTCGATACCTCGGTCTGCCACCTGGCCGGAGCGCTGGGCAAGCCGGTATGGCTGCTCAATCGCTTCAATACCTGCTGGCGCTGGCAGCTGGATCGCAGCGACACGCCCTGGTATCCGGGCGTCAGGATCTTCCGCCAGGCCCAGGCCGACGACTGGAGCGAGGTCATTGGCCAGGTCCGCACGGCCCTGCAACAACAGTTGCGCCAACACTGATACCATGCGCGCCGTCGCGGAGGGCAAGCCCCTCCGCCGGAACCTGGCGCGTCTGCCTGCCTCATACCCTTCAGGCAGGCCTCAATGACCCGACGCATTCCGACCGGCGGTGACGCCAGTGCGTTGTCGCCCGTACGGAATGAAGACAACAAGGACAAGACTATGCAAACCGGAGCCCCCTCTCCCTCCCCCGCGACCGCGTACGCCGACGGTCCGCGTCTGCTGGCCGACATCGGCGGCACCAATGCCCGCTTTGCGCTGGAAACGGCGCCGGACCGGATCGAACAGGTACACGTGCTGCGCGGCGCCGACTATCGCGAATTCACCGATGCCGTGCAGGCCTACCTGAAACTGGCCGGGCAGCCGCCGGTGCGGCACGCGGTAGTCGCCATCGCCAATCCGGTGCAAGGCGACCAAATCAAGATGACCAATCACGACTGGGCTTTTTCCATCGAGGCGGCGCGCCAGCTGCTGGGGCTGGAGCTGCTGCTGGTGGTCAACGACTTCACCGCGCTGTCGATGGCGGTGCCGCGCTTGCGCGCCGATGAACTGCAGCAGATCGGTGGCGGCGCACCCAGGCGCGAGCAGCCCATCGGCCTGGTTGGCGCCGGGACGGGCTTGGGTGTGGGTGGCCTGGTGCGGGGCGATGGGCACTGGCTACCGCTGGCCAGCGAAGGCGGGCATGTGGCGTTTGCCCCGGCCAATCCGCGCGAGGCCGCAGTGCTGGCGTATGCTTGGCAATTCCATGAACATGTATCGGCCGAACGCCTGGTCTCCGGCCCCGGCCTGGAGTTTCTCCATCGCGCCCTGCTGGCCATCGACGGCCATCCGGCCGCCGAGCTGAAGGCTGCGGACATCGTCGAGGCCGCCCTGCAGCATGGCGATGCGGTCTGCCAGGAAACCGTGGACCTGTTCTGCGGCATGCTGGGCACGGTGGCGGCCGACCTGGCGCTGACGCTGGGCGCGCTGGGCGGCATCTATATCGGTGGCGGCGTGGTGCCGCATCTGGGCGATTACTTCGCCCGCTCACCCTTCCGCGCGCGCTTCGAAAACAAGGGGCGCATGTCGGTCCTGACCAAGGCCATCCCAACCTATGTCATCACGGCGGAGTATCCAGCCTTCACCGGCGTATCGGCCATCCTGGCAGATCGCCTGGACCCGCGCCCGTAACGGGCCGGGCGCAGGCAGGCTGCCACGCAACGGGCGGCGCTTTGCCTCGGCGATGCAGGTGGAGTTACTTCAGGGGGGAGACTGCAGGAAGCCGTCACCACGATGGACAACGGCGAAGAAGAAAACAAGAGAGGCGAGCCTTGTCTGCGGCACTTGCGGGAAATGGCTGTGGCTGCTTCGTTCCCGACCTGACCAGGTTGACCATGCCACAATGCGCAGGGGCCCGCCGGTGTGAATTGTATCCCAATTCACACCACCCCGGCCAGCTAAATCATTGCAGTGCGTCACAAACCGCAAGGCCACGCCGGGGCGTGGACCACGTTCGCCGCCTCGAGAGGCAGTGCGTGGCCCTGTGACTGCGGCGGCGCAACGTCAAATGCCCAGGTCCTTCCAGATGGTATCGACGCGCTTCTTCACCTCATCGCTCATCACGATCGGCGTACCCCATTCGCGACTGGTTTCGCCCGGCCACTTGTTGGTCGCATCGATGCCCATCTTGCTGCCCAGTCCGCTGATGGGCGAAGCGAAGTCCAGGTAATCGATGGGCGTGTTATCGACGAGGACGGTATCGCGTACCGGGTCCACCCGCGTGGTGATGGCCCAAATCACTTCCTTCCAGTCACGGATGTCCACATCCTCGTCTACCACCACGATGAACTTGGTGTACATGAACTGACGCAGGAAACTCCACACCCCGAACATCACCCGCTTGGCGTGACCGGCATAGGACTTCTTCATCTGCACCACTGCCATGCGGTAGCTGCAACCTTCCGGGGGCAGGTAGAAATCGGTGATCTCGGCGAACTGCTTCTGCAGCAGTGGCACGAACACTTCATTCAAGGCTACGCCGAGCACGGCCGGCTCGTCAGGCGGCTTTCCGGTATAGGTGGAGTGATAGATGGCATCGCGTCGCATGGTGATGCGGTCGATGGTGAAGACCGGGAACCAGTCCTGTTCATTGTAGTAACCGGTGTGATCGCCGTAGGGACCTTCGAGCGCGTGCTCGAATCCGGAGGCATGCTTTTCGTCCGGATAGATATGCCCTTCCAGCACGATCTCGGCCGAGGCCGGCACCCGCAGTTCGCTGCCCATGGCCTTGACCAGCTCGGTCCGGCTGCCGCGCAGCAGGCCAGCGAACTGGTATTCGGACAGACTATCCGGCACCGGCGTCACCGCACCTAATATAGTAGCCGGATCGGCACCCAGCGCGACTGCCACCGGATAGGGCTGGCCCGGATTGGCGATGCAGTGCTCGCGGAAATCCAGAGCGCCGCCGCGATGCGCCAGCCAGCGCATGATGACCTTGTTCGGACCCAGCACCTGCTGGCGGTAGATACCCAGGTTCTGGCGCTTCTTGTGCGGCCCCTTGGTAATGACCAGACCCCAGGTGATCAGTGGCGCGACATCGCCGGGCCAGCAATGCTGGATGGGCAGGCGCGACAAGTCCACGTCCTTGCCCTCCCACACCACATCCTGGCACGGTGCCGAGCCACGCTCCTTGGGCGCCATGTCCCACAGCGACTTCACCAGCGTTCCCAGATCCAGCACATCCTTGATGCCTTTGGGCGGCTCCGGCTCCTTCAGGCGCGCCAGCAGATGGCCGATGCGGCGCAATTCGGTGATGCTGTGGGCGCCCATGCCCAGCGCCACCCGATGCGGTGTACCGAAAAGATTCGCTAAAACAGGGATATTTTTCTGATCGACCTGCTCAAAAAGGAGCGCCGGGCCTTCCGCCCGCAAGGTGCGATCGGCAATCTCGGTCATCTCCAGATGGGACGAAACCGGGTGAGCGACGCGTTTTAGCTCTCCTTTTTGTTGCAACTGGGAAATAAAATCCCGCAAATCAGTGTATTTCATACTTTTTAACAAATTTCTTTTTGCATCACAGCCGGCTCAACTATCCCCGGCAAACGCTTGATTCTATTGATTTTTGAAGAAAGGCCACGTTGAATATGATATACAAAAGTTATAAAGAACTATTTTCATAGTATTGACTCGATATAAAGTGGCTTCTACAATGCGCCCACTCTAAACCGAAGAGGTGAGCCGTGGGCTCGTAGAGGCTTGATCGAAAACAGTCGAGCCAAGCAAGGTATCCAGGGATCCGGGGTCCCAGCAACTCAAGAAGTGTGTCCAGGGCGTCAGCCCTACCCCCCGAAACATGCCATCCGACGGCAGGGCCAGCAGGCCTCGCGGATGGCCTTGCCGTAACGCCTTGCGACGGTAACGTAATAGATTGCAGCAACGACAGTCCAGCCGTTTGGTCTCCACTTCTTGGCCAGGCGCGCCCTGTTTTTGCCGCAATAACGCAGGAGGTTCAATGTCCAACCAGGCTTCCGAGGCGCCCTTATCAGGCGCCCCGCAGGTGGTTCGCCGCGTGAATTTCCGGATGCTTTCCGGGGACTCGCGCATTGCTCAATTTTTCGGCATCGCCCATCGTGTTCTGACGATACTCGGCATTGCCGCGCTGTTCGTACTGGGTCTGATGTTCTTCAATCCGGAACTGGCCGACAAGCTGATCAGCATGTCGCCCTTCTCCGACGCCACGGAAGAAGTCCAGCAGGCCGATGCGCCGACCACGCCCGGCCTGGCCGAGCTGATGTCGCCCACCACTCCGGTGGCCACCACAGCTGCCCTGGCCGGTGCGATGACGGCCGATTCGGTGCAACCTGCGCCGATCAGCCCGGTCTCGCCGCAGAGCCTGTCGGCGGAAGACCGCCAGCTGCTGGGTAACCCGCGTCAGCAGAAGCTGGTCACCAACTGGCTGGCCAAGCGCTACCGCGTCGCCAGCGATGCCGCCGACATGCTGGTCTCGGCGGCCTACCTGACCGCACGCGATATCAAGCTCGATCCGCTGCTGATCCTGTCGGTGATTGCCATCGAATCGCGCTTCAATCCCTTCGCGGAAAGCCCGATGGGCGCGCAGGGGCTGATGCAGGTGATGGCCAAGGTGCACCATGACAAATTCCAGGAGCTGGGTGGCATCAAGGCAGCCCTCAACCCAGTGGCCAATATTCGTGTCGGTTCGCAGATCCTGAAGGAATACGTCACCCGTGGCGGTTCCATCGAAGCCGGCCTGAAGAGCTACGTGGGCGCAGCCGACATGGCCAACGACGGCGGCTATGGCGTCAAGGTACTGTCCGAATATCAGAATCTGAAACAGGTCGCGATGGGCAAGAATATCTCGATCTACACCACCGCCACCGTAAAGCTGCCGCCGGCCTCCGGCGTGGCCGCCAGCGCCGACCAGCCCAAGGCCGCCAGCAACAATGTGGCCTCGGCGAGCAAGCCCAAGGTGGAAGAACAACTCGCTGCCCTGTAAAGGATGGTGTGTTGCGATTTGGATATTACCGGTATTCAGAACGCAGAAAAGGAGCCCTCGGGCTCCTTTTTTTATGGCTGCGGCAGACCTGCCGCTCAGGCAGCAGCCTGCCTGCGCTGGGCAAAGAACACCCGCAGCCGAGCAACCGCCTCCTGCAGATTTTCCATCGAGGTGGCATAGGACAGGCGGATATAGCGCCGCGCGGTAAAGGGGCCGAAATCCAGGCCCGGTACCAGCACCACGCCGGCTTCGTTGAGCATGTCCAGGCTCAGCTGGTCGGCATCATCAGACAGCGCGCTGCAGTCGGCATAGACATAGAAGGCCCCGTCCGGCACCACCGGTACGGTGAATCCCAGGCTTTCCAGTGCCGGCACGATGTAGTCGCGACGACGCTTGAATTCGGCCTTGCGCTCTTCATAGATCGCGATGGTTTCCGGCATGAAGCAGGCCACGGCCGCATGCTGGGCAATCGAGGAAGCGCAGATCAACAGGTTCTGCGCCAGCTTCTCGACCTGAGGCACCAGCGCCGGCGGCAATACCAGCCAACCCAGGCGCCATCCGGTCATGTTGAAATACTTGGAGAAGCTGTTGATGACCACCACGTCATCACCCAACGACAGTGCCGAGAACGGCTCGCCCTCATAGGACAGGCCCTGGTAGATCTCGTCGACGATGGTAAAGCCACCACGCTGACGCACCTCACCCACGATGGCACGCAATTCATCGGGAAGAATCGAGGTACCCGTGGGGTTGGACGGCGACGCCAGCAGCACACCGCGGGTAGCCTCGCTCCAGTGCTCGCGCACCATCTGCGCCGACAGCTGGAAACGGTGTTCCGGACCGCTGGCGATGAGCCGGGCCTGGCCTTCGAAGGCGGCCACGAAATGGCGATTGCAGGGATAGCTGGGGTCCGGCATCAGCACTTCGCTGCCCCGGTCCACCAGCGCCGCACAGGCCAGCAGCAGCGCCGCCGAGGCGCCTGCGGTGATCACGATGCGTTCCGGTGCGATGTCCAGGCCATAGACCTGGCGATAGTGCTGCGAGATCGCCGTGCGCAAGGCCGGCAGACCGGTCGCCGAGGTGTACTGCATCTTGCCCTCGTGCATGGCGCGGGTCGCCGCCTCCACGACGGCGGGCGGCGCCGTGAAGTCCGGCTCGCCGATGCCCATATGGATCAGGTGACGCCCCTGCTGCTCCAGCACGGCAGCCTTCTTGGACAATTCCATCACATGGAAGGGGGCGATGTGCTGCAGACGTGCAGCCAGTTGGTTCAGGTTCATGCACTAATTCCCGACAACGAACACACAACAGGGACAAAACGGGGGTAAAACGGAAGCAAACCCGGGACGATGAAGGCAGCCTTGCAGGCTCGCCGCGAAGGCGAGCCGAATCCGGCTCAACGACGGCCGGCAGCTTCCACTTCGGTGGCGCGCGTCTGGGCCGCAAAACGGTCCAGCACGCCATTGACGTACTTGTGACCATCGATGCCACCGAAGGACTTGGTCAGCTCAACCGCTTCGTTGATGACCACCTTGTAGGGAATCTCGATGTGGTTCTGCAGCTCGTAGGCGCCGATCAGCAGCGCCGCATGCTCCACCGGCGACAGCTCCTTGATGGGACGGTCGATCAGCGGCGAGAGGCCGGCGCGCAGCTTCTCGGCATCGCGGATGGCGCCGGTCAGCAGCGTATCGAAATGCTCGGCGTCGGCCTTGTCGAAACCGTGGGCCTCGCGGATATGGGCTTCGATGGCGCCCGCGTCCTCGTGATTGAGCAGCCACTGGTACAAGCCCTGCAACGCGAACTCGCGAGCGCGATGACGCGGGGTGCGGTTCTTGTTCGAATTGGCGTGTTGAGATTTGTTCGACATGATGAATGCGGCCGGGGCCTTGAATGACTGAAACTGATGAATGCGAGTACCGACCCCTGACAGGTGGCGGCACTACCGTGCCGCCTGCGCTGCAAGCGGCACGGCGGGAGGGGCTTATTCTTCTTCGGTGGCCTGGCCCAGCTCTTCCAGCACGATGGACAGGTTGGCCATTTCCACCGCCACACGCGCGGCATCGGCGCCCTTCTCGGCCATGCGGATCTCTGCCTGCTCGTCGTTCTCGGTGGTGAGCACGGCATTGGCGATGGGCAGACCGAAGTCCAGGCCGATGCGGGTAATGCCGGCGCCGGACTCATTGGAGACCAGTTCGAAGTGATAGGTCTCGCCACGGATGACGGCACCCAGTGCGATCAGGGCGTCGAACTGCTCGGTCTCGGCCATCTTCTGCAGTGCCAGCGGGATTTCCAGCGCGCCCGGCACGGTCACGTGCAGGATGTCCTCGTCGGCCACGCCCAGATGCTTGAGTTCGGCCAGGCAGGCGGCCAGCAGGCCATGGCAGACGTCTTCGTTGAAGCGCGCCTGGACGATGCCGATGCGCAAGCTTTCGCCATTGAAGTCTGGTTCATAGGTTCCGATGGTCATGGCTGTTCCTTCTCGATTGGTTGACTTGCGTAATTACGTACTGGCGTGAGGCTGTCATCAGACGCCGTCGCGGGTCTGGTAGCCGGTGACTTCCAGCTGGAAGCCGGCCATCGACGGCATCTTGCGCGGGCTGGCCAGCAGCTTCATCTTGCACACGCCAATGTCCTTGAGGATCTGGGCGCCGATGCCATAGGTGCGCAGATCCATGCGCTCGGCACGGGTCGGCTTGGCCGCCTGCGGCGTACCGACCTTGTTGAGCGCGCCGAACTGGTCGAACATCTGCTGCGCCGATTCTTCGCAGTTGAGCAGCACGATCACGCCGGACGGCGCTTCCTGCACCGCCTTCATGGCCGAAGCCAGGTTCCACGAGTGGGTGGTCACGCCGGCTTCCAGCAGGTCCAGGATGGATACCGGCTGATGCACGCGCACCAGGGTCTCCTGGCCCGGCTGGATGTCGCCACGCACCAGCGCCAGGTGGGCGCCACCAGAGGGCGTGTCACGATAGGCGATGGCCTTGAACGTACCATGGGCGGTCTGCATCTCGCGCTCGGCCACGCGCTCGATGATGCTTTCGTTACGGCTGCGGTAATGGATCAGGTCGGCGATGGTACCGATCTTCAGTTTGTGCTTCTCGGCGAATTCCAGCAGGTCCGGCAGACGGGCCATGGTGCCGTCTTCCTTCAGGATTTCGCAGATCACCGACGCCGGCGTGAGTCCAGCCATGGCCGTCAGATCGCAACCGGCTTCGGTATGGCCGGCGCGCATGAGCACGCCACCCTTCTGGGCGCGCAAGGGGAAGATATGCCCCGGCTGCACCAGATCGGAGGGCTTGGCGCCCTTGGAGGCGGCCACCTGGATGGTACGCGCGCGGTCGGCGGCGGAGATGCCGGTGGTGACGCCTTCGGCGGCCTCGATGGAAACAGTGAAATTGGTGCCGTAGGCCGTGCCGTTGCGGGTGGCCATGAGCGGCAGGTCGAGCTGATCCACGTGCTCTTCGGTCAGCGTCAGGCAGACCAGGCCACGCGCATGCGTGACCATGAAATTGATGGCTTCGGGCGTCACGAAGTCGGTGGCCAGCACCAGGTCACCTTCGTTTTCGCGGTCTTCTTCATCGACCAGGATCACCATGCGACCGGCACGGAGTTCGGCGACGATTTCTTCGGTTGTAGCAAGTGGCATATTCGAGCTCTTTTCCCAATTGGAACCCGCTATTTTAAAGGATTGCGAGCCTCCTCCGTTGCCCAATTACGCAGCCTGTGCGGCCTGGGTACGCTGCAGGGCTTCCAGCAACAGCGCCGGGTCCCCCAGCGCCAGCCGTTTGGAGTCCGACAGGGTCTGGCGGAAGGCACGCGCGCCCGGCATGCCGGTCAGCAGGCCCAGCATGTGGCGGGTGATGCTGTTGAGGCGCAGGCCGCGGCCATTGTCGCCGTGCAGTTCCAGCTGACGCTTGATATACGGCAACATCGCTTCGATCACCTCAGTCCGGCTGGGCTGGCGGCCACCGTCCAGATCGCCGTAGTAGCGGGCATCGAAAGCCGCCATCAGGTAGGGATTGTGATACGCCTCGCGGCCCAGCATGACACCGTCCACATGCCGGAGATGCTCATCGATCTCGGGCAGGGTCTTGATACCGCCGTTGATGAGGATTTCCAGCTGCGGGAAATCCTTCTTGAGCTGGTAGGCGTAGTGATACTTCAGTGGCGGGATCTCGCGGTTTTCCTTGGGACTCAGCCCCTTGAGGATGGCGTTGCGGGCATGCACGATGAAGGTCTTGCAACCGGCATCGGCAATCTGTCCAACGAAGTCACGCACGAAGTCGTAGGACTCGACCTGGTCGATGCCAATGCGATGCTTTACCGTCACATCAATCGACACCGCATCACGCATGGCCTTGACGCAATCGGCGACCAGCGCCGGCTCGCCCATCAGGCAGGCGCCGAACGCCCCCTTCTGCACGCGCTCGGAGGGGCAGCCGCAGTTCAGGTTGATCTCGTCATAGCCCCATTGCTCACCCAGTTTCGCACTGTGCGCCAGGTCGGCCGGCTCGCTGCCACCCAGTTGCAGGGCGACAGGATGCTCCTGCTCATCGAAATCGAGATGGCGCGGCACGTCCCCGTGCAGCAGCGCACCGGTGGTCACCATCTCGGTGTAGAGCCAGGTATGGCGCGTGATCTGGCGGTGGAAGACGCGGCAGTGGCGGTCGGTCCAGTCCATCATGGGGGCGACGCTCAGGGTGCGCGGAGGCAGGTCTTTCTTCATGGGCTGACGAAATGCATCAATCAAGGTTCGTTTGCGCCTTCGGGCGCGGGGGCGACGATGGGATAGCCACACTCGCCGCAATCATCGCAATGGTACTTCGGCGCCGTCCCGAGGGTCTTTCCAGCTTACGCCAGCAATGGCTAGCAATGGCAGATAGCAGCGACAAATAGAAAGCCCGCAAGGCTTGCGCGTTGCGGGCTGGTGTCCCCTCTATCCTCTTCGAGATAGGATTTTTCGTACAGCGGACTCGATTCTGCACCACAAACCGGCAGTCGTCATTTCGCAATGCACAAAAACAGCGCAACAAAATCTATTTTGGACAAATGCTCATCTCTACTGACAAAGAGATGAAGACAAATCCGGTGCCGAAACACAGCCGGGAAGCCCGGAAAGCGCCTTATCGGTCGGTCCGGCGAAATCGGCAAAAAAAAAGCCCACAACCGAAGTTGCGGGCTTGAATCCAATTCTTTAGGAGGAAATTGGAGGAGACAGGTGTAACTATATGGCAGTGCATCATGGCTGTCTGCTTTATTGTGCTGATATCAGTTATTCACAAACCACATATCAACACAACCTGCCTCACTCCGGCGGCCGTTGCCGGCCACCCCACTCCCTTAGATCGATTCTTCGCGCGATGCCTTCTTGCGTTCGTGTTCCTTCAGGTGACGCTTGCGCAGGCGAATGCTCTTCGGGGTAACTTCGACCAGCTCATCGTCCTCGATGAATTCCACCGCGTATTCCAGCGACAGCTCGATGGGCGGCACCAGGCGCACGGCTTCGTCGGTACCTGAAGCGCGCACGTTGGTCAGCTGCTTGCCCTTGATGGGGTTGACCACCAGATCGTTGTCGCGCGAGTGGATGCCGATGATCATGCCTTCATACACCGGGTCGTTGTGGCTGACGAACATGCGGCCGCGATCCTGCAGCTTCCACAGTGCGTAGGCCACGGCGGCGCCGTCGTCCTGGGAGATCAGCACGCCGTTGCGACGGCCGGCCAGTTCACCCTTGGTGGTGTCAACCGGCTTGTAGTCGTCGAACACGTGGCTCATCAGACCGGTGCCGCGGGTCAGTGTCATGAATTCACCCTGGAAACCGATCAGGCCACGTGCCGGGATGTGGTATTCCAGGCGCACACGGCCCTTGCCGTCCGGTTCCATGTTCTGCAGGTCGCCACGACGGCGGCCCAGTTCTTCCATCACGCCACCCTGGTGGGTTTCTTCGACGTCGACAGTCAGGTTTTCGTACGGTTCTTCACGAACGCCATCCACCATGCGGAACACCACGCGCGGACGCGACACGGCCAGCTCGAAGCCTTCGCGGCGCATATTTTCGATCAGAATGGTCAGGTGCAATTCGCCACGGCCCGACACTTCGTAGGTCGAGTCGTCGTTCTCGGCCTGGACCACGCGCAGGGCCATGTTGGACTTCAGTTCCTTTTCCAGACGATCGCGGATCTGGCGGGTGGTGACGAACTTGCCTTCGCGGCCAGCCAGCGGCGAGGTGTTGACCATGAAGTTCATGGTCAGGGTCGGTTCGTCCACCTTCAGCATCGGCAGGCCATTGGGCGCATCCGGCGAGCAGATGGTGGAGCCGATGCCGATTTCCTCGATACCGTTGATCAGCACGATGTCGCCGGCCAGGGCTTCGTCCACCAGCACGCGCTCCAGACCCTTGAAGGTCAGCACCTGGTTGATGCGGGCCTTGGTGGGCTTGTCTTCCGGACCGTTCATCCAGACCACGTCCTGACCACCCTTGACGCGACCGGCCAGGATACGGCCGACGCCGATCTTGCCGACGTAGGAGGAGTATTCCAGCGAGGTGATCTGCAGTTGCAGCGGCGCGTCCGGGTCATCCTTGCGGGCCGGGACGTACTTCAGGATGGCGTCGAACAGCGGCTCCATGTTGCCGTCGCGCGCTTCCGGATCCAGGCTGGCGTAGCCGTTCAGGCCCGAAGCGTAGATCACGGGGAAGTCCAGCTGTTCTTCGGTCGCACCCAGCTTGTCGAACAGTTCGAAGGTGGCGTTGATGGCCCACTCGGCGCGTGCGCCCGGGCGGTCGATCTTGTTGAGGACCACGATCGGCTTCAGGCCCAGGGCCAGCGCCTTGCGGGTCACGAAGCGGGTCTGCGGCATCGGGCCTTCCTGGGCATCCACCAGCAGCAGCACCGAGTCGACCATCGACAGCACGCGCTCGACCTCACCGCCGAAGTCGGCGTGGCCAGGGGTATCGACGATGTTGATGTGGGTGCCCTTGTACTCCACCGCGCAGTTCTTCGACAGGATGGTGATGCCACGTTCCTTTTCGATGTCGTTGGAGTCCATCACGCGGTTGTCCACTTGCTGGTTGTCGCGGAAGGTACCGGACTGGCGCAGCAGCTGGTCCACCAGGGTGGTCTTGCCGTGGTCAACGTGGGCGATGATGGCGATGTTGCGAATTGCGCGGATATTGTTTGACATGGTGACTGTGGTTGGAATGCCGATTCTTGGGAGGCGCGCATTATAGCATGTTGCGACGCATGAACTTTGAAAAAACCTGTGTTTTCAACGGCTTGCCAGCGCCCGGAGCATCCCCCGGGAAGACCTGCTGCAAACCGCTTTGCTGCTGTTTTGTGCTGCTTTCGTGCTGGGTCTGGCTGATTTCTAGGAGGCCGTGGACACCAGCCGTTCCGGCGCCAGGATGGCGTATTCCTGCAACAACCCGGTGCCCAGCAAGGCGCCATCCGAACTGCGATAGACGCGCACCCGGCCGGTCTGATCCGGTACGGGCACGCCCTCCTTGCCCAGCGGCAGCCGCTGCCCGTGCAGGAAACGGCGCGCCAGTTCATCCGTCAGTTGCACTGCCGGGAAGCTGCGCAGCAGGCCATCGACGGGCAACAGCATGGCCTTGCGCGAGTCGACGTCGCCGGGGGCGTCGAACTGTTCCAGCGTGACCGCACCCTCCAGCGTCAGCGGGCCGACACAGATGCGGCGCAGTGCGTTCAGGTGAGCACCACAGCCCAGGACCTCGCCGATATCTTCACCCAGCACGCGAATATACGTCCCCTTGCTGCAGGTGACGCGAATACGCAACATCGGCGCCTGGTAATCCAGCAACTCCAGCGCATGGATGGTCACGTCGCGCGCCTCGCGTTCCAGCGTGATGCCGGCGCGAGCGTATTCGTACAAGGGCTTGCCATCTCGCTTCAAGGCCGAGTGCATGGGAGGAACCTGACGGATCGGGCCACGGAACTGCGCCAGCGCGGCTTCGATCTGCGCCACGCTGACCTCCACCGGCCGCTCACCGATGACCTGGCCCTCGGTGTCGCCGGTATCGGTGCGCACACCCAGGTGCACGAGCGCCTCGTAGGTCTTGTCGGCTTCCAGCAGGTCTTGCGAGAACTTGGTGGCTTCGCCGAAGCACAGCGGCAGCAAGCCGGTGGCAAACGGGTCCAGCGTGCCGGTATGGCCGGCCTTGGGCGCGTTGAGCATGCGCTTGGCGCGGATCAGGGCGTCGTTGGAGGACAGGCCTACCGGCTTGTCCAGCAGCAACACGCCATGCACCGGCACGCGCGGAGGACGTGGCGGCCGTTGCGGCTGGCCGCGTTTGCTGCGCTTGCCCTGCTCCAGCGCACTATCGGGGGAAGCGGACGCGGTGTCCGCCGTCATATTGTCAGCCATGAAATGCAAGACCGGCCTCGCGCCCCGATGAAGGGATCGCAGACCGGTGCGAAGATGAAGGAGAAAACTGCAATGCTACGACGCAGCCGACGCCTGGCTTAGGCCTCGTCGTCCGAATCCTTGGCGCGGGTAGCGTTGGCCTCGTCGATCAGGCGCGACATTTCAATGCCGCGCGCGGTCGAGTTGTCGTGCACGAAATGCAGTTCCGGCAAGGTGTGGATGGTCAGGCGCCGACCCAGCTGGGTACGCAGGTAACCGCCCGCCTTGCGCAGCCCGGCCAGGGTGTTCTTGATCGCATCCGGGTTGTCCACCAGCGTGGTGAAGAAAACCTTGGCGTGCGCGTAATCCGGCGTGACCTGCACTTCGGTAATGGTGATCATGCCCACCCGCGGGTCCTTCAGCTCGAAGGCGATCAACTCCGACAGATCGCGCTGGATCTGGTCGGCTACGCGCAAGCCGCGCCCGGGAATGGATTTGCTATGTTTTGCCATGCTTTAAAAAAACAATCCGCCGATGGCGTGGCGGGAGGATTCCCGCGTTGCTGCGACGGATCTTGCCAGTGATGCCGGCACATCGCGAACGATGCGCCGGCGTATTGCATTACAGGGTACGGGCGACTTCCTGGACTTCGAAGATTTCGAGCTGATCGCCCACTTCGATGTCGTTGTAGCCCTTGAGCGAGAGACCGCACTCGAAGCCCGACTTGACTTCCTTGACGTCGTCCTTGAAACGCTTGAGCGAATCCAGTTCGCCGGTCCACACCACCACGTTGTTGCGCAGCAGACGCACTTGCGAGCCACGCTTGACCAGGCCTTCCAGCACGTAGCAGCCGGCAATCGAACCCACCTTGCTGACCACGAACACCTGGCGGATTTCCACCAGACCCAGTGCCTGTTCGCGCTTCTCCGGCGACAGCATGCCGGACATCGCGGCCTTCACCTCGTCCACCGCATCGTAAATGATGTTGTAGTAACGGATGTCCACGCCCGAGGCTTCGGCCAGCTTGCGAGCCGATGCGTCGGCACGGGTGTTGAAGCCGATGATGACCGCCTTGGAGGCGACTGCCAGGTTGACGTCGTTTTCGCTGATGCCACCCACGGCGGCATGCACCACCTGGACGCGCACTTCGCTAGTGGACAGCTTCTGCAGCGACTGCACCAGTGCTTCCTGCGAACCTTGCACGTCGGTCTTGATGATCATCGGCAGGTTCTTGACCTCGCCTTCGGTCATCTGGTCAAACATGTTTTCCAGCTTGGCGGCCTGCTGCTTGGCCAGCTTCACGTCGCGGAACTTGCCCTGGCGGAACAGGCCGATTTCGCGCGCCTTGCGCTCGTCGGTCATGACCACCACTTCTTCACCGGCGGAGGGCACTTCGGTCAGGCCCTGGATTTCCACCGGCAGGGACGGGCCTGCCTCGGCGATGTTCTTGCCGTTTTCGTCCAGCATGGCGCGCACGCGGCCATAGGCCGAACCGGCCAGCACGACGTCGCCGCGCTTCAGGGTACCGGATTGCACCAGGATCGTCGCCACCGGGCCACGGCCCTTGTCCAGCTTGGCTTCGATGACCAGGCCACGGGCCGGCACGTCCACCGGTGCGGTCAGTTCCAGCACTTCGGCTTGCAGCAGCACGTTTTCCAGCAGCGAGTCGATGCCTTCGCCGGTCTTGGCCGATACCGGGATGAACGGGGCATCGCCACCGTATTCTTCCGGCACCACTTCTTCCGCGATCAGTTCCTGCTTGACGCGGTCGGGATTGGCACCCGGCTTGTCGATCTTGTTGATCGCCACCACCAGCGGCACGCCGCCGGCCTTGGCGTGGGCGATCGCTTCCTTGGTCTGGGGCATGACGCCGTCGTCGGCTGCCACCACCAGGATCACGATGTCGGTCGCCTTGGCACCACGGGCACGCATGGCGGTGAACGCCTCGTGGCCCGGGGTATCCAGGAAGGTGATCATGCCGCGCGGGGTTTCCACGTGGTAGGCACCGATGTGCTGGGTAATGCCACCGGCTTCACCCGAGGCCACCTTGGTGCGACGGATGTAATCCAGCAGCGAGGTCTTGCCGTGGTCGACGTGCCCCATGACAGTGACCACCGGTGCACGCGGCAGCGCTTCGGCGTCGGCGTGTTCTTCGCCTTCGACCAGCAGCGCTTCCGGATCTTCCGCCTTGGCGGCGTGGGCACGGTGGCCCATTTCTTCCACCACGATCATGGCGGTTTCCTGATCCAGCACCTGGTTGATGGTGACCATCTGGCCCAGCTTCATCAGGTGCTTGATGACCTCGGATGCCTTGACCGCCATCTTGTGGGCCACTTCGGCCACGGTGATGGTTTCCGGCACATAGACATCGTGCACCACGGCTTCGGTGGGCACCTGGAAGTTGCTTTCGCGCTGGTCATCGCCGTGCGAATGACGACGGCCCTTGGGGCCGGCACGCCAGCCATCGCGACCACCGCCACCAGTAGCGCCGCGCGACTTCATGCCGCCGGTGCCACGCTTCTTGGCGTCGTCCTGCCAGGTCGACGAGACGTTGGCCGACTTGATCGACTTCTTGTCTGCAGCCACGACCGGCTTCTTGTCATCCTTCTTCTCGCCCGGCTTGGCCGCGGTCGCCGGCTTGTGCAGCGTACCCTCGGAGGTCTTGGCGGCGGCCGGCGCGGGCTCAGGCGCCTTGATGACGCGACGCGGCGCATTCATCATGGCCTTGATCTGCGCCACTTCGTCTTCCACGGCCTTGCGCGCGCGATCAGCGGCGGCAGCACGGTCGGCGGCTTCCTTGGCGGCGGCTTCGGCCTTCTTCTTGGCTTCCTCGGCAGCAGCGCGCTTCTTCTCTTCAGCAGCCGGGTCGACGGCCGGAGCCGGTGCGGCGGCGGCAGCCGTGGCGGCCGGGGCAGCAGCCTTGGCCTTTTCGGCTTCGGCAGCCGCAGCGGCGGCTTCCGCAGCCTGGCGCTTGGCCTCGGCCTCGGCTTCTTCGCGGGCGCGTTGCTGTTCCAGCTCGGCAGCCTTGGCCTGGGCGGCACGTTCGGCCTCCAGTTGCGCCAGGCGCTCCTGCTGAGCCTTCAGTTCGGCCTGACGGCGAGCCTCTTCCTGCTCACGTTCCTGCGCTTCGATGGCCGGGTCGCGCTGAGGCGCCGCAGCACGCGCTGCAGTCTCTTCCACGCCAGGCTCGTCCCGCTTGATGAAGGTGCGCTTCTTACGCACTTCCACCTGGATCGTGCGCGATTTGCCGGTTGCATCGGCCTGCTTGATCTCGGTGGTTTCCTTGCGGGTCAGCGTGATCTTTTTCTTCTCGCCTTCCGGCGCGGCCCCACGCGCTCGGCGCAGGTGTTCAAGCAGGCGGTCCTTGTCTTCCTTCGACAGGGAATCGGATGCAGAGCTCTTCTCGACGCCGGCCGAACGCAGCTGGGTCAGCAGCAGGTCAGCGGGCATTTTCAGCTCGGTGGCAAATTGGGCAACGTTGTTACTCGCCATTCAGTCCTCTTTTCTATGTGGCTCGGCAGATGATGTGGAGACGCTCCGCTTCTCAGCGGCCTTCTACTGCGCTCCATGCCTTGGCCTGCAGGGCCTTGGCGCGCTCATCGTATTTGGAATCGATGAGCTTCATTTCATCGTCGGTCACATCTTCAAATGCATTTTCAATCAGTTGGCGCGCGCGCTCGGAAGGCAGGGCCAGGATCGCGCCGAATTCGTCATAAGCCAGGCCGGCGAAGGCCGGCAGCGTCTTCACGCCAGCCAGGCCCAGCTTGCCGGCCAGCACACGGTCCAGGCCTTCGAAGTTGATCAGCTCCTCTTCCATGCCTTCCAGGCCTTCTTCGGAGGCGATCGCTTCGGTCACCAGGGCGTCGCGGGCGCGGTTGCGCAGCTCATTGACGGTCTCTTCGTCGAACGATTCGATCTCGAGCATCTCGTTGATCGGCACGTAGGCGATTTCTTCCAGGGTCGAGAAACCTTCCTCGACCAGGATGTCGGCCACTTCCTGGTCGACATCGAGCTTTTCCATGAACAGCGTACGGATCAGCGCGGTCTCGGCCGCCGACTTGTCGGCCGATTCCTCGGCCGTCATGATGTTGATCTGCCAGCGGGTCAGTTCGGCTGCCAGACGCACGTTCTGACCGCCGCGACCAATGGCGATGGCCAGGTTCTCTTCATCCACCACCACGTCCATGGCGTGCTTTTCTTCATCGACCACGATGGAGGTGACGTTGGCCGGGGCCAGCGCGCCGATGACGAACTGCGCCGGGTCTTCCGACCACAGCACGATGTCCACGCGCTCGCCACCCAGTTCACCGGTGACGGCCTGCACGCGCGAACCGCGCATGCCCACGCAGGTGCCGATGGGGTCGATGCGCTTGTCGGCGGTGTAGACGGCGATCTTGGCGCGTACGCCCGGATCACGTGCGGCAGACTTGATTTCCAGCGAGCCTTGTTCGATTTCCGGCACTTCCAGCTCGAACAGCTTCATGATGAATTCCGGCGCGGTGCGCGACAGGATCACCTGCGGGCCACGGGCACCGCGATCCACGCGCAGGATATAGGCACGGACACGGTCGCCGATGCGCAGGTTTTCCTTCGGGATCATCTGGTCGCGCGGCAGGCGGGCTTCGATCTTGCCGGATTCGATGATGGCGTCACCGCGCTCCATGCGCTTGATGGTGCCGGTCACCAGGGCATCGCCACGGGCCAGGAAGTCGGCCAGGATCTGCTCGCGCTCGGCGTCGCGGATGCGCTGCAGGACCACCTGCTTGGTGTCCTGTGCGAAGCGACGGCCGAATTCCACGGACTCGATCGGATCTTCGATGTATTCGTCGACTTCGATATCGGGGAACTGTTCCTTGGCTTCGAACAGCAGCACTTCCTGGTCAGGCAGTTGCAGGCCGGCCTCGTCGGGCACCACGTGCCAGCGGCGGAAGGATTCGAACTCGCCGCTTTCGCGGTCGATCGAGACGCGAATGTCGACCTCGCCTTCATAGCGCTTCTTGGTAGCCTGCGCCAGGGCATGCTCCAATGCGCCGAAGACGACTTCCTTATCGACGTTCTTTTCGCGCGCCAGCGCATCGACCAACAACAAAATTTCGCGACTCATCCTTTGCGACTCCTAAAATCGACCTGCGGCACCAGGTGTGCCTTATCCACATCGGCCAGCGTGAAATTCAACACGGCAGCCGACCCATCGTTTGCTTCAAATTCCAGTACCAGTTCCTCGCCTTCGGGCGCCCGCAGCACGCCTTCGTAGGTCTTGCGGTTGGACGTGCCGGGCAGCGGCACGCGCAACTTGACCACGGCTTCGCAATCCACGAAACGCACGAAGTCGGTAAATTTCTTCAGGGGGCGATCCAGGCCAGGCGAGGAAACCTCCAGACGCTCATAGATCACGTCTTCCACGGTGAAGACGTGCAGCAGCTGATGCGTCGCCTTCTCGCAATCCTCGACGGTGATCGAACGCGCTTCCTCCGCATCAGGATCGAACGGGAAATCGATAAAGACGCGCACCAGACCGCGCGGCGCCTTCTCGAACTCGACCAGTTCGTAGCCCAGGCCCGAAAGGGTGGATTCGATCAGTTCCAGCAATTGCAAGACTTTTTCTCCATGACAACGCTGCTTTGCCGCAGTGGCAGGCAGACATCCAAAATTGAACAGCAAAAAAAAAATGGGCATCTGCCCATCTTTTGTTATCTCTACACAAATCGAGATCACACATCACGCGAACCGCCGGACTTCCAACACATCGGGGCGCAGGCGGATCTATCAATGATTTATCACATATGCGATTCGCGGCAGGTTGCGTTTAACTAACACATTATAACCGATCCAGGTATTGACAGCAAATCCCGAATTGGCAGAAATGTGAAGAAGGCGCCAAAAACGTCCATAAAAAACGTCATTGGCGCACTCCTGCGGGGCTTATCGCAGCATGACAGGCCGAATTGTCCGCGGCATTGCCGCCGGACAATTCACTGCATCAGCGACCGCCGCGACGGCGATTCATGCCCGGCAGGCCGCCCAGCATGTAGTTGGCCGCGCTGTTGCCGCCACCACGCTGCGGGCGATTGCCGCGGCGCTGGCCGTTGCCGGCGTCGGGGAAGCCCAATGCGGTCTGCAGCGGGTCAGGCTGGCGGCTCTTGGGTTGGCCACCCTTGTTGCCGCCCTTGTTACCACCGTAATTGCCGCCACCGTAGTTGCCGCCCCCGGCATTGCCACCCTGGCCGCCGTAATTGCCGCCCTGGTTGCCGAAATTGCCGCTGCTGCGGCCTTTCTGCGGCCCCTTGTTCTGCATCGCATTGCCGCGAGGCGCGTTGCCCTGCGGCTTGCCACCATTGCCCGACTTGGCCTCGCCAGCCTGTTTTTCCAGACCGCAGGCCGCCATCAGGTTGCGCACGGCGTTTTCTTCCAGCTCTTCCCAGCGACCGCGCTTCAAGGTCTGCGGCAGCGTCATGGCGCCATAGCGGGTACGGATCAGGCGCGACACGGTCAGGCCTACCGCCTCGAACATGCGGCGCACTTCGCGGTTGCGGCCTTCGCCGATGGTCACGCGATACCACTTGTTGACGCCTTCGCCACCGCCGTCGGCGATGCGCGAGAACTGCGCCGGACCGTCATCGAGTTCGACGCCGCTCAACAGCTTCTGGCGCATGCCCTCTTCCAGCTCGCCCAGGGTACGCACGGCGTATTCACGCTCAATGTTGTAGCGCGGGTGCATCAGGCGGTTGGCCAGGTCACCGGAAGTGGTGAACAGCAGCAGGCCTTCGGTGTTGAAGTCCAGGCGCCCCACGGCCAGCCACTTGCCGGCCTTCATGGTCGGCAGGCGATCGAATACGGAACTGCGTCCTTCCGGATCGGCATGGCTGACGATTTCGCCGGATGGCTTGTGGTACACCAGCACGCGCGGCGGACGCTTGCTCACCTTGCGCTGGATCAGCTTGCCATTGATGCGCACGGCATCGGTGGGCAGGATGCGCTGGCCGATGTGGGCCGGCTCGCCATTGACCGAGACACGGCCGGCGACGATCAGCTCTTCCATGTCGCGGCGCGAGCCCAGGCCGGCGTCGGCCAGCACCTTGTGCAGCTTGGGAGCATCATCCTCGGCGGTCAGGTCGCGGCGACCGTTCTTGCCGCGCATCTGGTGCGCCTGGCGACCACCGGCCTTGCCACCTTCGTCACGGTCGTAGGCTTCGGAGGTCACATAGGAGAAGATGTCATCCACCGGCTCGCTCGCACGCAGGCCGAGTTGCGGGGCCTTGGGCTTCTTGCCGTTCTTGTCGAAGTTCTTCTTGCCTTGCTGGCCGGACTGGCCATTGTGGCCGCCCTGTGCATTGTTCTTGCCGAACTGGCCGCGTGGCTGTTCCGGCGCGGACGGATTCTCGCCCTTGGCCGGAGCGCCTGCCTCGGCACCGGCAGCAGCGCGCTGGGCAGCACGGTTGTTGCGCAGGGCGCGGGGGCCGCGTACACCACGGCGGGCCGGCTTGGCACGGTTGGGGTCCACCGGGGCGTCCAGCAACACCGGCGGCGCCACCACTTCCTCACCTACGGTCACGATGACCTTGGGCGGCTCGGCAGGAGCGGGGGCCGGGACGGAAACCGGCGCCGCTTCAGGCTGGGCAGCAGCCTTGGGCTTGGCGGCACGCTTGGGCTTGACCGGCGGCGGGGCCGATTCGATTTCCAGGCTCAACTGGGCCGACGCAGCCGACGCCGCGCCGTCGGGGGCCTGGTCGACCTTCTTGGCGCGCGGCTTGGTGGCGCGTGGTTTCTTGACCGGCTCGACAGGTTCTTGTGCGGCGGCCTCCTGCACGGAAGCGTCTGCCACAGGCGCCGATTCCTCGGCCACTGCCTTCTTGGCACGGGGAGCACGCTTCTTCGCAGCCACGGGCGCCGTATCGGCACCTGCTGCGGCGTCCGCAGCCGGCGCTGCAGGCTGTTCGCTGGCGTCAGGTGCAGCACCGGCCGCAGGTCTGCGGGTGCGCTTCTTCACCGGCTTGTCGGATGCGGCGGCGTCAGCCGCGGCCAGGTCGACCTGGGTCTCGTCTTTGGAACTAGTTGGCTTCATTCTTCGAATCTGGATGTGGCGGACGCGCGTCATCTTCCCGCTGATCGGCCCGCTCGGTGGTGTCGTTGTGCTCGCCTGCCGCTTCGTCGGCGGCCTCGATGGCGTCCGTGCCAGTTACGGCAACGTCTTGCTCAAAAGGTTCTTGCGCTTCCGGGGAAGCGTCCTGACTGCCCGCAGCGCGCTCTTCCCCTGCGGCGGCTGCGATCTCCGTGGCTTCTGCGACCGCAGGTGCCACGACATCTTCGCTTACTGCTTCACTTGTTGCCTGATCTGGCTGTCCGGGTGGCGACGCTTCATCCGCCTCAGCCTCCCCGCTCAGCAAGGTGTGCCCGCCATCGACCTCATCGGCGGCGAGCTGCGCCACCGGCGCCTCTTCTGCCGTCCCGGCATCGCTGGCCGCGCCTTCATCCTCGCCCGGCTCTTCTTCGGCCAGGGCCGCCGCGCCACCTTCAAGGGCCTGCAATTCAAGCAGCGCGCCCTGGGCAGCCGCTTCGCCGCTGACCTGCTGCAGCGGCGGCAATTCCTCCAGCGAACTCAGGCCCAGATCATCCAGGAACTTGCGCGTCGTGGCGAACAGGGCCGGTCGGCCCGGGACGTCGCGATGACCGATGGACTCGATCCAGCCACGGTCTTCCAGCATGCGGATGGTCTGGGTATTGACCGCCACGCCGCGAATCTCTTCGATATCGCCCCGCGTGACCGGCTGGCGGTAGGCAATGATGGCCAGCGTTTCCAGGGTAGCGCGAGTATATTTGGGCGGTTTCTCCGGATTGAGGCGCTCCAGGTAGACCTTCATTTCCTTGCGGCTCTGGAAGCGCCAGCCGGTAGACAGGCTGACCACTTCCACGCCCTTGTCGGCCCACTCGGTGCGCAGCTCGTCGAGCATCTGTCGGATCATCTCGGCATTGATATCGCTGCTCTCCTCGCTCTCGGGATCGACGTACAGCTTCTTCAGGTCATTGATCGACAGCGGCTCATGCGTGCAAAGCAATGCGGTTTCGAGGACTTTCTTGGCCTCAGCAATATTCATGTACCACTCTTGTGCGTCTTGTTGTTAACAAAAGTTCGGCTTGCAGCTGTTCTCCGTCCGGCAGGCTTGCGACGAACCGGGCCTGCGACCAGACCAGGTGCGGCAAGACTTGCGCAGTGCTGGAAGCGGCGGCGCTACCTTCCGGTGTTTGGAGATTGAATGAGCTGGAATCTAAGACCCGGGCAAATCGGCGTCGCGGAGATATCGCGCTTTCGCAAAGCCGTCATGTCGCTGGGTTGCGGACGGCCGACCTGCACCTTTTCAACTACCGGCCTTGCGTCATGGAGACTTTGTTGTCCGCACAGGCTGCGGCGGTCGGGCGCAAGGCATCAAAAGTTCTGCGCGGAGTGTAGCACAAAGATTTCCGCGGATGGAGCCTGTTGGACGCCGCGCACGATTATTTACGTGACATGGCCGCGGCATCTTCGGCCTGGCGCCTGAACCAGGCGGTGAAATCCTCGACCGTCATGGGCTTGCCAAAATAATAACCTTGTACTTCATCGCAAGCATTTTCCTTGAGGAAAGCATGCTGCTCCTCGTCCTCCACCCCTTCGGCAATGACCCGCAGGTTCAGGATGTGCGCCAGCGAGATGACAGCCTTGACGATGGCTGCGCTGTCGGCGTCGCGCGCGATGTCGCGCACGAAGGACTTGTCGATCTTCAGGGCGTCGACCGGGAAGCGGCGCAGGTAGGACAGGCTCGAATAGCCGGTACCGAAGTCATCCACCGAGATCTGCAGGCCCAGACGCTTGAGGGCATGCAAGGTGGCCACGCTCTTCTCGGCATCCTTCATGACCACGTTTTCGGTGATCTCCAGCTCCAGGCAGGAGGCCGCCAGCCCGCTTTGCGCCAGCACGCCGCTCACGAAGTCAGGCAGGCTCTGGTTCAACTGCCGCGGCGACAGGTTCACGGCCACCGGAATGGTCGGCAAACCGGCCTGTTGCCAGCATTTGTTCTGGTGACAGGCGGTGCGCAGCACCCATTCGCCGATGGGCACGATCAGGCCGGCATCCTCGGCGAAGGGAATGAAGCGGTCCGGCGGCACCATGCCCTGCTCGGGCGACTGCCAGCGGATCAGGGCCTCGGCGCCGATGACGCGGCCGTCCTTGAGGCTCAGCTTGGGCTGGTAGTACAGCTTGAACTCGTCCTGATCCAGCGCGCGACGCAGGTTGATGAGCATTTCCAGACGATTGCTGACCTGGGTGTCCATCCAGGGCGCGAAGAACTGGAAATTGTTGCGCCCTTGCTCCTTGGCGCGGTACATGGCCGAATCGGCCTGCTTGAGCAGGGTTTCCACATCCTTGCCGTCGGCCGGATAGCGGCTCACGCCGATGCTGGCGGTCACCTGGAATTCGCGGTCCCCGGCCTGCCAGGGGCGCGCCACCGCCGCCAGGATACGCTGCATGACCTCGGCGATACCCAGTTCGCCGCCGGTCTGGTTCTGCAGCACCAGCACGAATTCGTCACCGCCCTGGCGCGCCACCATGTCGGTATCGCGCAAACAGGCCTGCAGGCGCTGGGCCACAGTCTTGAGCAGCTCGTCCCCGACCTGGTGCCCCAGGCTGTCGTTGATGAACTTGAACTGGTCCAGATCCACGAACACCACCGCCGTCAGGCCGCCCTTCTGGCGCGCCACCTGGATGGCGCGCTGCAGGTGTTCATGCAGCATGTTGCGATTGGGCAAGCCAGTCAGCGCATCGTGGGTGGCCTGGTGGCGCATCTCGGCTTCATAGAGCTTGCGCTCGGTGATGGCTTCCACCGTGCCCTCGTAGCAGATCAGCCTGCCGCCATCGTCATACACCGCCCGCGCATTCTCGGAAATCCAGATGATGTCGCCATCGCGCCGGTACACCCGTGATTCGAAATTGGACACCGAGCCATGCTGCTCCATCAGGCGCATGAATTCGCTCCGCCGCTCCGGCTCCACGTAGAGCTGGTGGCTGATGTCGCGCAGACCGACGATCAGGTCTTCCGGCGAGTGATAGCCGTAGATGCGCGCCAGCGCCGGATTGACAGCGATGTAGGTGCCGTCCGGCGTGGTCTGGAACACGCCCTCGATGGCATTCTCGAAGATGCTGCGGTAGCGCCGCTCGGCCTCCTGTAGCGCCTGGGCCGCCTCCTTGCGTTCGGTCACGTCCTGCAGGAAGCCTTCCATGGCCTCCACCTTGCCGGCCGCGTTGTACAGCCCCACCCCGCGCTCCCATACCCAGCGCAGGCTGCCATCGGCATGCAGGATGCGGTATTCGATGTCGATACGCCGGCGCTCGCGCAGACAGGCCTCGATATGGGCGCGCACCATCTCGCGGTCATCCGGGTGGGTCAGTTCCAGGAAGGACAGACGGCTGTTGAGCAGCAGATCCTCCGGCACATAACCGGTCAGGGCCTGGCAGCCGTCGCTGACGAATTCGAGGGTCCAGTAGGCATCGTCGCGGCAACGGTAGACCATGCCGTCGAGATTGGCCAGCAAGGTTTCCAGCAGGCGCGGCGGACGCGCCATGGCGACGACGGCCTGATCCCGGCCGGGCTCATGGCGGCACAGGGCCCGTGAAGCAACTGTTTTCATAACGACATCGTGTCTCTCGCCTCTGCTGAGCAGGAGCTGGTGTGGTTGTGGAGATCGAGGACGCCGGGCTGCCGAATCCCCGAGGCGGCCAGCGTGATGATTCAGCCAAGCAATAAGGATGCCCACTGCCAGGGCAACGGGCCTGTGCGCCGGCAGCGTCGCCCCTTACCGCTAAATCGACGGGAAACACCCCTCAGTTCGTCCCGCACGCGGCAGGCCCCTGGGCGTTAGAATCCTGCTAACCCCGCCTACTGACCAACTGGTCGGTGCCGGTTCAACAATGACAACAAACGGACTTTTTCATGTGGGCAAATCGGTATCTGGTTTTCTGGGCGGTGCTCGTACTGACCGTCGTCCTGCTGGCACTGGCGGCCACCCATGCCCTGAACTGGGCCTGGGTCTTGATTCCGCTGACCTTGAGCGTACTGGGCATCCATGACCTGGTACAACGGCGCCACGCCGTGCTGCGCAACTATCCCTTGATCGGCCATTTCCGTTTCATGTTCGAATCGATCCGTCCGGAACTGCGCCAGTATTTCTTCGAAGATGAGATGGACGGCCGGCCGTTCTCGCGCAAGAAGCGCAGTATCGTCTACCAGCGCGCCAAGGCCGAGGTCGACAGCCGCCCCTTCGGCACTGAACTGGACATGCAGCAGGCCGGCCATGAATGGATAGGCCATTCGCTCTCGCCCACCAAGATCGCCAGCCACGACTTTCGCGTGACGGTCGGGGCCGACCGCGCCCAGCCGTACTCGATGTCGGTCTTCAATGTCTCGGCAATGAGTTTCGGCTCGCTCTCGGCCAATGCCATCCGGGCGCTGAACCAGGGCGCCAAGAAAGGCAATTTCGCCCATGACACCGGCGAAGGCTCGGTCTCCGAATACCACCGTGAATTCGGCGGCGACCTGGTCTGGCAGATCGCCTCCGGCTATTTCGGCTGCCGCAATGCCGATGGCAGCTTCAATGAAGAAAAATTCACTACACAGGCGCAATCACCGCAGATCAAGATGATCGAGGTGAAGCTCTCGCAAGGCGCCAAACCCGGCCATGGCGGCGTGTTGCCGGCGGCCAAGATCACCCCGGAAATCGCCGCCACCCGTGGCATTCCCATGGGCGTGGACTGCATCTCGCCGGCGGTGCACTCTTCCTTCTCCAACCCCATCGGGCTGCTGGAATTCATCGAGAAGCTGCGCGGGCTGTCCGGCGGCAAGCCGGTCGGCATCAAGCTGTGCGTGGGCCATCCCTGGGAGTTCTTCGGCATCGCCAAGGCCATGCTCAAGACCGGCATCGTGCCCGACTTCATCACCGTGGACGGCTCCGAGGGCGGCACCGGCGCCGCGCCCCTGGAATTCGTGGACCACGTCGGCATGCCGCTGCAGGAAGGGCTGGTCATGGTGCACAACACTCTGGTGGGCATCGGCTTGCGCGATAAGGTGAAGATCGGCGCCAGTGGCAAGATCGTCACCGCCTTCGACGTGGCGCGCACGCTGGCGCTCGGGGCGGACTGGTGCAATTCGGCGCGTGGCTTCATGTTCGCCCTGGGCTGCATCCAGTCGCAGAGCTGCCATACCGACCGCTGCCCGACCGGCGTGGCCACCCAGAACGCCAACCGGGCCCGTGCCCTGGTCGTGCCGGACAAGGCCGAGCGTGTACATCGTTTCCACCAGAGCACCCTGCACGCGCTGCAGGAACTGGTGCAGGCCGCCGGATTGCCTCACACCTCGGCCCTGCGCCCGCATCACATCGTGCGCCGCATCAACGATCATGAGATCCAGCTGATGTCCAACGTGCTCAAGTACCTGCAGCCCAATGACCTGATCGACGGCAATTACCGCTACCGGGTCTATGAGAAGTTCTGGCCCATTGCCCGCGCGGAAAGCTTCCATCCAGAATTCTGAGCCGGCCGGCGGCGGACAACAAAAAACCCGCAGTTCGGAGAGCTGCGGGTTTTTTCGTGCTGCCAGCCAGCGCTGGCATGACAGAAATCTACTTGCGCTTCATGAAGAAGATGAACTCATGTTCATCATTCTGCGATTGCTCCAGCAGATCGTTGCCGGTCTGCTTGGCAAAAGCCTGGAAATCGCGCACCGAACCGGTATCGGTGGCGGTCACCCTGAGCACCTGTCCACTGGCCATATCGGCCAGGGCTTTCTTGGTCTTGAGGATGGGCAGCGGACAGTTCAGACCGCGCGCATCAAGTTCCCGGTGAAATTGTATGGTCATTACTTCGACTCAAAATGGATCACGACGAAAACGATTTTACTGCAAAATGCGCCGACTTGATGCGTTGCACAAGTTCTGTTGTTTTCGCCGCACTAAGCTTGTGCAAAAGCAATCAATTGCTCTGTCCATCGTCCAATGCACCGGCTTGTCAGTCTGACTACTTCAGCACCACCGGGGTCTCGATCGGGGTGGTCGAACCGGCGAATTCCACATACTGCACCGTCAGGGCACGCCGACGCATCCAGTCTGCCACCGCGTGGCCGGTACCCGCCGGCCACGGGCGCAGGTCGGCCGGGTCGGAAAGCCGGTATTCCACCAGTTCCGGCGACAAGCTGATGGTGCCAGTCGCCTTGACGTAATAGGCGATGATCAACTCGTTCTTGCGCATGAATTCATAGACGCCGATCAGCTCGATGTACTGGGCATCCAGGTCGGTCTCTTCCTTCAGCTCGCGGGCGATACCCTGCTCGGGGGTTTCGTCGCGCTCCATGAAACCGGTGATCAGTGCGAAGCGCCCCTCGGCCCAGGCCGCGTTGCGCGCGGTCAGCATCTTGCCGTCGATCTCCACCAGCGCGGCCAGCACCGGCAGGGGATTGTCCCAATGCGTCCAGTGACCATCGGGACAGGCCAGCCGGATCTTGCCGGCCTCGCCTTCATCGGCGCGCAGCACCAGCGATGCCGCGCAGACCGGACAGAACTTGAAATCGCTCATGCGCGCTCGCAACCTGGGCCAGTGGGCATTACAGCTTGGCCTGGACCCAGCCCGCCACGCCTTGCAGCGCGCCTGGCAGGGCTGCCGGCTCGGTACCACCGGCCTGGGCCATGTCGGGACGACCGCCTCCCTTGCCGCCCACCTGCTGGGCGACGAAGTTGACCAGTTCGCCGGCCTTGACCTTGGAAGTGGCATCGGCGGTGACGCCCGCGATCAGGCTGACCTTGCCATCCTTGACGCTGCCCAGCACGATGGCGGCGGTCTTGAGCTTGTCCTTCAACTTGTCCATGGTCTCGCGCAGGGTCGCCACGTCAGCGCCTTCCAGCGTTGCCGCCAGCACCTTGATACCGTTGATGTCGACGGCCTGGCTCACCAGTTCGTCGCCCTGGCTGGAGGCCAGCTTGGACTTCAGCGATGCCAGCTCCTTTTCCAGCGCCTTGACCTGGTCCTGCACCTGGCCGATGCGCGGCAACAGTTCTTCCGGCTGGGTCTTCAGGGCGGCTGCAGCTTCGGCCACCCGGGTCGACAGCGACTGCACCAGCGCCAGCGCGCCTTCGCCGGTGACCGCTTCAACCCGGCGGATGCCGGCCGCGACGCCACCTTCGGAGACGATCTTGAACAAGCCGATATCACCGGTACGGGTCACGTGGGTACCGCCGCACAGTTCGGTGGAAGTACCGATGGAGAGCACGCGCACCTGGTCGCCATACTTTTCGCCGAACAGCGCCATGGCGCCGGCGGCAATCGCGTCGTCGTATCCCATCAGCTGGGCGCCGGTGGCGACGTTGGCCAGCACTTCGCGGTTGACGATGTCTTCCACGCGACGGATTTCGTCGGCGGTCATCGGCGCGTTGTGGCTGAAGTCGAAACGGGTCTTGTCGGCATCCACCAGCGAACCCTTCTGCGACACATGCGAACCCAGCACTTCACGCAGGGCCTTGTGCATCAGGTGGGTGGCCGAGTGGTTGCGCATGGTGCGCGCGCGTTGGTCGGCATCGACCTTGGCCTCGACGGCGTCGCCGATGGCCAGGCTGCCCTTGATCAGTTGGCCGTGATGGCCGAACACCTCGGCCTGGATCTTTTGCGTATCGGCCACGGCGAACAGGGCATTGGCCGCTTCCAGCGCACCGGCATCCCCCGCCTGGCCGCCGGATTCGGCGTAGAACGGGGTGGTATCGAGCACCACGATGGCGTCCTGGCCGGCCTCGATCTTCTGCACCGGGCTTCCTGCCACGTACAGCGCCACCACCTTGGCCTGCTGGGCCAGGGATTCGTAGCCGACGAAGCGGGTCTTGTCGCCGGTGTACTCGATGGCGGCAGCCATCTTGAACTTGCCGGCGGCGCGCGCGGCGCTCTTCTGGCGTTCCATGGCGGCGTTGAAGCCGGCTTCATCCAGTTCGACATTGCGCTCGCGGCAGATGTCGGCGGTCAGGTCCAGCGGGAAACCGTAGGTGTCGTACAGGGTGAAGGCAGTCTCGCCGTCCAGCTTGCCGGTATTGGCAGCCAGTGCTGCTTCCAGGATCTTCATGCCGTGTTCCAGGGTTTCGCCGAAACGTTCTTCTTCCTGCTTCAGGACCATCTCGACGCGCTCGGCGGCTTCCGGCAATTCCGGATAGGCGGCGCCCATCTGCAGCACCAGGTCCTTGACCAGCTTGTGGAAGAAGGGCTTGGTCTGGCCCAGCTTGTGACCATGACGCAGGGCGCGGCGGATGATACGGCGCAGCACGTAGCCGCGACCTTCATTGCCGGGGATGACGCCGTCGACGATCAGGAAGGAGGTCGCGCGAATGTGGTCGGCGATCACGCGCAGCGAGGCGTTGGTGAGGTCGCTCACACCGGTTTCGCGGGCGGCGGCCTTGATCAGTGCCTGGAACAGGTCGATCTCGTAGTTGCTGTGCACATGCTGCAGGATGGCCGCCAGGCGCTCCAGGCCCATGCCGGTATCGACGCAGGGCGCCGGCAGCGGGGTCAGGGTGTATTCGCCGGTGGCCGGGTCCAGCTGGCGGTCGAACTGCATGAACACGTTATTCCAGATTTCGATGTAGCGGTCGCCGTCGGCGTCCGGGCTGCCCGGGGGGCCGCCCCAGACGTCCGGGCCGTGATCGTAGAAGATTTCCGAGCAAGGGCCGCAGGGGCCGGTCTCGGCCATCTGCCAGAAGTTGTCGGAGGCATAGGGCGCACCCTTGTTGTCGCCGATGCGCACAACGCGCTCTGGCGGCAGGCCGATTTCCTTGGTCCAGATGTCGTAGGCCTCGTCATCGGTCTGGTAGACCGTGGCCCAGAGCTTGTCGGCCGGCAGGCCATAGACCTGGGTCAGCAGTTCCCAGGCCCACTTCAGCGATTCGCGCTTGAAGTAGTCGCCGAAGGACCAGTTGCCCAGCATCTCGAAGAAGGTGTGGTGACGCGCGGTGTAGCCGACGTTTTCCAGGTCGTTGTGCTTGCCGCCGGCGCGCAGGCAGCGCTGCACGGAAGTGGCGCGCACGTAGTTGCGCTTGTCGGTGCCCAGGAACACATCCTTGAACTGAACCATGCCCGAATTGGTGAACAGCAGGGTCGGGTCATTGCCCGGCACCAGGCTGGAGGAACGGACGATGGTGTGTTCTTTGGATTCAAAGAATTTCAGAAACTTGTCGCGAATTTCGGCTGAGTTCATGTTCGAAGACGGATAGTTGAGCCAGATGCTGTCAGAACGAGGCAGATCCGGCCCGGATGATGGTCGGTGCAAAAAACGATTGCGAACCGATGATTATACGTGATCCGGGCGCGGATACGCAGGCTTCGGCAAGCCGCGCGGCGGCGCTGCAAACGGCCCCGGCGGCAGGCGAAAAAAAACCCGCCGGGATGGTCCCGGGCGGGTTACAGGTGCGGCTGACCCGGAGTGGCGCGTCAAGCTGCGCGTCCGGTCCTTAACAATGTCAGCCCCACCTTCCGGTAAGACAGGCCGCCGGCCCGGATCGCTCCGGGCGGCGGCAACGGCAATCAGGCGCCCTTGTTGATGGGCATGGCCGGTGCGGCCTTCTTGGCGTGCTTCTTGTGCTTCTTGTGCTTTTTCTTGGCGTGCTTCTTGTGCTTCTTGTGAGCAGGCTTGGCGGCCGGCGCTTCGGCTGCGGGAGCCGCTGCCGGTGCAGGCTGGGCCATGACCGGCATGGCGAAGGCGGCGACGAGTACGGCGGCCAGCAGTTTGTTGATCTTCATCGTTTTCCTCTATCTCTCAGTGTTGTGTGCTCCACAAGTCCACCGGCGTGCTCACGGGCGCCGGCCTTGTGTTTCCTTAACGCAGGACTTTTGCGGCACGTTGACAGCAGCCTGACAACTCCCCCAGACAGTGTCGACCGCAGGAAAATCATAGCGGGCGCACCATGATTCAGTCCGCCGGTAAGAGCACGATTTGCCCTCCATTTCCACGCTGCGCGATATCCGCGCGTAGTGCCCTGGGCGAATCACGCCGCCCAGGCGCGGGCATCGATCAGGTCGATGCGATCGGTGCAGAAGGCATCCACGCCCCAGCTGCGGATCTCGGCAGCACGCGCCGTCTCGTTGACGGTGTAGCAGAAGAGACCATAACCGGCGGCCTTGACGCTGGCGGCCAGGGCCGGCGTGAGGTGCTTGTGGTTGGTATGCAGGGCGACCGCCTGCAGTTGCGCCAGGCGCGCCGCCCAGTCGTCCGGAATGACGTCCACCAGGAAGCCGCGCGGCAACTGGGGCGCACTCTCCCTCGCCGCGACCAGGGCGTCGAAGGAGAACGAAGACAATACCGGCAAGGCGGCACCGCTCACGCCCACAAAACGCCGCGCCACCGCCTGCGCGGTCAGTTCGGCGGTGCGCCGTGCATGTTCCGGAGCGGCCGGCTTGATCTCGACGTTCATCCAGATGCCATGGGCCAGGCAGAAATCCAGGCCCTGCTCCAAGGTACAAATGCGTTCGCCGGCAAAGGCCGGATCACGCCAGGCGCCGGCTTCCAGCGCGCTCAGTTCGGCCCAGTCGGTCTCGGCGATGCGGCCGCTGCCGGGCAGGGTGCGCCCGCGCTGGGGATCGTGCATCAGGATCGGGACTTCATCGCGGGTGAGCATGACATCGAACTCGACGGCGCGATAATCGTGCTGCAGGCCGGCGCGAAAGCCGGCCAGCGTGTTTTCCGGGGCCAGCGTACCGCCGCCGCGATGGGCAAGAATCCGGGGATAGGGCCACATGATGTTCTCCAGGCTGGGCATGATCGATGCAATCGGCGCATAAGGTAGTGCAGATCACGCCGCGCCACAAGCATCTGGCACCCGCTGCGCGACCGCCAGTCGCAAACCGCTGGCCGGGCGGCGCGCCGGCAGGCAGACTGGACACATGATCCACTGACCTGACGAGCACACCATGCACCAGACCGACTTTTCCGACACCACCCACAGCCCCGACTACCTGCGCGCCGAACGGCGCGTGACGCGCCAGGTGGGTTTCTTCCAGCACCTGGCCATCTATCTCCTGGTCAATGCCGCGCTGTTGCTGTCCAGCCTGTTCACCACCCATCATCACTGGTGGAGCGCCGGGCCTCTCCTTGGGTGGGGAATCGGGGTACTATTCCACGCCTTGAGCGTATTCGGGCGCTTTCCCGCCGGCTGGAAACGGGCGATGATCGCGCGTGAACTGCGTCGCCGCTGAGCGGACCATGCGCCCTCGGCCGCTTGTTTGCACTCTCCCAGGAACGCATGACCCAACACGATACTTCCGTCCCGCCCCGCCTGCTCCTGCTGCTGCGTGAGCTGGCGCTGGCCCTGCTGCCCACGCTGCTGATCAATCTGCTGTGCGCGCTGGCCGTGACCTACCTGCTGCGCATCGGCGGCAGCTTCTATGAAAACCTGCAGGTCTCGATGTGCATCGGCCTGGCGGCCATGCTGCTCATCAATGGCTCCCGCCTGCTGCTGTGGGGCAACGGCGAGCCGCACAAGCTGGGCTTCCTGCTGGTGCTGGTGGTGATGGCGCCGCTGGCGGTGCTACTGGGGCGGCTGCTGGCCAGCCTGCTGCTGGGCCAGCCCATCCTGAGCCTGATACCGGAGCACAGCGACAACATCATCGCGGTCATCGTGCTGACCTTCCTGGTCTGCTTCGGTGCTACCCTGTTCTTTTGGAACCGGCACAAGATGGCCGCCCTGCAGGCCCACGCCAGCGAGGTCGAAAAGCAGGCGGTGCAAGCCCAGTTGCAGATGCTGCAGGCCCAGATCGAACCGCACATGCTGTTCAATACCCTGGCCACCCTGCAATCGCTGATCAGCACCGACCCGCTGCAGGCCGAGCTGATGCTCAACCAGCTGGTGCAATACCTGCGCACCACCCTGTCGGCCTCGCGCGCCGACAGCACTTCGCTGCAGAAGGAATTCGACCTGATCAAGGCCTACCTGGGCCTGATGTCGCTGCGCATGGGCATGCGTCTGTCCTATACCCTGCAGTTGCCGGAACACCTGCGCCGGCTGCGGCTGGCGCCCATGCTGCTGCAACCTCTGGTGGAGAACGCCATCAAGCACGGCCTGGAGCCCAAGGTCGATGGTGGCAACTGCACCGTGCGCGCGGCCGTGCACAATGACATGCTGGTCCTGAGCGTACTCGACACCGGCGTCGGGCTGCCCACCAGCGTCAGCCTGAACCAGCCACCGGCACAGAAGGAGCCGGTGATCGGCATGCACTTCGGCCTGGACAATATCCGCGAACGCCTGGTCACGCTCTACGGTCCGCTGGCCGAACTGATCATCACCCACAACGTGCCGGCCGGGGCCATGGCGCAGATCACCATCCCGCTCAAGGCACTCAAGAGCGCGCATCGGCCGGCCCGCAGCAGTCGCCTGCTCGATACCTGACCCCCTTCACGCGGAGACCCCATGGCTGCGCCCACCGCCCTGATCGCCGAAGACGAACCGCTGCTGGCCCAGGCCTTGCGCCAGGCGCTGGCGCAGTGCTGGCCGGAACTGGCGACGCTGCAACCGGCGACCAATGGCCACGAGGCCCTGGCGTTAGCCCTGGGCAAGCTGCCGGATGTGCTCTTTCTGGATATCAGGATGCCCGGCCACAGCGGCCTGGAGGTGGCTGCCCGGCTGGGCGAGGAATGGCCGGCGCAGCGCCCTTTTCCGCTGCTGGTGTTCGTGACGGCCTATGACGACTATGCCGTGCAGGCCTTCGAACGGGCCGCCGTCGATTACCTGCTCAAGCCGGTCAGCCGCGAACGGCTGACCGTCACGGTGGCGCGCCTGCAGGGTCTGCTGGCCCAGCGCGCCGCCAGCGACCAGGAAGCCCACCTGGAGCGGGCCCTGGCGCAGCTGCGCGCCCTGTCCCTGCCACCGGCCGGGCAGACCGCCCCCAGGCTGGACTTCATCCGCGCCGCGGTGGGCAACCGGGTGCGCCTGATCGCGCTGGCCGACGTGCTGTATTTCGAAGCCGCCGACAAGTATGTCAACGTCGTCACCGCCGACGGCGAAGCTCTGATCCGTACCAGCCTGCGGGAACTGATCCCGCAACTGGACCCGCGCCAGTTCTGGCAGGTCCACCGCAGCATCGTGGTGCAGGCAGGCCGGATCCAGGGCGCGCAGCGGGATGAGGCCGGCAAGCTGTGGCTGAGCCTGCATGGCCGGCCCGACGGCCCCAGGCTGCCGGTCAGCCGCCTGTTCGCGCATCTGTTCCGCCAGATGTAGATCGCATGCCCTGCCCGAACGGCCGCCGGTCATCGGCGGCTTGACCTCAGCGGCCGTAGTAATAGCCCGGGCCGTAATAGGGACGGTAATAATGCGGATGCGGCGGCCCCACCGGCACCACGACGCAGGCCGAAAGCGTGGCCGCAGCCACGGTGACGGCGACCACCAGCTTGATCAATCGCTTCATGTCGCACTCCTTTTTTCTTGTCCGGTCATATCCGGAATGTCCACTGCGCCGGGCACCTTGCCAGGCCATGGCGGCAGAGTGCCAGCCGCCTTACCTGACAGGTAATTCCCAGCCGTATCTTCTGTAACAAGAAAAACCTCGCCCAAAGCGATCAGGCCGTTCCTGCAAGCCGACCCGGCGTTGTCCCGAGGCAAAATTTCTCGCCCGGGCAGCCGCAAAGCCCGTTGAAACCGGGCACCTGCGGTAAAATGCTTGCCATCTGAATAAACAGGCATTCCTCCCGATTCATTCCATGAGCAACGAACTGAAAAACGGTCACACCCCTGCCCCCTCCACCAATTTCCTGCGCGGCATCATCGAATCCGATCTGGTTTCCGGCACCTACGCCGAGCGCAGCAACCAGGATGGCCAGGCGCTGCCGCAGGTGGTGACCCGTTTTCCGCCCGAGCCCAACGGCTACCTGCACATCGGCCACGCCAAGTCGATCTGCCTGAACTTCGGCCTGGCCGCCGACTACGCCGGCCGCTGCCACATGCGTTTCGACGACACCAATCCCGAGAAGGAAGAGCAGGAGTACGTCGACACCATCCTCGACTCGGTCAAGTGGCTGGGCTTCTCCTGGGAGCACGAGGGCAAGTCGCACCTGTACTACGCCAGCAACTACTTCGACGTCATGTACGCCTGCGCCCAGGCGCTGATCCGCAAGGGCCTGGCCTATGTGGACGAGCAGAACGCCGAGCAGATGCGCGAGAACCGCGGCACCCTCACCGAACCCGGCAAGAATTCGCCCTGGCGTGACCGCCCGGCCGAGGAATCGCTGCGCCTGTTCGATGAAATGCGCGACGGCAAGCATCCCGACGGCTCCCTGATCCTGCGCGCCAAGATCGACATGGCCAGCCCCAACATGAACCTGCGCGATCCGGCCATCTACCGCATCCGCCATGCCACCCACCACAACACCGGCGACAAGTGGCGTGTCTACCCGATGTACACCTTCGCGCATCCGATCGAGGACGCCCTGGAAAACATCTCCCACTCCATCTGCACCCTGGAGTTCGAAGACCAGCGCCCCTTCTACGACTGGCTGCTGGAACAGCTGGCCGAGGAAGGTTTCTTCAAGAAGCCGCTGCCGCACCAGTACGAATTCGCCCGCCTGAACCTGACCTACATCATCACCAGCAAGCGCAAGCTGCGCCAGCTGGTCGATGAAAAGATCGTCTCCGGCTGGGACGACCCGCGCATGCCCACCATCGTCGGCCTGCGCCGTCGCGGCTATACCCCGGAAGCGATCCGCCTGATGTGCGACCGCACCGGCGCCTCCAAGAACAACAGCTGGATCGACTTCAGCGTGCTCGAAGGCGCGCTGCGCGAAGACCTCGACCCAAAGGCCCCGCGCGCGGTGGCCGTGTTGCGTCCGTTGAAGCTGATCATCGACAACTTCCCCGAAGGCGTGTCCATCGATTGCAGCGCCCCGGTCTATCCGCCGGCGCACCCGGAACACGACACCGCCCACCGTCACTTCCCCATCACCCGGGAACTGTGGATCGAACGCGAAGACTTCATGGAAGTGCCGACCAAGGGCTACTTCCGCCTCTTCCCCGGCAACAAGGTGCGCCTGCGCTACGGTTACGTGGTCGAATGCACCGGCTGCGACAAGGACGAGCACGGCAACGTCATCGCGGTGCACTGCAACTACTTCGAAGACAGCAAGAGCGGTACCGAAGGCAGCTCCAATTACAAGGTCAAGGGCAACCTGCACTGGGTCAGTGCGGACCACGCCCTGGCCACCGAGGTGCGTCTGTACGACCGCCTCTTCTCGGACCCGCATCCGGATGCCGGCGGCAAGGATTTCCTGGCAGCCCTGAATCCGAACTCCAAGGAAGTCATCACCGCCTACCTGGAGCCGACCTTGAAGAGCGCCAAGCCGGGCGAGATCTACCAGTTCGAACGCCACGGCTACTTCGTGGCCGACCGCGTCGACTCGACCGAAGGCCAGCCGATCTTCAACCGCGCGGTCACGCTCAAGGACAGCTGGGGCAAATAAGCCATAGTGACGGGGAACCGGCCGCAAGGCCACGCGGGCGGCGCCATGCGCTAAGCCGTCCGTGTACGGGAAGGCGCAGCGACGTGGGCATTTCCACGTGGACGAGCAAGGGGAAGGCTCATGTTCGAGCAGATCAAGATCCAGCGCATGTCGATGGCCTCCATCTACAAGCTGCTGGCCATCGGTACCACGTTTTCGCTGGTACCGTTTTCGACCCTGATGGGCGTGCTGTCGCTGTTCGGTGCCCAGACCATCACCTGGGACGGCAAGCACCTGATCGGTTATGACGGCCTGATCGCCTCGCCCTTCATCGGCCTGTTCCTCTCCGGCTTCATCACCCTGTTCCTGGGTACGCTCTGCACCATCGGCCTGTGGCTGTATTCGCTGTGGCGCCCGCTGAGCCTGCGGGTGGAAGCGGTGGACAACCTGGACATCGACCAATTGATCCGCGAGAGCGAAGAAGCGATGGCCGCCCGCGACTGAAGCGCAGGCGTGGAGATCCTTCTCAGAAGATCTTCATCCATTTCAGGAAGGCCACGGTAGCCACACCGAGGCCGCCCATCACCCCCATCACGATCCAGAACGAGGCCTCGTCATGCAGGCCCGGCAGACCTGCGACGTTCATTCCGAAAATCCCCGATACCAGCGTGGCCGGCATCAACAGCGCGGTCAGGACCGAGAGCGCCATCAGGTTGCGGTTCATCTGCTCCGACATCTGCGACGCGATCTCTTCCTGCAGCAGCTTGGCGCGTTCGTAGACCGCTTCCACGGTGGAATGCAGTTCATTGAGTTCGTCCAGCGCATGGGTCAGGTCTTCCAGCGCCTCACGCGGCACCCAGGACGGGCGCAAGCGCTGGAACTGCGCCAGGATGCGGCGTTCCGGCGCGATGAAGCGCCGCAGTTCAGCCAACTGGCGGCGAATCCCGGAGAGCTCGGCCCGGTCTTCGGCCCGGCGATCCGACAGCACCGAAAATTCGATGTCGTCCACCTTGTCGTTGAGCTTGTCCAGGCGCGCATTGAATCCGTCGGCGAGGCAGCGCAGCAGCTCGGCGAAGAGGTCCATGGGATTGTCGAAATCGCCGCCGTCCAGCACCTTCTGGCGCAGCATGTTGGTGGAGATCAGCGGCTGGGTGCGCAGCGTCAGCAGGCGCGTGCGGTCGAGGTAGAAATGCAGCGCCCCCTTCTCGGTGCCGGTGTCGCCGATCTCCATCTTCATGTCGGTCAATGTCCCATACACGCCATCGGGCGTGGCGTGCAGGCCCGGATGGGTGTCACTGCTGAGCAGGAATTCGGTGATGTATTCGGGGATGCCGCTGTGGTGGGCCAGCCATTGCTGGATCTTCACGTCGGCCGTCTTCACGTGCAGCCAGCTGAAGGCCGGCGCGACCGGATGATCATCGATCACCTCGTTCCAGTTCATCTGGCGGGCGCGGCCCTCCTCGAAACGAAAGGAGCAGATGAATCCGGCCGGCTCGTAGAGCAGGTGCAAGGCTTGCGGCGTATCCGGCGGATTGTGCATGAGCGGCCAGTCAGGGAAGAGGGCAATCGAAAACCCCGCATTCTAGCGGCCCTCTTTGACAGATTTGTGACAGCGCCATGACGGCGCCAGCGCACCCGGCCGGTCAATAGTTGAAGTTGCGGTTGCCCCAGGCTTCACGGGCGGCCTCGCAGACCTTGATCTGGGCCGGGTTCATGCCCGAGGTGCCATTGAGCTGGCACTGGTCGGACACCGACTTGGCCTCGTCGATATGCTGGCGGAAATAGGCATAGTCCTTCTTGCCGGCCAGGGCGTCACAGGCCGACAGCAAAGGAAGAGCGATGCACAGCAGGGCTGGCAGACGGATGGCGGTGTTCATGCGGTGATTCCCCTGATAACCGGACCCGGCAAATCGACCGGCCCGAAGACATGCAGCGGTCAATCCCGGCCTCCTGCCTGGTCCCCCCGGGGGCCATGGTGGCGGCTCTGCGCTGCAACGCGACAAAGTATAGACAGCAAACCCGAATTGCTCAACGGAAATCTTCGGCTTCCCGCGCTACAGCCAACAAAAAGGGCCGGTCATGCAGACCGGCCCGCAATCCGCCGCCGGGGCGGCTTGTCAGGACGCGATCAGGCGCGGCGCTTGAGCAGGGCGTGCAGGATGATGGCCCCGAAGGTGGCGGTACCGATGCCACCCAGCGCGAAACCACCCAGCTTGAGCGTGAAGTCACCCGCACCCAGCACCAGCGTGACGGCGGCCACGATCAGGTTGGTATTGTTGGAGAAATCGACCTTGTTCTCGACCCAGATACGGGCACCGGACACGGTAATGAGGCCGAACACCACGATCGACACGCCACCCAGCACCGCGCCGGGGATGGTCAGGATCACCGCGCCGAACTTGGGCGAAAAGCCCAGCAGGATGGCGATCACTGCCGCCACCACGAACACCAGGGTGGAATAGATCTTGGTCACGGCCATCACACCGATGTTCTCGGCATAGGTGGTCACGCCAGTGCCGCCGACGCTACCCGACAGCATGGTCGCCAGGCCGTCACCGATGAAGGCGCGACCGATGTAGCGGTCCAGGTTCTGGCCGGTCATGGCCGAGACGGCCTTGATGTGACCCAGGTTCTCGGCCACCAGGATGATCGCTACGGGAGCCAGCAAGGCCATCGCGCTGGCCTGGAACACCGGGGTGGCAAAGTGCGGCACGCCGAACCAGGCGGCATTGGCCACGCTGGCAAAGTCGATCGGCTTGCCCAGGCCCATGCCATTGGCCAGCACCGCATACAGCACATAGGCCAGCAGCAGCCCAACCAAAATCAGCAGGCGCTGCAGCATGCCACGCGCAAACACGGCGACGAAGCCCACGCACAGCACGGTGGCCAGTGCCATCCAGCTGTCGAAGCTGCTGCCCGAGACGCCCTTGACCGCGATCGGCGCCAGGTTCAGACCGATCACCGCCACCACCGCGCCGGTCACCACCGGCGGCATCAGCGACTCGATCCAGCGCGTGCCGACGCCGGCCACGATCAGACCGATCACCGCATACACCGCACCGCAGGCGATAATGCCGCCCAGCGCCACGCCCAGGTTGGCATTGGCACCGGAACCGGCATAACCGGTCACCGCAATGACCAGACCGATGAAGGAAAAGCTGGACCCCAGGTAGCTCGGCACCCGGCCGCCCACCAGCAGGAAGAACAGCAGCGTACCGACGCCGGACATCAGGATCGCCAGGTTGGGATCGAAGCCCATGAGCAGCGGCGCCAGCACGGTCGAACCGAACATGGCCACCACGTGCTGCACGCCCATGGCCAGGGTCTGTGGCGCAGGCAGCCGCTCGTCGGCGGCGATCACGGCTCCCTGGCCGTCAGTGGTGCTTTGGCGCAGCCGCCATTGGGGGAAATACGAACCCGACATGGAGATCCCTTTCGTTGTGGATTTGTTTTGATTTGGGGGTGGATGAAACGGGAGCTAGTGTATTGAGCGGCGCCACAAATAACAATTGCTGCAGCGCGCGGAGAAGTAATAAATCCGTAAAAAATTCCTGTGTGACCGGCGGTTGCCGCAGGACGGTGCAAAAAAACCGGCGCGGCGGCGCAGATGCCCCAAAACGGCCACCCCGTAGTCAGCGTGAAAGCTTTTCAGGCGCCCGCAAAATCGATTGAAGGCCGGCATCCGGGGAAAGTGTAATAATCGTGCCGCGCCGCCGGCGCACCACGGCACCGGCGGCCACCCCTCGACTATGCAGTGCACAATGGAGAACCACATGATCCTGGAACTGGCGGACATCCGCATCCAACCCGGCAAGCAGGCCGAATTCGACGAAGCCATCCAGCGCGGCCTGGCGCAGACCATCAGCAAGGCCACCGGTTATCTCGGCCACAAGGCGCAAAAGGGCGTCGAGTCGCCGGAGCGCTACCTGCTCATGGTGTACTGGGCCACCCTGGAAAACCATACCGTGGATTTCCGCGAATCTCCGGCCTTTACCGAATGGCGCGGCATCGTCGGCCCCTTCTTCGCCGGCGCCCCGCAGGTGGAGCATTTCTCGCTGCTCACCGAATCGGCCTGAGCCATACCCCGGCTTCGCAGCCACCCTGCGGTGCGCTGCGGAACGTTTGCGTCCCGCCCCGGACTAACCGGGCATATCACGCCCCGGCACGCCGTCACCAGCGGCAACGGGCACACCCGCGCCGCCGTACGGCATGCTGCAGGCCGCATGCTGTACACGGCGCCACGACAGAAGCGCTGGACTCCACCCGCGCCAGGAATACCAGGATGAGCAGATTGCCCCGACCACCCGCCCTTTCCACTCCCGCCAGGCGCCCGTTGCGCACCGGCAGCGTCGCGCTGGGCATGCTGCTGGCCCTGTCCGGCTGCAACAATTTCAGCGGCGAGGAGCGGCAGCAGGCCGAGGTGGTTGGCGACTTCTACCGCATCCACCTCAAGCACAATGCGCCCGGCCTGCCCTCGGCCGATGAACTCAGACAGTTCGAACCCCTGGTGAGCCGCTCGCTGTACGCCCTGCTGAGCCGCGCCGAAGCCGCCGACGCCCGCTACCAGGCCGCCGCCGGTCCGCAGGCGGCTCCCCTGGTCGAGGGAGATTTGTTCACCTCGCTGTTCGAGGGCGCCACCTCCTTCGCCGTCCAGTCCTGCGACAGCGAGCAGGATCGCGCCGCCTGCCAGGTCAGCTTCCGCTACCAGCAGGCCGGCAGCGACGAATCCTGGAACGACAAGGTGCTGCTGGTGCGCGAAAACCGCCAGTGGCGCATCGACGACATCGAATTCATCGGCAACGACCAGTCCTCGCAGCGCGAATACCTGACCGACAATCTCAGCGACGCCATCCAGCAGACCGAATAGCCGGACTCGCACCTCCTCCCACGCAACGAGCCGTCACGCCTCGCCGGCGGCGCCGGCAGTGGAATTGGCGGCCTTTTGGCGATGTGTTTCGCGCCTACCGGACAGACCGGGAGGCGTAAGCTTGCCTCCGGGAATGCTTCTCGGCCTGCCCGTTCGGTGCAGGAACGATGAAGGCATGGCAATGAAACAAGCAATGGATAAGCCATCGACAGCCCGTCGCGCACATGCGACGACGGTACAGGGAGAACAAGATTGAAGCGGACCGGTATCACACTGATGGTCGCTGCCAGCCTGCTGCTGGCAGCGTGCACGGCCAATGAAGAAGGCAAGGCCAAGGAATTGGTCACGGAGTTCTACCAGGCGCACGCTTCGGCCCGTCCCAGCGGGGCCTTGACCCTGAAGGAACTGATCACCTTCCGGCGCTTCCTGTCGGTACCGCTGTTCGACCTGCTCAAGGATGTCTCGGTCGCCCAGGAGGCCCGCACCGCGCAGGTGGCCGCCGACGTCGCGGCCGACCCCGATGCCGAGCCGCTACCGCCGCTGGTGCAGGGCGACCTGTTTACCGGCAATCCGAATGGCGCCTCGACCTTCCGCATCGTCCAGTGCGAGGCCCAGGAGCGCGAGGCCAGCTGCGCGGTGGAACTGATCTTCAGCGACGCCAAGCTGCAATCCCCGGCCAAGTGGACCGACCGCGTGAACCTGAGCCGCGATGCGCGCGGCTGGGTAATCGACAACATCCAGTACGCCGGCGGCAACCCGCCCATGCGCAGCGGCACCCTGCAGGACGCCATGCGCAAGGTACTCAAGCGCGATACGCCTGCCCTGCAGTAGGCGCGGACGGCGCGGCAGGCGCTCCGGATTTGTCGAGAAAGCGGCGTCCACTGCGACCTGCCTGCGCAGCGATGACGGCAGGCCGGCCACAAGGCTCTATAATCGCGCGATTCCCATAGAAGCCCGCCGCGATGTCCAATCACACCTTCCTCTGGCACGACTACGAAACCTTCGGCGCCGTGCCGCGCCGTGACCGTCCCGCGCAGTTCGCCGCCGTGCGCACCGATGCCGAACTCAACGAGATCGGCGAACCCATCATGATCTACTGCAAGCCGGCGCCGGACTACCTGCCCGACCCGGTGTCCTGCCTGATCACCGGCATCACCCCTCAGCACTGCCTGGAACACGGCATCCCCGAACATGCATTCGCCGCGCAGATCGAACAGGCGCTGGGCGAGCCCGGCACCATCGGCGTGGGCTACAACACCATCCGCTTCGACGACGAAGTGACCCGCTTCATGTTCTGGCGCAACCTGATCGATCCCTATGCCCGCGAGTGGGCCAACGGCTGCGGCCGCTGGGACCTGCTGGATGTGGTGCGCCTGACCTATGCCCTGCGCCCCGACGGCATCCAGTGGCCGACCAAGGAAGACGGCAGCGTCAGCTTCAAGCTGGAGCATCTCTCCAAGGCCAATGGCCTGCTGCACGAAACCGCCCACGATGCCCTCTCCGACGTGCGCGCCACCATCGCGCTGGCGCGCCTGATCCGCCAGCACAACCCGCGCCTGTTCGACTTCGCCCTGGCCCTCCACAAGAAGGAAAAGGCCGCCGCCGAAATCGGCCTGCCGGCGGCCAAGCCCTTCCTGCATGTCTCCGGCATGTTCCCGGTGGCGCAGGGCTGCCTGGCGCTGATGTGGCCGCTGGGCATGCACCCCACCAACAAGAACGAAGTGATCGCCTGGGACCTCGGCTACGACCCCGCCGAACTGGCCAGCCTGGACGCCGCCACCGTGCGTACACGCATGTTCACCCGGCGCGATGACCTGCCGGAGGGCGTCGAGCGCCTGCCGGTCAAGAGCATCCATCTGAACAAGTCGCCCATGGTGGTGGGCAGTCTCAAGACCCTCAGCGCCGAACGTGCCGCCGCTCTCGGCATCGACGTCGACACCGCGCTGCGCCATGCCGAACACGCGGCCGCCCTGCCCGACCTGTCGTCACTGTGGCGCCAGGTGTACCAGCGCGAGGGCGAAGAACGGCCCGATGTGGACGAAGACCTCTACGGCGGCTTCATCGGCAACGGCGACCGGCGTCAGCTGACACAGCTGCGCGCCCTGGCTCCGTCCGAGCTGGCCGGTGCCAGCGTGTCCTTCGACGATATGCGTTTGAATGAGATCCTGTTCCGCTATCGCGCCCGCAACTTCCCCGAGACCCTGCGTCCCGACGAAGCCCAGCACTGGGAAGAGCATCGCGCCGCCCGCCTGTTCGAAGGCGCCGGTGGCGCGCGCACCATCGCCCAGTTGTTCGAACAGATCGACCAGTTGCAGGAGCAGGCAGACGACGAGCGCACCCAGGACATCCTGGGTGCGCTCTACGACTACGCCGAAATGATCGCGCCGGCCAACCAGTAAGGGCCCCGCCGGCTGGCCGCTTATTCTGCGGCGGCCTTGCCCTGCGCCTTGAGCTTCATGATGAAGTCGCGCAGGGCCGGTTGAATTTCTTCGAACAGGGGATGCTTGCGGTTCTTCAGCATCACCTCCGAAAACAGCTTCAGCCCCAGCGCCAGCTGCGCGCTGGTATCGCTGTCGAACTGGCCATTACCGCGCAGTCGACCAACGATGCTGAAGATATCGTCATGGTTGCCGGCCTCGAAACTGATGGGCTCATGCAGCGTCTGCCCCCCCGATGCCGTGGCCAGATGTTCCAGGGTGATGCGGTAGCGATGTTCTTTCATGCGCTTCTCCTTGCGTGATCGCGGCTCAGGCCCGCTCCACCGCAACGGCGGCGCGATCGATGATGTCGATGATGGCGTGCAGTTCTTCCTGCTCCAGCTTGCCCTTGGCCAGGCGCGTATGCAGCGCCATGCGGAAGTTCTGGACCGCCCGGCGCAGTTCCGGCGAATCGGCATCCGGACGTTCCTGGCGGCGCAGTTCGAACTTGCGCAGTACCTGCTGCAGTATCTCGGCGTTTTCCTTCTCTTCCAGATGCGCACGGCCCTCGGTGCTGATGGTGTAGAGCTTCTTGCCGCCCTCCTCGCCCTGCACCGAGGCATGGCCCATTTCTTCCAGCAGGGTCAGGGTCGGGTAGATCACGCCCGGGCTGGGGCTGTAGCCACCGCCCACCAGCTGCTCGATGGCCTTGATCATGTCGTAGCCGTGGCGCGGCTTTTCCTGCAACAGGTGCAGCATCACGATGCGCAATGCGCCCTGCTCGAACATGCGCGCACCGCGACCGCCCCCACCGCCACCCTCGCGGCCACGCGGCCCGTGGTGGCCGCGATGGCCCTCTTCATCAAACAGGCCGCCGCCATGGTGCGGACGGTCGTGGCGCTGGTGCACGGGGCCGTGGCCCGGCTGGCCGTGGTGGCCGAATAGATGCTTGAACATGGTGTTTCCTTCTTGTCGGTTTGCTAAAGGCAGCGACTGACGCACGCTGCGTGTCGATCGATATAGCCAAGATATATCTTTATAATGAATATTTCAAGATATATCTTAATCATATTTTTCATTGCATTTGATCAATACATGAAGCAAAAGGCATCACCGTCAGGCTGGCGACATTGAACGACCGGAAGAAGTGCTATGTTCTCTCCGGGGCAGCCACTGCCCTGCATACCACGACAACAGGAGACCCCATGACCCCGACCGCCCCCATCGGCCGCTTTCACATTCCCGAACTCGACGAGCTTCCCGAGGACATCCGCCAGCGCATCCTGACAGTGCAGGAGAAGTCAGGATTCATCCCCAACGTCTTCCTGGTCCTGGCGCACCGCCCCGACGAATTCCGCGCCTTCTTCGCCTATCACGATGCCTTGATGGACAAGCCCGGCAAGCTCACCAAGGCCGAGCGCGAGATGATCGTGGTCGCCACCAGCAATGCCAACCAGTGCCAGTACTGCGTGGTGGCGCATGGTGCGATCCTGCGCATCCGCGCCAAGGACCCCTTGCTGGCCGACCAGGTCGCGATCAACTACCGCAAGGCCGACATCAGCCCGCGGCAAAAGGCCATGCTGGATTTCGCCATGAAGGTTTCGGCCAGCGCCTGGGCCGTCAACGAAGAGGATTTCGCCCTGCTCAGGGAGCAGGGCTGGGGAGAGGAGGAAGCGTGGGACATCGCAGCCATCGCGGCCTTCTTCGGCATGTCCAACCGACTGGCCAACGTGACCAGCATGCGTCCCAATGAAGAGTTCTATCTGATGGGGCGAGTCCCCCTGCAATGATGTCGCGCAGACGGGCTCAGGGCCTTCCGGCCTGCCAGCGCGCCACCCGCTCCAGGCAGGCGCGCAGGTCACCCTGCACCAGTTCGGCGGCATGTGCCAGCATGAGGTTACGCGGCAGGCCGAAGTCCTCGATCTGCATGCCCTCGCGGCAGTAACCGGGCTCGCCCTGCGGCACCTGCGCCAGCAGATCCTGCGCCGGCGTGTTGTAGCACCACACCTTCTTGCCGCGCCCGACCGCGTAACCGATCTCGAAGACCGTGCCCGAATCCGGCTCGTGCCCGCGGAAGTCGCGCACATTGGCCACCACCGCATCGGCCGATTCGATCAGGGCCACATTGACCTCGTAGATGCGGCGGGCGATCTCGGCCTTGCTCCCACCCTGTACCTCGTCATCGCCCGGACACAGCGGCACCAACCCCAGTTCCCCACACCATTGCCTGATGCGCGCCTTGTGCGCGGCATAGTCGCGCGCGAAGACATCGGGACCGGCGAGGTAGATGCGGGGCAGTCGGGTCATGGCGTTTCCTGTGGGTGTCATCCGGAGCCGGCAGCTTACGCCAACTCAGAAGCGGCCGCCATGTTCTCCGCCCGGTCGAAGTCGGCGGCGAAGTCGTCCACCTGCACGTAGAGGTCGCCATAGTGGGCGAAGGCGTCCAGTGCTTCCTTTTCCTGCGCCGAGATCAACTCCCGCTGCAGGGCCAGTGCACTCCAGGCCGGCAGCTCCACCAGGCTTTGCGGCATCGGCGGCAGGCGGTAGTCCCGGATCTGCAGCTTGAGCCGCTGCTCCAGCTGCTGCACCACCGGCGCCAGCGCAAAGGCCTGTTCGGCGCAGGCCAGCGGATCATCCTCGCGCGGCAGGTAGGCATCGGCCAACAGGCGGTCACGGTGCTCACCGGGAGTCTGCATGGCCTGCGCCACCAGCGTGCCGAGCACGTCCGAGGGCTTGTGATAGCACCGCCCCAGCGGGAAGATCAAAGTACGCAGCACCAGCGCCGCCGGCCGGTCAGGAAAGTTGTGCAGGATGTCGATGATGGCTTCCTGCGCCCGGTTCAGGGCATCCTGCACCGACCAGTGCACGTAGGGCAGGTCAGCTTCCTGACGACCGTCATCCTCGAAGCGCTTCAACGCCGCCGACACCAGGTACAGCTGCGAGAGCACGTCGCCCAGTCGTCCCGAGATGCGTTCGCGGAACTTCAGGCTGCCGCCCAGCACCGCCATGCTGGCATCGGTCAGCAGGGCCAAGGCCGCCGACAGGTGGGCCACGGCGCGGTAGTAGCGCCGCGTGGCACGGGCCGCCTGCGAGGGTGCCGGCAGCAGCCAGCCGCCGCTGAGGCCGCCCACCAGGCTGCGCGCCGCATTGGCCGCCGCGAAGGACAGGTGGGAGAACAGCAGGCTATCGAACGCCTGCACCGCACGGTCGCGATCCTCGATCGAGACAACTGCCATTTCCTGCAGCACATAGGGATGGCAGCGGATCGCGCCCTGGCCGAAGATGATCAGGCAGCGGGTCAGGATGTTGGCGCCCTCCACCGTGATGGCAATCGGAACCTGCTGGTACACCCGCGCCAGGAAATTGCCCGGCCCCATGCAGATGCCCTTGCCGCCGATCACGTCCATGCCGTCATTGACCACCATGCGCCCGCGCTCGGTGACGTGGTACTTGGAGATGGCGGAGATGACCGAGGGCTTCTCGCCCGCATCCACCGCCAGCGCGGACAGCCGGCGCGTGGCATCCATCATGTAGAGATGCCCGCCCATGCGCGCCAGCGCTTCCTGCACCCCTTCGAACCGGCCGATCTCGATCTTGAACTGGCGCCGCATGGCGGCATAGGCGCTGGTACCGCGCACCGCCAGCTTGGAAAAGCCGACGCTGGAGGATGGCAAGGAAATCGCCCGCCCCGCCGCCAGGCATTCCATCAGCATGCGCCAGCCGCGCCCGACCTGGAGCCCGCCGCCGATCACCCATTCCATCGGGATGAAGACATCGCGCCCCTCGGTCGGGCCGTTCTGGAACACCGCATTGAGCGGCCAGTGGCGGCGACCGGTGATCACGCCCGGATGAGTGGTGGGGATCAGCGCGCAGGTGATGCCCAGTTCGATGCCGCCGCCCAGGATGCAACTCGGATCGCGCGCCCGGAAGGCCAGGCCGAGCACAGTGGCGATCGGTGCCAGCGTGATGTAGCGCTTGCTCCAGGTGACCCGGAAGCCCACGGTCTCGCGTCCCTCGTACTCACCCTTGCAGACGATGCCGATGTCGGGAATGGCAGCCGCATCCGATCCTGCATAGGGACTGGTGAGCGCGAAGCAGGGAATCTCCAGCCCCTGCGCCAGACGCGGCAGATAGTGGTTCTTCTGCGCCTCGGTGCCGTAATGCAGCAGCAGTTCGGCCGGCCCCAGCGAATTGGGCACCATCACCGCGATGGCGGCAGCCGAACTGCGCGAGGCCAGCTTCATGACCACCTGCGAATGCATGTAGGCCGAGAATTCCTTGCCGCCATACTGGCGCGGAATGATCATGCCCAGGAAACCACGCTCCTTGATGAACTGCCAGGCCTGCGGCGGCAGGTCCTGGGTCTTCACGCTGGTATCCCAGTCACTGACCATGGCGCACAATTGCTCCACCTCGTTATCGAGGAAGGACTGCTCCTCTTGCGTGAGGCGCGGTGCCGGCAGCTTGAACAGGCGTTTCCAGTCGGGCTTGCCGGAGAACAGCTCGGCATCCCACCAGACGGTGCCGGCCTCGATGGCATCGCGTTCGGTTTCCGACATGCGCGGCGCATTCGCGGCCAAGGCATCCAGCGCGGGGCGCGTGACCAGTACCTGCCGCACCGACTTGATGGCCAGCATCAGGGTCGGTGTAAAGAACAGGATAGCCAGCAGTACGCACACCGGCCAGCCGATATCGGCCAGGACCGCGCCCAGGCCAATCAGTACAGCCTCGGCGGCCAGCCAGACCCCGGCGCTGACGCGCGCCATCATCAAGGCCAGCGCGCTTGCGATGAGAAGGATGAGCCAGATGATCATGTGTCGCCTCCTATGTTGTTGTGTTTGTTGGGGATGGGGTGAAAGCAGATGCAGCCAGTGTGGCACCGAATGCGCGTAGCGCCAAGCGTACGGGGGGCACGAAGATCGTCCTGCAGGTTTGCTGACCGGCGCGCCTCTTGCACCATATCGTGCCGGCTCAGCGGGGGGAATCGGACGGACTCCGCCCGCCCCCGTCAGACAACGCCGGACAGCCGGCCCCCCATGTCATCCATTACAATCCCGGCATTGCAGACAGGCTGCCGCAGAGGATGGAATCATGAAATGGGAAGGCAATCGCGAGAGCGACAACGTGGAAGACCGCCGTGGCGAGGGCGGCGGGGGTGGCGGCTTCGGCCTGGGCGGACGCTCGATCGGCCTGGGCACCGTGGCCGTGGCACTGGTGGCGTCGTACTTCCTGGGCATCAACCCGCTGACCATGCTCAATCTGCTCTCCGGCGGGGGCGGCCCGGTACCGGTGCAGCAACAGGCACCGGCCCACAAACCCTCGCCCAACGACCAGATGGCGCGCTTCGTTTCCACCGTGCTGGCCGACACCGAAGACACCTGGGGCCAGATCTTCGCCGCCAACGGCAAGCAGTATGCGCGGCCCAAGCTGGTGCTGTTTTCCGGCAGCACGCCGACCGCCTGCGGCACCGGCCAGACCGCCACCGGTCCCTTCTATTGCCCGGGAGACCAGAAGGTCTACATCGACCTGTCCTTCTATGAACTGATGAAGCAGCGTTTCAAGGTCTCCGGCAACTTCGCCCAGGCCTATGTGATCGCCCATGAAGTCGGCCACCATGTGCAACACCTGATGGGCATCTCCGACAAGGTCGATGCGGCCCGCCGCAATGCCAGCGAAAAGCAGGCCAATGCCATGTCGGTGCGACTGGAACTGCAGGCCGACTGCTTCGCCGGGGTCTGGGCCTTCCACGCCAACCAGGCGCGCCACATCCTGGAAGAAGGCGATATCGAAGACGCCCTGCACGCCGCCTCCGCCATCGGCGACGACGCCCTGCAGCGCCAGGCGCGCGGCGTAGTGGTGCCGGACTCCTTCACCCACGGCACCTCCGCCCAGCGCGTGACCTGGTTCAAGCGCGGCATCAACGAAGGCAAGGTCAGCGCCTGCAATACCTTCGCGGCCAAGGAGCTGTGAACCGATCCTGAACGCAGCTTGAGTGCACCGTATCTACCATCGAACACGACAACACAACGAGGAGACTGAACCCATGACCCTGTCCAACTGGTGCATCCTGATCGCCGGCCTGATGCCGGTGTTCACCATCGCGGTGGCCAAGCGCGGTCGCAAGGACTTCGACAACGCCGAACCACGTGCCTGGCTGGACCAGCAGACCGGTGTGCGTCGTCGCGCCGACTACGCCCACCGCAACCACTTCGAGGCCTTCCCCTTCTTCGCCGCCGCCGTGCTGGTGGCCCAGCATGCCGGTGCGGCCCAGGGCCAGATCGATATCGCCAGCGTGGTCTTCATCGCCGCCCGCCTGCTCTATACCCTGTTCTACCTGAACGACAAGCCCTCGGCCCGCTCGGCGGTCTGGGCGGTCGGCTACCTGAGTGTGATCGCGCTGTTCGTCATCGCCGCCCGCGCCTGACCGGGAGCCCACCATGAGCCACCCCGCCGCCGAGCAACTGGCCCCCATGCGCGAGGCCCTCACCGCGCTGTGCGAGCAACGCGCCAGCATCGCCACCCTGTGCGCCACCTGGCGCGCCCGTGACGACGTGATGCAAGCCCTTCCACCCCGTTACCAGCAGGTTGCCGAAGACCTGCTGGGCCGCCTCGAAGCCGGCAGCCTCTTCACCGAGGAAAGCTGTTCCTTCAGCCAGAAGGACCTCACCGACAGCCTCGCCACCTGGCTGGACAAAGCCGGTCAGACCCTGTCAGCAAGCTGACCCGGTCTGACCTGCTCCACCGGAAGAACTAGTTCTTCCGGCGGGCAGCCTGGCCTTGCTGCCCCCCTCTTCTCCCTTCCCCCGCCTCTCCGTCGGACCGATGTTGCCGGCCTGCACCGATCGCTAAGCTGGACCCATCGATCAACATCCGCAGGAGGCTCCATGTCCGACCAGCGCAAGGCCTATGGCGTGCTGGGTTCCAGTACGCTCGCATTCACCGTCTGTTTCACCATCTGGGTGATGTTCGGGGTCATCGGCATCCCCATCAAGAATGCCCTGCACCTGAACGAAACCGAATTCGGCCTGCTCACCGCCATGCCGGTGCTGACCGGCTCCCTGATCCGGGTGCCGCTGGGCATCTGGACCGACCGCTATGGCGGACGCATCGTGTTCTTCATCCTGATGCTCTGCACGGTGGTGCCGATCTGGCTGATCTCCTACGCCACGGCGTTCTGGCATTTCCTGGTACTGGGCCTGTTCGTGGGCCTGGCCGGGGGCTCCTTCTCGGTCGGCACGCCCTACGTGGCGCGCTGGTTCAAGAAGGAGCGCCAGGGCCTGGCCATGGGCGTCTTCGGCGCCGGCAACTCGGGCGCGGCCGTCAACAAGTTCATCGCGCCGCTGCTCATCGCCGCCGGTGGCTGGGTGCTGGTGCCCAAGGTCTATGCCGGCCTGATGCTGGCGGCGGCGCTGGTGTTCTGGCTGTGTTCGGCGACCGATCCCGATCACCAGGTCAGTTCCGATACCGGCTTCATGGACCAGGTGCGCATGCTCAAGGACCCCAGGGTATGGCGCTATTGCCAGTATTACTCGGTGGTCTTCGGCGGCTACGTCGGCCTGAGCCTGTGGATGGTCAAGTACTACGTCACCGAATATGGATTCGACATCAAGACCGCCGCCCTGCTGGCGGCCTGCTTCTCGCTGCCGGGCGGCGTGCTGCGCGCCGTGGGCGGCTGGCTCTCCGACAAGTACGGTGCCTACCAGGTCACCTGGTGGGTGATGTGGGTCTGCTGGGTGGCCTTCTTCCTGCTGTCTTATCCACAAACCGATTTCACCATCCAGACCGTGGGCGGCACCAAGACCTTCCACCTCGGCCTGAACCCGGCGCTCTTCACGGTACTGCTGATGGTGGTCGGCGTGGCCATGGCGGTGGGCAAGGCCTCGGTCTTCAAGTTCATCTCCGACGACTACAGCAGCAACATCGGCGCGGTCTCCGGCATCGTCGGCCTGGCCGGCGGGCTGGGCGGCTTCATCCTGCCGATCCTGTTCGGCCTGGTGCTGGACGTCACGGGCGTGCGCAGCTCCTGCTTCATGCTGCTCTACGGCACGGTCTGCATTTCGCTGGTGTGGATGCACTTCCAGTTCCGCCGCCCTGCCGTGCAGGCCGCTCCCGCCCCCACCGATCTCTTTCATTCCAAGGACGCTTCATGAATCACGTACTCGATCGCTGGGAGCCGGAAAACCCGGACTTCTGGCGCAAGCAAGGCGAGCCGGTCGCCAACCGCAATCTCTGGATCTCCATCCCCTGCCTGATGCTGGCCTTCGCAGTCTGGATGCTGTGGAGCGTGGTGGCCGCCAACCTGGACAAGGCCGGCTTTCACTTCAGCAAGGACCAGTTGTTCTTCCTGACGGCCTTGCCGGCCCTCTCGGGCGCCACGCTGCGCATCTTCTATTCCTTCCTGGTGCCGGTGTTCGGCGGGCGCCGCTGGACCGCCATTTCCACCGCCAGCCTGCTGATCCCGGCCTTCGGCATGGGCCTGGCCCTGCGCGACCCCGGCACCAGCTACTCCACCCTGCTGGGCCTGGCGCTGCTGTGCGGGCTGGGCGGCGGCAATTTCAGTTCCAGCATGGCCAACATCAGCTTCTTCTTCCCCAAGGCGCGCAAAGGCTACGCCACCGGCATGAATGCCGGCATCGGCAACCTGGGCGTCTCGGTGGTGCAACTGGTCACGCCGCTGGTGATTTCCTCGGCCGTGTTCGCCACCTCCATCGCCGGCCAGGGAGTACTCTTCCATGATCCCAAGAGCGGCCTGGACAGCAGCTACTGGCTGGCCAATGCCGGCTTCATCTGGGTGCCCTTCATCGTCGCCGCCACCCTGGCAGCCTGGTTCGGCATGAACGATATCGCCTCTGCCCAGGCATCGCTGGCCGACCAGGCGGTGATCTTCAAGCGCAAGCACAACTGGCTGATGTGCTGGCTGTATGTCGGCACCTTCGGCTCCTTCATCGGTTTTTCGGCGGCGTTTGCGATGTTGATCAAGGCCCAGTTCCCGGAGGTGGAAGTCGCCCGCTTCGCCTTCCTCGGCCCGCTGGCCGGTGCCCTGGCGCGCCCTCTGGGCGGCATGATCTCGGACCGCATCGGCGGCGCGCGCGTCACGCTGTGGGTGTTCCTGGCCATGGGGCTGACCATCCTGCTGGGCATCCTGCCGGCCCTGCATACGCACCAGTTCACGCTGTTCCTGGCCTCCTTCATCGGCATGTTCATCCTTACCGGACTGGGCAATGGCTCGACCTTCTGCATGATTCCCATCATCTTCCAGACCGAGCGCGAGCGCGCTGCCGCGGGACAAGGCGAGGCAGCGCAACAGCAGGCCCGCCTGGATGCGGGCAAGGAATCGGCGGCCGTACTGGGTTTCTCCGGAGCCATCGGCGCCTATGGCGGCTTCTTCATCCCGCAGAGCTTCGGCACCTCCATCAGGATGACCGGCGCGCCGGACATGGCGATGGTCGTCTTCGTCGGCTTCTATGCCAGCTGCATGCTCATCACCTGGTGGTACTACGCCCGCAAGGGCGCGCCCATGCCGTGCTGATCCTAGTTCTTTCGAACTAGCCCGCCTCCGCCGCCTGGATGGCTGCCCCGACCAAGCCGGCGAATAGGCAGGGACGGGGCGCCTGCCTACACTTTCCAATCATCAAGACTGCCCATATCGAAAACGCAGGTGGGGTACTCACCCACGCAACCGAGGATTCACGATGAGTCATTTTCTGGACCGATTGAAGTTCATGTCGCGGGTGAAGTCCACCTTCGCCGATGGACATGGCGCCGTGGTCGACGAAGACCGCCAATGGGAAAACGCCTACCGCAGCCGCTGGCAGCACGACAAGGTGGTACGCTCCACGCACGGGGTCAACTGCACCGGGTCCTGCTCCTGGAAGGTCTACGTCAAGAACGGCCTGATCACCTGGGAAACCCAGCAGACCGACTATCCCCGCACCCGTCCCGACCTGCCCAACCACGAGCCGCGCGGCTGCCCGCGTGGCGCCTCCTATAGCTGGTACGTCTACTCCGCCCAGCGGGTGAAGTACCCGATGATCCGTGGCCGTCTCATGCAACTGTGGCAGGAGGCGCGCCGCACCCTGGGCCCGGTCGAGGCCTGGGCCGCCATCACCAGCGACCCCGCCCGCGCAAAAAGCTACAAGTCGGTGCGCGGCCAGGGTGGCTTCGTGCGGGCCGACTGGGATACCGCCAACGAAATCATCGCCGCCGCCAACGCCTATACCATCAAGCAGTACGGCCCGGACCGGGTGATCGGCTTCTCGCCCATCCCGGCCATGTCGATGGTGTCGTACGCGGCCGGCGCCCGTTACCTGAGCCTCATCGGCGGCGTGGCCCTGTCCTTCTACGACTGGTACTGCGACCTGCCGCCCGCCAGCCCGCAGATCTGGGGCGAGCAGACCGACGTGCCGGAATCGGCCGACTGGTACAACTCCACCTACCTGATGGTATGGGGCTCCAACGTGCCGCAGACCCGCACCCCCGACGCCCACTTCTACACCGAGGTGCGCTACAAGGGCACCAAGACCGTGGCGGTGTCCTCGGACTTCGGCGAGATGGTCAAGTTCGGCGACATCTGGCTGGCCCCGCGCCAGGGCACCGATGCCGCGCTGGCCATGGCCATGGGCCATGTGATCCTCAAGGAATTCCACCTGCAGCGCCCCTCGCCCTACTTCCGCCACTACGTCCGGCAATACACCGACCTGCCCATGCTGGTGCGACTGGTGGAACGCGACGGCCGCTACCTGCCGGAGCACCTGCTGCGCGCCTCGCAAATGCCCGGGCAGCTGGAAGAAGCCAACAACGCCGACTGGAAGACCCTGGCCATCGATGCCACCACCGGCCAGATCGTTGCGCCCAACGGCTCCATCGGTTACCGCTGGGGCGAAGGCCAGGCCAACGACGGCGCCAAGCTGGGCCGCTGGAATCTGGAGAGCAGGGACGGTCATTCCGGTCGCGAGATCGAGCCGCTGCTCTCGCTGGTGGACCAGCAC
>NZ_DASQOH010000025.1:0-14568 GCF_035644555.1 Herbaspirillum sp.
ATCCGTTCGAAACAGAGAAACACCACGCCACCGCAGCATTGTCCCAGGCTGGGACCCAGCGCGATGCGCTCCAGCCGCCGCTGCCCATCCAGCCGGGCGGGATCGTCCTGCAGCATGGCGCGTGCGATCTGCGCGGCGCGCCATTCGAGATGGCCGCCGCCGATGGTGTCGAACTGCGCATCGGCGGTGTAGAGCATGCGCGCCCCGGATTCACGCGGTGTCGACCCCTGGATCTGCGCCACCGTCACCAGCACGGCGGGTGTGGTGCTCTGCTGCATGCGGCGCAAGGCGGCTAGCCATGTCGTCATGATCGCTCTCCGAGGGTCTGGCTTATTGCACCGCTGCCGCCGCGCGGACCGCATCGACCGCATCGAGGATGGCCTCGCTGGTGGCCGGTGCGCGCAATGGTGGGTTGATGCGATGCCCACCCACTGCCGAGACCGCATCGCGAATGGCCAGGAACACCGAGAACGGCAGCAGCAGCGGCGGCTCGCCCACTGCCTTGGAGCGGTGGATGGTGTCGGAGACATTGCTGTTGCGATACAGCTCGGTGCGGAAGGCTTCCGGGCAATCCGAGATGGCCGGGATCTTGTAGGTCGAGGGGGCGTGCGTCATTAGCTTGCCGTCCTTGTTCCACCACAGTTCCTCGGTGGTCAGCCAGCCCATGCCCTGGATGAAGCCACCCTCGACCTGGCCGATGTCCAGCGCCGGGTTCAGGCTTTCTCCGGCGTCATACAGCAGGTCGGCCTGCAGCAGTTTCCACTCCCCGGTCAGGGTATCGATCACCACCTCCGACACCGCCGCCGCATAGGCGAAGTAGAAGAAGGGGTGACCATGCATGCGCTTGGCATCCCAATGCACCTTGGGTGTGGAATAGAATCCATCGGACCACAGCTGCACCCGTTGCAGGTAAGCCTTCATCACCAGTTCGACGAAGGCGATCGATTGCTCGCCGGCCATCACCAGGCCATCGGCAAAGCGGATGGCCGATGCGTCCACGCCGAAATGCCGCGCCGCCACCTGGGCCAGCCGTTCGCGGATTTGCAGAGCCGCATCCTGCGCGGCCTTGCCGTTGAGGTCGCTGCCGGTGGAGGCGGCGGTGGCCGAGGTATTGGCGATCTTGCTGGTGTCGGTCGCGGTGCAGCGCACCTGCTCCAGCGGCACGCCCAGCGCATGGGCGACCACCTGCGCCACCTTGGTATTGAGCCCTTGTCCCATCTCCGTGCCGCCGTGGTTCACCAGCACCGAGCCATCGGTATAGACGTGCACCAGCGAACCGGCCTGGTTCAGGTGCGGCACGTTGAAGGAAATGCCGAACTTCACCGGCGTCAGCGCCAGGCCTTTCTTCAGCACCGTATTGCCGGCATTGAAGTCGGCAATCGCACGCCGCCGCTCCTGGTAGCGGCTGCTCTTTTCCAGCTGATCCACCAGGCCGTGGATGATGTTGTCTTCCACCTTCTGGCCATAGTGGGTGACGTTGCGCGCCGCCGGCCCTTCTTCATCGCTGGGGCCGTAGAAATTGTTGCGGCGGATCTCCAGCGGATCACGCCCCAGGTTGCGGGCGATCTCGTCGATGATGTACTCGATGGCCAGCGCCCCCTGCGGTCCGCCGAAACCGCGGAAGGCGGTATTGGACTGGGTGTTGGTCTTGCCGCACATGGCGTGGATTTCCACGTCCGAGAGGTAGTAGGCATTATCGAAGTGGCACACCGCCCGCGTGGCCACCGGGCCGGACAGGTCGGCCGAAAAACCGGCGCGCGAGATCATGTCGATCTTGGCCGCCAGGATACGTCCGCTGTCGTCATAGCCGATCTCGTAGTCGTAGGCGAAGCAGTGGCGCTTGCCGGTGACCATCATGTCGTCATCCCGGTCGGCGCGCAGCTTGACCGGACGACGCAGGCGCGCCGCCGCCACGGCAGCGGCGCAGGCCCACAGCGCCGATTGCGATTCCTTGCCACCGAAGCCACCGCCCATGCGCCGGCATTCCACCAGCACATCGTGCGAGGCCAGTTTCAACACGGTGGCGATATGGTGCTGCATCTCGCTGGGGTGCTGGGTCGAGCAGTACACGTGCATGCCGCGCCCCTCCTTGGGGATGGCATAGGAAATCTGCCCCTCCAGGTAGAACTGCTCCTGTCCGCCCACATCGAACTGGCCGCGCAGCTTGTGCGGTGCCAGCGCCAGGGCCACCGCCGGTTCCCCACGCGACAGGTGCATCGGCGGCAGTACATAGGATTGCGCGGCATGGGCGGCGCGTGGCGTCAGGACCGGCGGCAGTTCTTCGTAATCGACCACCGCCAGGCGCGCGGCGCGGCGCGCATGGTCGTGACTGTCGGCCACCACGATGAACATCGGCTGACCCACGTATTGCACCAGCCCATCGGCCAGTACCGGATCGTCGTGGATGATGGCCCCGCATTCGTTCTCGCCCGGAATGTCCGTTGCGGTGAAGACCGCCACCACACCGGTGGCCGCCTTGACCTTGTCCAGGTCGATGGCGCGCACTCTGGCATGGGCCTTCTGCGACAGGCCCAGGGCCGCATGCAGGGTGCCCTGCAGTTCCACGATGTCGTCGGTGTAGGTGGCTTCGCCGGTCACGTGCAGCAGGGCCGACTCATGCGGATGCGGCTTGCCCACGGTGGCCCAGTCCTGCGGCGGTTGTACCAGGGTATTGAGGAATTGTTCGCTTTGCTTGTTCATGCTGTTCTCCTGCGGATTCTGTCGATAGGCTGTACGCGATGCATTCACGCCGCGAAGGCGCGCACGTCCTGGCGCGCCAGCGGCGCCTCGCTGCGGGTTTCCAGCCAATAGCGATAGAGCAGGTTCTGCGCGGTGCGCAGGCGATAGGCGGCACTGGCGCGCATGTCCGACAGCGGCGCGTAATCCTGGGCCAGCGCAGCCATGGCAGCGCGCACCTGTGCCTCGTCCCAGGCCTGGCCTTGCAACAGAGCCTCCGCTTGCGTGGCGCGTTTGGGCGTGGCGGCCATGCCGCCGAAGGCGATGCGCGCTTCGGTCACGATGTCGCCGTCCATGCGCAGGGCAAAGGCGGCACAGACCGCAGAGATATCCTGGTCAAAGCGCTTGGAGAGCTTGTACACGCGGAAACGCACCTCCTTGCCGGGCAGCGGAATACGTACGGCCTGCACCACCTCGTTGGCTTGCAGGGCCGACTTCTGATAGGCCAGATAGAAGTCTTCCAGTGGCATGACCCGCTCACCGTCCACGCCGGCCAGCACGATCTGCGCACCCAGCGCGATCAGCCAGGGCATGGAGTCGCCGATGGGCGAGCCATTGGCGACATTGCCGCCCAGGGTGCCGGCGTTGCGCACCGGCATGGAGGCAAAGCGCTGCCATAGTTCGGACAGTTCTTCCGGATAGTGACGGGCCGCTTCGGCATAGGCATCTTCCAGCGAGACGCCGGCCCCGATCTCCAGCATGCCATCCTGCACGGACATGGCGCGCAGTTCCTCCACGCGACCGATATAGAGGATGTCACCCAGCTCGCGCATCTGCTTGGTCACCCACAGGCCCACATCGGTGGAACCGGCCAGGATGCGCGCCTTGGGCAGCTCGGCGCGCAACTGCAGCAGCTGCGCCAGCGTGCGCGGGGCGTGGAAGGTCTGGCCACCATGGGTCACGGCCAGCGGCGCGTCACGGTCGATGGCGCGTAGCGCGGTCTTGACGGCGTCGCGGTCGAATTCCACCTTGGGCAGTTCGCCCATGCGGCGTGCGGCATCGATGATGGGGCGATAGCCGGTGCAGCGGCACAGGTTGCCGGAAAGGGCGTCATCGATCTCGCGCTTGGTCGGCGTGACGCCGTCCTGGTCGTGCTTCAGGTACAGGCCCCACAGCGACATCACGAAACCCGGCGTGCAGAAGCCGCACTGCGAGCCATGACATTCCACCATGGCCTGCTGTACCGGATGCAGGCAGCCATCGGCCTGCTTCAGGTCTTCCACGGTGAACAGCGCCCGGCCGTCCAGGGTGGGCAGGAACTGGATGCAGGAGTTGACCGTCCTGAGCTCCAGCTGATCATTGCGCAGCTCGCCCACCACCACGGTGCAGGCTCCGCAATCGCCTTCGGCACAGCCTTCCTTGGTGCCGGTGCAATGCAGGTCTTCGCGCAGATGCTGCAGAACGGTGCGGGTCGTGGGTTGGCCTGCTACTTCGTGGGTCTGGCCGCGAAAGTAGAACTGGATGGGGCGGATGGTCTCTGGCATTTGGCTTTACTCAATATGGATTGTCTACAAAACAGACTGCTTTATGGCGCGCTCCAGGGCGTATCGTGGGGCGTGCTTCTTATTGTTGGATCTGCTTTCAGGCGGCATGTCCGCTCGGGGCGGCGGCCGGCCTGTGGTGTCTCCCGTGGCCAGATGGCATTCAAGAAACGTGCCGGGGTCGTCAAAAGAGGAAACGGATTGTCCGCAGCCTATTGTTGCGGACGATTGTCGGGTTCCCTCTTGTCACGATCCCGAAGAGGCAGCCCCTGTCGTTGCGGGCCGCCTCTTCGATGGTTCAGACTACTTCATGACGCTGCATGCGCTCATTCGCCACCGAGGTAGATGATCTTGAACAGGAAGATCGCAGCGATGATCCAGATTACCACCGACACGTCCCGGGCGCGACCGGTGAGCAGCTTCAGGCCGGCATAGCTGATGAAGCCCAGTGCCAGGCCATTGGCGATCGAATAGGTGAAGGGCATCACCAGCGCCGTGATCACGGCCGGCACGCATTCGGTGGTGTCGTCCCAGTCGATGTGCACCAGTTCGCGCAGCATCAGGCAGGCCACGAAGAACAGCGCCGGTGCCGTCGCATAGGCCGGCACCACGCCAGCCAGCGGGGCGATGAACAGGCACAGCAGGAACAGTACCGCGATGGCCACGGCGGTGAGGCCGGTACGGCCACCGGCCTGTACGCCGGCGGCGCTCTCGATGTAGGCGGTGGTGGACGAAGTGCCCAGCAGGGAGCCGGCGACGATGGCCGTGCTGTCGGCCATCAGGGCCTTGTTCAGGCGCGCCATCTTGCCGTCCTTCATCAGCCCGGCGCGGGTGGCCACGCCCATCAGGGTGCCGGTGGCGTCGAACAGTTCCACCAGGAAGAACACCAGCACCACGTTGATGAGGCCCATGGAAATGGCGCCCTTGATATCCAGTTGCAGGAAGGTCGGCGCAATCGAGGGCGGTGCGGCGAAGATGCCCGAGAAGTGATTGCCGCCGAAGACGAACGACAGCACCGTCACCAGCAGGATGCCGATCAGCAGCGCCCCGCGCACCTTCAGGCGGTCCAGCGCCACGATCACCAGGAAGCCGATGACGGCCATCACCGGCGCCGGCTGGTGCAGGTCGCCGAGGGTCACGAAGGTGGCCGGATTGGCGGCGACGATGCCGGCGCTCTTGAGCGAAATGATCGCCAGGAACAGCCCGATGCCGGCCGGGATGGCCGTGCGCAAGGAGCGCGGAATGCTCTGGATGATCAACTCGCGCACGCGCAGCACGCTCACCAGCAGGAACAGGCAGCCCGAGATCAGCACCGCGCCCAGCGCAGCCTGCCACGGGAAGCCCATGCCCTTGACCACGGCATAGGCGAAGTAGGCATTGAGCCCCATGCCGGGTGCCAGACCGATGGGGTAGTTGGCGTACAGGCCCATGATGAGCGTACCCACGGCAGCGGCCACGCAGGTGGCGACGAACACCGAGTCCTTGGGCATGCCGGCATCCCCCAGGATGGAGGGATTGACGAAGATGATGTAGGCCATCGTCAGGAAGGTGGTGAGTCCGGCCAGCAGCTCGGTGCGCACGGTGGTGCCGTTTTCTTCCAGGCGGAAGAATCTGTTCAGGGCGTTCATTGTGGGTCGTCTCCGTTGTGTCCATTTTTATGCGCCGGAAAACCCGCCTGCAGCGGTGGCAGGCAGAAAGTGGGCGTTGCTGTTGTCTTGGCAGCGTTCGTAATGTCGTTGAATTTCATGATGCGCGATGTAAGGGCCGGGGCATAGCCATTATTGGGCTGGGGTTATAACGGTCGGATTGGCGGAAAACCCGCCTGGCAGGCGGATTTTGTTGCATTGCATTGTCGGCATGCGGGTAAGCAATCGATCGTCGCAAATTGCCGCCAGGACCGAGATTTTGCCACTGATGTCGGATTGCATCCGGGAAGGCCCGCTTTTCGGCTTTCGCCTCAGACCGTGCGGGCCGGACTGCGCGCCCGGTTCCAGTAGTCCGGCTGGGCATAGACTTCCTTGAGGTAATCGATGAAAAAGCGCGTCTTGGCCGGCAGGTGCCGCTGCTGCGGGTAGACCGCCATGATGTCGTAGTGGGGCAGGGCGTAGTCGTCCAGCACCGTCACCAGCTCGCCTGACGCCAGTTGCGCCTGGATTTCCCAGGTGGAGCGCCAGGCCAGTCCCAGTCCTTCGCTGGCCCAGCGGTGCAGCAGTTCGCCATCGTTGCAATCCAGCTTGCCCTGCACCTTGATGATGACCGGCTTGCCATTCTGCTGGAAATACCAGCCGCGCTGCTGGCCGCCCTGCAGATTGAAGGCCAGGCAGTTATGGCGCGCCAGGTCGTCCAGCGTGCGCGGAATGCCGTGGCGATGCAGGTAATCCGGCGCCGCGCAGACCACGCGGCGGTTGCTGGCCAGGCGCACTGCCACGAAACTGGGCTCGATGGCGCCGCCGATGCGGATGCCCAGGTCATAGCCCTCGCGCACCAGATCCACCACGCGATCGGTCAGGTTGAAGGAGATCTGCACCTCCGGGTGGGCCGCCAGGAAGGTCGGGGCATGCGGCGCCACATGCAGGCGGCCATAGGCGGCGGGGGTAGAGACCACCAGGTGGCCGGTGGCCTTGTGACGCCCTTCGGCCACGCTCTTTTCGGCCGTGTCCATCTGTTCCAGCAGCTTGCGACAGTGGTCCAGGAAGACGCTGCCCTGCTCGGTCAGCGTCAGGTGGCGCGTAGTCCGGTGCATGAGCTTGGTCCCCAGGCGCTTTTCCAGGGCATCGATGCGCCGCCCCATCATCACCGGCGTGACCTGTTCTTCCAGCGCGGCGGCGGCCAGGCTGCCCTTGTCCACCACCGAAACGAAGGCTTCGATCTGCTTGAGTTTGTCCATCAATTCCTCCCGGCTGCAGTGTAATTCAATACTTTTTCTATGTTTCCATACTTTTGGTAAGTAATCAGTTGATTCTGATGATACTTATCATCCGGATTTGTAATGACTAGCATGGCCTCCAGAGATCAACACCATCCCAACGGACATCTGGAGAACGAGCATGGCAAAGATGAGAGCAGTCGACGCGGCAGTGCATGTACTGGTCAAGGAGGGCTGCCTGCAGGCCTTCGGCGTGCCGGGCGCGGCCATCAACCCCTTCTATTCGGCCCTCAAAAAGCACGGCGGCATCGGACACATCCTGGCGCGCCATGTGGAGGGGGCCTCCCATATGGCCGAGGGCTATACCCGCGCCAGGGCCGGCAACATCGGCCTGTGCATCGGTACCTCGGGGCCGGCCGGCACCGACATGATCACCGGCCTCTATTCGGCCCAGGCCGATTCCATTCCCATCCTGTGCGTCACCGGCCAGGCGCCGCGCGCACGGCTCTACAAGGAAGACTTCCAGGCCGTGGACATCGAATCCATCGCCAAGCCCGTCACCAAGTGGGCCGTGACCGTGCGCGAGCCGGCCCAGGTGCCGCGTGTGTTCCAGCAGGCTTTCCACCTGATGCGCTCGGGCCGCCCGGGGCCGGTGCTGATCGACCTGCCCTTCGATGTGCAGATGGCCGAGATCGATTTCGACCCGGATACCTATGCGCCGCTGCCGGTCTATCGTCCCGCCGCCACCCGCGCCCAGATCGAGAAGGCCCTGGAGATGCTCAACGCCGCCGAACGTCCGCTGCTGACCATCGGCGGCGGCGTGGTCAATGCCGATGCGGCCGGGCTGGCGGTGGAGTTTGCCGAACTGACCGGCGTGCCGGTCATCCCCACGCTCATGGCCTGGGGCGCCATCCCCGACGATCACCCGCAGATGGCCGGCATGGTCGGCCTGCAGACCAGCCACCGCTATGGCAATGCCACGCTGCTGGCCTCGGACTTCGTGCTGGGCATCGGCAACCGCTGGGCCAATCGCCATACCGGCTCCATCGATGTCTTCACCAAGGGCCGCAAGTTCGTCCACGTCGATATCGAACCGACCCAGATCGGCCGCGTCTTTGGTCCCGACTATGGCATCGTCAGCGATGCCGGCGCGGCACTGAAGCTGTTCGTCGAGGTGGCACGCGAGCTCAAGGCGGCGGGCCGCCTGCCGGACCGCTCGGCCTGGCTGGCCGAGTGCCAGCAGCGCAAGAAGACCCTGCAGCGGCGCACCCATTTCAACGAGGTACCGGTCAAGCCGCAGCGTGTCTATGAGGAAATGAACCGCGCCTTCGACCGCGATACTTGCTATGTCGCCACCATCGGCCTGTCGCAGATCGCCGCGGCGCAATTCCTGCACGTCTATCGTGATCGCCACTGGATCAACTGCGGCCAGGCCGGTCCGCTGGGCTGGACCATCCCCGCCGCACTGGGCGTGGTGGCGGCTGATCCGCAGAAGAAGGTGGTGGCCATCTCGGGCGACTACGACTTCCAGTTCATGATCGAAGAACTCGCCGTGGGCGCGCAATTCAAGCTGCCCTACCTGCACGTGCTGGTCAACAACTCCTACCTCGGCCTGATCCGCCAGGCCCAGCGCGGCTTCGAGATGGACTACTGCGTGCAGCTGGCCTTCGAGAACATCAACGCCCCCGAACTGCAGGGCTATGGCGTGGACCATGTGGCCGTCGTCGAGGGTCTCGGCTGCAAGGCCATCCGCGTGACCGACCCCAATGGCATCCAGGATGCACTGGGCCAGGCGCAGCGCTGGATGGCCGAGTATCGCGTGCCGGTGGTGGTGGAGATCATCCTGGAGCGCGTCACCAACATCGCCATGGGCACCGAAATCGATGCCATCAATGAATTCGAAGCCCTGGCCGAGCGCGCCGAGGATGCGCCCACCGCCATCAGCCTGCTGGACTAAGAGGAGACACCATGACCCGACTTGCCGCCAATCTCACCATGCTGTTTACTGAACAGCCTTTCCTGGAACGCTTCAAGGCTGCGGCCGATGCCGGTTTCAAGGGCGTGGAATTCCTGTTCCCGTATGCCTTCACGCCGCAGCAGATCGCCGACCAGCTGCGCACCCATCGCTTGCAACTGGTATTGCACAACCTGCCGGCCGGTAACTGGGATGCGGGCGAACGGGGCATTGCCTGCCACCCGGATCGGGTGGCCGAGTTCCGCGCCGGTGTCGATGAGGCGATCCGTTATGCCAAGGCGCTGGAAGTGCCGCAGCTGAACTGCCTGGTCGGCATCCTGCCACCGGGTGTCTCGCGCGAGGCCGCGCGTGAGGTGCTGGTGGGCAATCTCAAGTATGCCGCCGGGAAGCTCAAGGAGCAGGGCATCCGCCTGCTGATCGAACCGATCAACCATTTCGACATCCCCGGCTTCTTCCTCAACACCACGCGCCAGGCGGTAGAGCTGATCCTGGCCACCGGTTCGGACAATCTCTTCGTCCAGTACGACATCTATCACATGCAGCGCATGGAGGGCGAACTGGCCAACACCCTCAAGGCCAACCTTTCCCTGATCGGCCACGTGCAACTGGCCGACAACCCCGGACGTGGCGAGCCTGGTAGTGGCGAAATCAATTACCGCTACCTGTTCGGCTGGCTGCAGGAGATCGGCTATCGCGGCTGGATCGGCTGCGAATACAAACCGCAGGCCGGCACCGTCGCCGGCCTGGGCTGGATGGCGCAACACGGCTTGCAGCACGCGTGAGTGCATGAGCGCGTGAATGCGCAAGTGCGCGCAAGCAGGATTTCATCTTTTCTTGAGGAGACACAGCATGGCAAAAGTCGGATTCATCGGCCTGGGTATCATGGGCGCACCCATGGCGGACAAGCTGCAACAAGGCGGCCACAAGCTCTACCTGCATGACCAGAAAAACCCGCCGGCGGGATTGCTGGAAGGCGGCGCCACCGTCTGCACCTCGGGCGCGGAAGTGGCCAAGCGCGCCGACATCGTCATCGTCATGGTGCCGGATACGCCGCACGTCCAGGCTGTGCTGTTCGGCGAAAAGGGCGTGGCCGAAGGGCTCTCGCCCGGCAAGATCGTGGTCGACATGAGTTCCATCTCGCCCATCGCCACCAAGGAGTTCGCGCAGAAGATCAACGCCCTGGGTTGCCAGTACCTGGATGCACCGGTCTCGGGTGGCGAAGTCGGCGCCAAGGCCGCCTCGCTGACCATCATGGTCGGCGGATCGGAATCGGCCTTCAACGACGTCAAGCCCCTGTTCGAACTGATGGGCAAGAACATCACCCTGGTCGGCGGCAACGGTGACGGCCAGACTACCAAGGTCGCCAACCAGATCATCGTGGCCCTGAACATCCAGGCCGTGGCCGAGGCGCTGCTGTTCGCTTCCAGGGCCGGTGCCGATCCGGCCCGGGTGCGGCAGGCACTGATGGGCGGTTTCGCCGCCTCGCGCATCCTGGAGGTGCATGGGGAACGCATGGTCAAGCGCAGCTTCAATCCGGGCTTCCGCATCGAATTACACCAGAAGGACCTGAACCTGGCCCTGCAAGGTGCCAAGGCGCTGGGCATCAGCCTGCCCAACACCGCCACCGCTCAGGAGCTGATGAATGCCTGCGCCGCCCATGGCCTGAGCGGACTGGATCACTCGGCGCTGTGTCGCGCCGTGGAGATCATGTCCAACCATGAGATCGCCCAGGCGTGAGCAGTTGACGCTGCCAGCATGAGGTGCGGCCAGGGATGATGATGGTCCTGGCATACCTCATCCCGTTCGGACTGAGTAGCCGCGCAAGCGGCGTATCGAAGGCGCGCAGACGTGAGAGCGCCTTCGATACGATCCTTCGGATCTACTCAGTCCGAACGGTTTTTATGACCCAGATAATTGAAAGAGGATGTTCATGCGCCGCCAACGCCAGGCCAAAATCGTCGCCACCCTCGGCCCCGCCAGTGCCACGCCGGAAATGATCCGCGCCCTCTTTGAAGCAGGTGCCGACGTATTCCGTTTCAATTTCAGTCACGGCAGCCACGCCGACCATCACGCCCGCTACCAGATCGTGCGCCAGGTGGAGCAGGAAGTGGGCCGTCCCATCGCCGTGCTGGCCGACCTGCAGGGCCCCAAGCTGCGCATCGGCCAGTTCGCCCAGGGCCGTGTGAGTGTCGAGGTCGGGCAGGCCTTCGTGCTGGACCACGATGCGACCCCTGGTGATGCTCACCGGGTATGCCTGCCGCATCCGGAATTGTTCCAGGTCATCGGCGCCGGGCAAAGCTTGTTGATCGACGATGGCAAGGTGCGGCTGCAGGTCGAATCCAGCGATGGCGCCCGCATTCTCACCCGCGTGGTCAACAGCGGCGTGCTGTCCGACCGCAAGGGCGTCAATGTGCCGGATGCAGTGTTGCCGATTCCCGCGCTGACCGCCAAGGACCGGCGCGACCTTGATTTCGCATTGGACATGGGCGCGGACTGGATCGCACTATCCTTCGTACAACGTCCTGAAGATGTGAAGGAGGCCCGCACCCTGGTTGCAGGCCGCGCGGCCATTCTCTCCAAGCTGGAAAAACCTGCCGCACTGGACCGGCTGGAAGAAATTGTCGACGTCTCGGACGCCATCATGGTGGCGCGCGGCGACCTCGGCGTGGAGCTGCCCCCGGAATGCGTGCCGGGAACGCAAAAGCGCATCCTGCGTGCCTGCCGCCAGCAGGGCAAGCCGGTCGTGATCGCCACCCAGATGCTGGAATCCATGATCAGCGCCCCGGTCCCCACGCGCGCCGAAGTCTCGGATGTGGCCAGTGCCATTTACGACGGCTCGGATGCGGTGATGCTCTCGGCCGAGTCAGCCCATGGCGACTACCCGGTGCAGGCGGTGACGATGATGGATCGGGTGATCACGGAAGTGGAGCGAGACCCGCTCTACCGCACGCTGATGCAGGCCCAGTACGCGGATCCGCAGCGCAACCGCCCGGACGCCATCTGCGCCGCCCTGCGCGACGTCACCGGCATCCTCGGCGTCAGCGCCACGGTGACCTACACCAGCTCCGGCCATACCAGCCTGCGCGCCGCCCGCGAACGCCCGTCCGCGCCCATCCTCTGCATCACCCCGCAACGGACGACAGCCCGACGGCTGGCGCTGGTATGGGGCGTACATTCCACCATCAGCGAACAGATGCACGACGAAAGCCAGCTGGTCGGTGCTGCCTGCCAGGCAGCGGTGCGGGAGGGATTTGCGCGCAAGGGAGACCAGATCGCCATCACCGCCGGCATGCCCTTCGGGCAGCCGGGGAGTACCAATCTGTTGCGGGTGGCGGAGGTGTGGGGGTAGGGATTGTTCACGTTCAATCTGCATTCGTAGATTGAACGTGATCAGATCTAGCCTGCGGCCTGTGCGAGTTCCTGCGCCAGAGTGTTATGACGTTCCAGCACCACCCCCAGATCGATGCTGGTGAACTGCCCCTCGCGCACGATCACGCGGCCGTTGATGATGCTGTAGTCCACATTGGCCGGGGTGCAGAACACCAGCGCGGCCACCGGGTCATGCAGCGCCCCGGCAAAGGCCAGCTGGCGCGTGTCGAACAGCACCAGATCGGCTGACATGCCGGGTTTGAGCGCGCCGATGTCATCCCGATTCAATACCTTCGCCCCCCCCAGGGTGGCGATCTCCAGCGCCTGGCGTGCCGTCATGGCGTCCGGGCCGAATCCTACCCGCTGCAGCAGCATGGCCTGACGTACTTCACCCAGCATGTGGGCGCTGTCGTTGGAGGCACTGCCATCCACCCCCAGTCCGACCGGCACGCCTGCGTCCAGCATCTTGCGGATGGGGGCGATGCCAGAGGCCAGGCGCATGTTGGAACAGGGGCAATGCGCCACGCCGGTGCCGGTGCGGGCGAAGAGATCGATACCGTGATCATCCAGTTGCACGCAGTGGGCGTGCCAGACGTCGTGGCCGACCCAGCCGCAGTCCTCGGCGTATTCGGCCGGGGTCATGTTGAATTTTTCGCGGCTGTAGGCGATGTCGTTGACGTTCTCGGCCAGGTGGGTGTGCAGGGAGACGCCGTAGTGGCGGGCCAGGTTGGCGGCTTCGCGCATCAGGTCGCGCGAGACCGAGAAGGGCGAGCAGGGGGCGACCACGATGCGCTGCATGGCGTGACGCGCCGGGTCGTGATAGGTCTCGATGAGGCGGCGACTGTCCTGGAGAATGGCCTCTTCGTCTTCCACCACGCTGTCCGGAGGCAGGCCGCCCTTGGATTGGCCTACGCTCATGGCGCCGCGGGCGCCGTGGAAGCGCATGCCTATCTGGGTCGCGGCTTCCAGGCTGTCGTCCAGGCGGGTCTGGTTGGGGTAGATGTAGAGGTGGTCGCTGCTGGTGGTGCAGCCGGAGAGGATCAGCTCGGCCATGGCGGTGAGCGTGGATACCTGGATCATCTCGGGGGTGAGTCCGGCCCAGATCGGGTAGAGGTTGGTGAGCCAGTTGAACAGTTCGCCATTCTGCGCAGCGGGGATGGCGCGCGTGAGGCTCTGGTACATGTGGTGGTGGGTGTTGACCAGGCCGGGGATGACGACATGGTGGGTGGCGTCGATGATTTCATCGGCCTGCTGCGGCAGGTCGGCGCTCTTGCCGACCTGTTCGATCACGTTGTCGCGGATATAGATGGCGCCTTGCGGGATTTCTTCGCGGGTGTCGTTCATGGTGACGAGCACGCGGGCGTTCCTGATCAGCAGGGTCTTGCTGTTTGGCTTGTGTTGCATGTTGCTGGACTCCTTCTTGGGTTCCTTGTTTCTGTTGGATTGGCTTGCTTGCGGGTCGCCGCAGGTGACAGGGGGGAGTCCCTTTCTTGCCCTATTAACGCTGCGTCGATGTTGTTGCTAGGAGGATTAAACTTTCTTTAATGCCTTGTTCTGTTGGATGTTCGGGTATCGGGTAGTCTGCACGGATCGCTGTCCTGCGCCCTGGCTTCATTTCTATCTCTCTCCGGGCGGAGGGGAGCGCCGGGGGCGGCCCGGCAGCCGCTCACTTTCTTTGGCCCGCCAAAGAAAGTAAGCAAAGAAAACGGCCGCCAAGAGCCAGCCCTCCTGCGGAGTGTTCCCGCCGGAGTGAAGCAGCAAGTGGGAAAAATAGAGTCGCTTCGCTCCCACTATTTTTCTGATCCACTTGCCGCTTCACTCCGGCGGCTGGCTCCCAAGGGGGAAAGCGTGTCCGGCTCGCCTTCGGCCTCGCGGTGGGCTCGCCTTCGGCTTCGCGCTCTTGCCGTCCTTGGGAATTGCTTGCCGGCTTGCTTCACTTATTTTCTCTTGCCGGGTACTGCTCGCGCATGACGCGCTTGTTCAGCTTGCCTACGCTGGTACGGGCCAGTTCGGTGACGAACTGGACGCGGTCAGGTACGCCGTAGCGGGAGATGGTGCCGGCTTCGGCAGCGGCCATGACGTGGCGGCGGATGTCTTCTTCAGTCACGCCTGTGCTGTCTTTTTTCAATACCACCAGCGCG
>NZ_DASQOH010000026.1:0-31824 GCF_035644555.1 Herbaspirillum sp.
CAATTCTTCCTTGGACTTGAAATGCTTGTACAGGCTGGGTTTGGAGATACCCACCGCACCGGCGACGTCGTCCATCGTCATCAGGTCATAGCCCTTGCTGCCCAGTACCGACGTGGCCGCATCCAGGATGGCGTTCTCCCGTAATTTGAAGGCTTGGTCCTTGAAGCTCAGTTTGCCGAAAATACTCATTGGTAGTTTAAGTTACTAATTAGTAGATTTTATTTTTCTTTGGTAGTAATCTTAGCACCTAAATCGCGGCGGGGTAGAAATACTGGGACGCCAAAGCGGGCCAGAAGACAAAAAGAGTCCCGGCGGCAGGGGCCGCCCGGCAGAGGCTGGCACCCCAAAAACAAAGACACAGGTGGGCAAGATTTCATGAATCCAGGTACAGCAGCCATCGAGCAGGCATCAGGACAGCGTATCGCCGTCATCGGCGCCGGCATTTCCGGCCTGGCCAGCGCCTATCTGCTGGCGCGCCGGCACCGGGTGGTGCTGTTCGAAGCCGCGTCTACGCTGGGTGGGCATGCCAATACCGTGGACATCGCGCCACAGGGCGTGCCGTTCCCGGTCGATACCGGCTTCCTGGTCTTCAACGACTGGACCTATCCCAACCTGATCGCCCTGTTCGAAGAACTGAAGGTGGAGACCTACGATACCGACATGTCTTTCGGCGTCTCCATGGATGAGGGCCGCTTCGAATGGGCCGGAACCAATCTCGATACCGTCTTCGCCCAGCGCAAGCGCCTGCTGCAGCCCTCCTTCCTGGGCATGCTGCGCGACATCCTGCGCTTCAACCGCGCCGCTCATGCCAACCTGGCCGCCTGCGAAGGCCATCCGGTAAGCCTGCGCCAGCTGCTCAAGGACGGCCGCTACGGCGCCATGTTCAGCGATGCCTATCTGATTCCGATGGCGGCGGCCATCTGGTCCAGCTCGCCGGCGGACATCCTGGATTTCCCGGCTGCCACGTTCCTGCGCTTCTGCATCAACCATGGGCTGTTGCAGGTCAACAACCGTCCGCGCTGGCGCACCGTGCGCGGCGGCTCGCGCGAATACGTACGCCGCATCGCCGCCACCCTCGACGACATCCGCCTGGGCAGCCGCCTGACCAGCGTCACCCGCAATGAGCGCGGCGTGCTGGTACGCAGCGGTGGCGCCGATCCGCGCGAGGAACAGTTCGACGCCGTGGTCTTCGCCACCCACGCCCCGCAGACCCTGGCCCTGTTGCAGGATGCCACCATCGAGGAGCATCAGGTGCTGTCGGCCGTGCGTTACCAGGCCAATACTGCCTGGCTGCACAGCGATGTCACGCTCATGCCGCAGTTGAACAAGGTGTGGTCGGCCTGGAATTACCTGGGCTCGCGCCACAGCGACGGTAGTCGCGCCGTCTGCGTGAGCTACTGGCTGAACCGCCTGCAGGATCTGCCCTGCCAGACCGATGTGATCCTCACCCTGAACCCGCCGCAGGCGCCGCATCCGGCCACGGTGATGGGCCGCTTTGATTACGAGCACCCGGTGTTCGACCAGCCGGCCATCGATGCCCAGCGTCGCCTGCCGCACATCCAGGGCCGGCATCGCGCCTGGTTCGCCGGTGCCTGGACTGGTTATGGTTTCCACGAAGACGGGCTCAAGTCGGCCCTGCGCGTGATTGCGGACTTCGGCGTGACGCCGGATTGGGCCACCCTATGAACCGTTCCTTCATTTCCCGAACCGACGTCCCGGCGCTGCTCTTGAGCGGACAGGTGATGCACCAGCGTCTGCGCCCGGTACTGCATAAATTCATCTATCCGGTCTTCTGCGTGCGGCTCGACCTGGCGCGTACCGCCGAGGCCGGCAATGTCTGGTTCGGCGTAGACCGGCGCCGGCCGATGTGCGTACGTACGCGTGACTACGGCCCGCGCGATGGCAGCGATCTGGCAGGCTGGGTGCGTGCCCATCTGCAACAGGCCGGTCTGCCGCACGATGGCGCAATCTGGCTGCAGACCTTCCCGCGCATGTTCGGCTTCGTCTTCAACCCGGTCAGCTTCTTCCTCTGCCACGACCGCGAAGGCGCCCTGCGGGCCGTACTGGCCGAGGTCAACAACACCTTTGGCGAGACCCAGCACTATCTGCTGAGCGCGCCCGGGCAGGGCATCATCGACGAGCATACGCGGCTGGTCTGCGACAAGCTCATGCATGTCTCGCCGTTCTGCGAAGTGCGCGGTTTCTATCGCTTCCGTTTCCGCGATCAGACCGGCCGCGCGCCGTCCCGCGGCGACACCGCCTTCGTCGGCATCGACTATTACGACCATGGCCACCCGGCCGAGGCGGCGCATGGCCTGCAACCGCTGATGCGAACCTCCATCGGTGGCCATCTGCATCCCCTCACGACCGCCTCCGCCTTTGCCGCGCTATGCGCGCAGCCCCTGCTGACGCTGGGTGTGGTGGCACGTATTCACTGGCAAGCCTTGCTGCTATGGCGCAAGCGCGTGCCCTGGTTCAGCAAGCCCGCGCGCACCGCCACGGCCACCTCATCCGGAAAGGAAACCCTATCGTGAACCGCAGCCCTGCATTGCAGACCACCGGCCGGCGCACCGGCCCACTCTCGGCCCGTCTGTTCCTGGCGATGCTGGAACGCCTGGACCACGGTCATCTGGAACTGATCACGCCGCACGGCACCACGCTGACCTTCGGCGACCTGCGCCAGCCGCCCAGCGCGCAACTGCGCATCCTCGACTGGCGCGCCTGCGGCGCCATCCTGCGCGCCGGTGACATCGGCTTCGGCGAAGCCTACGGCAACGGCTGGGTGGATACCACTGATCTGGCCGCGCTGCTGCGCCTTGCCATGCGCAACCGCAAGGCGCTCTCCGGCGCAGTCGAGGGCGGGCGCCTGGCCTCCTGGTGGTATCGCCTGCGCCACCTGCTACGCTCCAACACCCGCACCGGCAGCCGCCGCAACATCCATGCGCATTACGACCTGGGCAATGATTTCTACCAGCTGTGGCTGGACCCCAGCATGACCTACTCCAGTGCCATCTTCAGCCAGCCCGGCCAGAGCCTGGCCTCGGCACAGGCCGCCAAGTACCAGCGCATCATCGACCAGCTTGGCCTGCGCAGCGGCGACCGCGTTCTGGAAATCGGCTGCGGCTGGGGGGGCTTTGCCGAACATGCGGCGCGCCTGGGCATCCGCGTACATGGCGTGACCATCTCGCCCTCGCAACTGGCCTTCGGCCAGGAACGCTTGCGCCATCAGCAGCTGGATCATCTGGCCCACCTGGAACTGTGCGACTACCGCGACCTCGATGGCCAATACGATGCCATCGTCTCCATCGAGATGTTCGAAGCCGTCGGCGAGCGTTTCTGGCAGACCTACTTCGACACCGTCTCCGCGCGTCTGAAGGCCGGCGGCCGCGCCCTGATCCAGTCGATCACCATCGATGAAGCCGTCTTCGAACGCTACCGCGACAGCGCCGACTTCATCCGCGAATTCATCTTCCCCGGCGGCATGCTGCCCAGCCACGAACGCTTCTCGCGTGGCGCCCAGCGCGCCGGCCTGGCCACTCGCGACCGCTTCCATTTCGGACCCGACTATGCCGAAACCCTGCGCCGCTGGAACGACACCTTCCAGGCCCGGCGCGAGAGCATCGCCGTCCAGGGCTTCGATGAACGTTTCCGCCGCCTGTGGCAGCTGTATTACGTGTTCTGTGAAGTCGGCTTCGACGAAGGCCAGACCGATGTGGTGCAGTTCCTCTTGCAGAAGGAGTGAGTCATGGATGCCATCGCAATGCGCAAGGACGGTCGGACGCGGAGGGCGAGCTGGCTGACGTTGATCATGCTCGCCGTGCTGGCACTGGCGCTGGGCGGATGCGCCTCGCAGCAGTTGTCCGACTATGCCGGCAAGACGCCGGTGTTCGATCCGGCGGTGTTCTTCAAGGGCCGCACCGAAGCCTGGGGCATGTTCCAGAAGCGCGGTGGGGAGGTGGCGCGACGTTTTCACGTGGTGGTGACCGGCACCGTGGAGGGCAATACCCTGACCCTGGACGAGCGCTTCCGCTATGACGACGGCCAGACCCAGACCCGCGTCTGGACCCTGGTGCGTCAGCCCGACAACAGCTGGCGCGGAAGCGCCGGTGACGTCATCGGCGAGGCCATCGGCCACACCGCTGGCAACGCCCTGCACTGGAACTACACGCTGCTGCTGCCGGTAGACGACAAGCAATACGAAGTCCAGATGGATGACTGGATGTACCAGATGGACGAGCGCACCCTCATCAACCGCACCAGCATGCGCAAGTTCGGGGTTGAAGTCGGCCAGGTCACGCTGTTCTTCCGCAAGGAGGGGGTATGAGCCTCCACACCAGTCCGTTGTCCAAGCAGGCCGCGGCCGAACGCGCTCCGATCTCGCGCCCGGCGGTCCTGTTCGGCCCCATGAACCAGCCCGTCAGTGACCTGCGCGGCCTGCGCATCTGGCTGGTCGGCGCCTCCAGCGGCATCGGCGCCGAGCTGGCGCGCCAGGCCCTGGCGGCGGGTGCGCGCGTGGCGCTTTCGGCGCGCCGCGCCGAGGTGCTGCAGGAAGTGGCTGCGGCCCACAAGAATGCCTTCATCGCCCCGCTCGACGTGCTCTGCCACGATGCCTGGCGCGACCAGCATGCGCGCATCGTGGAAGCCTTCGGCGGCATCGACCTGCTGGTCTTCTGTGCCGCCAAATACCGGCCCGAACGCAGCTGGGAAGTACAGGAAGACGAAGCCGAGCACACCATCCGCACCAATCTCGCCAGCGTCTATTCGGCGCTGGGCGCGGCACTGCCGGACATGCTGGCCCGCGGCAGCGGCGGTATTGCCCTGGTGGCCAGCGTGGCCGGTTATGTCGGCCTGCCCGGCGCGAGCGTCTATGGCCCGGGCAAGGCGGCCCTGATCAACCTGGCGGAAATCCTCTACAGCGACCTGCGGCCCAGGGGCTTGAACGTCTACCTGGTCAATCCCGGTTTCGTAAAGACCGACCTGACCGACAAGAACGACTTCCCCATGCCGGCCATCCAGACCCCGCAGCAAGCCGCCAGCGCCATCTGGCGCGGCATTGCAGAGGGCCGCTTCGAGATCCATTTCCCGCTGCGCTTCACGGCCTGGCTGAAGATACTGCGGCTCTTGCCGTTCCGCCTGCGCTTCATGCTGTTCCAGCGCTTCCTGCTGAACTGAATCGACGATGCAGAACCTGGACCGATTATTGGAATGGTATGCCGCGCTGGATCGCGCCAGCCTGGAGCGTATCGACGAGTTCTATGCGCCACAGGCCCTGTTCAAGGACCCCTTCAACGACGTCAAGGGCATACGCTCGATCCGCGCCATCTTCGCGCACATGTTCGCCACCACCGAGGACCCGCGTTTCGTGATCCTGGAGCGCATGGGGCAGGGCGAGCAGGGCTTCGCCACCTGGCGTTTCGAGTTCCGGCTCAAGGGGCATTTCTATACGGTGATGGGGGTGACGCATTTCCGCTTCGATGAGGCGGGGCGGGTCAGCGAACATCGCGATTACTGGGATGCGGCTGAGGAGCTGTGGCAGAAACTGCCCGTCATCGGCGGGCCGGTCAAGTGGTTGCGGGGGCGGTTCAGGGCGACCGGGCATTGAGCGGCCGCCCTGTTGGATGTCATTGCCAGAACGGCGAGGCCGCAGAGATCAGACCAGCGATGTACAGGGCGCCTTCAGCGATCATGGGCAGGATGGGCATGTGATTCTCCTTCAGTTCATTGCCAGAGTGGCGAGGTGGCAGAAAACAGACCAGCGAGGTACAGGGCGCCTTCGGCGAGCATGGGCAGGATGGGCATGTTGTTCTCCTTGGGTTGATGCCGTCAGCGGTTTGCGTCTGGCCATGTAGTCATCATGCCGTCGAGCCGTTACAGGTCGATTGCAGGAAACCACCCCTGGATTTCAATTGAAACAGTTCCGCCCTCCAGCCCGGTAGCGCAGGTCAGTCGGTGGTGCTGGGGCTCCAGAATGCCTGCTTCACCGCCGGCAGGGCCAACAGGCGCTCGATCAGCGCGTCCAGTTCGTCGCCATTGACCGAGGTGGCCGCCAGCGTCGCCTCGATTTCCACCTCGTCCTCGGCAAAGGGCCGCACCTCCAGGTCGTGCGTCGGGTAGCGGCTCTGCTCCAGCATGTCGGTCACGGCCGCCAGCACACGCTTCTGGTGTTCGCTCTCCACGATCAGGTGCAGGGTGTTGGTCACTTCCACCGACGGCACATCCAGCGGCTTGCGGTTGATGGTATTGACCACCGGGCGCAGCAGGGTATTGGCCGCCAGCACGAAGATGGTCGCCAGGATCGCCTCCAGCAGCAGGTCGGCGCCCGCCGCCGCCCCCACCGCCGCCGAGCCCCACAAGGTCGCGGCGGTATTGATGCCGCGCACATTGCCTTCCTCGCGCATGATCACGCCCGCGCCCAGGAAGCCGACCCCCGACACCACATAGGCCACCACATGCACCGCGCCCTCATGGCCACCCATGCGATTGGCCATGTCCACGAAGACCGCCGCGCCCAGCGCCACCAGGACATTGGTGCGCAGACCGGCAGTGCGTTGCCGGTACTGGCGTTCCAGCCCGATCAGACCGCCCAGGATGAAGGCTGCCGTCAGGCTGATCAGGGTATCGAGCAGGGAAGCGAGATTGATGTTGGCGAGAATTTGCATGGCGATCGGGTCTGGACGATGTGGGAGGGCAGGGCGGCTGCGCAATGGTGCGCGATGATGCCGGACAAATGCAACAGGCGCGTGACAAATTGCTCCACCTAGGGACGCTGCAAGCATGGCCGGCAAGGCCTACAATCCGGGGTTCCGCCTTCTCGGGCAGCAAGATGACTTATCCACAAGGAGTTTCCATGAGCAGCAAAGTAGCCCTGATCACCGCCGCCGGCAGCGGCATGGGCGCCGCCGCGGCGCGTCGCCTGGCGGCCGACGGTTTTCAGGTTGGCATTCTTTCGTCGTCCGGCAAGGGCGAGGCGCTGGCCGCCGAGTTGGGCGGCATCGGCGTGACCGGTTCCAACCAGTCGGTGGACGACCTGCAGCGCCTGGTGGACCTGGCCGTGCAGCGCTGGGGCCGCGTCGATGTGCTGGTCAACAGCGCCGGCCACGGCCCGCGCGCGCCCATTCTCGACATCACCGACGAGGACTGGCATCGCGGCATGGATACCTACCTGCTCAACGTGATCCGCCCCACGCGCCTGGTCACGCCGCTGATGCAACAGGCCGGCGGCGGCGCCATCATCAACATTTCCTCGGCCTGGGCCTTCGAGCCGTCCGACATGTTCCCGACCTCGGCGGTGTTCCGTGCCGGCCTGGCGGCCTTCACCAAGCTGTTCGCCGACAAGTACGCCGCTGACAACATCCGCATCAACAACGTCCTGCCAGGCTGGATCGACAGCCTGCCGCAACGCGAAGAGCGCCGCGCCGGCGTGCCCATGCAGCGCTACGGCACCAGCGACGAAGTGGCGGCCACCATCGCCTTCCTGGCCTCGCCCGGCGCGGGCTACATCACCGGCCAGAACCTCAGGGTCGATGGCGGGCTGATGCGTTCGGTGTGAGGCGGCTGCCGATCGACCTGCCCGGTTGAGACGGACTGGTTGAGAGGGATATTTTCCAGATCTGTCTGGCGCATGCAAAAGGGGCGACCAACCGGTCGCCCCTTTGTGCTTTTTGTGCTTTCAGGCGGCAGCGTCAGCAACGCTGCCCCTGTGCTGTGTGATCAGCGCCCGATCTGGTGGCCGATCACGCCGCCGACGGCTGCGCCACCGGCAGTGCCGATGCCGCTGCCACCGGTCAGGATGGCGCCGCCCACGGCGCCCACGGTGGCACCGATGGCGGTGTTCTTGTCGCGGGTACTCATGTTGCTGCAGCCGGTCATGGCGGTCAGCACAATGGCAGTCACGGAAATGGCAGCGATCTTGTGAAGAGTTTTCATGATTTTTTTCCTGATCGTGAGGTTGGTTCCTGGTGTTGAGGGTCCGTCCCGTGCGCCGGGAAAACTGGGGATTTCACATCGGAGCGCGGCCGGGTACTGCAATAGACCAGCTTGGGCTGAAAAAAATTCGAGCTTTCACATCTTCTCTTACAGTTGTTACATACTCGCCTTTACGTAACTTCTGTCGCAATTGTGCTGACGGGCAGGGACGTTTCCAAAACAGACACTGAAAACAAACTGACCAGAGAGACCTCATGCAATTGACCGCCCGTTTCCGCCAGGCCGCCGGCCTGCTGCTGGCTTCCGCCAGCCTCGTTTTGTGCGCCGCCGCAGCGCATGCCGCCGAACCACCCAAGCCGGTCGAAGGCAGCTGGGTTGCCCCGAGCTTCCAGTTCCACACCGGCCAGACGCTGGAAAATCTGCGCCTGCACTACCTCACCCTGGGCGACCGCAGCAAGCCGGCGGTGCTGGTGCTGCACGGGACCTACCAGAGCGCCGGGGCCATGCTCTCCAAGGATTTCGGCGGCCAGTTGTTCGGCCCCGGCCAGCCGCTGGATGCCAGCAAGTACTTCATCATCATTCCCGATGGCATCGGCGTGGGCAAATCCACCAAGCCTTCCGACGGCCTGCGCGCCGCCTTCCCGCAGTACAACTATGCCGACATGGTGTTGGCGCAATACCGCATGCTGACCGAAGGCATGGGCGTGCAACACCTGCGCCTGATCATCGGCAATTCCATGGGCGGCATGCAGACCTGGATGTGGGGCGGCAACTACCCCGGTTTTGCCGATGGCCTGGTGCCGATGGCCTCGCAGCCCACCGAGATGGCCAGCCGCAACTGGATGATGCGGCGCATGCTGGTGGAGTCCATCAAGCAGGACCCGGCCTGGAACAATGGCAACTACACCACCCAGCCACCCTCGCTGCGCCTGGCCAACAACATGTTCGTCTTCGCCACCAATGGCGGCACGCTGGCCTACCAGGCCATGGCCGGCACCCATGCACAAGCCGACAAGCTTGTCGACGAACGCCTGGCCGCGCCGGTGACGGCCGATGCCAACGACTTCATCTATCAGTGGGGTTCCTCGGCCGACTACAATGCCGCGCCAGGCCTGTCCAAGATCAAGGTACCGGTGCTGGCCATCAACTCCGCCGACGACGAGCGCAACCCGCCCGAGACAGGCCTCATGCAGGCGGCACTGAAGGAAGTGCCGAGCGCGCAGCTGCTGCTGATTCCGGCCAGTGCCGAGACGCGTGGCCATGGCACCACCGGCATGGCGAAGTTCTACGCGCGCCAGCTGGAGCAGTTTATCCAGAACCTGCCGGCGCGCTGAACACCCGGTCGGCGTCGGCCGGCGCCGCAGCTCAGCCCAGCCTGGCCTGGCTGGGCGGGTGACCGATGATGCGCTTGAAGGCGCGGCTGAAGGAGGCTTCCGAATCGTAGCCGAGGCGCTCGGCCACCACCGCCACGCGCAGCCCGTCGCGGGCGATCCAGTGGCGCGCCTGGAACATCTTCACCCGGGCCACGTACTTGGCCGGCGTCTCGCCCACCGCGCTGGAAAACTTCTCGATGAAGCTCGATCGAGAGGCCCCCATCAGCGCCGCCAGTTCCGGCACCGACCAGTCCCGTTCCGGATGCTGGTGCACCGCCGCCAGCACGCGCCCGATCTGCGGGCAGCGCACCGCCGCGATCCAGCCGCTGGCATCGGTGCAGGCGCATTCCACCCAGCCACGGATGATACTGGCCGCCAGCACATCGGCCAGGCGTGCCAGGATGCCGCAGGCGCCGATGCGGTTGAGCACCACTTCGCGTTCCATCGCATCGAGCAGCGCCAGCACCGCCGGATCGCGCTGGGCCAGGTCGCAGGCGCGCATGGCCTCCGGCATCATCATCAACAGTGGGTGCAGGGGATCGAGATTGAAGCGCAGCGTGCCGGAAAACAGCACATGCGAGGGCGCCGCCGTGACGGCTTCGGTACTGGCCCGGTCCACCTCGGCCAGGCCTGGCGCGCGGTCGTCCACCAGAAACAGGTTCTCCGCCAGTGCCTTGCGCGCCAGCTTGCCGATCTCCACCGTCGGCAGTCCCGGCGAACTGGCCAGGGCATGCAGAGAACCCCGTGGCAGCAGCACCGCGTCGCCGGCATTGAGCTGCAGCCAGTCATCCTGGCCGACCTGCATCCAGCAACTGCCCTGGGCGACGAAATGGAAAGTCGCCTCGCGCCGCGCCGGGAGGGCCACGGCCCACGGTTCATGCAGCACATAGCGCGCATATTCCACGCCATCCAGCCGCAGGCCCAGCAGGATTTCGGTCAGCGCATCGCCCGCCTCGGACTGGCGAAAGCCGGCATCGGGGATATCGGACAGATTTGGACGAATAGTCATCTTATTGCGAAATATCGGCATGGAAAGTCCAGGTATTTAACCATAAACTTCGCTTCCCTGTGATAAGAAAGGTATTTCCATGTCCAACCCCGGCACCCTCGAGGCCCCGCTGACCCAGACGTCGGCGCCGGCACGCCCAGCTTCCCCTCCTGCCCACGAAGCAGAGCAGGAGGCCCCCGCCAACTGGGCCGGCATTGCCAGCCTGGCGCTCGGCGTCTTCAGCCTGGTCACCGCCGAATTCCTGCCGGCCAGCCTGCTGACGGCCATCGCCACCGACCTGCACGTCTCCGACGGTGCCGCCGGCCAGGCCGTCACCGCCACTGCCATCGTCGGCGCCGTGGCCGCACCCAGCATCCCGCTGCTGACCCGCAATATCGACCGCAAGCGCGTGGTGCTGCTGCTCTCGCTCCTGCTGCTGATCTCCAACATCCTGGCCGTGACCGCGCCCAGCCTGCCGGTGTTGCTGGTGGCGCGGGTCCTGCTGGGGGTGGCGCTGGGCGGCTTCTGGTCGATGGCGGCGGCCCTGGCCATGCGCCTGGTGCCAGAGCGCCTCTTCGCACGTGCCATGTCGCTGATCCTGACCGGGGTCTCGGTGGCGACCGTCTGCGCCGCCCCCATTGGCGCCTACATGGGCAATCTGTGGGGCTGGCGCAGCGCCTTCGTGGCTGCTGGCGTGGTCAGCCTGGCCGCCATCGCGATCCAGTGGATCGCCATTCCCCGGCTGCCGCCCAAGGATCACCCCAGCCTCAAGGTCCTGGCCGAACTGCTGGGCCGCACCGATGTGCGGGTGGCTTTGCTGGCGGTACTGCTGGTGGTGTCGGGCCATTTTGCCGGCTTCACCTATATCCGCCCGCTGATGGAGCAGATCACCCACATGTCGGTGGCCACCATCTCAGCCGTGTTACTGGGCTATGGGGTGGGGGGCTTCTTCGGTAACTTCGCCGGCGGTTTCATCGCCGAGCGCAGTGAGCGCTATGCCATCGTGGCCGGCGGCACTCTGATCGCGCTGCTGGCCGCCTCCCTATGGGTGGCCGGTAGCTCGCCGGTGGTGGCAGCCATCGCCATCACGCTGTGGGGCTTTGCCTTTGGCGCCTTCCCGGTCGGCTTCCAGACCTGGATCGTGCGGGCCGCCCCGGACCACGCCGAAGGTGCCGGTGGCCTGCTGGTAGCAGCCTTCCAGGTCGCCATCGCCAGCGGCGCCATCGGTGGCGGTGTGCTGGTGGATCACGTCGGCGCCCTGGGTGGGCCGATCTTCGCGGTGGTCACCATCACCCTGGGTACGCTGCTGACCCTGCGCTACGGCCCCCGCGGCGGCGGCGCGGCGGTGGCCGGCAACGCCCATTTCTGAGCTGGTATTGAGGACGATCCAGCTGCCTGATCGTCCTCGTTGGCAGTCTTCCCGCTTGCGGTGGCCTCTGGCACCGGAAGCGGCACCCCTCCCGGCATTATTCCTCCCCATGCAATAAAGAAGTGCCCGCGGCACGGATTCTCTTCATCCGCGCTTGGCCCCACACTGGCTTCACGGTTCAGGAACAAGTCCTGACCGACTTAACCCACCAGGAGCCACCCCATGAAGATCCATCACCACCCCATGTCCGGCCACGCCCATCGCGCCGTCCTGTTCGCCTCCCTGCTCGGCCTGGATGCCGAACTGATCGAAGTCGACCTGATGGCCGGCGCCAACCGCCAGCCGGCCTTCCTTGCCCTCAACCCTTTCGGTCAGGTCCCGGTGGTGGAAGATGAAGGTGTGGTCATCGCCGACTCCAATGCCATCCTGGTCTACCTGGCCAAGAAAGCCGGTCGCAGCGACTGGCTGCCGGAAGACGCGCAGGGCGCAGCGGCTGTGCAGCGCTGGTTGTCGGTGGCGGCCGGTGAACTGGCCTACGGCCCGGCGGCGGCGCGACTGGTGACGGTATTCGGGGCCGCCTTCAATGCCGAGGAAGTGATCAAGCGCGCCCACGTCCTGCTCAACCGCATGGAACAGCACCTGGGCCAGCGCACCTGGCTGGCGGCCAACCATCCCACCATCGCCGACGTGGCCGTCTACAGCTACCTGGCCCGCGCCCCGGAAGGCAATGTCGACCTGAGCGGCTACCCGGCGGTGACTGCTTTCCTGGCGCGCATCGAAGCCTTGCCCGGTTTCGTGCCGTTCATCCAGACCCCGGCCGGCCTGACCGCCAAGGCCTGAGCCTCGGATTTGCCGATCAGCCGACCACCCACCATCCATCAGATTCAGCGAGGCCAGACATGAAGACTCCTTCCAACGCACCGACCTGGCATGCCGGCGAAAAGCTGCTCCAGCAAAAGCTGGGCGTGGCCGACAAGATGGAAGCGGTGGGGCGTCGCGTGGTGCGCGACTTCATGCCCGACCAGCATCGCGCCTTCTACGCCCAGTTGCCCTTCATCGTGCTGGGGAGCGTGGACGCCGAGGGCGATGCCTGGGCCACCTTTCTGGAAGGCCGGCCCGGCTTCATGGCGTCGCCGTCGCCCACGGTGCTGGACATCCGGGCCCGCCCCTCGGCCCAGGACCCGGCAGCGGCCGGCATGGTCGCCGGTGCGCCAGTGGGTTTGCTGGGGATGGAACTGCATACCCGTCGCCGCAACCGCATGAATGGCGTGCTCACGCCGCTGGCCGATGGCTGGCGGGTGGAGGTGGACCAGAGTTTCGGCAACTGCCCGCGCTACATCCAGCTGCGTGATTTTTCCTTCGAGCGCGAACCGCAAGCGGCCCACGTCGACCAGGTCGAGCCGATGACCAGCCTCGACGCTGCAGCCCGCGCGCTGATCGGCCAGGCCGATACCTTCTTCGTGGCCTCCTATGTCGATCTGGAAGAGGCCCGCCAGGTCGATGTCTCGCATCGCGGCGGCAAGGCTGGTTTCGTCCGGGTGAACCAGGACGGCTCGCTGACCGTGCCGGACTTCGACGGTAACCTGTTCTTTTCCACACTTGGCAACATCGTCCTCAATGGCCGGGCCGGCCTGATGTTCGTCGATTTCGACAAGGGCGACGTCCTGCAGATGACCGGTGAGGCCGAGCTGATCCTAGAGTCGCCCGAGATCGCCGCCTTCCAGGGCGCCGAACGGCTGTGGACCTTCCGCCCGCGCAAGATCGTGCGTCGCCCCGGCGCGCTGGCCCTGCGCTGGCGTTTCCAGCAAGATGCCTGGTCGCCGAATTCGCTCATGACGGGCGACTGGCAGCAGACCGGCCAGCGCCTGCTGGCCCAGGAGCAGGGCAGCCGCTGGCGCAGGCTCAAGGTCGCCCGCGTGGTGCAGGAGAGTGATTCCATCCGCTCCTTCCACCTGCAGCCCGATGACGGTGCCGGTCTGCTGCCGGCGCTGCCCGGCCAGCACTTGCCGATCCGCGTGCAGACCGCCGGCAGCGACAAGCCGCTGATCCGCACCTATACCTTGTCCTCGGCACCGTCGGATGCGCATTACCGCATCAGCGTCAAGCGTGATGGCCAGGTATCCCAGCATCTTCATGCGCAATTGCAGGAAGGTGACCATATTGAAGTGCGGGCGCCGGCCGGCGATTTCATGCTGGATGAAACATCCTCCCGACCGGTGGTCCTGTTGGCCGGTGGCGTGGGCATCACGCCCATGATCGCGATGCTGCGTCACATGGTGTATGAAGGTTTGCGCACGCAGCGCATGCGCCCGGCCACACTGTTCTACGCTGCACGCAGCAAAAATGACCGCGCATTCGACGCCGAACTGGCGCAACTGGTGGCAGCCGGCAAGGGGGCCATCAAGGTGGTGCGCGTGCTGGGCGACACCACCGATGCCATCGAAGGCCGCGACTTCGACGCCGCCGGTCGCATCGACATGACCTTGCTGGCACGCTTGCTGCCCTTCGGTGATTACGAGTTCTACCTGTGCGGGCCGTCACCGTTCATGCAATCGCTCTACGACGGCCTGCGCGGCTATGGCATCGGCGATGAACGCATCCATGCCGAAGCCTTCGGCCCGGCATCGCTCACCCGCGCCGGCGCTGCCACCGAGATGGCACAAGCCTCACAGGCAGCACAAGCCGCACCCGCCCCGGTACCGGTTGCCACCGAAGCGGTGCCGGTGTTCTTCATGGACAGCCTCAAGGAAGCGCGCTGGACGCCCGGCACCGGCAGCCTGCTGGAACTGGCCGAGGCCCGCGGCCTGGAGCCCGAATTCAGTTGCCGCGAAGGCCACTGCGGCACCTGCCGCACCCGCCTGCTGGCCGGCGCCGTCACCTACCCGACGCCGCCCCAGGCCAAGGTCGGCGAGGGTGAAGTGCTGCTGTGCTGCGCCGTTCCCGCGCAGCCGGCCGAGTCGGGAAGTGGCCGCATCGAGCTGGCGCTGTAGGCGGGATCGTGCGCGCCATGCGGGTTGCCTCTGGCCCGGCGGAAGCAGGCATAATGCGAGCTTCTTCGATACCCAGGGAAGGGAAGCACATGGACCGTTGGCTGGCGATGCGCATCTTCGTACAAGTCGCGGAAACGGCCAGTTTCGCCAAGGCCGCGCGACAGATGCAATTGAGCGCCCCGGTGGTGACCCGTACCGTGGCGGCGCTGGAAGAACTGGTCGGCGGGCGCCTGCTGATCCGCACCACCCGCTCGGTGAAGACCACCGAAGCCGGCGCGCGCTACCTGGAAGACTGCCGCCGCATCCTGGGCGAGATCGCCGAAGCCGAGGCCGCCGCCGCCGGCCACCACGCCAGGCCTGCCGGCACGCTGGCGGTGACCGCGTCCTTCATGTTCGGGCAGATGCATGTGCTGCCCATCGTCACCGAATACCTGGACCTCTATCCCGACATGCGGGCGCGTACCTTCTTCATCGACCGCCCCGTCAACATCGTCGATGAAGGCATGGACGTGGCCATACGCATCGGCCATCTGCCCGATTCGGGCTTTACGGCCATCCAGGTGGGGTCGGTCAGCCAGGTGATCTGTGCCGCGCCGGACTATCTGCGCCAGCATGGTACGCCTGCCTCGCCCACCGATCTCAAGCAGCATCGCATCGTCACCTCCACCAGCGCCTGGGCCTCGCCGGAATGGCGCTTCGCCGACGGCCAGCGCGTGCTGATCGACGCCGTCCTGCAGACCAACACCAACGAAGCCGCCATCAGCACCGCCCGCAAGGGCTGGGCACTGACCCGGGTGCTGGCCTATCAGGTCGCGGCCGATCTGAAGGAAGGCCGCTTGCAGCGCGTGCTGCGCGAATTCGAAGAGCCCCCCCTGCCGATCCACGTGCTCTACCCGGAAGGGCGACACTCACCGGCCAAGGTGCGGGCTTTCATCGACCTGGCGGTGGCGCGCTTGCGGGGCAATCCGCTGTTTCACTAGCTTGCCGTCCTTGCCTCCAGCGGCACCCGCTGCAGGAACCTCTCAAACGAGGCCAGGAAAGCCTGTTCCGGCGCCGACAGCTTGCGCTGCCCATGCCAGGTCAGGAAGACATCGATCTCGGCCACCGGCCCGTCCAGGGGCAGCACCTTCAACTGGCCCTCGGCCACGTCCTGGCCGATCAGGTGCTCGGGCAGGAAACTCAGGCCCACACCGGCCACCACCATGCGGCGGATTTCCTCCACATGCGACGAGGCGCCGGCAATGTGGCCGGTGAAGCCCTGCTGGTCGCGGAAGACGGTCAGCGGAGAGAGCGTGTCGCCCAACTGGTCGCTGGCGAAGCAGACGAAATTCTGCACCAGCAGTTCGGCCATGCTGACGCTGCGCTGGGAGAACAGGGGATGATGACGTCCGCACACCAGCACATAGCGATGCCGCAGGAAGAGGCGTCGCTCCAGTTTTTCCACCGGCTTGCGGCACAGGCACAGGCCCAGGCCGCTGCTGCCCTTGGCCAGGGTGTCGAGAATGGCGGCACTCTGCATGACGTCGATGCGAAACTCTACGCGCGGATAACGGCGATGGAAACGCGCCAGGAAATCGTCATACGCCGCGCTCTGCACCCGGCTCATCAGCAACAGCCGCAGACTGCCCGCCACGTCCTCGCCGGCATGGCCGGCGGCGCCATCGATGCGCGCCACCATGCCATACATCTCCCGCGCCACCGCATAGATTTCCTCGCCCAGCGGCGTCAGGCGGAATTCACCATGGCGGCGATGCAGCAGCACGCCGCCCAGGGTCTCTTCCAGCCGCCGCAGGGCCTGGCTGACCGCAGGCTGGCTCAGGCACAGGGTCTCGGCGGCGCGCCCCACGCCCCGCTCCTGGACCACGAACATGAAGGTGCGCAAGAGGTTCCAGTCCATGCGTTCCGAGGACAGCGGCGGCAGGAGCGGGCGAGGGCTGGCGGGGGCGTGGCGCATGGGTGGCTCTGGCGTTGGGGGCTGGGGGCGCGGTAATGACGAATCAGGGATGCTCCAGTCCGGCGAAGAATCGCGCGGCATTGTCCTGCAATCCGGCAATATGGTAACCGCCTTCCTGCACCACCAGCGTGGGCAGTCCCAGCCCCCCCACTGCACGCCCCAGCCGTTCGAAGCCGGCCGCGCTCACACCGACCACGGCCTGGGGGTCCTTCTCGAAGATGTCGAAGCCCAGGCTCAGCACCAGCACCTCCGGCTGATACAGGGTGATGGCGCGGCAGGCCTGCTGCAGGCGGTCGAAGAAGACCGCCTCCGGCGAGCCATGCGGCATGGGCAGGTTGAGGTTGTAACCCAGGCCTTCGCCCTGGCCGCGCTCTTCCTCGAAGCCGGCCACCACCGGATAGAAATTCACCGGATCACCGTGGATGGAGACATACATCACGTCCCGCCGGGCATAGAAGATTTCCTGGATGCCCTGGCCGTGGTGCATGTCGGTATCGAGCACCAGCACTCGCCGATGACGCTCGCTCAGCATCTGCGCGGCGATGGCGGCATTGTTGAGATAGCAGAAGCCACCGGCCGCATCGCGCCGCGCATGGTGGCCCGGCGGGCGGCACAGCGCATAGGCACGCCGCTCCCCGGCCAGCAGCGCCTGCGCGCCGGCGATGGCGCATTGCGCCGACCAATAGGCCGCATGCCAGGTCTGCGGCCCCACCGGGCAGCTGCCATCGGCCAGGTAACGCGCCGCCTTGGCCAGCACGCCGCGCAGGGGATTGGGCTCGCGCACGAAGATGTTGGAGACCACTTCATCGCCCCAGTCGTCGGGCAAGGCCATCCATTGCGCATGAGCCTCCTGCAGGAACTGCAGATAATCCAGCGCATGCACCGCACCGATGGCGGCCGCCCCGGCATCCGGGGGTGCCTGCACCGCAAAGCCCAGGCGGGTGGCCAGCGCGGCCAGTTCGTCCAGCCGTTGCGGTACCTCCTGCGGCACGCGCATCTTGCCGCGCGAGTAATAGCTCTGGGGGTGATGCAGTTTCTGGTCGGGATGGTAGAAGGTCTTCATCAGCCCTCCTGCGCCTGCAGACCGCGTTCCGGGGCGGCATGGTGCGCTCGCCCCAGGCGTTGCACGCACAGCAGCGACAGCAGCGAGATAGCGGAGAACAGCAGGGCCAGCGGCCACCACTGGCCCTGGAATTTTTCCGCGAGGACGGTGCCCAGCAAGGGCGTCAGCCCGCCGAAGATGGCGCCCGAAACCTGATAGGCCATGGAAATGCCGGTATAGCGGATGCGGGTCGGGAAGGCCTCGCTGACGAAGCCGGCGATGACCGCATAGTACGCGCCGATGAAGAGCACCGCGATTGCCACGCCCAGTGTCACGCTGGCCAGCGAACCCTGGTCCACCAGCGAGAACATGGCATAGGGCGAGACCACCGACAGCGCCGACATCGCCACCAGGAAACGATGATTGCCGACACCGCGTGCCAGGTGCGCCGCCAGCGGCGTGATGAAGAACTGCATCACCGACACCACCAGCAAGCCATTCAACACCAGCGCCCGCTGCAGGTGCAGGTATTGCGTGGTGTACACCAGCATGAAGGTATTGGTGAAGTAGAAGCCGGCGATGCCCAGCACATTGGCACCGATGGCCAGCGCCAGCAGGCCGGGTGCGCCCCGCAGTACCTCGGTCAGCGGTGCGCGCTCGGCGCGGGTGGCCGGTGCCTTGGCGCGGCGCTGCTGTTCGGCCAGGAAGTCGGGCGACTCCTGGACCGACAGCCGGATCGCAAATCCCACCGCCAGCAGCAGGGCGCTCACCAGGAAGGGAACGCGCCAGCCCCAGTCGAGGAAGACCGCATTGTCCTGGCTGCTGACCAGCTTGAACATGAGCGTGGCCAGGATCAGCCCGGCCGGGCTGCCCAGTTGCGCGAACGAGGCCAGGAAGGTGCGCCGGCTGCGATCCGGCGAATGTTCGGCCGCCATCAGCACGGCCCCGCCCCATTCGCCGCCGACTGCGATGCCCTGGATCAGGCGCAGGACCACCAGTGCCACCGGCGCCCAGATGCCGATGCTGGCATAGGTCGGCAGCAGCCCGATCAGGATTGTCACCGAGCCCATCATCAGCAGCGTGATCACCAGCGATTTCTTGCGACCGACGCGGTCGCCGATGTAGCCGAATATCGCCCCGCCCAGCGGTCGCGCCAGGAAGCCGACGGCGAAGGTGCCAAAGGAAGCCAGCGTGCCGTAGAAGCCATTGGTGGTCGGGAAGAACAGCTTGCCGAACACCAGGGCCGAGGCCATGGCATAGATGTAGAAGTCATACCATTCGATCATGGTGCCGACGAAGGCGGCCAGTGAAGCGCGAACCGGCTGGTGCCGGGGTGGGGCGGTGTGCATGGTCCAGTCTCCCGTGGTGGGTGTTGAGGTAAGGGGAACTGGAGTTATACGATTGCCGCGCTCATAAAAAAAATTAGCTTTTTGAATCTTTCACATTCGGTTTTCTTATGCGATAAATGCGTGCAACGGCCTGCGCCGTGCTTGTGCGCCTGCGCCATCATGGACAACGCCGCACGGCCGTTTGCACAGCGGTGCGGCGTTTTCAAGAGCCAATGCGAGGTCTGGTCAGGAGCGTTAACTTCCAGCGGCGATGGCTGGCGTCAGATGCCTCCCATGCACAGATACTTCACCACCAGATAATCATCGATCCCATAGTGCGACCCTTCTCGGCCCAGGCCGGATTGCTTGACGCCGCCGAAGGGGGCGACTTCATTGGAGATGAGCCCGGTATTGATGCCCACCATGCCCGATTCCAGGCCTTCGGCCACGCGCCAGATGCGGCCGATGTCGCGTGAATAGAAATAGCTGGCCAGGCCGAATTCGGTGTCGTTGGCCAGGGCCACGGCTTCGTCGTCGGTCTGGAAGCGGAACAGCGGGGCCATGGGGCCGAAGGTCTCTTCGCGGGCGACCTGCATGGCCGGGGTGACGTCGGCCAGCACGGTGGGCTCGAAGAAGCCATGGCCCAGCGCGTGGCGCTTGCCGCCCAGCAGCACGCGGGCACCCTTGGCGACGGCGTCGGCGACGTGTTGTTCGACCTTCTTGACGGCCTGTTCGTTGATCAGCGGACCCTGGTTCACGCCGTTCTCCATGCCGTCACCGACCTTGAGTTTCTTCACCGCTTCCACCAGCTTGGCGGCGAAGGCGTCGTACACGCCGTCTTGCACGTAGATGCGGTTGGCGCATACGCAGGTCTGGCCGGCATTGCGGTACTTGGAGGCGATGGCGCCTTCGACGGCGGCATCCAGGTCGGCATCGTCGAAGACGATGAAGGGCGCATTGCCGCCCAGTTCCAGCGAGAGCTTCTTGATGCTCGATGCGCTCTGCTGCATCAGCAGCTTGCCCACGCCGGTGGAGCCGGTGAAGCTGATCTTGCGCACGATGGGGTTGGAGGTCATTTCACCGCCGATTTCCTTGGCCGCGCCGGTGACGACGCTGAACACGCCCGCCGGCACACCGGCGCGCTCGGCCAGTACCGCCAGCGCCAGTGCCGAGAAGGGGGTGGCTTCGGCCGGCTTCAAGACCATCGGGCAGCCGGCGGCCAGTGCCGGGCCGGCCTTGCGGGTAATCATTGCCGCCGGGAAGTTCCACGGCGTGATCGCCGCGCATACGCCGATGGCTTCCTTGACCACGACGATGCGGCTGTTCGGGGAGGGCGAGGGGATGGTGTCGCCGTAGGTGCGCTTGCCTTCTTCGGCGAACCATTCGATGAAGGAGGCGGCATAGCCGATTTCGCCCCGTGCCTCGGCCAGCGGCTTGCCTTGCTCGGCGGTCATGATCAGGGCCAGGTCGTCGGCGTTGGCCATCATCAGTTCATACCAGCGGCGCAGGATGACGCTGCGTTCCTTGGCGGTCTTCTTCTTCCAGGCCGGCCAGGCAGCGTTGGCGGCCTCGATGGCGCGGTGTGTCTCGGTCGCGCCCATCATCGGCACATGGCCCAGCAGTGTGCCGTTGGCGGGGTTGTGGACCTCATGGGTGGCGCCGCTGTCGGCGTCGCACCAGGCGCCGTTGACATAGGCTTGCTGGCGCAGCAGGGAAGGGTCTTTGAGTTGTTGCAGCATGTCGGGTCTCCGTTGGATTTCCATGGGGGCAGTAGCGTCAGAAGCGGGCTGCGGCCTTGTTGCGCCCGCGCAGCCATTCCAGGGCCAGCAGCAGGCAGGTCGAAAACAGGATCAGGATCGTCGCCAGCGCGGCGATGGTCGGGCTGATGTTGTCCTTGATGCCGGCAAACATCTGGCGCGGCAGCGTGGCCTGTTCGGGGCCGGCTACGAACAGGGTAAGAACCACTTCATCGAAGGAAGTTGCAAAGGCAAACAGGGCGCCCGAGATCAGGCCCGGCGCGATCACCGGCAGGGTGATGCGGAAGAAGGTGCGCAAGGGACTGGCGCCCAGGCTCAGGCTGGCGCGCACCAGATTGTGGTTGAAGCCCTGCAGGGTCGCCAGTACCGTGGTCACCACAAAGGGCGCGCCCAGTGCGGCGTGCGCCAGGATCAGGCCGAGATAGCTGTCGGCCAGGCCGATGCGGGCAAAGAAGAGGTACACCCCCACGCCCACCACCACCACCGGCACGATCATGGGCGAGATCAGCACCGCCATCAGGATGCCCTTGCCCCGGAAATCGGCCTTGTTCAGCCCGACCGCAGCCAGCGTGCCCAGCACGGTAGCGATGACGGTGGCGGCCGGGGCGACGATGAAGCTGTTCCTGGCGGCGCGGATCCAGTCGTCCGAGGTGAACAGGTTCTCATACCAGCGTAGCGAGAACCCCTTGATGGGATACATCAGGAAGCTGCTGTCGGAAAACGACAGCGGGATCATCACCAGAATGGGCAGCACCAGGAACAGCAACACCAGCAGGTTGAAGCTGCGCGAGGCAAAGTACCAGACCCGTTCGACGAGCGAGGTATAGGGCGGGAAGAGAGGCGGTTTGTTCATGGCGGGTTTCCAGGATTCATCGATGGCAGCGCGGCAGTCGGTCGGTGCAAGCTCATCCGATGCCGACGTCGACCTTGGCGAAGCGGCGGTAGACGCTGTACAGCACCAGGGTCGCGGCCAGCAGCAGGGCGCCCAGCGCGCAGGCCATGCCCCAGTTGATGGTGGTATTGATGAAGTAGGCGATGAAGTAGCTCACCATCTGTTCGTTGGGGCCGCCCAGCAGGGCCGGGGTGATGTAGTAGCCACCGGCCATGATGAACACCAGCAGCACGCCGGCACCTACGCCCGGATAGGTCTGCGGCACATAGACGCGCCAGAATGCGGCGAACGGGTGGCTACCCAGCGACACGGCCGCCTTCAGGTAGGTCGGCGGCACCGACTTCATGACGCTGTAGAGCGGCAGGATCATGAAGGGCAAGAGGATGTGGGTCATCGAGATATACACACCGACCCGGTTGAACACCAGTTCCAGCGGCGACTGCGTCAGGCCGGCCAGCATCAGCGCCTTGTTGATCAGGCCTTCCGACTGCAGCAGCACGATCCAGGCCGCCACACGCACCAGGATCGAGGTCCAGAAGGGGATCAACACCAGGATCATCAGCAGGTTGGCACGGCGCTCCGACATGGTGGACAGCCAGTAGGCCAGCGGATAGGCCAGCAGCAGCGTGATCAGGGTGACCACCGCGCTCATCCACAGGGTGCGGCCGAAGATGGTGCGGTAGATCGCTGATTCGGGCGCGGCGGCTTCGATGTCGCCAAAGACGTTCTGGCGCAGGTCCAGCGAGGCCAGCAGGTAATAGGGGGAATAGACCGAGCCGTTCTGGGCGATCACGCGCCAGATGTCCGGCTGGCCCCAGAGCGGATTGAGGGCGATGATGGCCTCGCGCGCGGCGGCCGGTGCCAGCGGCTTGCCGTCGGCGTCGCGCAGCGGCATGGCGCGGGTGGTGCCCATCACCAGCGAGCGCGAGCCTGCGATTTCGATATTGAGACGGCGCGCCAGGTTGCCGGCGGTGGTCTCTTCCTTGGCGCGGGCCAGGTCTTCGGCCAGGGCGGCGTAAGCCTGGTCGGGCAGGGCGGCCTTGCGGTCCCAGCGCGACAGTACGGCCACCGTCTGCGGCAGGGTAGCGGCGACTTCGGGATTTTCCACCGCGCGCTGCAGCAGCGCCACGATGGGGGCCACGAAGGTCAGCAGCAGGAAGATCGCCAGGGGGGCGATCAGTGCCAGCGCACCCAGTCGCTTGCGGGTCTGGGCGGCGTGCAGTTCGCGCTTGAGTTGCTGCGGGTCGGGTTCAGCCAGGGGCATGGCGGCGGTGGTGCGGGTGGCGATGGTGGTCATGTCTCGGTAGTCCGGTGGCAGCAGTTTCAACACAACGGTTCCTGGAAATCAGCGCGCCGTTGCGGGACGCATGCAACTGCTGCTGCAATACCCGCTCCCGTTCGGACTGAGTAGGCCCCGCGAGGGCCGTATCGAAGGCGCACAGAGGTGGGCGCCTTCGATACGCGGCTACGCCGCTACTCAGGACGAACGGGAGTGGGAGCGCGCAGCTGCATGGGGCCTCTTACTTAGCGATCCAGGCGGCGAAGCGTTGCTCCAGCTCTTCGCCGTGGTCGGTCCAGAACTGCAGGCTCAGTTGCACGGCGTCCTTGGCATTGGCCGGCGAGGTCGGCAGGTTGCCCAGGGTCTTGGCGTCCAGCAGCTTCAGGGCGCCCTTGTTGACGGGGCCGTAGGCGATGTTATTGGCATAGACCTTCTGGTTCTCGGGCTGGCTGGCGAAGCTGATGAACTTCTCGGCCAGGGCCTTGTTCGGCGAACCCTTGGGGATCACCCAGTAATCCAGGGTGTAGACGCTGCCGGTCCAGACCACCTTGAGATTCTTGCCTTCGCGCTGGGCGGCATCGATGCGGCCGTTGTAGGCGTTGGCCATGACCACGTCACCCGAGGCCAGGAACTGTGCCGGCAGGGCGCCCGCATCCCACCACTGGATGTTGGGTTTCAACTGATCCAGCTTCTTGAAGGCGCGGTCCACGCCTTCCTTGGTGGCCAGCACCTTGTAGACGTCCTTGGTCGGCACGCCGTCGGCCATCAGGGCGAACTCCAGGTTGTACTGGGCGCTCTTCTTCATGCCGCGCTTGCCGGGGTATTTCTTGGTGTCCCAGAAATCGGCCCAGCCGGTCGGAGCGGTCTTGAGCTTGTCGGCGTTGTAGGCCAGCACGGTGGACCAGACGAAGGCGCCCATGCCGCATTCGCTGACGGTGGCTTCGGGGATGTAGTCGTCCTTCTTGATGGTCTTGGCCAGGTCCAGCTTTTCGATCAGGCCGTCGTCACAGGCGCGGTTCAGGTCCCCGCCATCGATTTCCACCACGTCCCAGCTGACCTTCTTCGTTTCGACCATGGCCTTGACCTTGGCCAGTTCACCGTTGAATTCGGCAGTCACGACCTTGGTGCCGGTGCTCTTCTGGAAGGGTTCGACGTAGGCGACCTTCTGCGCGTTGCCATTGGCGCCGCCGAAGTTGACCAGGGTCAGTTCAGCGGCAGAGGCCGCGCCGGAAAGCAGCAGGCCCAGGGCGAGCGGGGACAGCAGGGCGGGTGTCAGGCGTTTCATTGTTGTTCCTCGTTGGTTATCGTGCTTGTTGACTGTGTGACGTTGTTGCGCTGGATCGGACTTCATGGGCAATCTGCGTTGCCTGGAAAACTAACAAATGGAACTGCAACATCAAGGTACGGCGAAACAAAAAACTAAGTAAACGGGAAGGAATCAAGGCGCTCAGAGGAAGCAGCGCAGGCGATCCTGCGCGATATGCAGCACCACGCTGCTGCCCTCGGTCAGGCCGGCCAGCGCCGGGTCGGACAGGGAGAGCTTGACGAAGCAATCTTCCTGCCCCGTGACGGTGCAACGTACGCGCACGTGATCGCCGAAATAGATCAGGCCGCCGATGGTGGCGCGCAGGCTGTTGGGTTCGCTGCTGCCACCGGCAGCCAGGCGGATGCGTTCGGGACGCACGCAGGCGGTGATGGCCTGGCCGGCGTGCGCGCGGTGGACATTGAGACCGGTCAGCACGGTGCCATCGGCCAGGCGTACGGTACAGTGCTCGCCCTGTACCGATTCCACGCTGCCCTTGAAACGGTTGTTGTCGCCGATGAAGTTGGCCACGAACTGGTTGTCGGGATATTCGTAGAGTTCGGTCACCGGGGCCAGTTGCTGGATCACGCCCTGGTCGAAAACGGCCACGCGGTCCGACATGGTCAGGGCTTCGCTCTGGTCGTGGGTGACATAGACGAAGGTCACCCCCAGGCGCTTGTGCAGGGCCTTCAGTTCCAGCTGCATGTGTTCGCGCAGCTGCTTGTCGAGCGCGCCCAGCGGTTCGTCCATCAACACCAGTTGCGGATCGAAGACCAGCGTACGCGCCAGCGCCACGCGCTGCTGCTGGCCGCCCGAGAGCTGGGTCGGATAGCGGTCGCCGAATTTCCCCATCTGCACCATGTCCAGCGCCTGCTTGACCTTGGCTTCGCGGGTGGCGCGATCCATCTTGCGCACCGATAGTGGATAGGCCACGTTCTGGGCGATGGTCATGTGCGGGAACAGCGCATAGTTCTGGAACACCATGCCGATGTTGCGCTTGTGGGGCGGTACGCGGTTGAGCAACTGGCCGTCGAGGCGAATCTCGCCGCCCGTGGGAAACTCGAACCCCGCCAACATCATCAGGCAGGTGGTCTTGCCCGAGCCGGAGGGGCCGAGCAGGGTCAGGAATTCGCCACGGCGAATCTCCAGGTCCAGGCTCTTGACGATCAGGTTCTCGCCGTCATAGGTCTTCTTCACGCCACAGAACTGCACCAGCACGTCGCTATTGCTGTCGGCCGTCGCCTGTTGCTGGGGTGCCTGCTTCATTGCATAAGCTGCCATCATCGATCCTCTCTCTACGCGGGGCCGGATTCGTCGTCCGGCCCGTCTACCCTGTTACTGATCTGCTACTGATCCTGCAGCTGCCCTGCAATGCAAATCTCAGGCCAGCTTGATGGCTGCGGCCAGGATGCCCAGCGCTTCGTCCATGACGGCATCGGGAATCGTCAGCGGGAACAGGAAGCGGATCACGTTGCCGTAGCTGCCGCAGGTCAGCAGCAGCAGGCCGTGTTCCAGGGCGTGCTGTTGCACCTTCTTCGTGTAGTCCGCATCCGGCTTGCCGGTGGCCGGGTCGGCGAACTCGACGGCGACCATGGCACCCACGCCGCGTACTTCGGCAATCTGCGGCACGGCCGAACGCAGCTCCTTGAGATGCTCCTGCAGTTTGTCGCCCAGGCGCGCGCCACGGGCCACCAGCTTTTCTTCCTGCATCACGTCCAGCACCGCCAGCGCCGAGGCAACCGCCAGGGGATTGCCGGCATAGGTGCCGCCCAGGCCACCGGGGGCGGGCGCATCCATGATCTCGGCGCGACCGTTGACGGCCGACAGCGGCATGCCACCGGCCAGGCTCTTGGCCATGGTCATCAAATCGGGCAGCACATCGTAATGTTCCATCGCAAACAGTTTGCCGGTGCGGCCATAGCCGGACTGCACTTCGTCGGCGATCAGCAGGATGCCGTGCTCGTCGCAGATGGCGCGCAGGCCGCGCATGAAATCGGCCGGGGCGGCGTAGAAGCCGCCTTCGCCCTGCACCGGCTCCAGGATGATGGCGGCCACGCGGCGCGCTTCGATGTCGCTCTTGAAGAGGCCCTTGACGGCGTCCAGCGCATCGTCGGTGCTGATGCCATGCAGGGCGCTGGGGTAGGGGGCGTGGTAGACGTCGCCCGGGAAGGGGCCGAAGCCCAGCTTGTAGGGAGCGACCTTGCCGGTCAGCGCCATGCCCATCATGGTCCGGCCGTGGAAGCCGCCGGCAAAGGCGATCACGCCAGGACGGCCGGTATGGGCGCGGGCGATCTTGATGGCGTTTTCCACCGCCTCGGCGCCGGTGGAGAAGAAGGCGGTCTTCTTGGGGTAGTCGCCCGGGGTCACGGCGTTGATGCGCTCGGCCAGTTCCACGTAGTTGGCATAGGGCACGATCTGGTAGGCGGTGTGGGTGAACTTCTCCATCTGGGCGCGCATGGCGTCGAGCAGCTTCGGATGACGGTGGCCGGTGTTGAGCACGGCGATGCCGGCGGCGAAGTCGATGAAGCGGCGGCCCTCGACATCCCACAACTCGGCGTTGACGGCACGCTCGGCGTAGAAGTCGCACATCACGCCCACGCCGCGCGGGGTGGCGGCGTTCTTTCGTTGTTGCAGTTCCTGGTTGGTCACCTGGGTGGTCATTGCTTGCTCCGTTCTTGCTGCGTTGAGTGGCGCCGGCACGGCGCGGAAATTGCTGAGTCGGGAAACAATATAAAACCCAAGTGGCACTGTAATATAGAGCCAATTTCAAATATCTGATGGTGCCACTTGAAACTCGCCTCCTTGTCCGACTATCTGCTGCTGCGCATCAACCGGCCTTCGTCCAAGGCCGGTCCGGGCAAGGGCCGTGTCGCTGCCGGCCGGGAAAGCACCGCAACGAAAAGCCCCCGAACAGGCAAGACCGCGGCTGCCGTTCCGGTGAATCGGCAGATCTACCAGTTGATCCGCGAAGCCATCCTGGCCCACACCTTGCCGGCCGGCATGCAATTGCCGTCCTCGCGCGACCTCGCCACGGAGCTGGGGACCTCGCGCAATACCGTGACCTATGCCTATGAGCAGCTGCTGGCCGAGGGGTATCTGGAAAGCCGCACCGGCGCCGGTACCTTCGTGGCCGACACGGCGCCGGACCAGATGCCCGAGGCGGTGGAGCGCAAGGAGCCATTGACTGATCCCTCTGGCAAGTCCGAACTGTCGGCGCGGGGTGCGTTGCTGACGCGCCAGGCCGGTGTCGGCGAGCGGCAGTGGGGCGCCTTCATGCCGGGTGTGCCGGATGTCACCTGCGTGCCTTACAAGATCTGGGGACGGCTGCAGAACAAGCACTGGCGCCGTTCCAATTCCGACTTGCTGACCTATGGCCCCGGCGCCGGTTATGCGGGGCTGCGTGAGCAGATCGCCGAATACCTGCGCGTGGCGCGCTCGGTCAATTGCACGGCCTCGCAGGTGTTGATCACCACCGGCATCCACCAATCGATCGACATCGTGGTCAAGCTGCTGGGCGAGCATGGCGATACCGCCTGGGTCGAAGACCCCTGCTACTGGGGCACACGCAGCGTGCTCAATTCGCTGGGTATCCAGTCAGTCCCCATCGCGGTGGACCAGGAAGGCATGCGCATGCGCCTGGCCAACCTGCGCCGGCCACCACGCTTCATCTGCACCACGCCTTCGCACCAGTATCCGCTGGGCATGGTGATGAGCCTGTCGCGGCGGCGCATGCTGCTGGAATATGCCGCGACCCACAAGGTGTGGATCATCGAGGATGACTACGACAGCGAATTCCGCTACGGCGGACGGCCGCTGGCTTCGCTGCAGGGCATGGATACGCAGGACCGGGTGCTCTACATGGGGACCTTCAGCAAGATCATGTTCCCGGGCTTGCGTATCGGTTTTCTGGTGGTGCCGGAATCGCTCTCCCGCGCCTTCGCCACCGGCATCGCCGAGTTGTATCGCAATGGTCAGGTGTTCCTGCAGGCGACGCTGGCCGACTTCATGGCCGAGGGGCATTTTGCGTCGCACATCCGCAAGATGCGGGTGCTCTACGCGGAACGGCTGCAGCTGCTGCAACAGGCCATCAATCGCCACTTCGGCGAAAAGATGACCATCACCGGCGGTGAGGCCGGCCTGCATCTGGTGCTGGGTCTGCCGCAGGAATGCGACGACGTGCTCATCTGTGAACAGGCCCTGGCCGCAGGCATCGTGGTGCGACCGCTGTCGCGCTACTACATGCATGCCCGTGGCGCGCGGCGCGGACTGCTGCTGGGCTATGCCAGCGTGCCCAATGACGAGATCGCCCGGGCCTTCGACAAGCTGGCTGCGGTGATCAAGCCGCACCTGGCGTGAGCCGCCTGCAGCAAGGGATTGCGGGCGATTTTCGCGTCTGCGATGAAAGTCTTTCTCGGGGCAGGTTCTGGCGGGCGCGTGCTTGCGGACCTAAGATGGTGTCCATGCAAGGCAGGCAGAGACAAGCCTCCTGCCTGATGCAACCCTCATGTTCCACAGAAAAGGATTTCCCATGAAAGCCATCGTCTACCGGCAGCACGGCCTGCCCATCAGCAACCCCGAGTCCCTGATCGATACCACCCTGCCCGAGCCCACACCGGGCGAGCGCGACCTGCTGGTCGAGGTCAAGGCGATCTCGGTCAATCCGGTCGATACCAAGGTGCGCGCCGGCTCGCCCGTCAAGGAGCCGCGCGTACTGGGCTGGGACGCCTCGGGCGTGGTGCGCGCCGTGGGATCGGCGGTAACGCTGTTCCAGCCTGGCGACGAAGTGTTCTATGCCGGCGCCATCACCCGACCCGGCTCCAACAGCGAACTGCACGTGGTGGACGAGCGCATCGTCGGCCGCAAGCCTGCCAGCCTGGGCCACGCCGATGCAGCCGCCATCCCGCTGACGGCCATCACGGCCTGGGAACTGCTGTTCGACCGCGTGGCTGTGCCGGAAGGTGGTGGCCAGGGACGCAGCCTGCTCATCATCGGTGCTGCCGGGGGCGTCGGCTCCATGCTGACCCAGCTGGCCCGCCGCCTGACGCAGCTGACCGTCATCGGTACCGCCTCACGCCCGGAGACCGTGCAATGGGTGCAAGAGCTGGGCGCGCACCACGTGATCGACCATAGCCAGCCGCTCAAGCCGCAGCTGGAGAAGATCGGCATCCCCGAGGTCGATATCGTCATCAGCCTGACCCACACCGACCAGCACTTTGCGCAGATCGTCGAGGTGCTGGCGCCGCAGGGCCAACTGGCCCTGATTGACGACCCGGCCACGCTGGATGTGGTGCCGCTCAAGCGCAAGAGCATTTCGCTGCACTGGGAGTTGATGTTTACGCGCTCCATGTTCCAGACCGCCGACATGATCCGCCAGCACGAGCTTCTGCAACGCGTGGCGCAACTGATCGACGAGGGTGTGCTGCGCACCACCACGGGAGAGCATTTCGGCCGCATCAATGCCGAGAATCTGCGCCGCGCGCATGCCCTGATCGAGACCAATCGGGCGCGGGGCAAGGTGGTGCTGGAAGGATTTTGAGGAGACGCGCAATCAAGCGCTAGAGGTCGGCGGCTTTTTATGTGAATGAATGTACTCCTGCCCCGAGACAGAGCCACATCTGTCCGGGGAGAGAATTCGCAAGAGGAGTTGCCCGCATGGAAAAACCAAAGAGAAGAAAATCAGATTGAGTGATTTTGATATCTTTAACGAGCGGGCCGCTCAAGGGCGCGCAGTTGCCCGGGCCATCGATGACGAGACAGCCATTCCCTTCTCGACGACGATTACCGCGCGAGTCAGTCAAAGCTGCGGTTCATTGCGGGCAAAGATGTCCAGTTGAAATGGGCGATACCCGGCGGCGGATACTTGCATATAAGTATTGTTATTTTGATAGCAAAACCGGTTCGCCCGCCGACCCATGGTAAATTACCGGGTCCGGACCGGCTCATTGCTTCCGGGCCCTTTGACAACCCCGATAGGAACCCTCGTTGGAAAACATATTACTGATCGTCGCAGCCTTCTTCCTGGTTGCGTTGAACGGTTTTTTCGTTGCAGCAGAATTCAGTCTGGTCAAGTTGCGTCAAACGCGCATCCGGGCCATCGCAAAAACACAAGGCTTGCGCGGCCGCATCCTGGCCGTGGTCCACAATCAACTGGACGCCTATCTCTCCGCCTGCCAACTCGGTATCACCCTGGCCTCGCTGGGCCTGGGCTGGATCGGTGAACCGGCATTCGCCCGGTTGCTGGAACCGCTCTTCTCGCTGGTGGGCGTGACCAACCAGGAACTGATCCACGGCATCTCGTTCGTCTTTGCCTTCTTCGTCATTTCCTTCCTGCACATCGTGGCCGGCGAACTGGCCCCCAAGTCCATGGCCATCCGCAGTCCGGAAAAGCTGGGCCTGTGGTGCGCGGTGCCGCTGTATGGCTTCTACTGGGGCATGTATCCGCTGATCTGGGTGCTCAACGCCAGCTCCAACTGGCTCTTGCGCGTGGCCGGGCTGGGCGCCGGCCACGGGCATGACGCGCATTATTCGTCGGACGAACTCAAGCTGATCCTGCGCGCCGGTGGCAAGAGCGGCAAGAGTGGCAAGTTCACTCGCGACGAATGGAACATGCTGGCACAGAGCCTGAACTTCGCTGAACTGGACGTGGCCGACATCATGCGCCCCGCCAGTGAAATCGTCGCGCTTGGCGACGACAAGACGCGCGAAGAGAATCTCGACATCATCTATCGCAACCGTTATTCACGCTATCCCTACTTTGATGCGGAGCGCCAGCAGGTGCTGGGCCTGGTGCACCTGAAGGATGTATTCCTGGCGCAGCAGGACGGTCGCGCCATCGGCAACCTCAAGGATTACCTGCGCCCGGTGCAGTTCATCTCGCCAGCCTTGCCGGCGCTGGACCTGCTGCGTCGTTTCCGGACCGGCACACCGCACTTCGCCATCATCGGCAAGAAGGGCCAGCCGCCGCAGGGCTTCATCACGCTGGACAACATGCTGAGCCTGCTGGTGGGCGAAATCCGTGATGAATTCCGCCACAACACCGGCGAGTGGACGCGCCAGGATGACGGCACCCTGCTGGGCAAGGGCAGCCTGCCCATCGTGACGCTGGAGAACATGCTGGGCATCGACATCGAGTACGACGACAGCATCGACTCCGTCGGTGGCCTGGTGATGGAGAAACTGGGTGACCTGCCCAAGGAAGGCCAGAAGATCGAGTTCCCCGCCTTCGATGTGGTCATCAAGCGCATGTCGGGCCCCAAGATCGTGCTGGTGAAGGTCTATCCGAAGATGGCCGAGCTGCGCGAGTAGGGCATCCAACGAGAGACCGCTCCGGTCCTCGGTCACGGAATGCCGTCCGGTGTGGTGCCGGACGGCATTTTTGCTATTGTGCCCTCGTGATGACTACCCACCGGCGGGACTTGCCCCTGTTGCTGCGGACGACCCCGATGTTCCGGATTCACCGGCCATGAAGCGCGCCGTGTACAGCAGCATGGCGCGCGCATCCAGGTCGGCGCGCCGGTAATGACGAACCAGAGTGTGCACTTCCTGGCCCAGCGGCGTGGTGGTGATGTCGGCGGGCGCGCCGCTGAGCAACCAGTTGATGTCGATGCCGAACTGCTCACGCAT
>NZ_DASQOH010000027.1:0-56919 GCF_035644555.1 Herbaspirillum sp.
GATGTATGGCCGCCAGCCCACCGTCTTCCTGCAAAGCGCGCAGCAGCATGGCGCCTGCGTGCGCGACGGCCTGGGCATGCTGGTGGAGCAGGCGGCCGAAGCCTTCCACCTGTGGCGTGGCGTACGTCCGGCCACCGCCGACGTCTTCGCCAGCCTGCGCCGGCAACTGGCACAGTGAAGTGCTCTCCTAGACCATGGATCTCTGCATGGCGGTATGACTGCAGGCGTGCATGACGCCAGGATGGCTGGCATGAACACCGGACCGTATCGGCCGGCAATCGTCACATTCCGTAACGACAGAACAAGAACAGGCACATGAAATCCCTACGCAAGCTGCTCTTCTGGATCATCGTCCTGCCCATCGCACTGGTGCTGCTGCTGCAGGCGTATTTCTTCGTCCAGATCTGGTGGTGGAAGGATCACAACCCCGAGTCCACCAGCTTCATGCGTCAGCAATTGTCATTGCTGCGCGAGAAGGATCCCAACGCGCAGCTGCAATTCCGCTGGACGCCTTATGCGCGCATTTCCAACAATCTCAAGCGCGCCATCATCGCCTCCGAGGATTCCAACTTCTCCGAGCACGACGGCATCGACTGGGAAGCCCTGCAAAAAGCCTACGAAAAGAACGAGAAGAAGGGCAAGGTGGTCGCCGGCGGCTCCACCATCACCCAGCAGCTGGCCAAGAACCTGTTCCTCTCCGGTGAGCGCAGCTACCTGCGCAAGGGCCAGGAATTCATCATCACCTACATGCTGGAATTCCTGCTGGACAAGCAGCGCATCTTCGAGATCTACCTCAACGTGGTGGAGTGGGGCAATGGCGTCTTCGGCGCCGAGGCCGCGGCCCAGCACTATTACCGCACCACGGCCGCCGGTCTGGGCCCTGAGCAGGCGGCGCGACTGGCGGTGATGCTGCCGCGTCCGCGCTACTACGACCGTAATCGTGGTTCGGCCTATCTGGCGGCCCGTACCGGGCTGATCCTGCGCCGCATGAACGCCGCCACGCTGCCGCCGACCCACAAGTGAGCGATTTTCTTGCCGCGTGCGCATGACCGGCGTATGACGTCAGGCTGCCGGCACGGGCCTGACAACAGGCCCCGCGTCGTGCTTGCCTGGCGCCGGGGTTGAACGTACACTTGCGCACGTTTCGCGCCTGAGGTCGCGCCGGCCTGCACCGGCGGCAGCGGGTCGCCGCACTCCCACCCGCGTTCCATCCAGCGAGAGCCCATGATCAATGTATTCGTGTTGCAAAACGGACGACTGAGCCAGGTCAACATCGACAGCCGCACCGACCTGGAACAGGCGGCACCGGTCTGGGTGGACCTGACCGAGCCGAACGACGAGGAGCGCGCCTGGGTCAAGAGCATCTATGGCGTGACCCTGCCGGACGAGGACGAATTCAGCGACATCGAAGCTTCGGCCCGTTACTTCGAAGCCGAGAACGGCGACCTGCACCTGCGCACCGACTTCCTGTTCGAAGGGGATGACGATTCCTCCTCGACCATGACGGTGGCCTTCATCCTGGCCCGCAACATCCTGTTCTCGGTGCATGCGGAAGATCTGCCGGTGTTCCGCCTGGTGCGCATGCGTGCCCGCTCGCGACCCGGCTCCATCGGCGACTACCGCGACGTGCTGCTGGATCTCTACGAGACCGATGCCGAATATTCGGCCGATGCGCTCGAAGGCATCTACCAGAAGCTGGAAACGGTCAGCACCAGCGTGCTCAAGAAGAGCCTGTCCGACCAGGATGCCGCTGACGTACTGAACACCATCGCCCACGAAGAAGACCTGAACGGCCGTATCCGTCGCAACATGATGGATACCCGCCGCGCGGTCAGTTTCCTGATGCGCGGCCGGCTCCTGAGTTCGGAGCAGTTCGAGGACGCCCGCCAGATCCTGCGCGACATCGAATCGCTGGACGGCCACACCGCCTTCCTGTTCGACAAGATCAACTTCCTGATGGATGCCACGGTCGGCTTCATCAACATCAACCAGAACAAGATCATCAAGATCTTCTCGGTGGCCTCGGTAGCCTTCCTGCCGCCCACGCTCATCGCCAGCATCTATGGCATGAACTTCAGGCTCATGCCGGAACTGGACTGGCCCATCGGCTATCCGCTGGCGATCCTGATGATGATCGGTTCGGCGATTGCGCCCTTCTGGTATTTCCGTCGGCGTGGCTGGCTGAACTGACGCTGTCTGCTGACGGCGACGTCCTCATTCCTCTGACATGGCTTCCCGCGCTTGGCCGATGCCGCCGGCGCGGGCAAGGCGGCACACTGTGCCCATCGACAGTCACTACGCCGCAGAGGAGAGCCCCATGTCCACTCGTCATCACTATGTTTCGCTGGCCATCGTCAGCGCCAGTTTCGCCGGTCTCCTGATCGGTTGTGCCAGCCCGCAGCAGCAATATGGTGCGGCCCCGCAATCGCAGAATTATGAACGCGTGGCGTCCTATTCCGGTACCGGGGTGGTGGAAGCCATTGAAGTCACCCACAAGGAAAGCAACGGCGTCGCCGGTGCGGTGGTGGGCGGGGTGGCCGGTGGCCTGCTCGGTAATGCCGTCGGTGGCGGTACCGGCCGTGTGCTGGCTACGGTCGCCGGGGCCGCAGGCGGGGCCTATGCCGGTAACCAGGTCCAACGTAACAGTGCGGCCGGCCATCAGGTCTACAACATCCGCGTGCGCATGAGCGATGGCTCGCTGCAGACCTTTGCGCAGGAGGATAATACCGACTTCCGCGTGGGGGACCGGGTGCGCCTGGATAACGGCCGCATCTCGCGCTACTGATCGCTGTCCACCGGTGTCGTTCATGAGCTGCGTGTGACCCGGCGAGACATCCGTTCTTGAGGACGCTGGCGGGCCGAATGGTCCGGCCTGTCGGCGTGAAAGTTTGGGCCGTCCCGCTTCTGGCAGGACGGCCCTTTTCTTCCTGCGCGGGTGGCCCGAGCGCTCAGGCCGGATAGAGTGCGCCCAGTATGCGTAGCCCGCGCGCGCCTGTCACGGCCGGCAGGTTGCCAGCCAGGCGCAGATCGAAGCGCCGCGCCAACCAGGCGAAGGCCAGCGCTTCCACGTGCTGTGGCGACACACCGAGCGCGGCGGTCGATTGCACACCGGCCCGGCCTTGCAACTGCTCCTGCAGCAGGCGCATCAGGAAGGCGTTTTCGGCCCCGCCACCACAGACATAGACCTGATCCGCGCGGGGCGCATGCGCCACAATGGCGTCGGCAATCGTGGTGGCGGTGAGCATGGTCAGCGTGGCCTGGACGTCGGGCGCCGACAGGGTTTCCCCGGTACGCAGCAGGGCCGCCTGCAGCCAGTCCAGATGGAACAGGTCACGTCCAGAGCTCTTGGGCGGCGCAGCGCGGAAGAAGGCTTCATCACGCAGTTGCGCCAGCAGGCCGGCGTGTACCTGGCCGCTGGCGCCCCAGTCGCCGTTGGCGTCGTAGTTGCGTTGCAGGTGCAACTGTATCCAGCCATCCATGAGCGCATTGCCCGGGCCGGTATCGAAACCATAGGCCTCTTCTTCACCGGCCGGCAGGATGCTGACATTGGCGATGCCGCCGATATTGACCACCACCCGCGATTGCGACGCATCGCCGAAGATGGCGCGATGAAAGGCCGGCACCAGCGGCGCTCCCTGGCCGCCGGCGGCTACGTCCCGACTGCGGAAGTCGGCCACTACGTCGATGCCGGTCAACTCCGCCAGCAGCGCCGGGTTGTTGGTCTGACGGGTGAAGCCCAGTTCCGGGCGATGGCGGATGGTCTGCCCATGCACACCCACCATGCGCAGGTCGGACGCCGACTTGCCGGCCTGCAGCAACAGCTGCGCCACGCAGTCGGCATAGTGCACCGCCAGCGCATTGGCGGCCATGGCCTCGCGTTCGATCTCGTTGGGACCGGCCGCCTGCAGCGCCATCAGATCAGCCCGCAGATGTGCGGGAAAGGGGACGTAGGCCGCAGCCAGCGTCGCCGAGACGGCCTGGCCGTCGAAGTCGGCCAGCACGCCATCGACGCCATCGAGGCTGGTGCCGGACATCAGGCCGATATACAGGGTGGAGGAAACACGCATGGCAAGAACCGGGGAAGAAAAAGAAAAGGGCGGTCGCTGATTCTACAGCGGCCGCCCTGGTACAGGCAGGATGGGTGCCGGCGGGATTACTTGACCGATGCCAGCTTCACATCCGGTGCTCCCGGCACACGCAGCATGGCCATGCGGTGCTGCATGTCGTCGGCCACCGCGCGGAAGCGCTGCATCTGCGGGCCGGTCAATGCCTGGACATTGGGCACTTCCACCGACAGCGGGTTGCGCGGCTGGTTGTTGACGCGGAACTCGTAGTGCAGGTGCGGCCCGGTCGCCCAGCCGGTCATGCCGACGAAACCGATGACGTCGTTCTGACTGACCTTCATGCCCTTCTTGATGTTGGGCGCGAAGCGGCTCATGTGGCCATAGGCGGTGGAGTAGCCGCTCCAGTGCTTGATGACGACGATGTTGCCATAGCCGTTCTGCTGACCCACGAAGTCGACCACGCCATCGGCCGCCGCATGGATGGGAGTGCCGGTCGGTGCCGCGAAGTCCACGCCGGTGTGCTGTTTCCACTGGCCCAGGATGGGGTGCAGGCGCATCGAGAAGCCCGACGAGATCCGGGTGAAGGCCAGTGGCGACTTCAGGAAGGCCTTCTTGAGCGACTTGCCGTCGAAGGCGTAGTAGCCGCCACCACCGGTCTTGCTGGCCGGGTCGCTGAACCACACGGCCTGGTAACGGTTGCCGGCATTGTCGAATTCGCCGGCCAGCACGCGCCCGGTGCGCACCAGGTCACCGTTCTGGTAATAGGTCTCGTAGACCACGTTGAAGCGGTCGCCGCGGCGCAGGTCGGAAGCGAAGTTGATGTTGGTGGCGAACATGTCCACCAGCTGCATGGCGATGGCGTCCGGGATCTGGGCCGCATCGGTGGCCGCGAACAGCGAGGAGAAGATGGTGCCGGCGCGCATTTCCACGCGCCGCTCCAGCACCGCCGGCTGCGCCTGGGCGGTCAGCTTGCCGTCCTGGCGCGAGATGACCAGGTTCTTCGGGGTGTCGCTGCCATCGTCGAGGGTGGCCGACAGCTTGACCAGCTCGCCATTATCGTCGGTCTGGGCCACCACGCGCTTGCCGGCGCGCAACTGCATCACCGCGCGCGCCAGGGTATCGGACTTGATGAAGGCCGTGGCCTCGTCGTCGTCCACGCCCAGGCGATTGAGCAGGGTGGCCAGGGTATCGCCGCTGCGCACCTTCTCTTCGTTGACGTAATACTGCGATCGCTCTTCCAGGGCACTGATCTGCTGTTGCAGGTCAGGCAAGGCCAGTTCCTTGGAGATCGGGTTGACCGGGGCATCCCGCAGATCGGGCTCAGCCGGCGCGAAGCCGGCGGCACCGATGGTGAAGGCCGCCAGGAACAGGGCGCTGGCGCCGAGAATGCGGGTCTTGGGCGAAGAGGCGGCGACTTTGTGTTGGCAGGACTGCAACGCGGAGAAGCACAGGGACGAGAGGTGCTTGAGTTTATCTTGTGGGAACATGCAATGCGAATACGTTAAAATCTGACGTTTCCGTGGCGGATGGCGGGTACGGCTGCAATGCGGCGTTTCCTGTCCCCCCGCCGTGTTGCGCCCGCGTGATTCTTCATACGCACGGTTGTGAATATTGTTCCTGCTGATGAGCTTCTGAGGCGGCGTCCTGGCGCCCAGCAGAAAAACGAAAGTCGGAATTATAGCAACACGATTTAGCGCTCCTGTCCTACAAATGCCTATTTTTTAGTTATATCGATGAACGCCGACCAGTCCACTTCCCCTGCCGCCCCCTCCAAACTGCCCCTCTCCGACAAGGTCCAGGAGGCGCTGGCTATTACCAAGCGCGGCATCGATGAACTGCTCATCGAAAGCGAATTCGCGCAGAAGCTGGCGCGCGCCGAGCAGAGCGGCCAGCCGCTGCGCATCAAACTGGGACTGGACCCGACCGCACCTGACCTGCACCTGGGCCACACGGTGGTCCTGAACAAGATGCGCCAGCTGCAGAACCTGGGGCACCAGGTGATCTTCCTGATCGGTGACTTCACCTCCATGATCGGCGACCCGTCCGGTCGCAATGCCACCCGTCCGCCGCTGTCGCGCGAGCAGATCGAGATCAACGCCAAGACCTATTTCGCCCAGGCCAGCCTGGTGCTGGACGCCAGCAAGACCGAAATCCGCTACAACTCCGAATGGTGCGATGCCTTGGGCAGCCGCGGCATGATCCAGCTGGCCTCGCGCTACACGGTGGCGCGCATGATGGAGCGCGACGACTTCACCAAGCGCTTCAAGGAAGGCACGCCGATCTCGGTGCATGAATTCCTCTACCCGCTGATGCAGGGCTACGATTCGGTGGCCCTGAAGTCGGACCTGGAACTGGGCGGCACCGACCAGAAGTTCAACCTGCTGGTCGGTCGCGAACTGCAGAAGGACTTCGGCCAGGAGCCGCAGTGCATCCTGACCATGCCGCTGCTGGAAGGTCTGGACGGCGTGGAAAAGATGTCCAAGTCCAAGGGCAACTATATCGGCATCACCGAACCGGCCAACACCATGTTCGCCAAGGTGATGAGCATTTCCGACGTGATGATGTGGCGCTACTACGACCTGCTGTCGTTCCGCTCCATCGCCGAGATCGCCACCTTCAAGGCCGAGGTCGAAGCCGGCAAGAACCCGCGCGACATCAAGGTGGCGCTGGCCCAGGAAATCGTGGCGCGCTTCCACTCGCAGCAGGCTGCCGAGGACGCGCTGGCCGACTTCGTGAACCGCTCCAAGGGCGGTATTCCCGACGATATCCCCGAGGTCTCGCTGGCGGGCGCGCCGCTGGGCATCGGCCAGTTGTTGAAGCAGGCCAACCTGTGCGCCTCCACTTCGGAAGCACTGCGCATGGTGGAGCAGGGTGGCGTGCGCATCGACGGCACCGTCATCAGCGACAAGGGCTTGAAGGTCGAGGCCGGCCAGTGCGTGGTGCAGGTCGGCAAGCGCAAGTTCGCCCGCGTCACCCTGGCGTAAGCTGGTGCGCGCATGATTGCCCTGTTGCAGCGGGTCAGCCAGGCCGCCGTGGTGGTGGACGGCCAGACGCTGGGCGCCATCGGCCCCGGCCTGATGGTATTGGTCTGCGCCGAACGCCATGACGGCGTGGCCCAGGCCGATGCCCTGCTCAAGAAGCTACTGGCCTATCGTGTCTTCAGCGACGAGGCCGGCAAGATGAATCGCAGCGTTGCCGATGTGCAAGGCGGCCTGTTGCTGATCCCCCAGTTCACGCTGGCGGCTGATACCAATTCCGGTACGCGCCCGTCCTTCACGCCCGCAGCCGCGCCGGAACCGGGGCGGCAGCTGTTCGAGCACTTCGTGGCGCAGGCGCGCGCGCAGCATGGACCGGACAGGGTCGGCACCGGTCGCTTCGGTGCCGACATGAAGGTGTCGCTGACCAACGACGGGCCGGTCACGTTCTGGCTGCAGGTCAAGCCGCCGGTGTCGGTGTCGTGAAGCACGGCCCGGCTTGAAGCGCGGCCGGACGTCCCCAAATGGATTCGTAAAGCGTGTTGAATGTGGCCTTACTTTTAGGAGGTGATATGAAATTCTGGAGCGATTCTTTCAAGGACGGCGCCTACATCCCCGGCGAATTCGCCTTTGCGGTGATGGATCCCAAGACCCACGTCGCCCTGTCCGGCAATCGCAACCCGCACTTCGCCTGGAGCGACCTGCCGGCCGGCACCAGATCGCTGGCGCTGGTGGTGCACGATCCGGATGTGCCTTCGCGCGGCGACGACGTCAATCAGGAAGGCAAGACCGTACCGCTGGAATTGCCGCGCGTCGATTTCTATCACTGGACCCTGGTGGACATCCCGGCCGAGGTCAGCCAGATCAAGGCCGGCCAGTTCAGCAGTGGGGTGACCGCGCGCGGCAAGCCTGGACCGGCGGTGCTGGGCGACGTCATGCCCGGTGCGCGCCAGGGCATCAACGACTATACCGGCTGGTTCGCCGGCGACGGCGACATGCGCGGCGACTACTTCGGCTACGACGGTCCCTGCCCGCCGTGGAACGATGCGCTGGTGCACCGCTACATCTTCACCCTCTATGCACTGGACGTGGAACAGCTGCCGGTGGCCGGCAACCTGGAAGGTTCGGTGGTGGTGACCGCGTTGCGCGACCATGTGCTGGAGCAGGCCTCCCTCACCGGCCTGTATACCCTCAACCCCAACGCCGTCCCGCGCCCCTGAAACCTCGCATGACCGACATCCTGCTGATCCGCCACGGCGAAACCGACTGGAACGTGGACAAGCGCCTGCAAGGGCATATCGATATCCCGCTGAACCAGGCCGGTCTGCGCCAGGTGCAGGCGCTGGGTGAGCTGCTGGCCGAAGAGGGCATCGATGCCGTCTTCGCCAGCGATCTGCAGCGTGCCCGTGACACGGCCCAGGCCGTAGCCAGTGCCAGCGGACGCCAGGTGCTCATCGAGACCGGCTTGCGCGAGCGCTGCTACGGTGCCTTCGAAGGTCTGCGTCATGTGGAGATCGAGGCGCGCTATCCCGAGGCCTATCGGCAGTGGAAAGCCCGTGAGCCGGATTTCCGCTACCCGGCCGGCGAGCGTATTGCCGAGACCATGCGCGAGTTCTACCAGCGTTCGGTGGCAGCGGTGCAGCGGGTGCTGGCCTCGGGCCCCTACCGCAAGGTGGCCATCGTCACCCATGGCGGCGTGCTGGAGTGCGTGCATCACTGGGCCAGCCAGACCTCCTTCGCCCAGCCGCGTAACTTCGATATCTTCAATGCCAGCGTGAACCGTCTGCATTGGGACGGCCAGCGCGCGCACATCCGTTCCTGGGGAGAAATCGGACATCTGCAGCGCGAGACCCTGGACGAGGTCGATCGCTGAATCATCGGCCCGGATTCTTGCGGGATGGCAATCGGCATTGGCATTGTGCCAACAATTGATTTTGCCCAATAAATAATCAGCCCCAAAGATGTAACCGCGCCCGATTCTTGTTGGGCGAGCCGGTCAATCGCGCTAAAATAGCGCCCTTCCCCGTACCTCCCCCTGATCCACGTCGTGAACATTGGGCCTTATTCCCTGCGCAACAACGTGTTCGTCGCCCCCATGGCGGGCGTGACCGACCGTCCTTTCCGCCAGCTGTGCAAGCAGCTGGGGGCAGGGTATGCCGTGTCCGAGATGGCGGCTTCCGATCCGCGGCTGTGGCACAGCGAGAAGACCTCGCGCCGTATCAACCACGATGGCGAGATGGAACCCAAGGCGGTGCAGATCGCCGGTGCCGATCCGGTGATGCTGGCCGACTGCGCGAAGTACAACGTCGAGCGCGGTGCCCAGATCATCGACATCAACATGGGCTGTCCGGTCAAGAAGGTCTGCAACAGCTGGTGCGGTTCGGCGCTGCTGCAGGATGAGGAACTGGTGGCGCGCATTCTGGATGCCGTGGTGTCGGCGGTGGATGTGCCGGTGACGCTGAAATTCCGCACCGGCTGGAACCGCGCCAACAAGAATGCCCTGAAGATCGCCGCCCGTGCCGAAGCGGCCGGCATCGCCATGCTCACGCTGCACGGCCGCACCCGCGCCGACGGCTACAGCGGTGAAGCGGAATACGAGACCATCGCCGCGGTCAAGGCCGCGGTCAGCATTCCGGTGGTGGCCAATGGCGACATCACCACGCCGGACAAGGCGCGCGAGGTCCTGCGCATCACCGGTGCCGACGCCGTCATGGTCGGCCGTGCCGCACAGGGCCGGCCCTGGATCTTCCGCGAGATCGACCATTTCCTGCGCACCGGCCAGTATCTCCCGGCGCCGCTGGTGAGCGAGGTGGTGCAGCTGATGGATGAGCATCTGCAGGCCCACTACGCATTCTATGGCGAGTACCTGGGCGTACGCACGGCGCGCAAGCATATCGGCTGGTATGTGCGGGAGCTGCCGGGCGGCGAGCAGTTCCGCCGCGGCATGAACCGCATCGAGGACTGCCACCAGCAACTGCAGGCGGTGCGGCAGTTCTTCGCCGATCAGGCCGCGTATGGCGAGCGCCTGCAGTATGGCCTGGCGCAGACGTGCGATGCGCAAGCCGGGCTGGAGCAGGTGGCACTGGCTGCCTGAACCGACCTGGCGGCAGCAGGACAGGACGGATTGCGGGTATCAGGATTCAGGTATCGGGTATCGGATGCGCCTCGCGCGCAATTGATCAACAACACGGCAGATCACGCAGGCCGGCGCGGTTTTATCGGCGCCCGGGCATGCGGTGATCATGCCGGCACAAGAACAGAAGCTATAACGCCATGAGCAAAGAAAGTATCGAGGATGTCGTCAAGAAGAGCCTGGAAAAGTATTTCCGGGATCTCGGAGAGCAACTCCCCACCAATGTCTACGACATGGTGCTGGCCACGGTCGAAAAACCGGTCTTCGAGACCGTGATGGCGCGCGCCGAGGGTAACCAGTCCCAGGCCGCCGAGATCCTCGGCATCAACCGCAATACGCTGCGCAAGAAGCTGCAGCAGCACGGCCTGCTGTAGCCTGCGCAAGGCCGGCGCCGCAGTGCAGGGGGCCGGTTCATGCAGGGGTACAGCCTCCTTCCACGGTTTTTCAGGTTTCCTTTCCCTTACCAGTCTTGCCTACCATGATCAAACAAGCACTCATTTCCGTATCCGACAAGGCAGGCGTGCTCGAATTCGCGCGCGCGCTGTCCGCCATGGGCGTCAACATCCTGTCCACCGGCGGCACCGCCAAGCTGCTGGCCGACAATGGCGTGCCGGTCACCGAAGTGGCCGACTACACCGGTTTCCCGGAAATGCTGGATGGCCGCGTGAAGACGCTGCATCCCAAGGTGCATGGCGGCATCCTGGCGCGTCGTGACTTCCCCGAGCACGTGGCCGCCCTGGACCAGCACGGCATCCCCACCATCGACATGGTGGTGGTGAACCTGTATCCGTTCCAGCAGACCGTCGCCAAAGAAGAGTGCTCCCTGGAAGACGCCATCGAGAACATCGACATCGGCGGCCCGGCCATGCTGCGTTCCTCGGCCAAGAACCACAAGGACGTGATCGTCCTCTGCGACCCGACCGACTACGAAGGCGTGCTGGCCGAGCTGAAGTCGGGCGGCGACCTGCCCTATGAAAAGCGCTTCGCGCTGGCCAAGAAGGTCTTTGCCCACACTGCGCAATACGACGGCGCCATTACCAATTACTTCACCTCCCTGGGCGAAGACAAGCAGCACACCACCCGCAGCGCCTACCCCGCGACCCTGAACCTTCACTTTGAGAAGGTCCAGGACATGCGCTATGGGGAAAACCCGCACCAGAGCGCCGCCTTCTACCGCGACATCAAGAAGGTCGAGGGCGCCCTGGCCAACTACACCCAGCTGCAGGGCAAGGAACTGTCCTTCAACAACATCGCCGATGCCGATGCGGCGTGGGAATGCGTCAAGAGCTTCGACCCCGCTACTGAAGCCGCCTGTGTCATCATCAAGCACGCCAACCCTTGCGGCGTGGCCATCGGTGCCAACCCGCTGGAAGCCTATAGCAAGGCCCTGCAGACCGACCCGACCTCGGCCTTTGGCGGCATCATCGCCTTCAACCGCGAAGTGGATGCGGCTGCGGCCGAAGCGGTGGCCAAGCAGTTCCTGGAAGTGCTGATCGCCCCGTCCTTCAGTGCCCAAGCCAAGCAGATCTTCGCCGCCAAGCAGAACGTGCGCTTGCTGGAAATCCCGCTGGGCAATGGCTTGAACGGCTACGACTTCAAGCGCGTCGGCGGTGGCCTGCTGGTGCAGTCGCCGGATGCCAAGAACGTGCTGCTGGCCGACGTGAAGGTGGTCAGCAAGAAGCAGCCGACCCCGCAGCAACTGCAGGACCTGATGTTTGCCTGGCGTGTGGCCAAGTTCGTCAAGTCCAACGCCATCGTCTTCTGCGGCAATGGCATGACCCTGGGTGTGGGCGCCGGCCAGATGAGCCGCATCGACTCCGCCCGTATCGCCTCGATCAAGGCGCAGAACGCCGGCCTGACCCTGGCGGGTTCTGCCGTGGCCTCCGACGCCTTCTTCCCGTTCCGTGACGGCCTGGACGTGGTGGTCGATGCCGGTGCCACCTGCGTCATCCACCCGGGTGGCTCCATGCGCGACCAGGAAGTGATCGACGCCGCCAACGAGCGCGACGTGGTGATGCTGCTGACCGGAACCCGTCACTTCCGTCACTGATCCTTCGTAGCCTGAAACAAAGACGCCCGGCCTGTGTGCCGGGCGTTTTGCTTGAGGGCGTTGCGGATTGTGGGCCTCATGGCTGTTCCGCGATCAGCCCTTCATGCTGCGCAATGCGGCTCAGGGCGGTCTCGAAGCGATGGCGCGATTCCGCTGTCAGTTGCTGCAGGAACTGGTGCAGTTGCGCATCGGCCTCGTTGCGATTGGCGCACTGCGCGCTGTAGCGCTCGAACTGCGACAGCTGCATCAGCAGTTCGGCCACATGGCGCGGGCATTCGCAGGCTACCGTCGTGGACCGGTTGGCGAAGGCGATCAGTTCCTGGTCGCTCCAGCGGCGCGGTGCCGGTGCCTGCGGCGGCCACGCCGGCGCGCTGCGCGGCGGTGCCGACAACGCCAGCAGGCCGCGCAACCACTGCAGGATCACCACATCGGGCTGCGGCGCGCGCAGCAGGCTGATGCCCACCGCCGCCAGCGTTTCGCATACCGCCTCGCTGGCAAAGCCGTACAGCACCGCCATGGGCAGCCCGCTCAGGCCCGGTGCCGCACTTTCCAGCGCTCCCAGCCAGCCGGCATGCAATTGCGGTTCGTGCAACAGCAGGGCGTCGACCTCATCCCGCTTCAAGGCGAGGCCGGCCTGTTCGATGGTCTCGAAGGGGCCCAGCAATTGCAGCGGACGCCCCAGGCGCTGCAGCAGTCCGGGCTTGTCCAGGCGCTGCGCCAGACTGGTCCCGACCACGGCCAGCCGCCACTGCCCCTGTGCCGCCTGCGGCGGGGTGGGGCGGGCTGCATGCAGCTCCGCATGGGTGGCAGCGACTTGCTGCAACTGCTCCATGTCCAGCCCGGCCAGGCTGCCGATGGCATGCCCCAGTTCGGTCAGTTGCCGGATCAGGGCCAGGCGCCGCACGTCGGCTTCCGAATACAGACGCTGTCCGCTGGCCGAGAGCTTGCCCTGGGTCAGCGCATAGCGCCGCTCCCAGACCCGCAGCGTGGCCACCGGCATGCGCAACATGCGGGCCACCGCCCCGGTGCGGCGCAGTGACTCGGTGGCCGGTCGGTCGCCCGCAACGCTGGCCGGGGGCGCTTTTTCTGGGGACATGACTTCTCCTTTGAATCCGAATTGACGCAGATTATAGGGGATAAATGCGGCCAATGAATCAATGTTGCCGCATTTAATGCGTACAATCCTGAGTCATGAAATCATCCACCTCCTTTGGCGGACACCGCGGCAACAAAGCGCACTTGCCCAGCAAGCTCTGCGCCGTCTGCGGCTTGCCCATGAGCTGGCGGCGCAAATGGGCCAGGAACTGGGATGAGGTCAAATACTGTTCCGACGCCTGTCGCCGCAAGCGTGCTCACGCTGGTTCCTGAGGAGTCGAGTCATGTACCGCAAACACCAATTCGACCTGGTGCTGGACGTCGTGTCACCGGAAGAAGCGGCGCCAGCCACGCCGCAAGTCCGGGCGACCCCGGTGCTGCCCACCCTGGCTGCCGCCCGTCAGCGCATCGCCGCCGTGCGCCCGGGCACCTATGCGCGCACCCGCAACAGCCTGGATGGCGCGGTGACCGGTCTGTCGCCCTACCTCACCCATGGCATGGTCACGTTGCGCGAGGTGCTGGCTGGCGTCTGCGCGCGCCATGCGCTGGAGGTGCAGCACAAGTTCGTCTACGAGCTGGGCTGGCGCGCGTTCTACCGCTATGTCTGGGCGCGCCGTGGCGCCCGCATCTTCGATTCGCTGCATCCCGGTCCGCTGCCGGAGTCGGCCTATGCGCGCGAGTTGCCGGCCGATATCCGCGAGGGCGCCACGGGCCTGCCGGTGATCGACCAGGCCGTGCGCACCCTGTATGCCACCGGCACCCTGCACAACCACGCCCGCATGTGGCTGGCCAGCTATATCGTGCATCTGCGCAAGCTGCACTGGCGCGCCGGTGCCGACTGGATGGTCGGCCACCTACTGGATGGCGACCTGGCCAGCAATCACCTGAGCTGGCAGTGGGTGGCCGGCACCGGCAGTCACAAGCCCTATCTCTTCAATGCCGAGAATGTGGCCAGGTACGCGCCTGCTGCCTGGCATAGCCCGGGTACGGTGCTCGACACCAGCTATGAAGCGCTGGGCCAGATTGCCCTGCAGCCCGATCCGGTGGCGCCTGAACCCGCGGCCTCTGCCCGCGCTTGCCCGCGCATGGCCGAGCCACCCCTGCTGGCGGCACCCCCGGCCAGCCTGGATAGCGTCGCCCCCGACCCGCAGGCCGTGGCCGGACGTGACGTCTGGCTGGTTCATCCCTGGAGCCTGGGCGAACTGCCGGCCGATCTCGCACCCGATACGCTGGTGGTGGGGCTGTACCTCTCCGACTTCCATCTGCTGTGGCCGTGGGCCCGCCGCCGCTGGGACTTCGTCGGCGCGCGCATGCGCGAACTCACGCCAATCTGCTGGCACGGCGACGCCGCCAGCGTGGGACGCGCCCTGAAGGCGGCACGCAGCGTGCGCTGCCAGTCCGACCCGCACCTGGGGCCGTGGCTGCCGCTGTGGGCGCAGTGCATTGCACCGGCAGGGCTGTTTCCGGCGGTGGACAAGCCCAGCGATCTGTTCACCCAGTGGTGGCGACGCAGCACGCACGGCCTGCAGATGGCGACGGAACTCCTGGCGCGCGAGGGTGGGCGCGATGGCTGAGCGCGAACACCAGGAGGGCGGACTGACCGTGCTCTATGACGGCGCCTGCCCCTTGTGCCGCCGTGAAATCGGCCTGTACCAGCGCCTGGGTGAAGAGGCATCGCTGCGCTTCTGCGATATCAGCCGGGAGGGGGCGGAAGTGGCGCTGCCGCCCGGCCTCAGCCGCGCCCAGCTAATGGCGCGCTTTCACGTCCAGCGTGCCGATGGCACGGTCTTGAGCGGTGCTGCAGCCTTCGTGCAGCTGTGGGCCAGCCTGCCGGGCTGGCGCTGGCTGGCCCGGCTGGCGCGCCTGCCCGGCATGCTGTGGCTGATGGAGCGCAGCTATCGCGGCTTCCTGCGTCTGCGGCCGGCGCTCCAGCGTCTGGTCCTGCGCCTGGAAGGGCGCTCGCGGCGGTCCTGATGTCGGTCGGCCTGGTCTGGTTCAAGCGCGACCTGCGCTTGCGCGATCATCAACCGCTGGCGCAGGCGGCACAGTGCGAACGCGCCTTTGGCCTGTTCATCATCGAACCCGCCTGGTTGCAGAGTTTCGAATGCGATCCGCGCCACGTGGATTTCCTGCTGCGCTCGCTGCAGCCGCTGCAGATCGAGCTACGACAGCGTGGCATGCCGCTGTTGGTACGTATCGGCGAGGCGGTGCAGGTGCTGGAAGCGCTGCGTCGCGAATGGAAGCTCACCCATCTCTTCAGCCACGAAGAAACCGGCCCCGCCTGGAGCTATGCCCGCGATATCTCGGTGGCCCGCTGGAGCCGCATCCAGCATGTCCACTGGCAGGAATGGCCGCAGACCGGCGTGATCCGCCGTCTGCGCAGTCGCGATGGCTGGGCCGCGCGCTGGCTGCAGCGCATGGAGGCGCCGCAGGTGGCGATGCCTGCCGGCTTTCGCGCCCCGCCGGGCATGCAGCCCGATCCGCTGCCCACGCTGGCCGATCTCGGCCTGCCCACGCCGCACCTGCAGCCGCCCGCCGGGGAAGCCGATGCCTGGGAGCGCCTGCGGGTCTTTCTCGGCGGTGCCGGACGCGATTACCGGCGTGCCCTGTCCAGCCCGCTGACTGCGCCCGACGCCTGCAGCCGTCTCAGCGCGCACCTGGCCTTCGGCACGTTGTCCATGCGCAGCGTGCACCAGGCCACCGAGCTGGCCATTGAACACACACCGGACCGCGAGCTGGCCTACGGTCTGCGCGGCTTTTCCAGCCGCCTGCGCTGGCATTGCCACTTCATGCAGAAGCTGGAAGACCAGCCCGATCTCGAATGGCGCAATATCGCGCGCTCGCTCGATGGCCTGCGCCCCGGAGATGGCGGGCCGTGGGGCGCACTGGCACAGGAACGCTTCGATGCCTGGTGCGAAGGGCGTACCGGCTATCCCATGGTGGACGCCTGCATGCGCCAGCTATGCAGCACCGGCTGGCTCAACTTCCGCATGCGCGCCATGCTGGTCAGCTTCGCCGCCTACCACCTGTGGCTGCACTGGCGCGCGCCGGGACTGTTCCTGGCACGCCAGTTCCTGGATTTCGAACCCGGCATCCACTGGAGCCAGATGCAGATGCAATCCGGCACCACCGGCATCAATACCCTGCGCATCTATTCGCCGGCCAAGCAGGCGCGGGATCATGATCCCCTGGGTGAGTATGTGCGGCGCTGGGTGCCGGAATATGGCACGCCAGCCTATCCCGCGCCCATCGTCGACGAAAAGAGCGCGCTGGCCCAGGCCAAGGAGGCGCTCTACGGCCATCGTCACAGCCCGGTCGCCCGTCAGGAAGCCGACGCCATCCAGGACAGGCACGGCTCGCGCAAGAGCGGCCTGCCCGCGACCACGCAACGACGCGGCCGCAAAAAGACCGTCGACCCCGGTCAGGGCGTGTTGTTCTAGGGCCTGGGGCGGTCCGATCGGTTAGACTGGCGGGCATGAAAATCCTAGGTATCGACCCTGGCTTGCGCACCACCGGTTTCGGGGTCATCCACAAGCAGGGCAACACGCTGTCCTATATCGCCTCCGGCACCATCAAGACGCCGGATGGCGATTTGCCGTCCCGGCTCAAGGTGATCCTCTCCAGCGTCGGCGAGGTGGTGCGGACCTATGCCCCTGACTGCGCCGCCATCGAGAAGGTGTTCGTCAACGTCAACCCGCAATCCACGCTGCTGCTGGGGCAGGCCCGGGGCGCGGCGATCTGCGCCATGGTCGCGGCTGACCTGGCGGTGGCCGAATACACGGCGCTGCAGGTCAAGCAGGCCGTGGCCGGCCATGGACGGGCGCAAAAGGCGCAGGTGCAGGAAATGGTGGCGCGGCTGCTGAAACTGCCCGGCTTGCCCGGTACCGACGCCGCCGATGCGCTGGGCGTGGCGATCTGCCATGCGCACGGGGGAGGGGTCTTGTCCGACCTGGGGGCGCTGGCCCCGGCGCTGGCGCGCAAGGGCATCCGCATGCGCGGCGGGCGGCTGGTCGGTTAGTTTTTCGTCCTGAAGAGCGCCAGCACGCGCTGCGCCAGCTTCACTATCACCAGCACCACCGCACCGGCGACCACGCCGAAGAGCGCATTCAATACCGCAGGCGCAATCGCGCCCAGTACCGGGCCGATCACCGCAACGCCCTCTACGGCAACCGCTGCCGCTTCGATGGCGTGATGGGCGAACGGCAGGCCGTGGGTCAGGATGCCGCCGCCCACCATGAACATGGCGATGGTGCCGATCACCGACAGGCTGCGCATCATCTTCGGCGCTGCCGCCAGGATGGCGCGGCCCACCACGGCCTTCAGACGGCCCCAGGCGCTGGCGCCGGCATGCTGCACCAGGTACAGGCCACCGTCGTCGAGCTTGACGATGCCCGCCACCAGGCCATAGACACCGGCCGTCATGATCAGCGCAATGCCCACCAGCACCGTGATCTGCTGCTGCAGCGGGGCGCCGGCCACTGTCCCCAGCGTGATGGCGATGATCTCGGCCGAGAGGATGAAGTCGGTGCGCACGGCATCCTTGATCTTCTCGCGCTCGTAGCTGACCGGGTCGATGTCCTCGGGCGCGGCAGCAGCCACTTCGTGGTGTTCCTCGTCATGCGGCAGGTATTTGTGGGCCAGTTTCTCGAAGCCCTCGAAGCACAGGAAGGCGCCGCCCAGCATCAGCAGCGGTGTCACCGCCCAGGGAATGAAGGCGCTGATGGCCAGCGCCGCCGGCACCAGGATGGCCTTGTTCTTCAGCGAGCCCTTGGCGACCGCCCACACCACCGGCAATTCGCGCTCGGCGCGCACCCCGCTGACCTGCTGGGCATTGAGGGCCAGGTCGTCGCCCAGCACGCCGGCGGTCTTCTTGGCCGCGACCTTGGTCATCAGGGAAACATCGTCGAGCACCGTGGCGATGTCGTCGATCAATGCGAAGAAGGCGCTGCCGGCCATGGTTGTCCTTTATTCAAGCTTGTTATCGTTGGATACTGTTTATCCGAACAGTGCTGTATCATCCCGGGATTATCACAGAAGCTGCAGCTCACGCACATCAAAGACGCCATGATCGGTCGCCTCTCAGGAATTCTTCTAGAAAAAATCCCCCCGAATCTGCTGGTCGACTGCCAGGGCGTCGGCTACGAGGTGGTGGTGCCGATGAGCACCTTCTACAACCTGCCCGGGCTGGGTGAGAAGGTGACGCTGCTGACCCACCTCGCCATCCGCGAGGATGCCCACATCCTGTTCGGGTTTGGGACCGCCGAGGAACGCAATACGTTCAAGGAGCTGATCAAGATTTCTGGCGTCGGCGCCCGTACCGCGCTGGCCATCCTCTCGGGCATGTCGGTGGCCGATCTGGCCCAGGCCGTCACGCTGCAGGAGGCCGGTCGACTGACCCGTGTGCCGGGCATCGGCAAGAAGACCGCCGAACGCCTGTTGCTGGAACTGAAGGGCAAGCTCGGTGCCGACCTGGGCGCGGTGGCCGGCGTGGTCCACAGCGACGCCACGGCCGACATCCTCAACGCCCTGCTTGCGCTGGGGTATTCGGACAAGGAAGCCAGCCTGGCCATGAAGCAGGTTCCCAAGGACGCCAGCGTCTCGGACGGCATCAAGCATGCCCTCAAGGCCCTCTCCAAGGGCTAGGCCAGGGCCGACAAGGATCAGAGCATGAGCATCCAGACCGACGATTTCTCCGAACAGCGCATCATCGCCGCCACTCCGGCTTCGGCCAACGAGGAGGCCATCGAACGCGCCCTGCGGCCCAAGCACCTGGACGAATACGTCGGCCAGGAAAAGGTCCGCGCCCAGCTGGAAATCTTCATCTCGGCCGCCCGCAAGCGCGGCGAACCGCTCGACCACACCCTGCTGTTCGGCCCGCCCGGCCTGGGCAAGACCACCATGGCCCACATCATTGCCCGCGAGATGGGCGTGAACCTGCGCCAGACCTCGGGCCCCGTGCTGGAGCGCGCCGGCGACCTGGCGGCGCTGCTGACCAATCTCGAAGCCAACGATGTGCTCTTCATCGACGAAATCCACCGCATGTCGCCGGTGGTGGAGGAAATCCTCTACCCGGCCCTGGAGGATTATCAGATCGACATCATGATCGGTGAAGGCCCTGCAGCCCGCTCGGTGCGGCTGGACCTGCAACCCTTCACCCTGGTCGGCGCCACCACCCGTGCCGGCATGCTGACCAACCCGCTGCGCGACCGCTTCGGCATCGTCGCCCGGCTGGAGTTCTACACCCCGCCCGAGCTGGCGCGCATCGTGACCCGCAGCGCCGGACTGCTCAACGCCCCCATCGTCGACGATGGCGCGCTGGAAATCGCCCGCCGCAGCCGTGGCACGCCGCGTATCGCCAATCGCCTGCTGCGCCGGGTGCGCGACTATGCCGAGGTCAAGGGCCAGGGCCGCATCACCCGCGAGATGGCCGACGCCGCCCTGGTGATGCTGGACGTGGACCCGGTCGGCTTCGACCTGATGGACCGCAAGCTGCTCGAGGCCGTGCTCTTCAAGTTCGGCGGCGGCCCGGTGGGGCTGGACAACCTGGCCGCTGCCATCGGCGAGGAACGCGATACCATCGAAGACGTGCTGGAACCCTACCTGATCCAGCAGGGTTACCTGCAACGCACCCCGCGTGGCCGCATCGCCACCGGCGCGGCCTATCAGCACTTCGGCGTGGCAGCCCCGCGCACCGGTCCCAATGGCGAGCTGTGGGGCGCCTGACCCATCTGTGACATTCCGTTTTCTCGCCAGTTAGGTGACTTTTGCAACAGCTGAAAAACAGCATGACGCGTGACGAGGCAATCAGATGAAATTTTTGTCAGATCTCGTCAAAAAGCGAGTTTTTGCTTGTGCAAAAATTAATCGTCATCGACAATGGATAGCTATTCACTATCTTTCGATGTGAGCCCTCCATGCTAATGTCGAGCCAAGCCCTTCGATACGCGCATCAGCTGCTCGATGCGCGCGCCCAGTCTCGCATCATCCCGCGCATCTCCGAATCCGAACCGCTGTCGGTGGACGATGCCTACGACATCGCCCACAACATCCGCAACATCCGTGTCGCCCAAGGTGAGCAACCCGTGGGCCGCAAGATCGGTTTCGTGGTGCGCAAGAACTGGGAGCGCTACGGCATCATCGACGACACCCGCATCCCCACCTGGGCACCGATGTGGGACACCACGGTACGCTTCGCCGACGACAACCACGGCGCCCAGTCGCTCACCGGCGCGGTGCAGCCGCGCATCGAACCCGAGATTGTCTTCAAGCTCGGCAGGACCCCCGCAGCCGATGCCTCCCTGGATGAGCTGGCCGATTGCCTGGAGTGGATGGCGCATGGCTTCGAAATCGTGGTCTGCCCCTTCCCCAACTGGGAATTCACGGTGGCCGATTCGATTGCCGCCTTCGGCCTGCATGGCACCCTGATCGTGGGCGAGCCGCATGTGCTCTCCTCGGCCACCAAGCATCACCTGCCGCAGATCCTGGCCGGCGCCAGCGTATCGCTGTCCTGCAATACCGAGTCGTCCAGCGTGCTGCGCGCCGCCGGCTTCTGCAATGACGAGATGGACAGCCCTCTGCATGCGCTGTGGCACCTGCACCAGCTGCTGCAGAAGCAGAGCCGCTTCCGCAAGCTGCAGGCTGGCGAAATCATCAGCACCGGCACCTGGACCGACGCCTGTCCGATCGAACCGGGGCAGACCTGGACCACCGCCTTCTCCGGCGTGACCCTGCCGGGTCTGACGGTATCCTTCGTCTAGCCACGGGACGGCGTTTTCATCTTGGCCATCTGGGTTGATGCGGACGCCTGTCCGGGCGTGATCAAGGAGATGCTGTTCCGGGTCGCCGACCGTACCGGCATCATTGTCACGCTGGTGGCCAACCGGCCGCTGCGCACCCCGCCTTCACGCTTCATCAAATCCATGGTGGTCCCGGCCGGTTTCGACGTGGCCGATCGCGAGATCGCCCGCCAGGTTGCGCCCGGAGACCTGGTGATCACCGCCGACATCCCGCTGGCGGCCGACGTCATCGGCCGCGGCGCGCTGGCGCTCAATCCGCGCGGCGAGCTCTATACCGGCCAGAACATCGGCCATCACCTCAGCACCCGCAACTTCATGGAAGAACTGCGCAGCAGCGGCGTGGAAACCGGCGGCCCGGCCGCCTTCAGCACCAGTGACGGGCGCGCTTTCGCCCGCGAACTGGACCGCTACGTCCTCAAGGCCGCCCGCCCCGCCTGAGTCGCGCTTACTGTTCGCGCAGCCAGGTCTGGGTCCGACCCAGCATGGGCATGCCGACATAGCCGCGCACGTTGAGCTTCTGGCCATCGTCGACCACGCTCAGCTTGCTTTTGTAGACCTTGCCATTGGCCGGATCGATGATTTGCCCACCGTTGTACTCGTCCCCGTCCTTCTTCAGGCCCGACAGGATGGTCATGCCGATGACCGGCTTGTCCTTCAGATCTCCTTCGCATTTCTGGCAGACCGGGTTCTGGTCTTCCTCGGGGGCGCGGAACAGCTTTTCTATCCGGCCGCTCAACTCGCCATTGTTCTCGGTGATGCGGATCAGTGCCTTTGGCTTGCCGGTGGAGTCGTCGATACTCTTCCACAGACCGAGCGGAGAGCCATCGGCCCAGGCGGCGGCGCTGGCCAGCAGGCCGGCGATGAGGAGGGTGCGCCCGAGCAGGCGGGCGGGGGATGCGGTGCGGGTCATGCTGGTCTCCTGTTCATCAAGTCGAATGCCATAAAAAAGCACGATTGTTCTAATTTTTTCGATTCAGTCTAGACAAGCCCGCCCTGCAAGGCAAGCACAAAAAAACAAAAGCCGCCGTCCCGGGCTGGGACGACGGCTTGGGCAGGAAAAGGCCGGGCTTACTTCAGCTTGGCCAGTTGTTCCTTCACCTTCTCCAGCGTGGCGCTGAAGTTGGCAACACGTTCCTTCTCCTGCGCCACCACGGCCTCAGGGGCACGCGCCACGAAGCTCTCGTTGGACAGCTTGCCGTTGGCCTTGGCGATCTCGGTGGTCAGGCGGGTGACTTCCTTGCCCAGGCGCTCACGCTCGGCGGCCACATCGATTTCCACCTTGAGCATCAGCTTGACTTCGCCGACGATGGCCACCGGTGCCGGCGACTCCGGCAGCTGCGCCACGATCTGTGCTTCCGACAAGCGTACCAGGCCTTGCAGGTAGGGCAGGAAGGACTCCACCGCAGCGGTGTCGGCCGCTTCCACGATCAGCGGCACGCGCAGCGACGGCGCCAGTTGCATCTCGCCACGCAGGTTGCGGCAGGCATCGGTATAGGCCTTGAACTGGGCGACCCAGGCTTCGGCCTCGGTGTCGATCTTTTCCAGGTCGGGACGCGGATAGGCCTGGCGCATGATGGAGTCGCCCGCCGGATCGGGTTTGCGGTCGGTCAGCGGCGCCACGCTCTGCCACAACTGCTCGGTGATGAAGGGCAGCACCGGGTGCGCCAGGCGCAGCACGCTTTCCAGCACGCGCAGCAGGGTACGGCGGGTGGCGCGCTGTTGCGCCTCGTTGCCGCTCTGGATCTGGGCCTTGGCCATTTCCAGGTACCAGTCGCAATACTCGTCCCAGACGAACTTGTAGATGGCAGTGGCGATGTTGTCGAAGCGGTAGTCGGCAAAGCCCTTTTCCACCTCTGCCTCGGTACGCTGCAGCAGCGACACGATCCAGCGGTCGGCCTTGGAGAACTGCAGCTTTTCCTTGTCGCAGACGCCCTTGACGTGACCGTCGAAACCGCAGTCCTGGCCTTCGGTATTCATCAGCACGAAGCGGGTGGCGTTCCAGAGCTTATTGCAGAAGTTGCGATAGCCTTCGCAGCGGTTCAGGTCGAAGTTGATGTTGCGGCCCAGGGTCGCCAGCGAGGCGAAGGTGAAGCGCAGCGCATCGGTGCCGAAGGCCGGGATGCCCTCGGCGAATTCCTTGCGGGTGGCCTTCTCGATGCTGGGTGCCCGCTTGGGATCCATCAGGCCAACCGTACGCTTTGCCACCAGATCGTCCACCCCGATGCCATCGATCAGGTCGATCGGGTCCAGCGTATTGCCCTTGGACTTGGACATCTTCTGCCCCGAGGCATCGCGCACCAGACCGTGCACGTAGACAGTGTCAAACGGCACCTTGCCGGTGAAGTGCGTGGTCATCATGACCATGCGCGCGACCCAGAAGAAGATGATGTCGAAGCCCGTCACCAGCACCGACGAGGGCAGGAACAGCTTGTAATCCGGGGTTTCTTCCGGCCAGCCCAGGGTGGAGAAGGGCACCAGTGCCGAGGAGAACCAGGTGTCGAGCACGTCTTCATCGCGCTTGACGGTCTTGCCGCCGGCCTGTGCCTTGGCTTCTTCTTCGGTGCGGGCGACATAGATGCCGCCGTCCTCATCGTACCAGGCCGGGATCTGGTGGCCCCACCACAGCTGGCGCGAGATACACCAGTCCTGGATGTTGTTGAGCCACTGGTTGTAGGTATTGGTCCAGTTTTCCGGCACGAACTTGATCTCGCCCGAGGACACCTTCTCCAGCGCGGTCTCGGCAATCGATTTGCCCGGGAAGTAGGTCCCTTCCGGCGCCGGCTTGCTCATGGCCACGAACCACTGGTCGGTCAGCATCGGCTCGATCACCACGCCGGTACGGTCGCCACGCGGCACCATCAGCTTGTGCGGCTTGACCTGTTCCAAGAGGCCCAGCGCCTCCAGGTCGGCCACGATCTGCTTGCGCGCCTCGAAGCGGTCCAGACCCTGGTACTTCTCGGGGGCGTTCTCGTTGATGGTCGCCTTGAGGGTGAAGACGCTGATCTTTTCCAGGTTGTGGCGGGCGCCGACCTGGTAGTCGTTGAAGTCGTGCGCCGGGGTGATCTTCACGCAGCCGGTGCCGAATTCCTTGTCGACGTATTCATCCTGGATGATAGGGATTTCGCGGCCCACCAGCGGCAGCTTGATCATCTTGCCCACCAGCGGCGCATAGCGCTCGTCGGTCGGGTCCACGGCCACGGCGACGTCGCCCAGCATGGTTTCCGGACGGGTGGTGGCCACCACGATGTGACCGCTGCCATCGGCCAGCGGATACTTGATGTGCCACATGGAGCCGTCTTCTTCCTCCGACACCACTTCCAGGTCCGAGACGGCGGTGCCCAGCACCGGATCCCAGTTCACCAGGCGCTTGCCGCGATAGATCAGGCCTTGTTCGTACAGGCGCACGAACACTTCGGTGACGGCCTTGGACATCTTCGGGTCCATCGTGAAGTATTCACGGGCCCAGTCGGTGGAGGCGCCCATGCGGCGCATCTGGCCGGTGATGGTGGAGCCGGATTTCTCTTTCCACTCCCACACCTTCTCGACGAACTTTTCACGGCCCAGGTCGTGGCGCGAGACCTTCTGCGCATCCAGCTGGCGTTCCACCACGATCTGGGTGGCGATACCGGCGTGGTCGGTGCCGGGAATCCAGGCAGTGTTGAAACCGCGCATGCGGTGGTAGCGCGTCAGGCCATCCATGATGGTCTGGTTGAACGCGTGACCCATGTGCAGGGTGCCGGTCACATTGGGCGGCGGCAACTGGATGGAAAACGAGGGCTTCTCCGCGTCGGTGGTGGCGGCGAAGTAACCGCGCTTTTCCCACTCCTCGCGCCAGAATTTCTCAATCTCGGCAGGCTCGAACGACTTGGCTAATTCCATGATTTGACGTGTGTTTTTGCGAAACCCAACATTATAAGGGACGGGGAGGGCAAATCCCTCCACGGGCGCGAAATTGACGCGTCCCCGGGGGCAGGGCAGAAATGCGCAAGGGCGACCCTCAACATGTTGCCGCCAGGCAGCCTGATGGCTTCAATTGCCGCGCTGCACCTCCAGCTCATCCAAAATGAAGCCTTGTTCATCGCCGTATTTGGAGTAAAATCCGGCCCACGACAAGGTCCGCGCAAGCGGCCCGCGTCGCATCGCTAGGGGTCCTGGCACCGGAGCACATGCTCTGGCAGCCGGGTGAGAAATACCCTTGAACCTGATCTGGATAATGCCAGCGAAGGGAAGCAACCGGCAGCATGACGTACCCACGGCACCGTCCCATCCCCGCCGTCCGTCCTCTTCCGCAACCTCCTTTGCTGGCTCCGAGCCAAGAGTCATCAAGCAAAGGAGCCGAAATGAATGCCAACCCGAAATTCCTGTCCGCGACGGCCACCGTCGACGAGGCAGCCGTCCAGCCTCTCCCGAATTCCCGCAAGATCTACGTGACCGGCTCGCGCCCGGACATCCGCGTGCCCATGCGCGAGATCAGCCAGGCCGATACCCCGGCCATGTTCGGCTCGGAAAAGAATCCCCCGATCTATGTCTACGACACCTCCGGCCCCTATACCGACCCGGACGTCAAGATCGACATCCGCGCCGGTCTCTCCACGCCGCGCCTGCCCTGGATCCTGGAGCGCGACGATACCGAAGAGCTGCCCGGCCCCACCTCCGAATACGGCCAGCAGCGCCTGAACGACCCGGCCCTGGCCGAACTGCGCTTCAACCTGCACCGCAAGCCGCGTCGTGCCAAGGCGGGTGCCAATGTCACGCAGATGCACTACGCCCGTCGCGGCATCATCACGCCCGAGATGGAATTCATCGCCATCCGCGAAAACCTGCGCCGCAAGGAATACCTGGAGCAACTGAAGGCCTCCGGCCCCATGGGCAACAAGCTGGCCGACCTGATGGGCCGCCAGCATCCGGGCCAATCCTTTGGTGCGTCGATCCCGGCCGAGATCACCCCGGAATTCGTGCGTGAGGAAGTCGCCCGTGGCCGCGCCATCATCCCCGCCAACATCAACCACCCGGAAGTGGAGCCGATGATCATCGGCCGCAATTTCCTGGTCAAGATCAATGCCAACATCGGCAACTCGGCCGTGACCTCCTCCATCGGCGAGGAAGTGGAAAAGATGACCTGGGCCATCCGCTGGGGCGGCGACAACGTGATGGACCTCTCCACCGGCAAGAACATCCATGAAACCCGTGAATGGATCATCCGCAATTCGCCGGTCCCCATCGGCACCGTGCCGATCTACCAGGCACTGGAAAAGGTCAACGGCAAGGCTGAAGACCTGACCTGGGAAATCTTCCGCGACACCCTGATCGAACAGGCCGAGCAGGGCGTGGACTATTTCACCATCCACGCCGGCGTACGCCTGCAATACGTGCCGCTGACGGCCAAGCGCATGACCGGCATCGTCTCGCGCGGCGGCTCCATCATGGCCAAGTGGTGCCTGGCGCATCACCGCGAGTCCTTCCTCTACGAACACTTCGAAGAGATCTGCCAGATCATGAAGGCCTATGACGTCAGCTTCAGCCTGGGCGACGGTTTGCGTCCCGGCTCCATCTACGACGCCAATGACGAAGCCCAGCTGGGCGAGCTGCGCACCCTGGGTGAGCTGACCCAGATCGCCTGGAAGCACGACGTGCAGGTCATGATCGAAGGCCCCGGCCACGTGCCCATGCACCTCATCAAGGAAAACATGGACCTGCAGCTGGAGCAGTGCCACGAAGCGCCGTTCTACACCCTCGGCCCCCTGACCACCGACATCGCCCCCGGCTACGACCACATCACCTCCGGCATCGGCGCGGCGCAGATCGGCTGGTACGGCACGGCCATGCTGTGCTACGTCACCCCCAAGGAACACCTGGGCCTGCCCAACAAGACGGATGTGAAGGACGGCATCATCACCTACAAGATCGCCGCCCACGCCGCCGACCTGGCCAAGGGCCATCCCGGCGCACAGATCCGCGACAACGCCCTGTCCAAGGCGCGCTTCGAGTTCCGCTGGGAAGACCAGTTCAACATCGGCCTGGACCCCGACAAGGCACGTGAATTCCACGACGAGACCCTGCCCAAGGACTCGGCCAAGGTGGCGCACTTCTGCTCCATGTGCGGCCCGCACTTCTGCTCCATGAAGATCACCCAGGAAGTGCGCGACTACGCCGCCAAGGAAGGCATCTCCGAGATCGACGCCTTGAAACAGGGCATGGAAGTGAAGTCGGTCGAGTTCGTCAAGATGGGCGCCGAGATCTACTCGAAGCAGTAAGCGCAGCCATGCAGATCGAACTGAACGGCAAGCCTCACCCGCTGCCCGAGGGCGCCACGCTGGAACAGCTCATTGCCGGCCTCTCCCTGGCCGGCAAGGCGGTGGCCGTGGCGGTCAACCGCCAGGTGGTGCCCGGCGCGCGCTGGCCCACGCACGCGCTGGCCGAGGCTGACAAGGTAGACGTGGTGCGTGCCATCGGCGGCGGCTGACTGCCTATCGCCATGCAGCGCACCTCACAGACAAGGAATCGACATGAACATGAATGACGCCCCCCTTCAGCAAGAAGACCAGGGCCTGACCATCGCCGGCAAGACCTATCGCTCGCGCCTGCTGGTGGGTAGCGGCAAGTACAAGGACCTCGACGAAACCCGCGCCGCGACTGTGGCCAGCGGCGCCGAGATCATCACGGTGGCGATCCGCCGCGTCAACATCGGCCAGGACCCCAACGCTCCCAGCCTGCTGGACGCGGTGCCGCCCTCCGAATTCACCATCCTGCCCAATACCGCCGGCTGCTACAACGCCGCCGATGCCGTCTACACGCTGCAACTGGCGCGTGAACTGCTGGGCGGTCACAAGCTGGTCAAGCTGGAAGTGCTGGGCGATGAAAAGACGCTCTTCCCCAACATGCCCGAAACCCTCAAGGCCGCCGAAACGCTGGTCAAGGATGGCTTCGACGTGATGGTCTATTGCAGCGACGACCCCATCCAGGCGCGCATGCTGGAAGACCTGGGCGTAGCCGCCGTCATGCCGCTGGCCTCGCTGATCGGTTCCGGCATGGGCATCCTCAACCCCTGGAACCTGTCGCTGATCATCGAGCAGTCGCGCGTGCCGGTGCTGGTCGATGCCGGTGTGGGAACGGCCTCGGATGCCGCCATCGCCATGGAACTGGGCTGTGATGGCGTGCTCATGAACACCGCCATTGCCGGCGCGCGGGACCCCATCCGCATGGCGCGCGCCATGAAGCTGGCGGTGGAGGCGGGGCGTGAAGCCTTCCTCTCCGGTCGCATCCCGCGCAAGTTCGCCGCCTCGCCATCCTCGCCGATGGCGGGTCGCGTGGCCTGACGATGCAAGCCGCCTATCGTCCCACGCCGCCCTGCGTGCTGGTCTTCTCCGGCTCCGACCCCAGCGGCGGGGCCGGCATGCAGGCCGACATCCCGGCCATCACGGCGCTGGGTTGCCATCCCTTGTCGGTACCTACGGCGCTGACCGTGCAGGACAACGTCAGCGTCTTCGCCGTGCAAGCGCTCGATCCGGATCTGGTGCGCTACCAGGCCCAGGTCTTGATCGACCGTTTCGATATCGCCGCCGTCAAGCTGGGTATTGCCGGCAGTCATGCCAATGCGGAGATGATTGCGTCGCTGATCCGCCAATTGCGCAAGCGCAATCCGGAGATGCCGGTGGTGCTTGATCCGGTGCTGGCCAACGGCCGTGGTGACCAGCTTTCGCGCGACGATGCGGCGCGCGTGATCGAGCCGCTCTACGACCTGGCCACCGTGATCACGCCCAACCTGAACGAGGCGCGGCGCCTGTGCGGCGATGTCGCCCCGGCGCGGCAGGCGGCAATGCTGATGCAGCGTGGCTGCGGCCATGTCCTGCTCAAAGGTGGGCATGGTCCGTTGGAAGAGGATGTGATCAATCGCTGGTATGGCCAGGGGTTCCGCTCGGAATTCGCCGAGGACGCCATCGAAAGCGCCCGCTGGCGCTGGAGTCGTCTGCCGGATGAATTCCACGGCAGTGGCTGCACGCTGGCGGCGGCGCTGTCGGCCTGCCTGGCGCGTGGCCTGCCCATGCGCACGGCCATCGAGCTGGCCCAGCGCTACACCCAGCACGCCTTGTCCACGTCCTACGCCATCGCCGCCGGGCAGCGCATCCCCAACCGCGTGCCCGTGTTCGAACCCGAAGTTGATGCCGCTGCGGCGGCAGGAGCCTGACATGAAACCCGACTACACCAACCATCTGCGCGGCCTCTACATCGTCACCCCCGACTGGGACGACACCGCGCAACTGCTCGCCGCCACCGAGCTGGCACTGCAGAATGGCGCCGCGCTGGTGCAGTATCGCCACAAGACCGCCGGCCCCGTCCAGCGGCGCGACCAGGCCAGTGCACTGCTGGCCCTGTGCCGCCAGCATCAGGTGCCATTGATCATCAACGACCACGTCGACCTGTGCCTGGAGATCGATGCCGACGGCATCCACGTCGGCGGCACCGATGCTTCCATTGCCGAGGTGCGTCGCGCAGTGGGGCCGGACCGCATCGTCGGCGCCTCCTGCTACGGCACGCTGGAGCTGGCGCATGCGGCCTATCGCGATGGCGCCAGCTATGTGGCCTTCGGAGGGTTCTATCCCTCGCGCGTGAAGAAGTACGATTTCCGTACCGCGCCGGAAATCATTGCGCAATCCAAACGCGAGATTCCCCTGCCGGTGGTGGTGATCGGCGGTATCACCCTGGAAAATGCGCCGCCGCTGGTGGCGCAGGGAGCGGATATGGTGGCCGTCATCAGCAGCGTCTACCTGGTGCCGGTACAGGAACGCAAGACCAGGCAGCTGGCGGATCTCTACGCCTGATCCGAGACCCGACGCAGCATCGCAGAACGAAAAAAAACCATCCGCGAGGATGGTTTTTTTTCTTGCAGGCCGGTTGCGCGATGTCGATCAGCCTTCCAGCAGGCTGCGCAGCATCCACGCATTCTTTTCATGCAGTTGCATGCGCTGGGTCAGCAGGTCGGCGGTCGGCTCGTCGGCAGCGGCATCGACGGCGGGGAAGAGCGAACGTGCGGTGCGGGTCACGGCTTCCTGCCCTGCCACCAGCTGGGCGATCATTTCCTGTGCATTGGGTACGCCATCGGCTTCGGGGATCGAGGACAGCTTGGCGAATTCCTTGTACGAACCCGGTGCCGGATAGCCCAGGGCGCGGATGCGTTCGGCGATCAGGTCCACCGCCAGCGCCAGTTCGGTGTACTGGCCTTCGAACATCAGGTGCAGGGTATTGAACATCGGACCGGTCACGTTCCAGTGGAAGTTGTGGGTCTTCAGGTACAGCGTGTAGGTATCGGCCAGCAGCTTGGACAGGCCGTCGGCGATCTTCTTGCGGTCCTTGTCGTTGATGCCGATGTTGATCGAGGGGGCTGCCACGTTTTTCTTTGCCATCTTTCGCTCCTTAGCTGTTCGGTTTTTCATAAGCGGGTGAACACAACATTGCGATTCTATTGCAAATCGCATGGGGACAAGCTGCGGCCACGCATTATTGATAAGACAGTGAGGCCGACGTTCCCTATTTCAATCGATTTTTGCGATCAATGCAGGCATATAAATCAATGGGGCCGATAGATAAAAATCTGTCGGCCCCATCGTTTTATTGTTCTCGTCGTATTCAGATCATGGCTTGCCGCGTTGCTGCGCGCTGCGATACAGCGACAGCGACAAGGCCACCGCGCCGATGGCCGCAATGGCCGCGAACAGGAAGACCTGTGGATACCCCAGCTGGCCGGCGATGGCACCGGCCACCGGACCGGTGATGCCCAGTGCCAGATCGAGGAAGACGGAATATGCCGCCAGTGCGGCGCCACGATTGGCGGGCGACACCAGATTCACCGCTTCCACCCCCAGCGACGGGAACACCAGCGCGAAACCGAAGCCGGCCAGGCCTGCGCCCAGCAATGCCAGTTCCGGCGTGGTGGCGCTCCACAGCAGCAGCAGGCCCACCGCTTCGGTCAGGAAGCTGACCACCGCCACCCGATAACCGCCGAAGCGCGTGATCGAATTGGCAAACAGCAGGCGCGCACCGACGAAGGCGCTGGAGAAGGCGGTCAGCGCGAAGGCCGCGCCACTCCAGTGCTGGTCGGCGTAATACAGCGTGATGAAGGTGGCGATCGAGCCGAAGCCGATGGTACCGAAGGCCAGACCCATGCCATAGGCGAACACCTTGCGCAGCACCAGCTTGAAGGACAGCTGTTCGCCCTGCACCACCGGCGTGACCGGGCCGCCACGGGCCAGCACATAACCCAGAACGGTCAGCAGCATGCCGGCCAGACCGATCACGGCAAAGCCCAGCGAGCGATCCAGCACCACGCCCAGCGGCGCGCCGATGGCCAGCGCCGCATAGGTGGCGATGCCGTTCCAGGAAATCATCTTGGCGGTATTTTCCGAGCCCACGCGCCCCACGCCCCACATGATGGCGCCGGTACCGACCAGGCTCTCGCCCAGGCCCAGGAAGGCGCGGCTGGTGAAGAGCAGCACCAGCGACAGGAACGGCAGCGGCTGTGCCAGTGCCGACAGCAACAGCAGGCCCCCGCTGGCCGAGCACAGCAGCATGCCGCGCATCACGGTCTGTTTGGCGCCCAGGGTATCGATCATGCGGCCGGCGTTGGCGCGACTGACGAAGGTGGCGAAATACTGCACGCTGATGCCCAGCCCGGCGACCACCGAGCTATAGCCCAGGTCCAGGTGGATATAGCCCGGCAGCACCGCCATCGGGATGCCGATGGCCAGGTAGACCAGGAAGGTGAAGAAGGCGGTGGCCAGGATCTGCCGCGTGACCTTGATCGGTGGCAGGGTGCGCACGGCAGCCGGCGCAGCGGCGGAAACGGGTGTGGAACCTGGACTACAGGAATCGTCGGACATGGCGGGGGAATTCGGAATGAGGAGGCTGCGCGCGCCGATGCGCGTGAACAGCAGTCCGAATTTTACTCCCGCCACAAAAATGCTGCAGGACAGCAAAAGATTTTTACCTGTCGATTCAGCAACTTAGTGGCATTTGCACGACGTCGCTTGCCCGCAGGATGCGAGTCAACGGGTGCAGCGTAGCGCCGCAGTAGCCTGCTCACGCACGGCCGGCGCATAGTCGGCCCCCAGGATTTCCGGCTCCAGCTCGGCCAGGTCGCGCTGCACGGCTGGTTCACACCAGTGGCCGTTCAGGCGGACCAGCGCAGCCAGCAGGTCGGGCGTGAGGCGGTCCAGCACGGGCCGCACCTGCAGGGCCAGGTCGGGCGGATTGGCGAAGGGCGGATGCTGTTCCACCCGCCACTGCCGATGCAGGTCGCGCTGCACGATCTTGCCGGCGTCGAACTGGTCCTGGAAGAAGCGCCGGGTCCAGGCCACGTCCAGGCCGAGTGGTCGCGCCCTGGCCGCGACATCGTCCAGGATCAGGGCTTCACGTGCCGGGTCGTCGATGGGCGCGTGCGAATTCCATTTGCTGCGCGCCACCGGTGCTGCCACGTCCAGGCGCGTCTTCTGCAGCGTCAGCAACTGTTCGACATCGGCGCGCGAGGCCGGCGGCGGGGTGGTGGCACAGGCCGTCAGGAGCAGGGCGGCCAGGATGGTGAGCAGGCGGGACATCGGCAGGCGGGACATCGGCATGGAGAGCATGGGCAGCAGGACCGTGAAGAAGGGCGGATGAGGGCGCCGGAAAGACCATGGCAAGCGCCGCCCGGCAGTATAGCGCCAGCGCCGGCTGCCCGGCGCCCGCGCCAGCGCCTTATAATCGCGGGATGCAAAATCTTCTCCACAACCTCAACGAAGAGCAGCTCGCCGCCGTGACCCTGCCGGCGCAGTCCGCCCTGATCCTGGCCGGTGCCGGCTCCGGCAAGACCCGCGTACTGACTACCCGCATCGCCTGGCTGATCCAGACCGGACAGGTCTCGCCGGCCGGCATCCTGGCCGTGACCTTCACCAACAAGGCCGCCAAGGAAATGACGTCGCGCCTGTCGGCCATGCTGCCCATCAATACCCGGGGCATGTGGATCGGCACCTTCCACGGGCTGTGCAACCGCCTGCTGCGCGCGCATCACAAGGATGCCGGACTGCCGCAGACCTTCCAGATCCTGGACACGCAGGATCAGCTCTCGGCCATCAAGCGGCTGTTGAAGCAGATGAACGTGGACGATGAAAAGTATCCGCCGCGCAACTTGATGTACTTCATCAACAGCGCCAAGGACCAGGGCCTGCGCGCCAAGGACGTCGATGCCTACGACGACTACAACCGCAAGTTCGTCGAGCTCTACGACCTCTACGACCAGCAGTGCCAGCGCGAAGGCGTGGTCGATTTCGCCGAACTGCTGTTGCGCACCTACGAACTGCTGTCGCGCAATCAGCCGTTGCGTGAGCACTACCAGAGCCGCTTCCGCCACATCCTGGTGGACGAGTTCCAGGACACCAACGACCTGCAGTACAAGTGGTTGAAGCTCATGGCCGGCCAGCACAATGCCGTCTTTGCGGTGGGCGACGACGACCAGAGCATCTATGCCTTCCGTGGCGCCAACGTGGGCAACATGTCGGCCTTCGAGCAGGAATTCCATGTGGAAAACCTGATCAAGCTGGAGCAGAACTACCGCTCCCACGGCCACATCCTCGATACTGCCAACGAACTGATCGCCAACAACAGCAAGCGCCTGGGCAAGAACCTGCGCACCGACGCCGGCCACGGCGAGCAGGTGCGGGTCTATGAAGCCACCAGCGACCTGCAGGAAGCGCAATGGATCATCGAACAGGTCAAGGACCTGATCGCCGAAGGCTGGGCGCGCAGCGAGATCGCCATCCTCTACCGTTCCAACGCGCAATCGCGGGTGCTGGAGCATGCGCTGTTCAGCTCGGCCATTCCCTATCGCGTCTATGGCGGCCAGCGCTTCTTCGAGCGCGCCGAAATCAAGCACGCCATCGCCTACCTGCAGTTGATGGACAACCTGCACAATGACTCGGCCTTCCTGCGCGTGGTCAACTTCCCCACCCGCGGCATCGGCGCCAAGGCCATGGAGTCCCTGCAGGATGCGGCGCGCCAGTATGGCTGTTCGCTCTATGCGGCCGTGCCCTATGTGGCCGGCAAGGCCGGTTCTTCGCTGAATGCCTTCATCAAGCTGATCGAAGGCGCCCGTTTCGAGACCCAGCACCTGCCGCTGCCGGAGACGGTCAAGGTGGTGCTGGACCTGTCCGGTCTGATGACGCATTACCGCAACGAGAAGGAAGGCGCCGACCGCATCGAAAACCTGGAGCAGCTGGTCAGTGCGGCCACGCTCTTCGTCTCCGAAGAAGGCTATGGCCTGGACGCCCCGGCCTTCCTCGGCCCGCAAGCGCAGGCCACGGCCGGCACCGCCATCACCACCGCCGACGGTGTGGAAGTGATCGATGCCGATGCGCCGCTGGTGACCATCATGTCGCCGCTGTCGGCCTTCCTCTCGCATGCCTCGCTGGAAGCCGGCGACAACCAGGCCCAGGCCGGCCAGGATGCACTGCAGCTGATGACGGTGCACTCGGCCAAGGGCCTGGAGTTCGATGCGGTCTTCATCACCGGCATGGAAGAGGGCCTGTTCCCGCACGAGAACAGCGCTAAGGAAGAGGGTGGGGTGGAAGAAGAGCGCCGCCTGATGTACGTGGCCATTACCCGCGCCCGCAAGCGCCTGTTCATGACCTTCTCGCAGACCCGCATGCTGCACGGCCAGACCCGCTACAACATGCGCTCACGCTTCTTCGACGAGATGCCGGAGCAGTCCATCAAGTGGCTCTCACCCAAGATCGCCCAGCACCACTGGTTCGCCAATCCCAAGTCGGCCTGGGATGAGGTGCCGGAAGCGGGCAACAACAAGATCGCCCAGAGCTTCTCGCGCCAGACCGACTCCGGCTGGCGCATCGGCCAGAATGTCGCCCATGCCAAGTTCGGCGAAGGCGTCATCGTCAACATCGAAGGTGGCGGCGGTGCGGCACGGGCGCAGATCAACTTCGGCAAGTTCGGCATGAAGCTGCTGGACCTGTCGGTGGCCAAGCTGGACAAGATCTGATCGCAGCGAGGCCTGACCGCCTCAGGCTCACAGGTCTTCCCAACCCTGCGCGCGCTGACGTCGCGCGTGTTTCAGCCAGGCCCGGACCTGTTCGATATCCCCGAACGCCGCCAGCGCGGCGCGCAGGTCCTGGCCTTCCTGGCGTAGCGCCGTGATGCCCCGGTTGAGGTAGCGCATCATCTTCTCCGGCGTCAGCCTTGCCTGGGATGCCAGGCCATAGGCGCGCCTGAACTGGCGCTCGACGTGGGCGATCTCCTGATCCAGTTCGGTGAGCTGCTCCTGCAGGATCTGGTTGTAATGGGCCAGCCGCGCTTCGCTCACCGTGTCCAGTGTGTGTTGGCCGATGTGTTCCAGTTCCAGCTGCAGCTCCAGGAGCTTGAGCAAGTCATTCTTTTCATAGGCCTGGTTGACCTGCTGCATCAGCGTTGTCTTGCGGGCACGCTCGGCCTCGTCGGGTTCGCGGTCGGGGTGCAGGGCGCTGGCCAGGCGGCGATAGACGGCGCGGATGGACTGGCTCAGTTCGATGCGCTGTGCTTGCTGCTGTTGTTCGGCGGCGCGCTGCTTGGGTGGCTTTTTGCGACTGGCACGTTGCGCATCGCGCTGCTGCGCGGCTGCCATGCGCTCCTGCTCCTGGCGCTCCAGCATGGCTTCCATGCGCTGCATGATTTCCTCGGGCGTACCGCTGGTGAAGTCGTCGTCGGCCGCGGCCGCGTCTTCCCGCTCTTGCGGTTCTGCCGCTGACCCTGGTGCTTTCGGGGCCGGCGCGATGTCCTTCGCCTCATCCACCTCATCCTGCATGCCGTGCTGCTGGTAGATCAGCGTCAGCTCGGCATCGTCGCCCCGCTGCAGCAGCGCCTGCGCCATGTCGGCGATGAGGGCGGACAAGGTGATGCGCTCACCCTTGCCCAGTGCCTTGTGCGACCAGGCGTCGTGCAGGCGGTAGACCGCCTGCCGCTTCAGGCCCAGCAGTTCCTGCTCCAGTGGCAGGTAGTGAGCGGAATATTTCTTGTGGAATTCGTCGCTGGCAGCTTCCCACTCTTGCAGGCGGGTGCGGCGCTTGCCGATCTCTTCGATGAGCGCGTTGAAACTCTGCTGCGCGGGCGACAGCCGGGTGGCGGTTTGGCCGTCGACGATGCTGACGGTATGTGGTGCGGGCTTTTTCATGGGAATGCGATGGTGAGGGGTGCCGGATTATAGGGCCTGCCTGGAGCCTATCCCGGCTGCGTCAGGTGATGAAGCGACCATCCGGATACTGGGCGCACAGGAATTCCACGAAGGCCCGTACCTTGGGACTCTGCAGGCGGCGCGAGGTATGCAGCACCCAGAGTTCGACTTCGCTGCCCATGTCGCCCCATCGCTTCAACTGTCCGGCCTGCACCAGCGCACCGGCCACCGACCACGGCAGCAGTGCCGCGCCGGCCCCGGCGCAGACGGCGTCCTTGACCATCATCAATGAAGACATGCGCAGCACCGGTTGTGGCGCGATCAGCAGCTTGCCTTGGCGCAGCGACCACACATCCCCATCGCGGTAGTTCGGCATCACCACGGCCGGGACGGTCTGCGTCTGGCCCGCCCGCGTACGCGGCATGGGGAGCGTGGGCGCGGCCACCAGCACCAGGCTGTCACGGGCGAAGCAGCGTCCGACCAGATGGCTGTCTTCATCAGGATTGATGCGGATGCAGAGGTCGAAATGCTCCTGCACCAGGTCCACCATGCGGTCTTCTGCGACTACCTCCAATTCGACTTGCGGATACTGCATGCGGAATAGCGCCGACAGCCGCCCCAGCGCCAGCTGCGAGAACACCAACGGAGCGGCGATGCGCAGGCGGCCGCGTGGCGCGGTGCTGCCTTCGCTGGCCTGGGTCATGGCCTCTTCGATTTCGCGTAGCGGACCCTCACTGCGCTGGAGCAGCAGCTGGCCCGCAGTCGTCAACGTGAGCCGTTGCGTGCCGCGTTCGAACAGGCGCACGCCCAGCTGCTGTTCAAGATCGGCCACCCGGCGTGACAAGGTGGCCTTGGCGCGGCCACTTTCCCGGCTGGCGCGGCCGAAGCTGCCGTAGGTGGCGACCAGCTGCAGATCGACGAGGGCGTTGATGTCCATGGTGTCTCAAAAATGATCCGGTAGGTCTCGATTCTATCGTCTGTGTTCCGATCCTGAAACGACATATCGTGTGTTGCATCAACCCACCGCAGTCACTTAACCACAAGGAGCCACACCATGAACACCATTCGTTCCCTGCAACTGATGCAATACGGCGGCCCGGATACGGTCCGCATCGCCGAACTTCCGGCACCCGTCCCCGGTCCCGAACAAGTGCTGGTGCGCGTGCATGCCGCCGGCGTCAATGCCCTGGACTGGAAAGTGCGCGAAGGCTACGTCAAGGATGCCTTCCCGCTGTCACTGCCCGCCGTGCTCGGCATCGAGCTGGCGGGTGTGGTGGAGCAGGTCGGGAGTGACGTCAGCCTGTTCAAGGTGGGTGACCGCGTCATGGGGCCGCTGGGCGGCCTGGGCGCCTATGCCGATCTGGTTGCGGTCGATGCCGACAAGCTGGCCGTGCTGCCCGAGGGTTTGAGCATGGTGCAGGCCGCGGCCTTGCCGGTGGCGGCCGTGTCGGCCTGGCAGAGCCTGCATCTGGCCGGTCCGCTCAAGGCCGGCCAGCGCATCCTGATCCACGGCGCTGCGGGTGCAGTGGGTGGCTTTGCGGTGCAGTTTGCCCATCAGGCCGGCGCCCATGTCAGCGCCACTGCCCTGGGCAGCCATGCCGATTATGTGCATCGCCTGGGCGCCGATCACGTCATCGATTACCAGACCTCGCAGTTCGAAAGCCTGGTCAGGGATGTCGATCTGGTACTGGACTACGTCGGCGGCGATACCCTGGAGCGTTCCTGGTCGGTGCTGGCCGAGGACGGCGCCATCGTCAGCACCGCTTCCCCGGCCATCCTGGCCAGCACCCCGGCAGGCCGTCGCGGCCTGTGGTTCATGAACCAGCCTGACAGCGCCCTTCTGACCAATATCGCCGGACAGGTGGCTGCGGGCCGCCTGCAGTCGCAGATCGCGGGGGTCGTCCCTTTCGAGGACTTGCCGGCTGCCATCGAACGCAGCCGGACCTTGCCGCAGATGGGCAAGACGGTGGTGGATTTCCTGCGCTAGGCCGTCCCTTGCACACTTCCCGCGCATCGAGGCGGCAGTTGGACCAGTGGCGCATCAGTTCCGAGGTGCAGGTGGCGGAAGGTGACGAAGAATTCGCGCAATACCTGCGCGACAGCGTGGCCCGCCAGCGCTGAGCCAGGGCCTCAGCCGCGGGCGATCATGGCCTGCACTTCGTCCCAGGTCGCCGCATAGGCGCCGGCGCGCGAGGCGGCAATGGCGGCGCCGGCCGCAGCGCACTGCAGGTGGACCTGGGTCGGTGCCTCCGGCTGGCGCAACTGGCTGGCGATCCAGCCACCCATGGAAGCGTCGCCGCAACCGACGGTATCGACCACCTCGACACGATAGGCGGGCTGCTCGATGACCTGGCTACCCTTGATCCAGCGCATCCCCTGGGCGCCCAGCGTGTAGAGGATCTCGGCCTGCGGCGCCAGTGCCTGCAGCGTAGCCAGCGCATTGGCGTCGCCCGGGAAGAGGCGCTCCAGATCCTCGTCGGACACCTTCACATAGTGTGCCAGCGCCAGCAGCTGTTGCAGCAGGATGCGATAGGACGGGTTGTCCATCAGCTTGCGCCAGTTCGGATCGAAGGCGATCTTCTTGTTGCGCAGTGCGGCTTCCTGGGCCAGCTGCAACAGGCGCGAGGCCAAGGGTTCGCGGGTCAGGCTGATGCAACCGAAGTGCAGCACGCGGGCCTCGTCAAGCCAGCCCGCCGGCAGCCGCTGCGGGTCGAAATGCAGATCGGCGCTGTCGTCGCCGATGAAGAAGTAATCGGGTGGGGTGGTCGAGGTCACCATCGCCAGCAGCGGCGCCTTGGCATATTGCTGGGTGAAGCGCATGTCCAGTCCGGCTGCTTCGGTGAGGGCATACAGTTCCGCGCCGAACACATCGGTGCTGACGCTGCCGGCATAGCCGGTGGCCACGCCCAGCCGCGCCGCCGAGCGCGCCACGTTCCAGCAGGCCCCGCCGGGAATGGCACGCCACTGGCCGTCGGGCTGGCGGATGAAATCGGTCAGGGCTTCGCCGAAGACGACGAATGCGGCGGGTGCGGTCATGCTGGGTCTCCGTAGGGATATCGTTATGGTCGATCGGTACTGCGGTTGTGGGGGAGCGGCGTACGGCGTCCTCGCTCAGTCCTGCAGCGCGTAGCGCGCGCACACTTCGTCGGTGACCAGGCCGGTGAGCCAGCCGCCGCGCAGGGCGGCGCGCACTGCCTCGGCCTTCTTGCTGCCGCCGGACAGGGCGATCACCGGCCGCTGTGGCCGCGCTGTCAGCGGCGGCGTGGTCACCCGTGCCGACAGCGGCGAAGGCAGCATCGCGCCGTGGCAGTCGAAGGCGTGGCAGATCATTTCACCCACCGCACCCTGGCGCTGCAGTTGCGCCACTTCCTCGTCGTCAATGAAGCCGTCCTCGTGCATCGCGCCCTGTAGCGCAATGGTGCCGATGCCCAGGAAGGTCACGTCGGCGCGCTCGGCCAGGCCGGTCACGATCTTGTACGCGCGGTGATTGCACCACTGCTGGCGGTCGCGTTCGCTCTCGGCCACCCGCGGCGCGGGCAGGAGGTAGAAGCGTGCGCCCAGCTTTTCTGCGGCCTGCAGGGCGACGTCGTAGCGGTTGGCCGAGCCGTCCGAAGCGAAGGCGCCGATCATGGAGACGATCTGGTGCTGCGGTCTTTCCAGTTCGGACAGGCGTTCGATGGCCGCCTTGAGGGTGCGCCCGGAGCCCACGTTGACCACCAGTGGGGCCTCCGAACTGAGCATCTGCTCCATCAGCTCGGCGCCGGCCACGGCCAGCATCTGCTGCACTTCCTGCGATTCGTTGGGATTGTCGGCGCCACCGGCGCCCGGCACCACCCGGCAGACCTCCAGTCCGTAGCGCTGCTGCAGCCCCTGTGCCAGTTCCAGGCAGGAAGAGACGGGGTGTGTGATCTGCACCTTGACCAGATTGGCATCGGCCGCGTAGGCCACCATGCGTTGCGCCATCTGGCGCGAGATGCCCAGCCGTTCGGCGATTTCGTTCTGGGTATTGCCGGCCACGTAGTACATCCACGCGGCCCGCGCCGCCAGATCCAGTTTGGATGCGCTGCTAGACATGTTCTCCTCGCCAGCCACCGGGCGCCTTGCCTCCGGCGGCTTGTGCAGTTTCTTCATATAGGGATGGCCGTCATTTTACGACCAGATCGGCCAAGCTGACCCTCCCCTTTGGGCAAATGCTCATGAAAATTGCAAATGCTTGACACGCCGTCGACTTTGAATGATTATTTGCTCACAAAAACAATAATTGCTCAAACAACCAGCCCACCGGCGCGTGCATCGCGGCTTTTCGCCTCCCGGCAAGAAAGGGGGGGGAGCGTGCAAGGTGGCAATAACATCCGGAGACAAGCATGTCCAAACTTGCGCGCACCCGTGCGTCCAGCCTTACCTGCGTTCGCTTCACCCTGGCCGCTGCGGCCGTCACGACCCTGTTTGCTGCCGGGCTGGCGTACGCCGATCCGGTGACGCTGAACATCGCCTCGATCAACAACCCCGACATGATCGAACTGCAGAAGCTGGCGCCGCAGTTCGAGAAGGCCAATCCCGACATCAAGCTGCGCTGGGTGACGATGGAAGAGAGCGTGCTGCGCCAGCGCCTGACCACCGATATCGCCACCAACAGCGGCCAGTTCGACCTGATGACCATTGGTGCCTATGAAGCGCCGATCTGGGCCAAGAAGGGCTGGCTGGCGCCGATGAGCGGCCTGCCGGCCGACTACGACGAGGCCGACCTGATCAAGCCGGTGCGCGAAGGCCTGTCGGTGGACGGCAAGCTGTATGCGCTGCCGTTCTATGCCGAAAGCTCGATGACCTACTACCGCAAGGACCTGTTCGCGCAGAAGAAGCTGACCATGCCCGAGCGTCCGACCTGGGACGAGATCGGCAAGCTGGCTGCCCAACTGCACGACCCGGCCAAGGGCGTCTACGGCATCTGCCTGCGCGGTCGCGCCGGCTGGGGTGAGAACATGGCCATCATCACCACCATGGCCAACGCCTGGGGTGGCCGCTGGTTCGACGAGCAGTGGCAGCCGCAACTGTCCTCGCCGGAATGGAAGAAGTCGGTCGCCTTCTACGTCGACCTGTTGCGCAAGTACGGTCCGCCGGGCGCCAGCTCCAACGGTTTCAATGAAAACCTGGTGCTGTTCTCCAGCGGCAAGTGCGGCATGTGGGTCGATGCCACGGTCGCCGCCGGCATGCTCTACCACGGCAAGGATTCCAAGGTCTCCGACAAGACCGCCTTCGCACCGGCACCGATGCAGGTGACCGACAAGGGGTCGCACTGGTTGTGGATCTGGTCGCTGGCCGTGCCGAAGTCCTCCAAGTCGCAGGAAGCGGCCAAGAAGTTCGCCGCCTGGGCTACCTCCAAGGAATACATCAACCTGGTCGCCAAGGATTCCGGCTGGGCGCTGGTGCCGCCGGGTACCCGCACCTCCACCTATGCCTCGGCCGAGTACAAGAAGGTCTCGCCGTTCTCGGACTTCGTGCTGGACGCCATCCAGACTGCGGACGCCAACAAGCCGACCTTGAAGCCGGTGCCTTATACCGGTGTGCAGTTCGCGACCATTCCCGAGTTCCAGTCCATCGGTACCGTGACCGGTCAGGCCATCGCCGGTGCACTGGCCGGCAAGACCAGCCCGGACGCCGCGCTTGATGCCGCCCAGGCACAGGCGGTGCGGATGATGCGCCAGGGTCGTTACATCAAGTAAAGAGCAAGCCCCTCGGCAAGCGGGCAGGCAGCACGCCGTCGCCCCTGCCGTGGTTCCTGTCGTTGCGGCGGCATGTCCGGTAAAGCACCGGGACATGCCTGCCGCCTGGTCCTCCCGGCCGTCTCCACCCAGCGTGGATGGCGGTCGGACTGAAGCCGAGGCCGTCATGTCCACGATCCACTCCACCCCTGCGTCGCCCGCCACCGGCGCGCCGCCAACGAGCACCATGATGCAGAGTCCCTCCAAGTCACCGTCGCGGTCCCGGCAGACAAGTCCGCCGCGCAAGGAACGCTTCAATCCCATCCGCCTGATGCAGACGCCTTCGGTGCTGCTCCTGCTGGCCTGGATGATCGTGCCGCTGGCGATGACGATCTATTTTTCAGTCAATCGCTACAACCTGATGGCACCGGACCAGACCGGCTTCGTCGGACTGGAAAACTATGTCTTCCTGCTGGAGGACCCGGCCTTCTGGCCCTCCATCGGCAATACGGCGCTGCTGATCGGCTCGGTGCTGGCCATCAGCGTCATCGGCGGCACCCTCCTGGCGGTACTGTTCGACCAGCCTTTCCGTGGGCGCGGCATCGCGCGCCTGCTGGTGATCGGTCCCTTCTTCGTCATGCCCACGGTGGCCGCGCTGATCTGGAAGAACATGATCATGCACCCGGTCTACGGCATCCTGGCTTACGTGATGCGCCACCTGGGACTGGAGCCCATCGACTGGCTGGCCGAATATCCCATGCTGTCGGTCATCATCATCGTGGCCTGGCAGTGGATTCCCTTCGCCTTCCTGATCCTGCTGACCGCGCTGCAGTCGCTGGACAACGACCAGAAGGAAGCCGCCCAGCTCGATGGCGCCGGTCCGGTGCGCATCTTCTTCTACATCGTGCTGCCGCACCTGAAGCGCGCCATCACGGTGGTGATCATGATCGAGACCATCTTCCTGCTCTCGGTGTTTGCCGAGATCTTCACCACCACGGCAGGCGGTCCCGGTACGGCGACCACCAACCTGACCTTCCTGGTCTATGCCATCGGCCTGCAGCAGTTCGACATCGGCATTGCCTCGGCCGGCGGTATCTTCGCCGTGGTGCTGGCCAATATCGTCTCGTTCTTCCTGGTGCGCATGCTGGCCAGGAACCTCAAGGGAGTCAACGAAAAATGAGCGATCAAAAGAAAAGCCCCCTGTGGGTGGCCGTGCTGGGCTGGGCCTGCGCCATCGTGCTGTTCTTCCCCATCTTCTGGGTGGCGGTGACAGCCTTCAAGACCGAAGCCCAGGCCTATACGCCGTCGCTGGTGTTCCTGCCCACGCTGGACACCTTCCGTGAAGTCTTCAGTCGCAGCAACTACCTGGCCTATGTGCAGAACTCGCTGATCGTCTCGCTCGGTTCGACTGTGCTGTCGCTGCTGCTGGCGGTGCCGGCGGCGTACTCGATGGCCTTCTTCCCGACCGGGCGCACCCAGAAGCTGCTGCTGTGGATGCTCTCGACCAAGATGATGCCGGCCGTGGGCGTGCTGATCCCGATCTACCTGCTGGCCAAGAACACCGGCATGCTCGATACCGTCACCGGCCTGACCATCATCTACACCCTGATCAACCTGCCCATCGCGGTGTGGATGGCCTTCACCTACTTCAATGACGTGCCCAAGGAAATCCTGGAAGCGGCCCGCATCGATGGTGCCAACGCCTGGCAGGAAATGATCTACCTGCTCCTGCCCACCGCCATGCCCGGATTGGCCTCGACAGCGCTGCTGCTGATCATCCTGTCCTGGAACGAGGCCTTCTGGAGCCTCAACCTGACCAGCGTCAATGCGGCGCCGCTGACCGTGTTCATCGCCTCCTACTCCAACCCCGAGGGCTTGTTCTGGGCCAAGCTGTCGGCCGCCTCGCTGCTGGCGATTGCGCCCATCATGGCGCTGGGCTGGCTGGCGCAGAAGCAGCTGGTGCGCGGCCTGACCTTCGGGGCGGTCAAGTGATGATGACAAGGCAGCCGATCACCCACCTCATCTGTGACTGCGATGGTGTGTTGCTGGACAGCGAGAGCATCGCCCTGAGCGTACTGCATCGCGAACTGCTGCCCCTGCTGCCGGCCTGGCCCGACGCCGACGAAGCGCCCACTCTGCAGGAACAGCGCAGCCAGGTGCTGCACGACGCCATCGCCAACCGCTTGGGCATGTACACCGATGTGCTGCTCTCGGAAGTGGATCTGGAGTTCGAACTGGGCCTGGAGGCGGCGCAGATGGAGCGCATCCACGCCACCGTGGCGCTGGCCTGCAGCGAACAGGCGCAGCCGGTGCCGGGCATCGTCGAGGCTCTGCAGGCGATCCGGCTGCCTCGCGCCGTGGCCAGCAACAGCGATGCACCGCGCATTGAAGCCGGCCTGAAGCGCTGTGGCCTGTATCCGCAGTTTGCCGGCCGTATCTACAGCGGCCACGATGTGGCCCATCCCAAACCGGCGCCGGATGTGTACCTGGCCGCTGCCGCCGGCTTCGGCGTCGATCCGGCGCGCTGCGTGGCCATCGACGACAGTGTCACCGGCGTGCGCGCCGCCGTGGCGGCCGGCATGCATGTGCTGGGCTTCACCGGCGTGGCGCACGACCGCAAGGCGATGGCACGGCGCCTGCGCGAGGCCGGCGCGCATCAGGTATTCGAGGACATGAAGCAGTTCCCGCAACTGGTTTGCGAATTGATCTGGCTGCGCTGAACACGAGGCTCGCGCAGCCCCCTACAAGAGAGACGAGGAGAACCCCATGGCAGCAGTGAGCATCAGGAACCTGGCCAAGCGCTATGAAGACAACGAAGTCATGCGCGACATCAACCTGGAAATCGAGGATGGCGAATTCGTCGTCTTCGTCGGCCCTTCCGGCTGCGGCAAGTCGACCTTGCTGCGCATGATCGCGGGGCTGGAAGAGATCAGCGACGGCGACCTCGACATCGGCACCCGCCGCATGAACGATGTGCCGGCCTCCAAGCGCGGGGTGGCGATGGTGTTCCAGTCCTATGCGCTGTATCCGCACATGAGCCTGTACGACAACATGGCCTTCGGCCTGAAGATCGCCGGCAAGTCCAAGGCCGAGATCGATGCCGCCGTGCAGCACGCCGCCAGGATCCTGCACATCGACCACCTGCTGGATCGCAAGCCCCGTGCGCTTTCCGGCGGCCAGCGCCAGCGCGTGGCCATCGGCCGCGCCATCACCCGCCAGCCCAGCGTGTTCCTGTTCGACGAACCGCTGTCGAACCTGGACGCCGCACTGCGGGTGAAGATGCGCCTGGAGTTCGCCAAGCTGCATGACGACCTCAAGACCACCATGATCTACGTGACCCACGACCAGATCGAGGCCATGACCCTGGCCGACAAGATCGTCGTGCTCTCCGAGGGTCGCATCGAACAGGTCGGCTCGCCCCAGCAGCTGTATCACCATCCGGCCAACCGTTTCGTGGCCGGCTTCATCGGTTCGCCCAAGATGAATTTCATCGACGGTATGGTCGCGGCCATCCAGGGTGACGGCGTGCAGGTGCAACTTCCCGCAGGCGGCCTGCAATGGGCCTCGGTGGATGGCAGCAACCTGCAGGTCGGGCAGAAGGTCACGCTGGGCGTGCGGCCCGAGCATCTCAATATTGCACAGGGTCAGGCGGCGCTGCAGGCACGCTGCACGGCGCTGGAACTGCTGGGTGATTTTTCCTACCTCTACGCGGCCTACGAGGGCAGCGACGATGCGCTCATCCTGCGCGTGCCGGACAGCCTCGATCCGCCACACGGCAGCGTGCTCCAGCTGGCGGCCGATCCGGCCCGCTGCCACCTGTTCGGCGCCGACGGCCAGGCACTGCCGCGCCTGGCTTCCAGCGTGAGCGCCTCGCGCACCCATTGAACCCTTCGCCTTCTTCACCTCATCGACAAGGACACGGCATGACCCGCACCGCCACCTCCACCGAGCAGGACGCCGCCGACAGCCTGACCTGGCTGCATATCGGCGCCGGCTCCTTCCATCGCGCCCACCAGGCGGTTTACCTGAACGCCCTGCGTGAGAGCGGCGCCGACCGCCGCTGGCAACTGGCGCTGGCCAATATCCGTGCCGACATGGGGCCGCTGTTGGACGCGCTGGCACGCCAGCAGGGCCAGTACACGCTGGAAACCGTCACGCCCCAGGGCGAGCGCAGCTACCAGCGCATCGCTTCCATCGGCCGCATCCTGCCCTGGGACGACAGGCTCACCCAGCTGATCGCCGCCGGTGCCGAGGAGCGCACCCGCATCATCTCCTTCACCGTCACCGAAGGCGGTTACTACCTGGACCACCAGCACCGGCTCGACACCGCCAATGCCGACCTGGCCGATGACCTGCGTTGTGCCCTTGATGGCAGTGGTGCGCCGCGCACCATCTATGGCGCCATCGCCGCCATCCTGCAGGCGCGCAGCCAGGCGCATCCGCACGCGGCGCTGACGCTGCTGAACTGCGACAACCTGCGCCACAACGGCGAGCGCTTCCGCGATGGCCTGCGCCAGTTCCTGACCCTGCGTGGCGAAACCGCGCTGGCGCAGTGGATGGAGGCGCATACCACCAGCCCCAACGCCATGGTCGATCGCATCACGCCGCGCCCCACGCCGGCCGTGGCGCAACGCGTGAAGGAAGCCACCGGCATCGATGACCCCTGCGCGCTGATGGGCGAGTCCTTCATCCAGTGGGTGATCGAGGATGATTTCAAGGCCGGTCGTCCCCGCCTGGAAGAGGCGGGCGTGGAGATGGTGCAATCGGTGCTGCCCTATGAAGAGGCCAAGATCCGCATCCTCAACGCCAGCCATAGCTGCATCGCCTGGGCCGGCACCCTGGCGGGCCTGCAGTACATCCACGAAGGGACGCTGCGCGACGACATCCGCCAGATGGCCTACGACTACGTGACGCAGGACGTGATCCCCTGTCTCACGCCCAGCCCCATCGATCTGGCAGCTTATCGCGATACCACCCTGGCGCGCTTTTCCAACCCGGCCATCCAGGACACCAACCAGCGCGTGGCCGCGGATGGTTATTCCAAGATTCCCGGTTTCATCCGCCCGACCCTGCAGGAGAGCCTGAACGCCGGCCGCGATCCCCAGGCAACCGCCATGTTGCCGGCGCTGTTCCTGGTGTTCCTGCAGCGCTGGAATGCCGGACAGCTGCCCTATGAATACCAGGACGGCATCTTCGACCCGGCGGCGGTGCGCAGCATGCTGGCTGCCGCCGATCCGGTACGGGCCTTCTGCGCCGATGCGGTGCTGTGGGGCGAACTGGCCGGCGATGCAAGGCTGGAGGCGCTGGTGCGCGAGGCCGTGCAGCGCGTACGGCAGTGGCTGGGGCAGGGCAACTAAAGCGCCACGACCTGCCCCAAGGCGGCATAGAATTGCCGTTCAATAACAATTAACGAGGAGCACCATGTATCTTGGGATAGACCTGGGTACGTCGGAGATCAAGGCGGTGGTCATCGATGACCAGGGTAGCCTGCTGGCGCTGGCCGGTACCGCGCTCGATGTCTCGCGGCCGCATCCGCGCTGGTCCGAGCAGGCCCCGGCCGACTGGTGGCGGGCCGCCTGCGATACGGTGGACAAGTTGCGTGCGGAACTCGGCGCGCAGCGTTTCCGCGGCATCCGCGCCATCGGCCTGTCGGGCCAGATGCATGGTGCCGTGCTGCTCGATGCGCAGGACCAGGTACTGCGCCCGGCCATCCTGTGGAGCGATTCGCGCAGCGCCCCCGAATGCGCCGAACTGACGCGCCGCGCGCCGCGCCTGCATGGCATCGCCGGCAACCTGGCCATGCCCGGCTTCACCGCCCCCAAGCTGTTGTGGGTGGCGCGTCATGAACCGCAATTGTTCGCGCGCATCGCCACCGTGCTGCTGCCCAAGGACTGGCTGCGTCTGATGATGACCGGGTGCAAGGTCTCCGACCCGTCCGACGCGGCCGGTACGCTGTGGCTGGACGTGGAGGGCCGCAACTGGTCCGATGAGCTGCTGGTGGCCTCCGGCATGCGACGCGATCAGATGCCGGCGCTGGTCGATGGCAGCGCGGTCTCCGGCACCTTGCTGCCGGAGGTGGCGCAGCGCTGGGGACTGGCGGCGGACGTGATCGTGGCCGGCGGTGCCGGTGACGGTGCGGCCAGCGCGGTCGGGATCGGTGCGGTCAAGCCGGGCGACGGATTCCTCTCGCTGGGGACCTCGGGTGTGCTGTTCGTGGTCAACGACCGCTTCCGTCCCAATCCGGGACGCGCCATCCATGCCTTCTGCCATACCCTGCCGCAACGTTGGCACCAGATGAGCGTGATGCTCTCGGCCGCCAGTTGCCTGCGCTGGTTCTGCCGTCTCTGCTCGGTGGACGAGAAGAGCCTGCTGGCCGAGATCGAACAGCTGGACCAGGAAGCGCGTGACAATGCGCCGCTGTTCCTGCCCTATCTGTCCGGCGAGCGCACGCCCCACAACGATCCCTACGCTACCGGTGTCTTCCATGGCCTGACGCCGGAACACCAGCGCGCCGCATTGGGCTACGCGGTGCTGGAAGGGGTGGCCTTCGGCATGGTCGATGGCCTGGATGCGTTGCGTGCCGCCGGCACCGACGTGGCCGAATTGTCGCTGGTGGGGGGTGGCGCACGCAGCCCGTATTGGGCACAGTTGCTGGCCGACGCGCTGGAAGTGCGCATCGTCACCCACGTCGGCAGCGAAGCCGGCGGTGCACTCGGTGCGGCGCGCCTGGCCTGGCTGGCTGATGGCGGCGACGAGGCCGAGGTCTGCCGCAAGCCGGCCCGGCAGGCGCAGTACCAGCCGGACCCAGGCAGGCGTGCCGCCTTGCAGGCGCGCTTGCAGCGTTATCGGGACATCTATGCGCCGTTTGCGCCCTTGCATGGGGACGCAGGCTGAAGAAAACGACCGTTGAAAAGCAACAGGCCGTTCTTGCCCACCTGGCAGGAACGGCCTGTTGTTTGATACGGTGATTCAGTGATTCAGCGGCGGTTGAACTTGAACACCGAAATCGCCTGCAACAGTCGCACCGTCTGCTCCTGCAGGCTGCCTGCCGCGGCGGCGGCTTCTTCCACCAGTGAGGCGTTCTGCTGGGTGCTGGCGTCCATCTGGGTGATGGCTTCGTGCACCTGGTTGATGCCGGCGCTCTGCTGCTGGGTGGCTTCCTTGATTTCCCCCATGATGCCGGAGACGCGCTGAACCGATGCCACGATGTCGCGCATGGTGCTGGTGGCTTGCTCCACCTGACGGTTGCCGACGTCGACCTTTTCCACCGAGGCATCGATGAGCTGTTTGATTTCCTTGGCCGCAGCCGCCGAGCGTTGCGCCAGGGAGCGCACCTCCGAGGCCACCACGGCAAATCCGCGCCCCTGTTCGCCGGCGCGTGCCGCTTCCACGGCGGCGTTGAGCGCCAGGATGTTGGTCTGGAAAGAGATGCCGTCGATGAGTCCGATGATGTCCACGATCTTGTGCGAGGCGGCGTCGATCTCATCCATGGTCTTGCCCATGCGTTGCACCGAGGCGCTGCCACGCTGGGCGATGGCCGAGGCGGTCTGTGCCTGGCGGTCGGCATTGCTGGCCGAGTCGGCGTTCTGGCGCACGGTGGCGGCGAACTGTTCGACGCTGGAAGCAGTTTCTTCCAGCGCCGACGCCTGCGATTCGGTGCGGCTGGAGAGATCCATGTTGCCGCTGGCGATCTCGCCGGTGGAGATGGTCATCGATTCGACGTTGCGGCGCACGTCGCCGATGATCGCGCGCAGGTTCACGTTCAGTTGCTGCAACGCCTGCAGCAGCAGGCCCAGGTCACCGCGGGCCGTGGTGTCGATGTGCAGGTCGAGGTCGCCACCGGCCAGGCCATGCACCGCCTTGATAGCCTGTTGCAGCGGCGCCACGATGCTGGCGTGCAGGACCGCCCACGAACCCAGCAGCAAGAGCGCGCCGCCCAGGGTGCCCAGCCAGATCGCATAAGGACTGCCACCAGCCGCTTGAACGGCACTGCCGGCCGCCAGGCCGCCGGTAATGACCAGCAGCGTGAGGATGCTCATCATCCATGCCAGCCGTTTGGCCATGGATAGCTCGCGCAACCCTTGCAGCCAACCCATGATGCCGGTGCTGGCCACGGCGCCGCGATGGATGCGCAGGCCGCGGGCCTGACCGGCCACGAAGCGGCGGTAGGCGCTCTCGGCCGCCTGCACCTGTTCGCGCGAAGGGCGAGTGCGCACCGACATGTAGCCCACGGCCCGACCGTTCTCGCGCACTGGCGTGACGTTGGCCTGAACCCAGTAATAGTCGCCGTTCTTGCAGCGGTTCTTGACCAGCCCGTTCCAGGGCAGGCCTTCCTTGAGCGTGGCCCACATGTCGGCGAAGGCTTCGCGCGGCATCTCGGGATGGCGCACGATGTTCTGCGGCGCGCCGATCAGTTCGGCTTCCTCGAAGCCGCTGATTTCCACGAAGTAAGGATTGACGTAAGTGATGTTGCCTTGCAGATCGGTCTTGGAGACGATGGACTTGCCATCCTCCAGCAAGCGCTCGATGGTGGTGATAGGTAGATTGGTGCGCATTTTTCCCCCGTGCCCTTGGTCGCAACCTTAAGATGGCTGCGATCCTCCCGCTGTTTTAGAAAACCGTAGCGCTTCTTTCCCAAAACGCCGCAGTCCCGTTTTTCATGCCAGGCTGACAAGCCGCCTGACGTCCAATACCGAGTGCATGAGGAGGGGAGGTTCGTGCATTTCCGCAATGAATGCCCATCGTCAGCCTGTAGCCGGCGTGATCGAAGCAGCAGGGAAATGACGTTCTTCACAATCTTAACGCTGAGCTCAGGTTTCGATCCGTCAAAAAGCCGGGTATTTCCCCGGCTGTATCGGCAACGGCAGCGACATTCCTGCGCTAGGAAGGGTAGTGTGCGGGATGGATGCGGGGAAACTGTTTCCCCGCATCCATCCCGCAGTCATGACGCTGGCTTATTGTCGAGGTTGTACCTGGAACAACACACCTTGCTGTACCAGTTCTACCGAAAGTAATTGGTCGGCCACGACTTCGGTCATGCGCTGGCCGGGATTGTCCAGGGCCACCGTGGTCAGGCGGGTGATCAGCGGCAGCAGCCTGGCCTGGTCCTTTGCATCGACGATGAAGCTGCGCGCGGCACTGGCGGCACAGATCAGAAATTCGTCACGCGCAGCCTGGCCGCGGTTGGTGAGCATCACGCCCACGTTGCGCAGTTGGCCGGCCTGGTTGAGGGTGCCGATGAGGGTGGTCTGGGCCGGGCCGACCTTGGTGTCGAGCACGTATTCGTATTGGCCGGGGTGCAGGCGCGAAGCGTCCAGCATGTAGAGATGAGCCATATGCTCGGGCTCTTCCACCTGCATGTCCTTGAGCACATCGGCCAGGCGGCTGTTGAAGCGCGCCGCGAACTGCTTGGGCGTGACCCCCAGCGTGGTCTGGGCAGCTTCGTGCGCGGCCAGTTCGCCATCGATGCGACGGTCGCAACCGCTGAGCAACACGGCGGCCGTCAACAGGGCGCAGGACAAAAGACGCAGCGGGGCGCGGAGGAGTGTCGGCATGATGGTCGAAATGTCGCGTGTTTCATACATTGTGCATCAACACGATGACATGCAATCTGTCCCAGATCAAGCACTGTGCTGCGCCTGTGTGGGTTGGTGATAAAGTACCAATCCGACAATAGACCAGCAACCCGCCAATACAGGGCCAATACAGGCCAATACAGGTCCAACACAGGCCAGTACGGAACCAGCACAGACGCTCACGCCATGACTCCCCAGACCTCTGATCTCCCTCCCTCATCCGCACCCACGTCCGACCTGCATCAATTGCGCGACATCATCCGCCGCTTCTCCAGCGAACGCGACTGGCTACGTTTTCATACGCCCAAGAATCTGGTCATGGCCTTGTCGGTGGAGGTGGCCGAGCTGATGGAGCATTTCCAGTGGCTGCCTACCGGCGCCGACCATGAGCTGGACGACGCCGCCCGCCAAGGCATCCGCCATGAGATGGCCGACGTGCTGGTCTACCTGATCCAGCTGGCCGACCATACCGGCGTGGACCTGCATGAGGCGGTGCTGGAAAAGATGGAGCTCAATGGTCGCAAGTACCCGGTCGAACTGGCCCGCGGCAATGCGCGCAAGTACAGCGACCTGGCCCCGGCGCCGCGACCGGATGCTCAGCAAGGCTGATGCTGGCACCTTCCTTGCAGCGTTCTTCATATCCTCTCGCCACCTGCCCCCGGAGCCTGCCTTGAACAACTGGAACGACGGTTACGTTGTTGATATCGCCTATACCTACGGCTACTACCCCGGCATGAATCCGGCGCGCCTGCCACTGGCTTTCGCCTTCCACGGTCTGCAGGCGCCGGCCATCCAGACTGCCTGCGAGCTGGGTTTCGGCCAGGGCTTGTCGACCAACTTCCATGCGGCGGCGGCCACCACGCGCTGGTGGGGCAATGACTTCAATCCCATGCAGGCGGCCTTCGCCCAGGAGCTGGCCGCGGCCAGCGGCAGCGGCGCGCAACTGGAGGATTCCAGCTTTTCGCATTTTTGCCGTCGCGACGACTTGCCGGACTTCGACTTCATCGCCCTGCACGGGATCTGGAGCTGGGTCTCGCAGGACAATCGCGACATCCTCTTCGATTTCATCGACCGCAAGCTCAAGCCAGGCGGTGTGCTCTACCTGAGCTACAACACCCAGCCGGGCTGGTCGGCTTTCCTGCCTTTGCGCGAGCTGCTGGTGCAGCATACGCAACTGGCCGGCAACCAGGAGCAGGGCTTGCCCACATCGGCCCGCATCGAGGCCGCGCTGGCCTTTGCCGCGCGCATGTTCGAGACCGATCCGGTCTATGCCCAGGCCAATCCCTTCATGCGCGATCGCTTGAAGATCCTGCAGCAGCAGCCAGTGAGCTACCTGGCGCATGAATACTTCAATCGCGACTGGCACGCCGAAACCTTTGCCGAGATCCATCGTCGCTTCTCGCCGGCCGGCTTGCAGTTCGCCTGTCCGGCGCACTACATCGATCACCTGGACATGGCCAACCTCACGCCGGCCCAGCGCCAGTGCCTGTCCGTGATCGACGATCCGGTGCTCTACCAGAGCACGCGTGACTTCATGGTCAACCAGACCTTCCGTCGCGATTACTGGGTGCGCGGCGGACAGTTGCTCGACGAACGCCAGCGGGTGCAGGCCCTGGCGCTGCAAAGCGTGGTGTTGCTGACCGAACCCGACAAGGTGCCGTTGACGATCCAGAACGTCGCCTCCGAGATCACCCTCAATCGCCTCATCTACGAACCCATCCTGCAAGCGCTGTCAGACTACCAGCCGCATACCCTGGTGGACCTGGCGGCCTCGCTGGCGCATCGCAACCTGAACCTGTCGCAGGTGATCGATTCGGCCTTGATGTTGATCGGCACCGGTCATGCCGCGCCCCTGCCGGCCGAAGTCGATGCCGCCACTCAGGCCCAGATCGCGCGCCGCACGGCAGACCTGAATGCCTACCTGTTGCAGCGGGCCACCCTGGTGCTGCCCGACAGCCAGGAGGGCGAGATCAGTCATCTGGTCAGTCCGGTCACCGGTGGCGGGGTCAAGGTGGATCAGGTCGAGCAATTGCTGCTGCTGGCGCGTAGTATCTGTGGCGACGACGTCGACGCTTGGCCGGCCGAGGTCTGGCGCCACATTTCTGCCCAGGGCAAGCGCCTGGTGCGCGAGGGGGTGCGGCTCGAAGGCGAGCAGGAGAACCTGGCCGAGCTGGCGGCCCAGGCACGACTGTTCGCACGCACGCGCTTGCCCTTGCTGTGCGCCTTGCAGGTGGTGTGATATCTGATGCGCTTGCATCTGCGCGTTGCGTCGTCGCGGCCGAGCCTGTAGCATCTCGCGTGGCCGCCTTGCCGGCCATCACTGCCGCGCCTGTCCGGGCGCGGCCACCGGAATTCTCATGAAGGAAAGTCGGTTTTCTGCTTATGTCCCTGTCCCGCACACTTCAAATCCGCCTGACCCTGGCCGCTAGCGCCGCCGTGGTCCTCACTGCTGCCGTGCTGTGCGCCCTGGTCCTGGGCGGCAGCGCGCAAGGCATCGTCCTGGCCGCCGTGGTGCTGGTCTTGTTGTCGGTGCTGTCGTGCTGGTTGCTGGTGCGGCAACTGCTGCAGCCGCTGGCCGCGCTGGAAACCGATCTGCAGCAGATGCAGCAACAACACCAGCAAATACTGGAGCAACGCGACGACGCCCGCTCGCACCTGGAAGAAATGGAAAAGACCCTGGCCCGGGTGGGTCTGGAAGATGCACTCACGGGCCTGGCCAACCGCCGCCAGTTCGAGCGCGGCCTGCTGGAAGAATTCAATCGTGCTGCCCGTACCAATCTGTCGCTGGCCATCATCATGATCGACATCGACTTCTTCGACGAGTACAACGCCACCTATGGCCGCATGGCCGGTGACAAGGTGCTGCGCCGGGTGGGCAGTGCCATTCGCGATACCAACGTGCGACCGGAAGACCTGCTCTCGCGCTTCGGTGCCCAGGAAATCGCGGTCCTGTTGCCGGGCTCGCGGCTGGAAGGCGCACTCATCGTGGCCGAGCGTATCCGCAAGTCGATCGAGCAGCTCAACATCGAACACAGCGCCAGCCCCAGCGGCCGCGTGACCATCAGCATCGGGATTGCCGCCGTGGCGCCGCAGCGCCAGGTGGATGAACCCGATACCGTGTTGCGCGAATCGGAACAGGCGCTGGCCCTGGCCAAGGCCTCTGGCCGCGATTGCATCCGCACCACCGAGGACCTGAAGCAGGCGCATTGAGCGTCGAGAGGGGCGGACATGCCGCACCCCCAATGAAAAATGCCGCCCGGTTCACACAGAACCGCGCGGCATTTTTCCTGGGCTTGCAGGTTCAGGGCTGTTCCGGCCCCGGCACCAGGAACTTGGATTTGGCGCAATACATCTTGGCATTGGTGTCGTTGTAGACGATCTTGCTGCCGGCCTGCGACTGCCGTACCGGGTAGGCCGAGTCATCCTCGGGCGTAAAGCGGATGCCCATGGCGGACTTGATGGCGTCGGTCAGCTTGACCGGCGTGGTGTTGAAATAGGCACCGATGAAATCGGCCTGGCTATTGCTGTCGTTGACCAGGAAGTCGGTGGCCTGCATCCCCCATAGCGAGATATTGCTGGCCTTGAACCAGTAGGCTCCGCCCTCGGTCTTGTAGGGCGGTCCGAAGGCGGCCACCAGGTAATCGAAGAAATATTTGCTGTTGAGCTGATTCAGGCACAGCAGGGCATTGCCGACCTCGATGCCGAAGCTGGGTTGCGGTTGCGGCGCGGCCTGCGCCACGGGCGCCACAGCGGCCGCGCAGGCCAGCACCAGCGCAGTCAAGCGGGTGTTCAGGCGAGGTACGATCTTCAAACGGACTCCCGTAAATTGCCGCAAGGGCAGGTTGGCGGTGTAGCCCACGCAAGGTGGGCCAGGGAGTCCGATTGTAGGGGGCTTTTACGATTTTTTCCAAGCAGCGTAGGGGCCAACGGTCCAGGCTGCTCATCCGGGCCCTATCGCTTGCCGCGCAAGACCCGGTCGCCACGTGCCGAACGGCCTTCCTGCGGCGCTTCGCTGGCAGCCAGATGACCCAGGCCGTCGAGGAAGGAGGCAATGCCGGTGCCCTTGACCAGCACGCAGGGCTTGCCCAGTTTCTTGCAGGTGCTCTTGACCAGGTGATAGGCGTTGTGACTGATGTTGCCGGAAGCGCAGATGACGATGTCAGCCGCGGCCAGCATGGGCGTCAAGCGATGCAGGTTGTCCTCGCGCCCGCCGTCATGATGCAGGAAGCGCCCGGCGCGGGTTTCGATCTCGGTCCGGTAGTGATTGCGGGCGCCGGTCAGTCCACCCACGCAGAGCACACAGCGATCATCGAGCCTGACCGGGTGGGCGGAGGAAGAGCGGGCAGCAGTGGCAGCAGTATGCATGGCAGGACTCGCAGGAAGTCAGTGACGGTGCCAGCCTAAACCTTGTGCTGTGTGCTGCGAACGAATCAATCCGCAGCAGCATATGCGCTTTGTGTTGCGCGCTTTGTGTTGCGGGGATGGCGTCGGGCCTGGTCAGCCGGATCAGGTGGGCGGCTGGGTGGCCTGCTCGGCCCTTGCCTGGCGTTGCATGGCGCGCACGAAATCGGTCAGGCGGCGGCCATTGCGGTCGGGGTAATGGCTTTGCGCGCGCATCTGCTGCACGCGGTCCAGGCGGAAGGATCGGAAGTCCTCGCGGCGTTCGCACCAGGCGGCCAGCAGCCAGGTGCCACCAAAGAAAGCCAGTCCCAGTGGCCACACCACGCGCTGGCTGCTGCGCTGCTGGGCATCGGTATAGTGCAGCAGCAGCTTGTGGCGGCTACTGATGGCCTGACGAATCGCTTCGAGCCGCTCGCCCTGGCCGCAATCGTCCTGCATGGCCGGCGCAAACAGCGGCGTGGCCTCGACGAAATCGCGCTTTTCCTTGGGCAGGGCCAGCACCACCTTGGCCAGTGCCGAAGCCGCCGAGGCTGCCAGTTGCGGCCCGCCCCAGGCTTGCACCATGCGCATTCCGATCACCAGCGCATCGATCTCGTCGGTGTTGAACATCAGCGGCGGCAGGTCGTAGCCAGGCTTGATGCGATAGCCGACCCCGGCTTCGCCATCGACCGGCACGCCCGACAGCGACAGATCGCGGATGTCGCGATAGACCGTGCGCTCCGACACCGACAGCCACTGCGCCAACTGGCGCGCCGTGGTGAGACGGCGTCCCCGCAGGTACTGGGTGATCTGGAACAGGCGATCGGCTCGACGCATGACTGGCAGAGAAAAAAAGATGCGCGCCATTCTGGCACGCATGCTCCTGGCCCGCCACGAACTTCGATGCTGCTGTGCAAGATGCGGGCGTGAGGTTCAGCGGGCGCGCCACAGCATTCAGTGCATGGCGT
>NZ_DASQOH010000028.1:0-27636 GCF_035644555.1 Herbaspirillum sp.
GCTCTCGGGTGGCCAGCAACAGCGCGTGGCGATTGCCCGTGCGCTGGCGATGGAACCCAAGGTGATGCTGTTCGACGAGCCGACCTCGGCGCTGGACCCGGAACTGGTGGGCGAGGTATTGAGCGTGATGAAGCAACTGGCCGAAGAGGGCATGACCATGGTGGTGGTCACGCACGAGATGGGGTTTGCCCGTGAGGTGGCGGACCGCGTCTTCTTCATCGACCAGGGCGTGATCATGGAAGAGGGGCTACCGCAGCAGGTGCTGGGTGACCCCCATCATGAGCGTACGCGGGACTTCCTGCGCAAGGTCTTGTAAGCGACCATGCAAAACGCCGGGGCTCACCCGGCGTTTTGCATTTGTGGCCCTGCTGTTCTGCAGCCCTAGTGATGCGCGCCCAGCACCACCGCACCCGCAGCGATGACAAGGCAGGACAGCACGCGCCGCAGGGTGAGCTTTTCGCCCAGAAAGAGGGCGCCGATCAGGAGCGCGAACAATACCGAGGTTTCGCGCAGGGCGGAGACCATGCCCATGGGCGCCAGCGTGACCGCCCAGATCACGATGCCATAGGCCAGTAGCGACATGACACCACCGGCCAGGCCGATCCAGGTTTCCTTCTGCGACAGCATGAGCGGGGAGCGACCGTGCTTGCGGTGGTAGATCAGGGCCAGCGGGATGCTGTCCAGTACGAACAGCCAGCCGGCGTAGGCGATGGAATCACCCGCCAGGCGCGCGCCGATGCCGTCGGTGATGGTATAGGCCGCGATGAAGGCGCCGGTGGCAAACGCCGCCAGTGGGCCGGAGAGGTGCTCGCGGCTGCGCATGGCGCGCAGATTGGCCAGGCTGACGATGCCGGCCGATACCAGTGCGATGCCGATCACGGTGGTGCTGCCCAGCTGTTCGCCCGCGAACAGGGCTGCGCCCAATGCCACCAGCAGGGGCGAGGAGCCGCGGGCGATCGGGTAGGACTGCCCGAAGTCGCCGATCCGGTAGGCGCGGATCAGGAACAGGTTGTAGCCGGTGTGCAGCAGGCCGGAGAGGACGATGTAGAACCAGCTGGCCGCGTCCGGGAGCGGTCGCCACAGCACCAGCGGGAGGGCGCCGAGGCCGGCGCCGATGGTCATCAGCGACAGCGAAGCCAGGCGGTCATGGCTGCTCTTGAGCAGGGCGTTCCAGGAGGCGTGCAGGAGGGCTGCGGCCAGCACCAGGCCGATGACGCCGAGGCTCATGTCGCCCGTCCCTGGTCGAGATCGGCCACGCAGCGCCACAGCGCATGGCCGGAGGCCAGGTACTTGCGCTCGAAGGGGGTGATCGGTGCGGCGGGATGCCAGGCCTGGGCCTGGACGGACAGGCCGCGCAACTGGTTCAGCGCGGCGGCGAATTCCTCGACGTAGATGCGCCAGTTGCTGCGGCATTCGATCTGGCCGCCCAGGGCCACGATGCTGGGAAACACCGCATGCCCCTGCCAGCGACGCGCCAGGTGGCCGATCTTGGGCCAGGGGTTGGGATAGAGCAGGTAATGCCGGGCCGGGCGCACACCGGCCTGCAGCGCCAGGCGCCAGTAATCGACCAGGTCGGCGCGCACGAAGCAGAGGTTCTCCGGTTGCGGGCCGTCCCAGTGGGTGTTGCGCGCCAGGCGGTCGGCCGACTGGTCGATGCCGATGACAAAATGATCAGGGTATTGCGTGGCCAGGTTGAGAGTGGACAGACCCACGCCGCAACCGGTATCGAGGATCAGCGGTGCCGCACCGGCTGACTGCCAGGCGTGCATGCTGGCGTCGAAGGCGCGCTGGTTGTAGTCCGTGACGGGTTTGCGGAAGGGGTGCTGGGCATGGCGGGCGACCAGTTCGGCCAGTTGCTCATGGATGCCGGTCTGGGCGCTGCTGATGGGCGAGGAATTCACGGAAAACCAGGGATGGGCGACAAAGCGCCATTTTAATGGACTCCGCAGCGGGTAAGTCTGCGGCAATCCGGCCCGCCAACAAAAAACGCCGCGCTGGCGGCGCGGCGTACTGACCGGGCCGAAGCCCGGTCCATGAGGATGGACCCGATCAGTGCAAGGTCATGGGATGACGCATCATCACGTCGTAGCGGCTGAGGAAGTTGTCGATGTCTTCCATGGTCGGCTCGGAGGCGATCAGCTCCTGGACGTCCTTGCGGAACAGTTCGGCGGCCGGACCATCGATGTAGATCTCGCGCTGGCCGGACTTGTCCATGATCTCGTAGCCACCGAAGCGCAGGGCTTCGTGGTCGGTGTCGGCACCGAATTCGACGACGCTGTACTGCTCGCTGTTGTAGATCAGGTTCATAGTGACTCCTTATGCTGGAATACTGCTTCGAAAAGGAAGTGGCGCCATCACCGTCAATTTCAAGACCCTTGCGGGTCGCGCCGCTGGTGCATTTCTGCTGCTTCGATACAGCTCCCTCGGAGAGCGCCGCGTCGCTTGCGCTCCTGAGTCTGGTTACGGCAGGGATAGCGAAAAACTGAGAGCCTGATCGCGTTCCTTGCCTGCAAGTCATTGCGTTCCATGCAAGACAGCACCTGCACTGCCTCACAGGTAGATGACGCGCCGGTGCGGAAGTTCATTGCCGCCCAGCGTCCTGCATTGCAGTCCGGCAAGGCGCTGCCATGACTGAAGGATGCCGCTGTCAGCGCGAAAAGGACATCAGGAAATCTCTGAAGCCGCCACACCCCCGCGGGCGGCCTGCGGATAAGGAAAGACTACCAAAACAAACGGGATCGCGCTGCGATCCCGTCCTGTGCTGCCTGGCTGGTGGAGGACAGTGCTGTCCGCACGGCCTCGGTGAGCTCAGTGGTTCTTGCGCGCCAGCTTGCCAGGTTCCACGCCGAGCTGCTTGAGCTTGCGATAGAGGTGGGTGCGCTCCAGGCCGGTGCGTTCGGCCACGCGGGTCATGCTGCCGTTTTCGCGCACCAGGTGGTATTCGAAATAGGCGCGCTCGAAGGCGTCGCGGGCTTCGCGCAAGGGCAGGTCGAAGGAGATGTTGGCGGCGTTGTCGGCCACCTGGCCGAATGGAGTCGCGGCCGGGGTGCCGTGATGCAGCGTCTCGCCGCCCATGGCCGGGGCGTACGCGGCTGCCGGTGCCACATGCTCGGGAGCGTGCAGGCTGTCGCCGGCGCCGTTGGCCACCGCCGCCACCGGTGCCGGGCGGTAGCTGGCCGGACGCACCGCCTCGCGGCTATGCGAGAGGCCCTGCTGCACGGCCTTGAGCAGCTTCTGCAGGGCGATCGGCTTTTCCAGGAAGTTCAGCGCACCGATGCGGGTGGCCTCGACAGCGGTATCGATGGTGGCGTGGCCGGACATCATGATCACCGGCATCGTCAGGAGTCCGTCGCGCTGCCATTCCTTGAGCAGGGTCACGCCGTCGGTATCGGGCATCCAGATATCGAGCAGCACAAGGTCGGGTACCCCGGCCTGGCGAAGCTCGCGTGCCTGCTGCGCGTTTTCCGCAGTGGTCACGACATGTCCCTCATCGCCCAGAATCTCTGAGAGCAATTCGCGGATACCCATTTCGTCATCGACGACCAGGATGTTAGCCATGTGCTGCTTTCCTCGCTGCTAGTTCATTGTCCAAGTTTTCGATCTTGTTCCGGGCCAGCCTGCTCGACGCGACGTCTGGGAGCAGACCTTGATGAACTGCCGGGTCCCTCCCGGCGTCGTGCATTCGAATCTTGAGCCTTAGCTTCGGTTTCCCTATGAAACCGTCGCTTGATCAATAGATGCTAACTTTACCAGCAAAATTACAATTTTTGCGCCTCTGCCCTCTGTACGGTTCTGTATATCGATACGGCCGCCGTGTTCTTCGACGATTTTCTTGACCATCGCCAGCCCCAGGCCGGTGCCCTTGCTCTTGGAGGTGACATAGGGTTCGAAGGCGCGGGCCAGGATCTTGGCCGAGAAGCCGGGGCCGTTATCCATGATCGACAGCCGTACCGCCGGCTGACGCAGGCCGTGGGCGCCGGCGATCTCGATCTGCTCGGTCAGCACATCGATGCGTGGCGCTTCCTGGGCATCGTCGGCCACCGCATCCTGGGCATTCTGCAGCAGGTTGTGGATGACCTGGCGCATCTGGGTGGCGTCCCCCATAACCTTGGCCATCTGCGGCGCCAGGCGGGCGTGGATCACCTCGCGGCCGTCGCCGCTGAGGTAGAGGTTGAGGATTTCCTCGATCAGGGCATTGAGGTCCAGTGCCACCGGCTTGGCCGGAGGGGTGCGGGCATAGTCGCGGAAGTCGTCGACCATGCGCTTCATGGCCGTGACCTGGTTGACGATGGTGGTGGTGCCCTTCTCCAGGATCGCGGCATCGCCCGGCATGAGCTTGTCCGACAGACGGTGTTGCAGGCGTTCGGCCGAGAGCTGGATGGGGGTGAGCGGGTTCTTGATCTCGTGCGCCAGGCGGCGGGCCACCTCGCCCCAGGCAATGGAACGCTGGGCCGAGATGACGTTGCTGATGTCGTCGAACACCACCACGTAGCCCACGCCGTTTTCCACCGGCAGGTGCGAACCGCGCGCCAGCAGGGTCAGCTTGTCGTGGTCGGGCTTGCCGCCCTGCTCGTCATTGGCTTCGAACAGTACCCCCGGCTGGCGCGACAGTTCGAACTGGCGCTGCCAGTGCAGGCCATCGCCGGCATCGCCGCTGTGCTGCGCCAGTTGCTCGGAAAAGGCGCGGATGATGGCCTGGGCGAAGGGTGCCTGACTTTCGATGGTCTGCAGCGGGGTGCCGATGTCGGCCGAGAAGTCGTAGCCCAGGATGCGGCGCACCGAGTCGTTGGCGCTGACGATGTTGAAGCGGCCGTCCAGCACCATCACCCCGGCCGACATGTTGGCCAGCACCGATTCCAGGTAGGCCTTGGCGTTTTCCAGTTCTGCCCGGTTTTTCTCCACCGAGGTGCGCGCTTCCAGCAGCTGCCGCGTCATCGTGTTGAACGATTGGGTCAGGGTGCCCAGTTCATCGGAGGTGCTCACGATGGGCCGGGGCGAGAGATTGCCCTCGGCCACCGCCTTGGTGCCCTCGGCCAGCAGCAGCAGCGGCTTGGCCAGGTCGCTGGCGATCAGGAAGGCGCTGGCGATGGCGGCGAAGATGGCCAGCAGCAGCGTGAGCGTGAGCGTCACCAGGTAGATCTTGCGCAGGCCGGAGCGCGAGACCGAACGTTGCTGGTATTCGTTGTAGGCCAGCCTGAGCGTTTCGGCATTGGTGGCCAGGTAATCGGGAACCGGCTGCAGGATCTGCAGGTAGCGCGTCTCGCTCTGCAGGGACAGCCCGCGACTGGGCGCCGGCACCAGCACCACCACGTGCAGTCGCAGGTTGCCGTCGGTATCGGATTCTCCGCTGGCGGGGCGGGTGTCGTCGCTTTCCACCGCCGAGAAGGCGCGCGAGACCCGCGCCTGACGCATCGCCTGGGCGCTGGGCAGCACCGGCGTGAGCGAGCCGATGGAGCCGCCGACGGTACTCATCACCTGGCCATTGCCGTTGACGATGGTGATTTCCATGTTCTGGTCGCGCTGGCGCGAGAGGTAGGTCACCTGCTCGGAATCGCTCATGTCCGATAGTTCCTGTGCCATGCCGCGTGCCCGCGAGACCAGGTCCGACAGGGACGAGTCCAGCGCGTTGCGACCCAGGTTGAGGCCGGATTCCAGGGCTGCCTCCATGCGCACGTCGAACCAGGATTCGATGGAGCGCGACACGAACTGCACCGACATCAGGTAGATCACCGCGCCCGGCAAGATCCCCACCAGCGCAAACATGAGCACCAGCCGCGCCAGCAGCTTGGAGCCGAACTTGCCGCGTCGGTAGCGTTTGTAGAGCCGGCCCAGCAACAGCAACACCAGTCCCAGCAGCGAGATGGCGGCCAGGCCGTTGAGGAACAGCAGCCAGGGGTAGTGCTGCTCGAAGAGGGCGGAATTTTCGGAGGCCGAGGCCAGCAAGAACAGCAGGATGCTGATGACGCCCCCGCCGACCACCAGCAGATAGCGTAAGGTGCGGCTCATTCGGGTTTGTAGGTGAATTCGATCCAGTCGGAGGACAGGCGCCAGTCGCTGTTGTTGAGCGCATTGACCTGGAACGGCTTGGGCAGCTGCGCCACGTCCAGCCGCATGCGCAGGCCGACCTGGTAGGCGTCGCCGGCCTTGAGGGTGTTGTTGTCGGCGATGATCCAGCGCGGCGGGCGGCGGATCAGCGTCATGGCATCGTCCAGGTTGCTGAAGCTCTGCTGCAGCTGGCCGCTGATGGCAGTGTGATATTGCCGGGTCAGCACGTTGTAGGAAAGGCGCACCGTACGCGTGGCCGAGACGCTGGTTTCGTCGAACCAGTACCAACGGCGCCGGGTCAGCTGGACCTCGGTGGTGAAGTACAGCGGCACGCCGCGCGAGAGGGCGTCTTCCAGGCCGCGGTTCAGGTCGAAGTCATAGGAGACCGACAGCCGGTAGCCTTCGTCGCTGGCTTCGATGCTGGCCTGGCTGACGGTGATCTCGGCGGCCCGGGCGCTCACGCTGGAGAAGGCCAGCAGCAAGACCAGCAGCCATTGCAGGAGAGCGCGCAGAAGCCGGGTACCGCCCGCGGACGGGCAGCGCACTGGGAAGGGGAGGGGGACCGATTGCGTCAAATTCATGCACCAGGTTTTTGGAACAGCGCATAGAACAGGCCATCGTGGTCGGCGTCTGCGGCGGCGGTCGGCAAGAGTTGACCTGGGGCGGGCAACCGGATGGCGTTGTGTTTCTGCGCGAAGGCGATCGCTTGCTGCTCCGATTCCTGGGGCCACAGCGAGCAGGTTACGAGCAGCAATTTACCATTGGGTCGCAGCATCTGCCAAAGCTTGTCCAAAATTTGGGCAGAAAGTGTTGCAAGCTGCGCGGTGTCGGTCTTGCGCCGCAGCCAGCGTATATCCGGGTGGCGCCGCACGATGCCGGAGGCGGTACAGGGCACGTCGGCCAGGATGCGGTCGAAGGGCTGGCCGTCCCACCAGCCTTCTTCGCGGGCATCGCCGGCGGTGAGCCTGGCCTGCAGCTGCAGCCGTTGGAGATTGTCGGCGATGCGCTGCAGGCGGCGCGGGTCGTGGTCCAGTGCCAGCAGGTCCAGATCGGCCAGCTCCAGCAGGTGGCCGGTCTTGCCGCCGGGCGCGGCGCAGGCGTCGAGCACACGCATGCCGTCGGCCACATCCAGCAGTGGTGCGGCCAGCTGGGCAGCAGCGTCTTGCACCGAGACCACGCCGGTGGCGAAACCGGGAATCTGTTGCACCGGGGTGGGGTGGTCCAGCCGTACCGCGTAAGGGCCGACCTGGCGCGCGCCGATGCCGGCCTGCTGCAGATCGGTCAGGTATTGCTCCACCGTGGCGCGCCGGCGGTTCACCCGCAAGGTCAGTGGCGGGGCTTGGTTGCCTGCGTGCAGGATGGCTTGCCACTGCTCGGGATAGGCGCCCTTGAGGCGGTCGATCCACCAGGTCGGGTAGTTCCAGGTGCCGGGCGGCGTCTTGGCGGCCTGCGGTACCAGGGCCGGCTTTTCGCGCAGGAAGCGGCGCAGGATGGCGTTGACTACGCCCTTGGCAAAGCTCATCTCGGGGCTGATGGCCGACGCTTCGACGGCCTGGTTGACTACCGTGAAGCTGTCGTAGCTGGCGCCGTCCTCTTCCACCAGCAGCGCCAGCGCGCTCACCAGCAATCCGTACAGCACGTCCGGCTGGGGCGGTTTGTTGGCCAGCAGGGTCAGCAGAGCGTCGGTCAGGCCCAGGCGCCGCATGGCGCGGTAGCTCAGGTCCTGGATGGCGCCACGGGCCGGGGGCGGTGCGTCGCTGCGCGCAAAGATCTGCGCCAGCGCCTGCGGCAGGGCGTGGCCGGCACGCACGGCGGCTACCGCCTGGGCGGCGTAGGCCAGCTGATAGGCCAGCGAATCGGCCTTGGCCGAGGGGGAAAGAAGGGAAATCTGGATCACGTCTATGCTTCTCAAGAAGGCCTGGTACAGGCCGTCATTGCGCTATGGCAACAGGCTGCGCAACGGGCGCGGGTCGCCAGTGTACCAGCGGCCATCCGGTCCGACACCTGTCGCCGCGGGCGGCCCATGCAAAAACGGCTGCCGCGGTGGATGTTCGCGGCAGCCGTCTGCAATGTCGGGTGGAGCAGTGGGTCGTCAGACGCCCCACAGGATGTCGTAGCCGCCTTTCTTGGCTTCGCGCAGCATGTCCAGCAGCGGATAGGCGCGCGCCGAGAAGCTGACCGCCTCGATCTTTTCATGGTTGTGATCGTCGATGTCGGCATTGTGGTGGGCGTTGACATCGCGCGCCAGCGCTTCGGCCGCTTCATGGGCCTTGCTGGCATTGATCTGCTGCTCCAGCACGGCGACGGCGTCACCGGCTTCGGCGGCGGTGATCACGCCGCGGGCGGGGTCCTTGTGCAGCAGGTCCAGGATGGGTTTGGCGTGTGATTCGTACATCACCACATCGGCAGCCGCTTTTGATTTGAATGTGATCAGCATATTTCCTCAGGGTCTTTGATTGAAAACGTTTCTTCGGGCGCAGCCGCGCGGGCCGGGCCATGGTGGAAATGCGCTGCGGACAGCATCCGCATTCCTGCGGGAATGCCCGTTTGGAGTGACGGGCAGCGACAAGAATACTCCGGTCGCCAGATTTTTGTCATCTTGCAGTGACCCCCGCTCAGCTTGGTTTGAAAGAGCTGAAAAAGGTTTCAATATTTTCCTCGGTGAAGGCTTTTTCATCACCCACGATAAGGATCTGGTACACCCGCCGCTCCTTCGCTACCAGCCGCGCTACCAGCCGCAGCGGCCGACCACGGGAGACGCCACGGGCGTCCAGATCGACGGTGCGCGCAAAGCCTTCGGTCTTGCCCGGCCAGGCCGCACCTGACTGAACCTGACCACCGATGTTGTTGAGCAGGGCCGTGCGCATGGCGTCCAGCGCCCGGCTCGCGCTGGCGGCGTCGGGCAATTCGGCGGTGCCGGCGGCGAAGGTCAGGCCGTCCACCTCGGCGGCGGTCATGCTCATCTCCACCTTGGGGCCGTCCAGATCGACCGGGCGCGTGACGCTGGCCGGCTTGGCCGGTAGCAGCACGACGAAATGGGCGCCGTTGTCGCTGGCTTGGCGCCAGTTGTAGCGCGGCGAACAGGCCGCCAGGCACATGCAGGCCAGGCTCAGGGAAAAGAGGGCGATGCGAACGGGGCGCATGGGGCATACCGGAATGGAAGGGCGTCCATCATAGCAAAGGCATCACGCCCGGCCCGGGCCGCTGAAAAAGCGCCATTGTCTGATGGCCGGCCGGCAATTCTTGCGGTATAAGAACGCATCCCAACGGAACCCTCTACGGATATGCAAAACGATAACCACACCAGCCTGCCGGAACTGACCTTGCGCGGCATTTTGCTGGGCGCCCTGATCACGGTGGTGTTCACCGCATCCAACGTCTATCTGGGGCTGAAGGTCGGCCTGACCTTCTCGTCGGCGATTCCCGCCGCCGTGATCTCGATGGCGGTGCTGCGCCTGTTCAGCAATGCCAACATCCTAGAAAACAACATGGTGCAGACCCAGGCCTCGGCGGCCGGGACCCTGTCCTCGATCATCTTCATCCTGCCGGGACTGGTGATGATGGGGCACTGGCAGGGCTTCCCCTTCCTGCAGACGCTGGGCATCTGCGCCGCCGGCGGCATGCTGGGAGTGATGTTTTCCATCCCGCTGCGCCGGGTGATGGTGGTGCAAAGCGCGCTGCCCTATCCCGAGGGCGTGGCTGCCGCCGAGATCCTGCGGGTCGGCAGTGCCGATGCCGACGGTGGCCAGGAGACCCGGCGCGGGCTGCGCGACATCCTCTTCGGTGCCGGCGTGGCCGGTGCCTTCAGCGTGATCGCTAGCGGCCTGAAGCTGTTCGCCGAGAGTATCAGCCTGTGGTTTACCGCCGGTGCCTCGGTGCTGCGCCTGACCATGGGCTTTTCGCTGGCGCTGGTCGGAGCGGGCTACATGATCGGCATCGTCTCCGGCATCGCCATCCTGATCGGCATGGTCCTGGCCTGGGGCGTGGCCGTGCCCTATCTCACTGCCGTGACGCCGCATACGGCCGGCGTGGCGCTGTCCGAATTCGCCAATGGTCTGTGGAAAAGCCAGGTGCGCTTCATCGGCGCGGGCATGATCGGCGTGGCGGCGGTGTGGACCCTGATCACGCTGTTCAAGCCCATGCTGGAAGGCGTCAGGGCCTCGCTGTCGACGCTGGCGCGCCGCCAGCAGGGCAGCACCGAGCGTACCGACCAGGACATGTCGCCGCGCTGGATCATCGTCATCAGCCTGGCCATGATCGCGCTGCTGGCGGTGGTGTTTGCCTCGTTCCTCTCGGGTACGCCGGTGACGGCGGGCCTATTTATCGGACTGGTCGTCTATGCGGTGGTGTTCGCCTTCGTGTTCGGCTTCCTGGTGGCGGCGGCCTGCGGCTACATGGCCGGGCTGATCGGCTCCTCGTCCAGCCCGATCTCGGGCATCGGCATCGTGGCCGTGATCCTGGTGTCCGTGTTGCTGCTGGTCTCGGGCGCGGTCGATCCGCTGCTGGCCACGCCTGAAGGCAGCAAGCTGGCCATTGCCGTGGCCTTGTTCGTGACGGCCGCCATCATTGCCGTGGCCGCCATCGCCAATGACAACCTGCAGGATCTGAAAACCGGCCAGCTGGTCGGTGCCACGCCGTGGCGCCAGCAGGTGGCGTTACTGGTCGGTTGCGTGGTGGGTGCCCTGATCATCCCGCCGGTCCTGAACCTGCTCTACAACGCCTACGGCTTCACCGGCGCCCTGCCGCGCGCCGGCATGGACGCGGCCCAGGCGCTGGCCGCACCGCAGGCGACCCTGATGACTGCCATCGCCACCGGCATCTTCACCCGCGAACTGAACTGGACCATGCTGGGTGTCGGCGTGGCGCTGGGTATCGCGCTGATCGTGATCGACTGGCTGCTGGCCCGCCGTGGCGGCGTGGCGCGGCTGCCGGTACTGGCGGTGGGGATCGGCATCTACCTGCCACCCATGGTCAGCAGTGCCCTGTTCCTGGGCGCGGTGCTGGGATGGCTGGTGGAACGCGTTTTGCGGCGTCGCGCCCGGGCGGCCGGCGCGGATCTTGACACCTATGCCGACAAGCCGCGACAGCGCGGCATTCTGGTGGCCTCCGGCTTGATCGTCGGCGAAAGCCTGGTCGGGGTGCTGCTGGCAGCCGTGATCGGCATCACCGGCAAGGATGCGCCGCTGGCGCTGGTATCGCCGGACTTCGAAGCTACCGCGCAATGGCTGGGACTGGCCGCGCTGGTGCTGATTCTGGTGGCCTTCGCCCGGCGCATCCTGCCGGCCCGCTGAGGGTGGGCCTAGCGGCGGCTTTCGATCAGCATGCGCAGCGCCAGCGCGGCCAGCACCGTCCCCATCAGCCAGCGCTGCAACAGCTGCCAGCCGGGGCGGGCCGCCAGCACGGCCGAGATGGAAGCCGCCGAGAGCGTGATCATGGCATTGACGCTCAGGCCCACCACGATCTGGGTCATGCCCAGCGCCAGCGATTGTCCCAGTACGCTGCCCTGGTCCGCATGGATGAATTGCGGCAGCAGGGACAGGTACATCACGGCGATCTTGGGATTGAGCAGGCTGGTCAGCAGGCCCATGGCAAAGAGCTTGCGCGGGCTGTCCGCTGGTAGTTCGCGCAACGCGAAGGGGGAGCGCCCACCCGGCCGCAGCGCCTGCCAGGCCAGGTAGAGCAGGTAGGCCGCGCCACCCAGGCGCAACGCGTCATAGGCCAGGGGCACCGCCATCACCAGCGCGGTGATGCCGCCCGCCGCACAGAGCATATAGCAGACCGATCCCAGGACGATGCCCCCCAGCGAGATCAGCCCGGCCTTGCGGCCCTGGCAGACCGAACGCGAAACCAGATAAAGCATGTTCGGTCCGGGCGTGAGCACCATGCCCAGGCAGATCGCGCCAAAGGCAAGCAGGGTAGAGGTGGTTGGCATGGGCGGGCTCTTTCCGGAAATGACGCGAGCAGCGTTATCGCCGCTCCAGCAGTCACAGACTAGCCCGGTCAGGGCGGTCGCAAAAGATACAGAGCCGCCGTATGGTCATCGCAACAGGCCCTGGTGGCATCACCGGTGCAGCGTCACCCCGTGTTGAGGGCGCGACGGTACTGTATGGCTTCGGCAATATGCGCTGCCTGGATGTCAGGCGCGCCTGCCAGATCGGCGATGGTGCGCGCCAGCCGCAGCACGCGGTGATAGGCCCGGGCCGACCACTGCAGGCGGACCATGGCCTGTTGCAGCAGTTGCGCGCCCTCGGTGCCGGGTTCGCAATACCGGTCCACCGCGCTGCCACTCAATTGACTGTTGGGCATGCCCTGGCGCTGCCATTGCCGCTCGGCGGCGGCGACCACGCGTGCGGCGATGGTGGCGCTGGACTCGCCCTGGCCCGGCGCGCCCAGCTCTGCGGGCGTCAGGGCGGCCACCTGCAATTGCATGTCGATCCGATCCAGCAGGGGGCCGGACAGGCGTTGCTGGTAGCGCTTGACCAGCTCGGGCGTGCAGCGGCAGCGCCCGGCCGGGTCGGCGTAGAAGCCACATGGGCAGGGGTTCATGGCCGCGACCAGCTGGAAGCGCGCCGGAAACTCCGCCTGGCGCGCCGCCCGTGAAATGACGATGTGACCCGACTCCATCGGCTGGCGCAGCACATCGAGCACGCTGCGCGGGTATTCCGCGATTTCGTCCAGGAACAGCACTCCGTGATGGGCCAGCGAGATCTCGCCCGGGCGGGGTGTGCCACCACCGCCGACCAGCGCGACGGCGGAGGCCGTGTGATGCGGTGCGCGGTAGGGTCGCTGTTTCCAGCGGGCGCTATCGAAGTGGCCGGTCAGCGATTGGACGGCAGCCGATTCCAGCGCCTGCGCCTCGCTCATGGGTGGCAGGATGCCCGCAAAACGCGTGGCCAGCATCGATTTGCCTGCTCCGGGCGGACCCACCAGCAGGATGCTGTGGCCGCCGGCGGCCGCCACCTCCATCGCCCGCCTGGCCTGGAGCTGTCCCTTGATATCGCTGAAATCGGGGTAGGCCGGGCGCTGACCATTTGCTCCTGCCCCGGTGGCGCCTCGATGGCGTTGCAGGCGGCCGCTCTCGTCGCGGGCGCTGAAATGCGCGCATACATCCAGCAGCGACGCGGCCGGAAGGATGGTCGCCTGCTGCACCAGCGCCGCCTCGTCGGCATTGCCGGCCGGCAGGATGAAGGCACGTTGCCGTCCGTCCGGCTCCCCGGGGTGTTGCATGGCACAGGTCATTGCCAGTGCGCCGCGGATCGGCCGCAATTGGCCCGATAGCGACAGTTCACCGGCGTATTCATAATCATCCAGATGGTCAGAGGGAATCTGCCCGGAGGCGGCGAGGATGCCCAGCGCGATGGGCAGATCGAAGCGCCCCGATTCCTTGGGAAGGTCGGCAGGCGCCAGGTTGACCGTGATGCGTCGCGCCGGGAATTCGAAGCGGGCGTTCTGCAATGCCGCCCGGACGCGGTCCTTGGCTTCCTTCACTTCGGCTTCGGGGAGACCGACAATGGTGAAGGCCGGCAAACCGTTGGCCAGATGCACCTCCACCGTCACCGGCGGGGCGGCCATGCCGGCCAGGGCGCGGCTGCGCAAGACCGCCAGGCTCATCGCAACGAGCCCGGCAGCGTGCTGGAAGGGAAAAGGGAAGGGGGAAGAAGGGAAGTGAAGGTTGTCGCCAGGGTCATGGAGTCTGTTTTTGCTGAGCCTCAAGCTCGGCAACACGCGCTTCCAGCGCTTCCAGGCGGGCGCGGGTCTTGGCCAGCACCTGGGCCTGGATGTCGAATTCCTCGCGCGTGACCAGGTCCAGCTTGGCAAAACCCTGGCTCAGCATGGCCTTGACGTTCTTCTCGATGTCCTTGGCCGGAGAATTCTCGATCGCCTTGTTGATCTTGGATTGCAGGTCTTCAAAAAATGGGGGCTTGTCCATGTCGGATCTCCTTGGCAGATAGCTAAGCTGCAAGTTTAGCGGTTTCGCAGCCATCCTCAAAACGCGATGCCCTGATGAGACCGTTTTTTTGCGAGCGGGTGCCGGAAAGTGAAGAATTTTCCTTCAGGAAACGCTCCGACTTGGTGACTTTAGCTTCGCCCCAGGCCCACGCACCAAAATGTGTTTGCCTCGTTTGACGCAGGATTATCAAAAAGCAATCAATATCGCACCATAGACGTGCATTTTCGCTTTGAGTGCACTATTTTGAAGCTGGTGTCGAAAAAAATCGTTGCAAATCTCCGGTTTCCAGCAAAAACACAAGTCTGCCTTGCCGAAAGGACATGGCACGGCTCCTGCTACATGGTTTGGGCAAAAGACAAAAAGACTTAACTGTTAAACACAAACCAGAGGGAAAGTCATGAAGAAACTGATTCTTGCAACAGCCATCGCAGCATCCTTCGTTTCTACCGTGGCCCGTGCAGAGGACGCCAAGCCAGACAATGAATTGAGCTTCAACGCTGCGGTCGTGAGCGATTACCGCTACCGCGGCCTGACCCAGACGCGTTTCGACCCGGCCCTGCAGGTTGGCGCTGACTACACGCACAACCCGACCGGCCTGTACGCCGGTACCTGGCTGACCAACATCAAGTGGATCAAGGACGCTGGCGCACTGACCGGTACCGATACCAAGGGCAATGTCGAATGGGACATCTACGGCGGCAAGCGCGGTGACATTGGCGGCGGCTTCACCTACGACGTCGGCGGCCTGTACTACTACTACCCGGGCAACACCCTGGCCAACGCCGGCCTGAAGAACGCCAATACCTTCGAACTGTACGGCCAGATCGGTTACGGGCCCGGCTACTTCAAGTATTCGCAATCGCTGACCAACCTGTTCGGCGCGGTCAACAGCAAGTACAGCCAGTACTACGACCTGGGTGCCAACTTCGAGACCTTCTACGGCGTGATGCTGGGTCTGCACGTCGGTCACCAGAGCGTGCGCGGCAACCCCAGCGATGCCAGCTATACCGACTGGAAGATCGGCCTGTCCAAGACCTTCGACGAAGTTGCCGGCATCACCCTGGGCGTGGCCTATGTCGGTACCGACATGAAGGATGGCTTCGCTACCACTCCGGCATCGGACGGTGCCAAGAACGTCGGCAAGAACGGCGTCGTCGTCTCCATCAGCAAAACTTTCTAACAAGAGGTTCGTATGAAACTGATCACTGCGATCATCAAGCCGTTCAAGCTGGACGAGGTGCGTGAAGCCCTCTCCGCGATCGGTGTGCAAGGCATCACCGTGACCGAAGTCAAGGGCTTCGGTCGTCAGAAAGGCCATACCGAGCTCTATCGTGGCGCCGAGTATGTGGTCGATTTCCTGCCCAAGACCAAGATCGAGGCAGCGGTGGACGACGCCATCGTCGAGCGCGCGCTGGAAGCCATCGAGACCGCAGCCCGCACCGGCAAGATCGGTGACGGCAAGATCTTCGTCCAGGATCTGCTGGATGTGATCCGTATCCGTACCGGCGAAACCGGCAAAGACGCTCTGTAAAAAAGGGGAACTCTAATGAGCATGAAGAAAATGTTTTCCGGCGCGCTGGCCATTGGCGCGCTGCTGTTTGCAGTAGGTTTTACTGCCCCGGCCCAGGCGCAGGACGCGCCCAAGCCTGAAGCCGCGGCCACCGCCGCTGCTCCGGCCGCTGCCGCTCCGGCTGCACCCAAGGCTGAAGCTGCCGCTCCTGCCGCTGCTGCTCCTGCCGCCCCGGCGGCCGCTGCCGCCGCACCCGCACCGGTGCCCAACAAGGGCGATACCGCCTGGATGCTGGTCTGCACCGCCTTCGTCATCCTCATGACCCTGCCGGGCCTGGGCCTGTTCTACGGCGGCCTGGTGCGCAGCAAGAACATGCTGTCGGTGCTGATGCAGTGCTTCATGATCTTCTCGCTGATCTACATCCTGTGGTTCGTGTACGGCTACAGCATCGCGTTCACCGAGGGCGGCGCATTCTTCGGCGGCTTCGATCGACTGTTCCTGCATGGTCTCACGGGTGATTCCAACACCGGCACCTTCAGCAAGGGCGTGGTTATCCCCGAACTGGTCTTCGTGGCCTTCCAAGGTGCGTTTGCGGCCATCACCGTGGCGCTGATCATCGGTTCCTTCGCAGAACGCGTGAAGTTCTCCGCCGTGATCCTGTTCTCGATCCTGTGGTTCACCTTCTCCTACCTGCCGATGGCCCACATGGTCTGGTTCTGGCCGGGTCCGGACGCCTTCACCGATGCTGCTGCCGCTGAAAAGGCGACTGCGATCTCGGGCTGGCTGTTCCAGAAGGGCGCGCTGGATTACGCCGGCGGCACCGTGGTGCACATCAATGCCGCTATCGCTGGCCTGGTCGGTTCCTATGTGATCGGCAAGCGTATCGGTTTCGGCAAGGAAGCCTTCAAGCCGCATAGCCTGACCCTGACCATGGTCGGTGCCTCGCTGCTGTGGTTCGGCTGGTTCGGCTTCAACGCCGGCTCCGGTCTGGAAGCCAACGGTGGCGCTGCCCTGGCCTTCGTCAACACCATCCTGGCAACTGCTGCTGCCGTGCTGTCCTGGAGCTTCGGCGAATGGATCGGCAAGGGCAAGCCCTCCATGCTGGGTGCTGCTTCGGGTGCTGTCGCCGGTCTGGTGGCGATCACCCCGGCGGCCGGCTTCGTGGGCGTCATCGGCGCCGTGGTCATGGGCCTGATCGCTGGTCTGCTGTGCCTGTGGGGCGTGAGCGGCCTGAAGAAGCTGCTGGGTTCGGACGACGCGCTGGACGTGTTCGGCGTGCACGGCGTGGGCGGCATCCTGGGTGCCATCCTGACCGGTGTGTTCGCTGCACCGAGCCTGGGCGGCACCGGCATCTACGACTACGTTGCCAATGCCGTGGCACCGGACTACTCCATCGGCGGCCAGGTCTGGATCCAGTTCCAGGGCGTGCTGACCACTGTGGTGCTGTCGGGTGTGGTTTCCTTCATCGCCTACAAGATCGTCGACGTCGTCATCGGTCTGCGTGTGACCGAAGAGGAAGAACGCGAAGGCCTGGATATTTCCAGCCACGGCGAATCGGCCTATCACTAAGCATCAGCTGTAACGAGTCTGCAGTATTCCTTCGGGGCTGGAAACGGCCTCTTTATAAGGCGCCTTCGGGCGCCTTTTTTCATTTTCCGGCCGGCAGGAAGAGACCTGTAGTGAAGATTTCTTCGCGGCAATGCGGTGAGTGATGCGCTTTTGCCTCGTCACGCAATAATTCCCGACTATTTGACTCGGGCTCTTTAAAATTCCTTCATCATCGCCATGTGCATAGTCCCAGCCACGCCCTTGCAGCGACCGTGGCCGGTCCGGGGCGTGGCTGAAATGGCAACAGCGCGGCCCAGCGGCCTATACCGCGTCGCAACACGGATGCAGGAATCCGCTAAAATCGTCACTCGCTGCCGGCATTTACATCTCGTTAAGGTTTTTTATGGTCCCGCATCTCGTCACCGCTCTGAATGGTCCCCTGCTGGAGCTGGAGAAGAAAATCCTGGGCGCCACGCCGGCCATCGAACGCTGGTTCCGCATGGAGTGGCAGGAACACACGCCGCCGTTCTATTGCTCGGTCGATCTGCGCAACGCCGGCTTCAAGCTGGCGCCGGTCGATACCAACCTGTTCCCGGGCGGCTTCAACAACCTGTCGCCGGAGATGCTGCCGCTGGCGGTGCAGGCGGCCATGGCCGCCATCGAGAAATACTGTCCGGACGCGCGCAACCTGCTGCTGATCCCGGAAAACCAGCCCGGCAATACCTTCTACCTGCAAAACATCGGCCGGCTGATGCAGATCTTCCGCCAGACCGGCCTGAACGTGCGCCTGGGGACCCTGGCGCCGGGGGTGACCAAGCCGCAGCACATGGAGCTGCCCGACGGCACCCAGATCACCCTGGAGCCGCTGGAGCGCTCGGCCAATGGTCGTCGCCTGGGGCTGAAGAACTTCGATCCCTGTACGGTGCTGCTCAACAACGACCTGTCCATCGGCATTCCATCGGTGCTGGAGGGCCTGCATGAGCAGAGCGTGCTGCCGCCGCTGCATGCCGGCTGGGCCATGCGCCGCAAGAGCAATCACTTCGCTGCCTATGATGAGGTGGTGAAGAAGTTTTCCAAGATGGTGGAAGTCGATCCCTGGATGCTCAATCCGCTCTTCACCAAGGTCAGCGACATCGATTTCCAGGAAAATACCGGTACCGACGCACTGGCCGACAGCGTGTCTTCGCTGCTGTCGAAGATCCGCAAGAAGTACAAGGAATACGGCATCAAGGAACAACCCTTCGTCTTCATCAAGGCCAATGCCGGTACCTACGGCATGGGCATCATGACGGTCAAGGATGCCAGCGAGATCAAGGACCTCAACCGCAAGCAGCGCACCGGCATGCTGGCCGGCAAGGAAGGGCTGGAAGTGTCGGAAGTGATCGTGCAGGAAGGCGTGCACTCCTTCGAGCGCATCAACCAGGCCGTGGCCGAGCCGGTGGTCTACATGATCGACCGTTACGTGGTGGGTGGTTTCTATCGCGTACATGCCGACCGTGGCGTGAACGAGAACCTCAATGCGCCCGGCGCGCATTTCGTGCCGCTGGCCTTCGCCCAGCAGCACGCCCTGCCGGACATGCACGCCAAGCCGGGGACGGCCGCGCCCAACCGTTTCTACATGTATGGCGTGGTGGCGCGACTGGCGCTGCTGGCGGCATCGGTGGAGATGGAAAAGACCGATCCCAACCCGGAAGTTTATTAATATCGGGCCTGCGCCAGGCCCAACAGGACACCCGTCTCATGAAAATCGCTTTCCTCGCCGATCCTCTGGATACGTTCAAGACGTACAAGGATTCCACCTTTGCCATGATGCGCGAAGCCGCGCGGCGTGGTCATGCCATCTATGCCTTCGAACAGGGCGACCTGGTGCTGGAAAGCGGGCTGGTGACCGCCAATGCCTTCAAGGTGACGCTGACCGGCGATGCCGACGACTGGTACCGGGCCGACAAGCCGGCGTCCTGTTTCCTCTCCGAGTTCGATGCGGTGATCGTGCGCAAGGATCCGCCCTTCGACATGGAGTACATCTACACCACCTACCTGCTGGAGCTGGCCGAGAAGCAGGGCGCGCGCGTGTTCAACAAGCCGGCGGCCATCCGCAGTCACAACGAGAAGCTGGCCATCGCCCAGTTCCCGCAATACACCGCGCCGACCCTGGTCACGCGCGATGCCAAGCGCCTGCGCGATTTCCACGGTGAGCACCAGGACGTGATCCTCAAGCCCCTGGACGGCATGGGTGGCATGGGCATCTTCCGGGTCAAGGCCGACGGCATGAACCTGGGCTCCATCATCGAGACCCTGACCGACAATGGTCAACGCACGATCATGGCGCAGCGTTTCATTCCTCAGATCAGCGCAGGCGACAAGCGCATCCTGTTGATCGGCGGCAAGGTGGTGCCCAATGTGCTGGCACGCATTCCGCAGGGCAACGAGGTGCGCGGCAACCTGGCCGCTGGGGGGCTGGGCAAGGCACAACCGGCATCGGCGCGGGATATCGAGATCGGCGAGGCGCTCGGTCCTATCCTGTATGAACGTGGCCTGTTGCTGGTAGGATTGGACGCCATCGGCGACTATCTCACCGAGATCAACGTGACCAGCCCGACCTGCTTCCAGGAAATCACCCAGCAGACCGGGTTCGATGTGGCGGCCATGTTCGTGGACGCGCTGGAGGCCGCCGCAGGGGCAGCAGAAACAACAGGGTCGATCAGATAATGGGATCGGCAGAGCATGACGGGCTGCTCGGGGAAAAGCGCGTCGCATCAGATGGCAACAATTCCATGGTTGGTATTCTTCTCTTGACGCACGCCCCGCTGGGGCAAGCTTTCCTGGCCGCCGCCACGCACGTCTTCCGCGGCCGTCCCGAACGGATGGAGGCGATCGACGTGATCGCCGACCAGAATCCGGCGGAAGTCCAGAAACTCGCGATCGAGGCGGTCGGTCGCCTCGACGACGGCAGCGGCGTGCTGGTCATCACCGATGTCATGGGCGGTACGCCCTCCAACTGTACGGGCTTCCTGTGTGGTCTGGGCAACGTCCAGGTGATTGCCGGTATCAGCCTGCCGATGCTGCTGCGGGCTCTGACCTATCGCAATGACACGCTGGATGTGGTGGTTGAAATGGCGCTGGCAGGGGGCCAGAATGGTGCGGTGCGGATCGATAATCGCATCCGCGTGGCGGCGTCGGCCTGATCCATTTTCCTTGCGTCACGGACTGCCGCGCGCCAGCAAGATAATAACGAAAGCGGAACATGATTCAAAAAGAACTCGAAATCGTCAACAAGCTCGGCCTGCACGCGCGCGCCTCGGCCAAGTTCACCCAGCTGGCCGGCAAGTTCAAGTGCGAAGTCTGGCTCACCTTCAACAAGCGCCGCGTCAATGCCAAGTCCATCATGGGCGTGATGATGCTGGCCGCCGGCAAGGGCAGCATGGTGACTCTGGAAACCAATGGCGCCGACGAGCAGGAATGCTTCACGGCGCTTGAAGCGCTGATCGCCGACAAGTTCGGCGAAGGCCAGTAAGCTGCTCCCACCGCGCCTGCGGTTTTGCGCCGCAACATCGCGGCGCGGCTGGAATGCTTCTTGCGATGTGGCAAGCGGTCGCGCGGAATAGGCGTGACCTGAAACAATGTTCACCCCCGCTGCCTGTGATCACTGTCTCCCCGCGACGTTGTTGCCTGCAATTGCCAAACCGCTATTTGTTCGGTAACTTGCTCCAGGCTACCGCGCGCTGGCAACACGGCGGACTATAAGAACACAGGCAGGAGATACGCGATGGCTTCTTTCAGCTTACATGGAATCGCGGTGTCGCAAGGCATCGCCATCGGACGCGCGCACTTGATGGCGCCGGCCGCGTTGGACGTCAAGCACTACCTGATCGCGCCCGACCAGGTCGAGGCCGAGATCGCGCGCCTCAAGAGCGCCGTCAAGGCGGTGCACCAGGAACTGCATACCATCCGCTCCGAATTGCCCAAGGATGCGCCCCCCGAGCTGGGCGCTTTCATCGATGTGCACTCGCTGATCCTGTCGGACCCGATGCTGGCCGAAGTGCCGCAGGACATCATCCGTCACCGCTACTACAACGCCGAATGGGCGCTGGTGACCCAGATCGAGGAATTGTCGGCGCAGTTCGACGAGATCGAAGACCCCTACCTGCGCGAGCGCAAGGCCGACATCCAGCAGGTCGGCGAGCGCATTCTCAAGATATTGACCGGCAGCGCCAGCCACCTGCCACCCAGCGGCGAAGCGGCCGCCAACATCATCGTGGTGGCCCACGACATCTCGCCGGCCGATATGCTGCAGTTCCGCGAAAGTGCCTTCGCCGGCTTCGTCACTGACCTGGGCGGGCCCAATTCGCATACCGCCATCGTCGCCCGCAGCCTGGCCATTCCGGCCGCGGTGGGCATGCATAACGCCTCGGTGCTGGTCAAGCACGACGACGTGCTGATCATCGATGGCGACGCCGGCGTGGTCATCGTCGATCCCTCGCCGCTGGTGCTGGCGCAGTACCGTGCCCGCCAGGAGCGCCTGCTGCGCGAGCGCAAGAAGCTCTCGCGCCTGAAGAAGACCCCGGCCATTACCCAGGATGGCGAACCCGTCACGCTGCTGGCCAACATTGAACTGCCGGGCGACGCCGCGCCGGCCTTCGAGGCGGGGGCCATGGGCATCGGTCTGTTCCGCTCCGAGTTCCTGTTCATGGGGCGCGCCGGGCATCTGGAGAAATTCCCGTCCGAGGATGAACAGTGCGAGTCATACAAGCAGGTCGTCATCGCCATGAAGGGGCGGCCGGTCACCATCCGTACGCTCGACGTGGGTGCCGACAAGCCGCTGGACGAGGATGAGGAAACCGCCCTGAACCCGGCCCTGGGTCTGCGCGCCATCCGTTATTGCCTGTCCGAGCCGCAGATGTTCCTCACGCAGCTGCGCGCCATCCTGCGTGCTTCCGCGTATGGGCCGATCAAGCTGCTCATCCCGATGATGGCGCATGCCTTCGAGATCGACCAGACCCTGACGATGATCGAGCAGGCCAAACAGCAGCTGCGCGATCGCAAGCAGAAGTTCGATGAGGACATCCCGGTGGGCGCCATGATCGAGATTCCGGCGGCGGCACTGGCACTGCCCCTGTTCATCAAGCGCCTGGACTTCCTTTCCATCGGCACCAACGATCTGATCCAGTACACGCTGGCCATCGACCGCGTCGACCACGAAGTGGCGCATCTCTATGACCCGCTGCATCCGGCAGTGCTGTTCCTGCTCTCGACGGTGATCGCCCAGGGACGCAAGGCCGGTATTCCGGTCTCGGTCTGTGGTGAAATGGCGGGCGACCTGAAATGGACGCGCCTGTTGCTGGGCATGGGCCTGCTGGAATTTTCCATGCATCCCTCGCAGATCCTGTCGGTGAAGAACGAGATCCTCAACAGCGACCTGCGTCTGCTGGAACCACAGGTCAAGAAGGTCTTGCGCGCCTCCGAACCGTCCGCCATCAGCGCGGCCATGGCGCAACTGCAGGCCCTGCACGCAGAAGTGCCGGCGGTCGAAGCCAAGGTGGCAAGGCGACGCTGAGCTGCGCCGCGCTGGCCGGGCAGCGTCGTTTGACGGGCCTGCCCGACTTGGGTATTCTTACGCCACTGCGCCGATTTGAACGGTTTGACCAACTTCAGCTTGCGGGCGCCGGGATCCTGATCCCATCTAAATGCGGCTAAAGCGAGCTTGGATCAGCAGTTCTTCCCAAGACCAGCCCCAGCCCCATCGATGAGTGAGCCCGCAAGCATTGCTTCCGGGCTTTTTTGTTGCCCGTGACCAGTGCTCCGAAGACGGGCTCCAGCTCATTGCGGCGAAGCGACCGCCAGCCCTGATCCCCAAGGATCGCCTGGCGCCGAGTCACTTACGCAGAAACATCATGTCGATCGGAATCGTATCGCCCCAGGTCATGCATTTCGACCAGCCCCTGCCGCTACAGAGCGGCGCCGCGCTGGCCGATTATTCGCTGACCTATGAAACCTACGGCACCCTCAATGCCGACAAATCCAATGCCGTGCTGGTGTGCCACGCGCTCAACGCGTCCCACCATGTGGCCGGCGTCTATGCCGACGACCCCGACAACGTCGGCTGGTGGGACAACATGGTCGGCCCGGGCAAGTCGCTCGATACCGACCGCTTCTTCGTCATCGGCGTGAACAACCTGGGGTCCTGTTTCGGCTCCACCGGCCCCATGCACCCCAATCCGGCCACCGGCCAGCCCTATGGCGCCGATTTTCCGGTGGTGACGGTGGAAGACTGGGTCAATGCCCAGGCACGCCTGGCGGACCGTCTGGGCATTGATTGCTTTGCCGCCGTCATGGGCGGCTCGCTGGGCGGCATGCAGGCGCTGGCCTGGAGCATGATGTACCCGGATCGCCTGCGTCATTGCCTGGTGATCGCCTCTACCCCCAAGCTGTCGGCCCAGAACATTGCCTTCAACGACGTGGCGCGTCAGGCCATCCTGACCGATCCGCAATACCATGGCGGCGATTTCTATGCGCATGGCGTGGTACCCAAGAACGGTCTGCGGGTGGCGCGCATGGTGGGTCACATCACCTACCTGTCGGATGACGACATGGCCGAGAAATTCGGCCGCGACCTGCGCTCCGGCCAGTACCAGTTCGGCTACGGCGTGGACTTCGAGATCGAGTCCTACCTGCGTTACCAGGGCGACAAGTTTTCTACCTACTTCGACGCCAATACCTACCTGCTGATCACCAAGGCGCTGGACTACTTCGACCCGGCGCGTGAATTCGGCGGCGACCTGGCCAAGGCCTTCGCCCGCACACGGGCCAGGTTCCTGCTGGTGTCCTTCACCACCGACTGGCGTTTTTCGCCGGAACGCAGCCGCGAGATGGTGCAGGCGCTAGTGGCCAACAAGCGCCGCGTGAGCTATGCGGAAATCGACGCGCCGCACGGGCATGATGCTTTCCTGCTCGACGATGCGCGCTACATGAAGGTGGTGCGCGAATACTACGCCAGCATCTGGACCGAACTGCAGCAGGAGGGCCGCGCATGACTTTCGAACAATTGAGCGCGTTGCGCCCCGATCTGGCCTTCATCGCCCACTGGGTGCGCGAGAAGTCGCAGGTGCTGGACCTGGGCTGTGGCGATGGCGTGATGCTGGATTATTTGCAGACCGACAAGGGCTGTTCCGGCTATGGGGTGGAGATCGATGACGCGCAGATTCCCAAGTGCGTGGCGCGCGACGTCTCGGTGATCCAGCAGGACTTGAATGGCGGCCTGGCCATGTTCGAGGACAATGCCTTCGATACCGTGCTGTGCCTGTCGGCGCTGCAGATGGTCAAGGACGTGGAAGGCACGTTGCGCGAGATCGCCCGGGTCGGGCGCGAGGTGACGGTGTCCTTCCCCAATTTCGCCTACTGGCCGCACCGGGTGGCGCTCTTGCGGGGGCGCATGCCGGTCTCCAGAAGCCTTCCCTACCAGTGGTATGATACGCCGAACCTGCGCTGCGCCACGATCAGGGACTTCGAGGCGCTGGCCAACCAGGTCGGGCTGGAAGTGCTGGAGTGCGTGGCCTTGAAGGACGGCAAGCCGGTACGCTACCTGCCCAACTGGCGCGGCAGCCTGGCTGTGTTCAGGTTGCGCAAGAAATAAGCGACAAACTTCACATGCCCCGCAGACGCCGGTCCGGCAGCGCCCCATCGCTGGCCTCCGGCGTTTTTTCTTTCATATCCCGCGTTTTTCGAGCCGACCCGCCCATGACTGCACCCGCCGCTTCCTGGCACCAATACCTGAACCGGCGCATGCTGATCTGCGTCTTCCTCGGCTTCACTTCCGGCCTTCCGCTGTTCATCCTCTTGAGCCTGCTGCAGGCCTGGCTGGCCAAGTCGGGCCTGAACGTGAAGACCCTCGGGTTGTTCGCGCTGGTGATGTTTCCCTACACCTGGAAGTTCGTCTGGTCGCCGCTGATGGACCGCTTCCACTTCGGTGGCATGGGCCGGCGACGCGGGTGGATGGTGTTCACGCAGCTGCTGCTGTTCCTCGCCATCGGCGGCATGGGCATGCTGGACCCGCTGACCGATGTCAGCACGATCGCCTTCATGGCCTCGGTGGTGGCCTTCCTCTCGGCCAGCCAGGACATCGCCATCGACGCCTACCGGCGTGAAATCCTGCCCGAGGCTGAACTGGGCCTGGGCAGCGCCATCCACGTCAACGCCTACAAGCTCTCCGGCATGGTGCCGGGTGCGCTCTCGCTGGTGCTGGCCGACCAGATGCCGTGGTCCACTGTGTTCTGGATCACCGCCGCCTTCATGCTGCCGGGCCTGCTGTGCTCGCTGCTGGTGAAGGAGCCCAAGGTCTATGGGACGCCGCCCAAGAGCCTCTATGAAGCCGTGGTGCTGCCTTTCCGCGAATTCATCGCCCGTGGCGGCTGGGGCAATGCGCTCTGGGTGCTGGGCTTCATCTTCCTCTACAAGCTGGGCGACAGCATGGCCACGGCGCTGGCCACCAAGTTCTACATCGACCTGGGCTTCTCGATGACCGAGATCGGTGTGGTTTCCAAGACCACCAGCCTGTGGGCCAGCGTGGCCGGCGGCATCATCGGTGGCATCTGGATGGTGCGGCTGGGCATCAATCGGGGTCTGTGGGTGTTTGGCGTGCTGCAGGCGGTGCCTATCCTGGGCTTTGCCTGGCTGGCCCACGTCGGCGCCAGCCTGCCGGTGCTGGCCGTGGTGATCGGACTGGAGGCCTTCGGCGTCGGCCTGGGCACCACGGCCTTCGTCGCCTATATCATGCGCGAGACCGATCCACGCTATACCGCCACCCAGTTTGCGCTGTTCACCAGTTTGATGGCCGTACCCCGGACTTTCGTCAATTCTTCGGTCGGTTACATCGTCGCCGACACCGGCTGGTTAAATTTTTTTCTGATTTGCTTCGTTCTGGCCTTGCCTGGAATGCTGATGTTGCCTAGAATTGCGCCCTGGAATGAAAAGCCGGTTGAGTCGCAGACACAAAAAGCCTGAAGATTCGAAAAAACGTCGCGGGTCGTTCCTCTGAGCAATATCCGGCAGTCGATGAAATATTTGGCCCTGAAGCGAAAATATAGTTGACAGTCCAGAGATGTTCCTCTATAGTTTTGAGTTCCCTGCACGGAGAGGTGGCCGAGTGGTTAATGGCAGCAGACTGTAAATCTGCCCTCTTACGAGTACGCTGGTTCGAATCCAGCCCTCTCCACCATTAGGCCGGGAGTCAAAGCAGTCCTGCAGTACATACGCGATCGAAAGACGCGGCGGTTGTGAAGTGAAAGTTGTTTCCTCGCGGGTGTAGCTCAATGGTAGAGCTGAAGCCTTCCAAGCTTAAGACGAGGGTTCGATTCCCTTCACCCGCTCCAAGTTTTGGTCCGGTTGCATGTTTGGTTGTTGTGCAGTCGGAAAAATGCCCTTGTAGCTCAGTGGTAGAGCACTCCCTTGGTAAGGGAGAGGCCACGTGTTCAATCCACGTCAAGGGCACCAGTTTCTCGTCGTATCGCTGACAAGTCAGTAATCAGTCGGGCGTGTTGCCTGGACATTCTCATCAAATTTAGGAGTCTAAGATGGCAAAAGGCAAGTTTGAACGGACCAAGCCGCACGTGAACGTCGGCACCATCGGTCACGTTGACCACGGCAAGACCACCCTGACCGCTGCAATCGCAACCGTTCTGTCGAAGAAGTTCGGCGGCGAAGCGAAGGCATACGACCAGATCGACGCAGCGCCTGAAGAAAAGGCGCGCGGCATCACCATCAACACCGCGCACGTCGAGTACGAAACCGCCAACCGCCACTACGCACACGTTGACTGCCCAGGCCATGCTGACTATGTGAAGAACATGATCACCGGCGCTGCGCAGATGGACGGCGCGATCCTGGTGTGCTCGGCCGCTGACGGCCCGATGCCCCAGACCCGTGAACACATCCTGCTGTCGCGTCAGGTCGGCGTTCCCTACATCATCGTCTTCCTGAACAAGGCTGACATGGTGGACGACGAAGAGCTGCTGGAACTGGTGGAAATGGAAGTCCGTGAACTGCTGTCGAAGTACGAGTTCCCTGGCGACGACCTGCCCATCGTGAAGGGTTCGGCCAAGCTGGCGCTGGAAGGCGACACCGGTCCCCTGGGCGAGCAAGCGATCATGGCCCTGGCTGAAGCGCTGGACACCTACATCCCGACCCCGGAACGTGCTGTTGACGGTACCTTCCTGATGCCGGTGGAAGACGTGTTCTCGATCTCGGGTCGTGGCACCGTGGTGACCGGTCGCGTTGAGCGCGGCATCATCAAGGTCGGCGAAGAAATCGAAATCGTCGGTATCGCCGACACCCAGAAGACCACCTGCACCGGCGTGGAAATGTTCCGCAAGCTGCTGGACCAAGGTCAGGCTGGCGACAACGTTGGCGTGCTGCTGCGTGGTACCAAGCGCGAAGACGTGCAGCGTGGCCAGGTTCTGGCCAAGCCGGGTTCGATCAAGCCGCACAAGCACTTCACCGGCGAGATCTATGTTCTGTCGAAGGATGAAGGCGGCCGTCACACCCCGTTCTTCAACAACTACCGTCCGCAGTTCTACTTCCGTACCACTGA
>NZ_DASQOH010000029.1:0-15274 GCF_035644555.1 Herbaspirillum sp.
CGCTTCTGCCCGGCTGCGGAACCACTCCCGGTTAAGCAGTTCGTCACGCAGCTTGCCATTGAAGCTTTCCACGAATCCGTTCTGCCATGGACTGCCTGGCGCGATGAAGGCCGGACCAACGGAGGCATCCCGCAGCCAGCGGATAAGCCGAGCCACCAAGCCCCCCAGCTTCCGCCAGCATCAATACCCTCCCGCCTCACCCCGCCCGCTTCGCCGCAATCGCATTGCCCGCGCGGCTGACCGACTTGCGTCCCAGGTGTTGCGAGATGAACTGTCCCGCATCGACCGCCGCATCCAGGTCCACCCCCGTCTCTATCCCCAGCCCGTTCATCATGTACAGCACATCCTCGGTGGCGACATTGCCGGTTGCGCCCTTGGCATAAGGGCAGCCGCCCAGGCCGGCCACGGAGGCGTGGTAGATGCTGATGCCGACCTGCAGGCTGGCGTAGATGTTGGCCAGCGCCTGTCCGTAGGTATCGTGGAAGTGGCCGGAGAGTCCTTCGATGTGGAACTCGCGGATCGCCGTTTCCATCACCGGGCGCACCTTGTCCGGCGTGGCCACGCCGATGGTGTCGGCAATGTCGATCTCGTCACAGCCCAGTTCGCGGAAGCGCCGGACGACATCGGCCACCGCCTCCAGCGGGACCTCGCCCTGGTACGGGCAGCCGAAGGCGCAACTGACCGCCGCACGCAGGCGCTTGCGGTGGGCCTTGGCGGCCTTGGCGACTTCGGCGAAACGGTCGATGGATTCGGCGATGGAGCAGTTGATGTTCTTCTGCGAAAACGCTTCCGAGGCCGCGCCAAAGATCACCACCTCATCCACGCCCGCTTCCAGCGCCGCCTCGAAGCCCTTCATGTTGGGCACCAGCGCCGAATAAATCACGCCCGGCTTGCGCGTGATGCCATGCATGACCTCGGTCGAGGTCGCCATCTGCGGTACCCATTTGGGTGAGACGAAGGAGGCCGCTTCCACATTCGGGAAACCCGCCGCCGTGAGACGGTCGACCAGTTCGATCTTGATCGCGGCGGAAATGGTTTCCTTCTCGTTCTGCAGGCCGTCGCGGGGTCCGACTTCGACGATCTTCACTTTCTTGGGCAGGTTCATCTGGCTTGTCTCCGTTGGCTGTGTTCTTGGGAATTCTTGTTCTGGTCTGGTTCAGTTGGGATCAGGTTGCGGTCGGCGCGGCATCCAGTCGCACGTCGCTGACGGCGCCGCCGGTCATTTCCTGCAGTTGGGCGGCGGTCAGGTTGAAGACGGCATGCGGGTGGCCGGCGGCGGCCCAGACGCTGTCGTAGTTGAACAGGTCGCGGTCGATCAGCATCACCGGCTTGACGACGTGGCCGACCGGGCAGACGCCACCGATGGCGTAGCCGGTGTTGTCGCGCACGAAGCGGGCATCGGCCTTGCCCAGTGGGCCGACCAGTGCGGTCACCTTGGCTTCGTCGACGCGGTTGGCGCCGCTGGCGATGACCAGCACCGGTGCATCGTCGGCCACACGGCGGAAGATGATGGACTTGGCGATCTCGGCCACGCTGCAACCAACGGCGGCGGCGGCTTCAGCCGAGGTGCGGCCGGTCGAGGGCAGCATCACGACCGGTTTGTCATGCCCCATGCCGGCCAGCAGGTCGGCGACGCGTTGGGCGGAGGAGGGCAGGGGTGCGGCGGTGTCGTTCATGAGTTGGATCGGATCAAACGCGGTAGGTAGATGGAGCGAGAAATGATAACAGCATGGCCGCCACGCTTCAGGCCACCTCGCCGGGACCGGGCTTACCGGTCCAGCAGGAACACGCCGTCGCTGTGCGCCGCGCCGGCCCTTTCCAGTTGCGCCACGCACCAGCGGGACAGGGCGACGTCGTCCATCTGCAGGAAGCGTTCATTGGTGATGCGCAGCAAGGGGATGTCGCGCATCATCGCCGGCAACTGCTCCAGCGGGATGCGGCCACGTTCCAGCAGCAGGAACTTGAGCAATACCTTGATGCCGTTATGGGCGTTGCGCAATGGATCGGCCTGCAGGTAGTCCAGCCGCGAGAAGGCCTTGTCCAGGGCGTCGTCGATGTCCTGGAAGGGCGCGCCATGGCCGGGGATGACGGTACGCACGTCAAGCGTGCGGATCAGCTCCAGCGTGGCGCGCGCTTCCTCGAATCCGGATTCGCCATCCAGCTCGGGAAAGATGATGCCGAAGCCATTGCGCCACAAGGCATCGGCCGAGATCAGAACGCCTTCCTGCGCGCAGTAGAACAGCAGCGCATGTGGATCATGTCCGGGGGCGGCCAGCGCCTGCCAGTCCAGGTCGCCCATGCGTAACACGTCGCCACTGGCGATGGTCTGCGACGCCGTGAAACGCGGGCAGCGCTGTCCGGTGGCGCGGTAGCTGAGGGCGTCCTCGTCCCAGTGGCACACCTTGTCCGCCTCGGCGGCGGGGATGGCGATGCGGCAGCCATGGACTTGCTGCAGGGCGGCATTGCCACCGCAGTGGTCGGAGTGCAGATGGGTGTTGACCAGCAGGTCCAGCCCGTCCCGACCGCGCTGGGCCAGCACGTGCCGTACCAGCGTCAGGGTCTGTTCGGCATGGCTGACGTAGCCGCTGTCGATCATCGCCACTTCGTCGCGGCCAAACAGCAGCACGTTGTTGGAGGACAGCCAGCCCCGCTCCAGCACATGGATGGAGGAGGCCACGCGCAGTGCGGGGGCATTCATGGCAAGCTATCCGGCGCGCTCAGGCGGCCTTGAATTCCAGCAACTGCGCGCCCTCGGCCACCTGGTCGCCAACCGCATAGAGCAGGTCCTCGACCACACCGGCGGCGGGCGCGGCGATGGTGTGCTCCATCTTCATGGCTTCCATGATGAGCAGGGGCGCACCCTGGGCCACGCTGGCGCCCTTCTGCACCAGCAGGGCGACGATCTTGCCGGGCATGGGGGCGGTCAGGCGGCCGCCCTCGGCTTCGCTGTGGCCGGCGTGGGCCATGGGGTCGAGATGGCGCAGGCTGCGCTGTCCCTGGCCATCGAAGATGTGCAGCCATTCGCCTTCACGCTGGACCTCGGCGCGCAGCGTGCGGCCATCCAGCGAGACCAGTACACCGTCCTGGTCGCTGGGGTCGAAGGCCAGCGTATGCGTGCTGCCGTCGGCAAGCAGCGTCCAGTGCCGGCCGTCGCCGGCGTAGTCCAGTTGTACCGTCGTCGGTCCCGCTTCGTCCTCGAAGTCCAGGCTGCGCAGCAGGCGGGTGTTGAGTCGCCAGCCGCTGGTGTGCGCCCAGGGGTCGGTGTCGCTGTTCGCGTGGTGCTCCTGCTGCAGGATGGCGGCGGTGGCCAGCGCCAGGGTGTCGATACCGGGCCGCACGGGTGCCGGGAACAGGCTGTCGCGATGACGTTCGATCAGGCCGGTATCGAGGTCGGCAGTGGCGAAGGCCTGACCGGCAATCAGGCGCTGCAGGAAGCCGATATTGGTGGCCAGCCCCACCACCTGGTACTGCGCCAGCGCGCGCGCCATGTTGCGCAGGGCGGCGCCGCGGTCCGCGCCCCAGACGATGAGCTTGGCGATCATGGGGTCGTAGAAGGGGGAGATGGCATCGCCCTCGCGCACGCCGGAATCGATGCGTACCGGCGCCGGCTGCCCGGCACCGCTCTCGCCCAGGCGGAATTCCACCGCCGCGGCGCTGCGCATGCGGGTGAGGGTGCCGATGGAGGGTAGGAAGCCCTTCTCGGGGTTCTCGGCATAGATGCGGGCTTCGATGGCGTGGCCGTTGATGCGCAGTGCCTCCTGCTTCAGCGGTAGCGCCTCGCCTGCGGCTACGCGCAGTTGCCATTCCACCAGATCGAGGCCAGTGATCATTTCGGTGACGGGATGCTCCACCTGCAGGCGGGTATTCATTTCCATGAAGTAAAAGCTGCCATCCTGGTTGGCGATGAACTCCACCGTGCCGGCGCCGACATAGCCGACGGCGCGCGCGGCGGCCACTGCCGCTTCGCCCATGGCAGCGCGGCGGCCGCAACTCATGCCGGGGGCCGGGGCTTCTTCCAGGACCTTCTGGTGACGGCGCTGCACGGAGCAGTCGCGTTCGAACAGATAGACGCAGTTCCCCTGGCCGTCGGCGAAGACCTGGATTTCGATGTGGCGTGGCCGGGTCAGGTATTTTTCGACCAGCACGCGGTCGTCGCCGAAGCTGGAGATCGCCTCGCGCTTGCAGGAGGCCAGCGCGGCCTCGAAGTCTTCCGAACGCTCGACCACGCGCATGCCCTTGCCACCGCCCCCGGCGCTGGCCTTGAGCAGCACCGGGTAGCCGATGCGGTCGGCCTCGCCGCGCAGGAAATCGCTCTCCTGGCGCTCGCCGTGGTAGCCCGGTACCAGTGGCACGGCAGCCGTTTCCATCAGCGCCTTGGCGGCCGATTTGGAGCCCATGGCGCGGATCGCCGAGGCCGGTGGGCCGATGAAGACCAGCCCGGCGTCGGCGCAGGCCTGGGCGAACTCGGCGTTCTCGGACAGGAAACCGTAGCCCGGATGGATCGCCTGGGCGCCGGTGGCCAGGGCGGCGGCGATGATCTTGTCGCCGCAGAGATAGCTTTCCTTGGCCGGCGCCGGTCCCAGGCGCACGCTCTGGTCGCAGGCCTGGACGTGCTTGGCGCGGGCGTCGGCGTCGGAATAGACGGCCACCGTGGCGATGCCCAGGCGACGGGCGGTAGCGGCCACGCGGCAGGCGATTTCGCCGCGATTGGCGATCAGGATCTTGTTGAACATGGTGTCTCCTCGGTGGCGTGGCTCAGATGCGGAAGACGCCGAATCGGGTCTCTTCGATGGGGGCGTTGAGCGCCGCCGACAGGCCCAGCGCCAGCACCTGGCGGGTATCGGCGGGGTCGATCACGCCGTCGTCCCACAGTCGCGCCGAGGCGTAGTAGGGATGGCCCTGGCTTTCGTACTGGGCGCGGATGGGTTCCTTGAAGGCGGCTTCTTCCTCGGCGCTCCAGCTGCCGCCGCGGGCTTCGATGCCATCGCGCTTGACGGTGGCCAGCACACTGGCGGCCTGTTCACCGCCCATCACCGAGATGCGTGCATTGGGCCACATCCACAGGAAGCGCGGCGAGAAGGCGCGGCCGCACATGCCGTAGTTGCCCGCGCCGAAACTGCCACCGATGATGACGGTCAGCTTGGGGACCTTGGCGGTGGAAACGGCGGTGACCATTTTTGCACCGTGGCGGGCGATACCCTCGTTCTCGTACTTCTTGCCGACCATGAAGCCGGTGATGTTCTGCAGGAAGATCAGCGGGATCTTGCGCTGGCAGCACAGTTCGATGAAGTGGGTGCCCTTTTCGGCGGCCTCCGAGAAGAGGATGCCGTTGTTGGCGATGATGCCCACCGGCATGCCATGCAGGTGCGCGAATCCGCATACCAGGGTGGTGCCGTAGCGGGCCTTGAATTCATCGAACGCGCTGGCATCGACGATGCGGGCGATGACCTCGCGCACGTCGAAGGGCTTGCGGGTATCGGTGGGGATGACGCCATACAGTTCCTGGGCCGGGTAGCGCGGTTCCACGCTCTCGCGCAGGGCCAGTTGCTGTGGCTTGCGGCGGTTGAGATGGCCGACGATGTTGCGGGCGATGGCCAGGGCATGGGTGTCGTCCTGGGCCAGGTGATCGGCCACGCCCGACAGGCGTGTATGGACGTCGCCGCCGCCCAGCTCCTCGGCGCTGACCACCTCGCCGGTGGCGGCCTTCACCAGCGGCGGGCCGGCCAGGAAGATCGTGGCCTGGTCCTTGACGATGATGGACTCGTCGCTCATGGCCGGGACATAGGCGCCGCCGGCAGTGCAGGAGCCCATCACCACGGCGATCTGGGCAATGCCCTTGGCCGACAGGTTGGCCTGGTTGAAGAAGATGCGGCCGAAGTGGTCGCGGTCCGGGAAGACCTCATCCTGGTTGGGCAGGTTGGCGCCGCCGCTGTCGACCAGATAGATGCAGGGCAGGTGATTGAATTCGGCGATCTCCTGCGCGCGCAGGTGCTTCTTGGCCGTCATCGGGTAATAGGTGCCGCCCTTGACGGTGGCGTCGTTGCAGACGATCACGCATTCCTGACCAGCCACGCGGCCGATGCCGGTGATGATGCCGGCCGAGGGCGCGGCATCCTTGAGATTGCCGTCGCGATCCTTCTCGCGGTACATGCCGTAGGCGGCCAGTTGCGACAATTCCAGGAAGGGCGTGCCGGGGTCCAGCAGCATCTGCACACGCTCGCGCGGCAGCAGCTTGCCGCGGGCCAGGTGTTTTTCGCGGGCGGCCTGGCCGCCCCCTTCGGCGATGGCCGCTACCTTCTGGCGCAGGTCGTCCACGATGCGCTGCATGGCTTCGCGGTTGTGCTGGAATTCCTCGCTGCGCGGGTTGAGCTTGCTTTCAATCTGCGGCATGGTGGTCTCTCGTCTCTCTGTTTCAGTTTCTTGTTGTGGTGCCGTGGTGCAGAAAACCTCAGCCTTCGGGGAAGCTGCCATCCACGTAGTACCAGCGCATCTGTCCCTCGCCATCGGGCTGGCGCACGAAGTTGCTGATCTCGTGCAGGCGGTGGGCCTTGCCGCCCACCTTGAAGCGCGCCACGAATTCGACCGTGGCGGCATCGCTGCCGGCAGCGTGCTGGTGCTTCTTGATGTCCAGGCCGATCCACTTGACGTCGGTCTCGCTGGTGAGCTCCTCTTCCGGCAGTGTCTCGGGGAACCAGGTGGCGCGCAGGTAGGTTTCGTCGCGCAGGGCATAGGCGCTATAGCGCGAGCGCATCAGCAGTTCGGCCGTGGCGGGTATCTGGCCGCCGGTGATGAAGCGGCCACAGCACTTGTCGAAGCTGGGCTGGCCGCAGGGGCAGGGGCCAGCCTTGTCTTTCTTGTTGCTCATCAGATCTTTCCGTTTTTCAGCAGGGCTTCCAGTTGGGCGAAGCGGTCGAAGCCCCAGAATTGCTCGCCATCGGCGATCACGAAGGGGGAGCCGAACACACCGGCCTTGCCGGCCGCCTCGGTGGCCTGGCGCAGTTGGTCCTTCAGTTCAGGCGAGCCCAGCGCGGACTCCAGCGCCGTGCGATCGATGCCCAGGTCGGCGGCGATGCGCAGCACGTTATCGGTGACGCTGATGTCGATGTCCTCGGTGAAGTAGGCGCTGTAGAGGGTCTTGATCAGCTCGACCGCCTTGGCCGGCTGCGTCTGCTGCACCCACAGCGTGGCGCGGGCGGCGACCTGGCTGCCGATGGGGAAGTTGCTGGGGGCCTTGTAGAAGATGTTGTGGAAGCGGGCGGTGCGCTCCATGTCATGGCGCGAATATTCGCCCTTGACCGGGATGTTGACCAGCGAATTGGTGCCCAGGGTCTTGAAGATGGGACCCAGCAGGATCGGGTGCCAGATGACGGCGCGGCCGTAACGCGCGGCCAGCTTGTCGATCTCGACGGCACCGAAGTAGCCGTAGGGGGAGCTGAAGTCGAAGTAGAAGTCGATGGGTGTGCTCATGATGTTCCGTGCGGTTGAAGAGGGGGAGCCGGCAATTACAGCGTGTCGGCAAAAAGTTCGCGGCCGATCAGCATGCGCCGGATTTCGCTGGTGCCGGCGCCGATCTCGTAGAGCTTGGCGTCGCGCCACAGGCGGCCGACCGGATATTCGTTGATGTAGCCATTGCCGCCCAGCGACTGGATCGCTTCGCCCGCCATCCAGGTGGCCTTCTCGGCGCTGTAGAGGATGGCACCGGCGGCGTCCTTGCGCAGTGCGCGCACCTTGTCGGCACTGTCGGCGCGGTCGCAGGCCTGGCCCACGGCATAGACATAGGCCTTGCAGGCCATCATGGTGGAATACATGTCGGCCAGCTTGCCCTGCATCAGCTGGAATTCGCCGATGGCCTGGCCGAACTGCTTGCGGTCGTGGACATACGGAACCACCACGTCCATGCAGGCCTGCATGATGCCCAGCGGACCGCCCGAGAGCACGCTGCGCTCGAAGTCCAGGCCCGACATCAGGACGTTGACGCCACGGCCGATGCCGCCCAGGATGTTTTCTTCCGGCACCTCGCAATCCTGGAACACCAGCTCGCCCGTGTGCGAGCCGCGCATGCCCAGCTTGTCCAGCTTCTGCGCCACCGAGAATCCCTTGTAGCCTTTTTCGACCAGGAAGGCGGTCATGCCACGGGCACCGGCATCCAGATCGGTCTTGGCATAGACCACCAGCACGTCGGCATCGGGGCCGTTGGTGATCCACATCTTGCTGCCGTTGAGCACGTAGCGGTCGCCCTTCTTGTCGGCGCGCAGTTTCATGCTCACCACGTCGGAACCGGCATTGGGTTCGGACATGGCCAGGGCGCCGATGTAGTCACCGGAGATCAGTTTGGGCAGGTATTTGCGCTTCTGTTCTTCGTTGCCGTTGCGCTTGATCTGGTTCACGCACAGGTTGGAGTGCGCGCCATAGGACAGGCCCACCGAGGCCGAGGCCCGCGAGATTTCTTCCATGGCGATGATGTGGGCCAGGTAACCCAGGCCGGCGCCGCCGTATTCCTCCGAGACGGTAATGCCCAGCACGCCGAGCTCGCCCAGCTTCTTCCACAGCTCCATGGGGAACTGGTCGCTGCGGTCGATCTCGGCCGCGCGCGGCGCGATCTCGCTGTGCGCGAAGGCGGCCACTGCTTCACGCAGGGCGGCGATGTCTTCTCCGTGGTCGAAACTCAGGCCGGGCAGGTGGATCATGGTGTCTCCTCGTTGGGTAATTTTTCTGGTGTTCCGGATGGGGCGTTCCGGTTGACGTTAACGGCAGATGAAGCCGGTTTGCCGCGGCTCAGGCGGCCACGGCCTTGCGTCTGGTCCTGGTGCTACTGCTCCTTGATTTACCCTCGACCAGCAATTGCCGGCACTCTTCTTCGTGGGCGGCAATTTCGGAGAGGGTCAGTTCCAGGTCTTCGCGCTGTTGCTCCAGCTTTTCGCGATGTTGCTGCAGCAGGCCCAGGAAACGCTGCAATTGCGGCTGCGTATCCTTGGGCGATTCGTACATGTCGATCAGGTCCTTGATCTCGGAAAGCGTGAAGCCGAGCCGCTTGCCGCGCAGCGTGAGCTTCAGGCGCGTGCGTTCGCGCGCCGGGTAGACCCGATGCCGCCCACCCACGCCTTCGCGCTTGGGATTGAGGATGCCGTGGTCTTCGTAGAACCGGATCGCACGCGGCGTGATCGCGAATTCTTCTGCCAGTTCGGTGATGGTATAGGTGGGCATAAAGACGTGGACGCTGATGGACTGGGGGTTCGAAGGAGCCGGATCGGCCTGGTCTGGCACTTTACGTTAACGTAAAGTATATTGTGCCCTGTCGTCCAGCGGAAATTGCAGCTTGCGCTAGACTGGCGTTCTTTCGTTGTCGCTGGAGCAATGTCCGGCGTCGTTCCTGTCCACGTTCCCGGCCCGGCTCATTGATGAATGCACTTGAATCCCAGCTCGACTACGTCTTCGGCGATACCCTTCCCGACATCGGCCGCACCATGCAGGTCGCGCCCGGTGTGCGCTGGCTGCGCATGGGGCTGCCCTTTGCGCTGAACCACATCAATCTCTGGTTGCTGGAAGACGAGGTGGACACGCCGCACGGCCGGCAGCGTGGCTGGACCGTGGTCGATTGCGGCATCGCCACCGACGAGACGCGCCAGGCCTGGGAAACCATCTTCGCCGAGGAACTCGATGGCCTGCCCATCGTGCGCGTACTGGTCACGCATTGCCATCCCGATCACGTGGGCCTGGCCGACTGGCTGTGCCAGCGCTGGCAGGTGCCGCTGTGGATGAGCACCGGCGATTACGCCTTTGCGCGTGTGATGTCGGCGGCCCTGCCGGGTGCCGAGGGGACGGCGGCGACGCCGCATTTCCAGCGCCACGGGCTGGCCGATCCGGAAACAGTCGCCCTGCTGCAGGGGCGCAATAACTATTATCAGGACCTGGTGCCGGCGGTGCCGCATGCCTATCACCGGATGCAGGATGGCCAGGCGGTGCGCATCGACGGGCGTGACTGGGAGGTCATCACCGGGTTTGGTCATGCGCCGGAACATGTGTCCCTGTACTGCCGTGCGTTGAACGTGCTGATCTCGGGTGACATGGTCTTGCCGCGTATCTCCACCAATGTCTCGGTGTTTGCCATCGAGCCGGAGAGCAACCCGGTGCAGCAGTACCTGGATTCGCTGAAGAAGTACGCGCACCTGCCGGCCGATGCGCTGGTCCTGCCTTCGCATGGCAAGCCTTTCCGCGGCCTGCACACGCGCATCGAACAGTTGAACGATCACCACCGCCTGCGTCTGGCCGAGGTACTGGAAGCCTGCGCCTCGCCGCAGACGGGGGTGGATATCCTGCCGGTGATGTTCAAACGTCCGCTGGATACGCACCAGTTGTCCTTCGCCCTGGGCGAGGCGGTGGCGCATCTGCACAAGCTCTGGTACGACGGCGCCCTGAAGCGCGTGCTGGGCGAGGACGGGGTGTACCGTTTCGTGGCGGTCTGATCAGTGCCATGGCTTGATGCGCAGGGCGCATCAATGCAAAAACGCCGGCCGGGGTTGCCCCTGGCCGGCGTTTTGATTTTGTGCTGCAGATGAACAGCAGGCTTAGCCAGCCTTCTTCTTCATCTCGCGTTCTTCCTTCTGCAGCTTGGTCTTGATGCGGTTGCGCTTGAGCGGCGAGAGATATTCGACAAAGACCTTGCCCTTGAGGTGGTCCATCTCGTGCTGGATGCAGACTGCCAGCAGGTCGTCGGCATCGACCTCGAAGGCCTTGCCGTCGACATCGAAGGCGCGCACCTTCACGCGTGCCGGGCGTTCCACGCCATCGTAGATGCCGGGCACCGACAGGCAGCCTTCATCGTAGACGCGCTTTTCATCGCTGGCCCACAGGATTTCGGGATTGATGAAGACCTGCAGGTTCTTGCCCTCATCGGACACATCGATCACCACCACCTGTTCATGCACGTCGACCTGGGTCGCGGCCAGGCCCACGCCGGGGGCGGCATACATGGTCTCGGCCATGTCGGCCACCAGTTGCTTGATGCGCGCGTCGAAGACGGTCACGGGCTGGGCGATCTTGTGCAGGCGCGGATCGGGATAACGGAGGATGTTGAGCTGGGCCATACGTGGTTCTCGGCAATCTTGGAGTTCGGTCCCGGCGGACCTGGATAGTCCGGGACCTCGACATTTTGCGAGGCTCCGGGGGATTCGTTTCGGGAATTGTTATTTAAATGTGGCCGCAGCGCGACGCTTCAAGCGCGGCCGCAGCAGAATCGTGGTCCTGGCTGCCGGCGCCGGTGCGTTGCCCGGTGGCCACCGTGGTGTTCCCGATCATTTGAAAAGTGTATCACAGCCCGGCCGGCGGCCGCCCCAAGCCCGCGCGGAGCGGCGGTGAGCGCGGCATTGTCCCTATGCAAAACAATTTCCCTGAAGATGCGCGGCCGGTGGACGCTGGCAGCCTGGAATGGTGGTTGCGACTGGCCCTGACCGAAGGAGTCGGCCCGGCGGCGGCGCGCCGCTTGTTGGGTGCCTTCGGCCTGCCGGGTCATCTCTGGCAGGTGGGCCAGGCGGCCCTGTGCAGGGTGGTGCCGGCGCCCCAGGCGGCAGCCTTGCTGGCCGCGCCCTCGGCCCGTCAGCGCCAGCGCATGGCCGCCACGCTGGACTGGCTGCAATCACCGGGCCGGACCATCCTCACCCTGGCCGATGCCGCCTATCCGGCCAGCCTGCTCAACATTGCCGATCCGCCGCTGCTGCTGTACGCGCGCGGCAATGCGGCCCTGCTCTCGGCACCGGCTCTGGCGGTGGTCGGCAGCCGCCATGCCACGGTCCAAGGGCGCGAGCATGCGGGGCGTTTTGCCGCCGAGCTTAGCCAGGCCGGCCTCACCATCGTCTCCGGCCTCGCGCTGGGCATCGATACGGCCGCGCATGAGGGCGGTCTGCGGGGGGCAGGATCGACGGTGGCGGTGATCGGGACCGGCTGCGATATCGACTATCCGCCGCGCAATCGGGATCTGGCCGAACGCATCGCACAGGGCGGCTGCATCGTCAGCGAATATGCGCTGGGCACGCCACCGCTGTCGGCCAATTTCCCCAGACGCAACCGGGTGATTTCGGGGCTGGCGCAGGCAGTGCTGGTGGTGGAGGCGGCGGCCCGCTCCGGCTCGCTGATCACGGCACGCATGGCGGCCGAGCAGGGGCGCGATGTGTTCGCCATTCCCGGTTCCATCCACGCGCCGCTGGCCAAGGGCTGCCACCAGCTCATCCGGCAGGGCGCCAAGCTGGTGGAGACCACGCAGGATATCCTGGAAGAGTTGCCGATGCGGCAATCTGTGCCGTCCCTGGCGCAGGCCACACCGATGCTCGCCGGCACCGGCCGGCCACCGGCCGATGTTGATCCGGCAAGCCTGCAGGTCATACGTGCCATGGGCCATGACCCGGTCGATGTCGACACCCTGGCCGGGCGCTGCGGACTGGAAGCGGCGGCGCTGGCGGCGATCCTGCTCGGCCTGGAGTTGCAGGGCCTGGTGGAACTGTTACCAGGTGCACATTATCGTTGCCTGGCGTGAAGAAATTAATCCCCGCAGCGCCGCAAATCCTGCCATACTGGACTTGGCTGACTTGTACATTCATAACCTTCGCGATAGAGTACGAACATGTTTGATGTCCTCGTTTACCTGTACGAAACCTACTATCGCCCTGATGCCTGCCCCGAACCGGAGGCCTTGGTCAAGAAGCTGTCCGCGATCGGTTTCGAAGAAGATGAAATCTCCCAGGCACTCGGATGGCTGACCGATCTTGAGGTCGCCAATCACGAATTCGCCGACAACTATCCCCGCCAGACCGCCTTCTCCTTCGGTACCCGCATCTATGCGCGTCAAGAAAGTGATGTGCTGGGCGTGGAAGCCATCGGCTTCATCCAGTTCCTCGAATCGGCCAAGATGCTGGACCCGATCCAGCGCGAGATCGTCATCGAACGCGCACTGGCCGCTGGTGAAGCACCCATCACGCTGGAAAAGCTCAAGGTGATCGTGCTGATGGTGCTGTGGAGCCAGGGCAAGGAGCCGGACGGCCTGATGTTCGAGGAACTGTTCCTCGACGAGGACGATACCGAACCGCGCCTGCTGCACTGAGCCAGGGCTTGCTTCCTGGCTGACAGGCAGCTGACGACGCAGCAGCCATGTTGCTTCACCCATGCTCTGATATGCATGAAACTCCGAGACGGCAAGCCTTGTGCTTGCCGTTTCATTTGCATCACGCTTATCATTGCCCCGCATTGGCCTGATATTGGCTACTATATAAAAATTCCGTTGTCCACAGGCAATGAAGTGCCGGCAGATGTGCCGCCCTTGCCAGGATGACATGATTGTTTCGGGGGCACCCGGCCCCAACTAGGGCAGACCGGCCCCGCAGCAAGCAGCCACCGACCTCTCCACATCGAGACCCATACTTATGAGCAAGACCCTCATCATTGCCGAGAAGCCCTCTGTCGCGAACGACATCGCGAAGACGCTCGGCGGCTTCACCAAGCACGATGAGTATTTCGAATCCGACCAGTACATCCTGTCATCGGCCGTCGGCCACCTGCTGGAAATCGCCGTCCCCGAGGAATACGACGTCAAGCGCGGCAAGTGGAGCTTCACCCACCTGCCGATGATCCCGCCGCACTTTGCCCTGAACCCGATCGCCAAGACCGAGTCGCGCCTGAAGGTGCTCTCCAAGCTGATCAAGCGCAAGGACGTCACCACCCTCATCAACGCATGTGACGCGGGCCGCGAAGGAGAGCTGATCTTCCGCCTGATCGCGCAATACACCAAGGCCAAGCAGCCGGTGAAGCGCCTGTGGCTGCAGTCGATGACGCCGGGCGCCATCCGTGAGGGCTTTGCCCACCTGCGTGATGACGAGGAAATGCTGCCCTTGGCCAATGCGGCGCGTTGCCGCAGCGAGGCCGACTGGCTGATCGGCATCAACGGCACCCGCGCCATGACAGCCTTCAACTCCAAGGAAGGCGGCTTCTATCTCACCACCGTGGGCCGCGTGCAGACGCCGACCCTGTCGATCGTGGTCGAGCGGGAAGAGAAGATCAAGAAGTTCGTCCCCCGCGATTACTGGGAAGTGCACGCCGAGTTCGTCTGCGCCGCCGGCATCTACAAGGGCCGCTGGCTGGACAAGGGCCACAAGAAGGACGAGAACGACCCCGAGAAGCGCCCCGAGCGCCTGTGGAGCCGTGCCGCTGCCGATTCCATCGTGGCCGCCTGCCGCGACAAGCCGGGCAATGTCACCGAGGAATCCAAGCCGACCACGCAGATGTCGCCGGGCCTGTTCGACCTGACCAGCCTGCAGCGCGAAGCCAACTCGCGCTTCGGCTTCTCGGCCAAGAACACCCTGGGCCTAGCCCAGGCGCTGTATGAAAAGCACAAGGTGCTGACCTATCCGCGTACCGATTCGCGTCACCTGCCCGAGGACTACCTCAACACGGTCAAGGACACGCTGGAGGCGCTGGCGGAGAACAACAATTATCACCAGTTCTCCAAGCAGATCTTGAAGCAAGGTTGGGTCAAGCCCAACAAGCGCATCTTCGACAACACCAAGATCAGCGACCACTTCGCCATCATCCCGACCACCCAGGTGCCCAAGAACCTGTCAGAGCCGGAACAGAAGCTCTACGACCTGGTGACGCGCCGCTTCATGGCGGTGTTCTTCCCGCCAGCCGAGTTCCAGGTGACCACCCGCCTCACGGAAGTGTCGGGCCACCAGTTCAAGAGCGAAGGTAAAGTCATGATCAACCCCGGCTGGCTGGCCATCTACGGCAAGCAGGTCGAGGAAGACGACAAGGACAAGGAAGGCGGCGGCAACCTGGTGGCCGTGGCCCCGGGCGAGAAGGTCAAGACCGACAAGGTCACCGCCAACGGCCTGGTCACCAAGCCGCCTGCCCGCTACACCGAAGCCACGCTGCTGTCGGCCATGGAAGGCGCGGGCAAGCTGGTGGATTCGGATGAGCTGCGCGAAGCCATGGCCGGCAAGGGCCTGGGCACGCCGGCCACGCGCGCGGCCATCATCGAAGGCCTGCTGAACGAAAAGTACCTGCTGCGCGAAGGCCGCGAAATGATGCCCACCGCCAAGGCCTTCCAGCTGATGACGCTGCTGCATGGCCTGGGCGTGGACGAACTGACCGAACCCGAACTGACCGGCGAGTGGGAGCACAAGCTGGCCCAGATGGAGCGCGGCAAGATCAGCCGTGACGAGTTCATGCGCGAGATCGCGCAGATGACCCAGATCATCGTCAAGCGCGCCAAGGAATACGACAACGACACCAT
>NZ_DASQOH010000030.1:0-45379 GCF_035644555.1 Herbaspirillum sp.
TGGCGCCAGCGGCCGCTCAGCTAAGGTTTGGGGACAGCGGACCGGCCGCCGTTCCCCGCAGAATTTACTGCTGACCCAGATGGCGCCCCAGTGCCTCCACCAGCGTGGCGCAATCCGCATCGGTACCGATGGTGATACGCAGGAACTGCTTGATGCGCTCGGTCTTGAAGTGACGCACGATGATGCCGTCGCTGCGCAGCGCCGCCGCCAGGGCGGCCGCATCGTGTTGCGGATGACGCGCGAAGACGAAGTTGGCCGCCGACGGCAGGACCTGGAAGCCCAGGCCTTCCAGTTGCGCCACCAGGGCGGTGCGGCTGGCGATGACCATGCCGCAGGTCTTCTGGAAGTAGTCCTCGTCCTCGATGGCGGCGGTGGCGCCGGCAATCGCCGGGCGATCCAGCGGATAGGAGTTGAAGCTGTTCTTGACCCGCTCCAGCGCATCGATCAGGTCGGCGTGGCCGATGGCAAAACCGACCCGCATGCCGGCCAGCGCGCGCGACTTGGAGAAGGTCTGCACCACCAGCAGGTTAGGATAACGCTGCACCAGCGGGATGGCGCTCTGGCCGCCGAAATCGATGTAGGCTTCATCGACCACCACCACCCGCTCCGGATTGCCCTGCAGGATGCGCTCGACCTGGTCCAGTCCCAGCAGACAGCCGGTGGGCGCGTTCGGGTTGGGGAAGATGATGCCGCCGATGGCCTCGCCCTGGCCGATGTAGTCGTCGGCGCGCAGCGTGAAATCCTCGGCCAGCGGCACGGCGCGATACTCGACCTGGTACAGGCCGGCATAGGTCGGATAGAAGCTGTAGGTGATGTCCGGGAACAGGATGGGCTTGCCATGCTGCAGCAGGGCCTGGAAGGCATGCGCCAGCACTTCGTCGGAGCCATTGCCCACGAACACCTCGCGCGCGCTGATGCCGTCGGCGGCATGGCGGCGGGCGATGGCCAGCTTGAGCGGCTCGGCATCCGGATTGGGATACAGGCGCAGGCTGTCGCTGACTTCACGGGCGATGGCCTGCAGCGCCAGCGGCGACGGGCCATACGGGCTCTCGTTGGTATTGAGCTTGACCAGGCGCGCGATCTTGGGTTGTTCGCCGGGGGTGTAGGGCGTCAGGCGGCTGACGATGGGGCTCCAGAACTTGCTCATGAGAAATCGGCCCGCAGCGGGCCACACAGAATTGAGGGAAAGCGCAGATGGTAGCAAACTTGCCGCCGGGCGGCGGACTGCACCTCGGAAATCTCAGAAATAGGGCCGGTAGCGCGGCTTGCGCGCCTCATCCTGGCGCGACGGTGCGACCTGCACGGGCGTGCTGCTGAGCAGCGAGATGGCGCGGCGGGCGATCTCCGGCGGTAGCCCGATGGCTTCCTGGCAAGCCCGCTGCAGCGCCGCCAGCGAGGCAAATCCGGCCGCCGCAGGCGCTGCGCCGGCATCTTCCATGCGCGCCAGCCCGGCCAGGACCCAGGCCACGCGCTGCTCGCGCACCAGGCTGCGCAGCGATTCCCCTTCGGCAAAGAGCAGCGCGCGCAGACGCGCCGGGCTCATCTGCCAGTCACGGGCAATGCCCTCGGCGCGCCAGTCGGCCGCAGGTTGCGCGAAGATCGCGGCGGCCAGGCGACGTGCATGGGGCTTGCTGGCATCGGCCGCGCTTTCCATGTCCGCCGGAGATTGCGTCTCCAGCGCCAGCGACCACACGGCCGGACGCATTCCCTGCGCCGCCATGCGCGGATGGGCCAGGCAGGAGAAGCGCACGAAGGACGGGACGGTGAAGCTCTCGCCCTCCCTCAGTTCGATGGTGACATTGCCGCTCCTGAGCGTGGCTGCGCCCTTCCACACCCGCACCCGCGCCGGCGCGGCGAAACGCAGTTCGCGCAATTGCAGGTGATGGTGGGTGACGATGGCCATGGCAATTCAGTTGCGGGAAGGTCGACCGATGGTATGCCAGGCCTGACCGCCAGACTGTCGTTGCGGTGACAGGCTGCGCCGCCTCATAGCGAAGCCATGCCGAAAGCGCGCAGACCATCGAGGTCGACCACGCGGATGCTCTGGTAGGAAATCTCCACCAGCCCCAGTTCGGCCAGGTGGCGCATGGCCTGGTTCACGCGCTGGCGTGACAGACCGGTCAGGAGGCCGATCTCTTCTTGCGACAGTTCCAGCACCTTGGAAGTACGCGGGTACAACATGGGATGGAAGAGTTGCGCAATCGCCTGCGCCACCCGGGCATCCACATCCAGCAGACGTTCGTTCTGCACTGTGGCGATGAACTGGCCCATGCGCTCGTTCAACTGGCCGATGACGAAGGCATTGAAGGGCAGGCTCTCGGCCATCAGGCGATGGAAGGTATCGGCCGGTACCAGCAGGATCTGCGAGGCGCGGATGGCGATGACATCATAGCGGCGCGGCTCGCGCTTGATCACGCTGCCCTCGCCGCACCACCCGCCCTCGGGCACGCCCGACAGCGTGCTGCTGCGGCCGTCGATGTTGTAGACCGCCAGCTTGATGAGGCCCTCATGCACGCCGATCCAGTAATCGGACCGCTCGCCCCGCCGGGCCACGAAGGCATCGGCGGCAAAGCGTGACAATTGCGTGGTCGCGGCCGCCAGCGCACGATGTTCGGCCGACAGGGCGGCGAACCAGTCGTATTGCTGCAGAAGCTGCGCCATCTTGCTGCTCATGAGGGGGCTTGGGGAAGGAGGAAAACGCCGGACATTGTCGCATGTCAGCCTTGTCGTCGTGATGACAAAGCGCAAGCCGGCTTCAGTGCTACCCTAGAGAACTGATCTGCGGCTGATAAAAAATGCACAAGGCCGCCGCCCCACCATCCCCGCCGCTAGGAGACAGACATGGCAGATTTCGACACCGGCCTCGGCCGCAACACCGCCAATTACGCGGCCCTCACCCCCATCGATTTCATCGCGCGTGCCGCCGCCGTCTATGGCAAGGGCACCGCCATCATCCACGGCGCACTGCGCCAGGACTGGGACCAGACCTACCGCCGCACGCGCCGACTGGCCAGCGCCCTGCAAGGCCTGGGCGTGGGCAAGAACGACACCGTGGCAGCCATGCTGCCCAATACCCCGGCGATGGTGGAGGCGCACTTCGGCGTACCGATGGCCGGCGCCGTCCTCAACGCGCTCAACATCCGGCTCGACGCCGAATCCATCGTCTTCATGCTGCGCCATGGTGAAGCCCGGGTGCTGCTGATCGACAGCGAATTCGCCGCACTGGCACAGCAGTTGCGCACGCAATTGCCGGCCCTGAAGATCGTCGAAGTCTTTGATGAACTGGGCCCGCCACCGGTAGCCGGCGAACGCTTCGGCCACCTCGAATACGAAGCCCTGCTGGCCAGCGGTGACGAACAGTTCGACTGGCAGATGCCGGCCGACGAATGGGATGCGATCGCCCTGAACTACACCTCCGGCACCACTGGCGACCCCAAGGGGGTGGTCTACCACCATCGTGGCGCGGCCTTGAATGCGGTGTCCAACATCCTCGAATGGGACCTGCCCAAGCACCCGGTCTATCTGTGGACGCTGCCGATGTTCCATTGCAATGGCTGGTGCTTCCCGTGGACGGTGGCCGCGCGCGCCGGTGTGAACGTCTGCCTGCGCAAGTTCGAGCCCAAGCTGGTGTTCGACCTGATCGCCGAGCACGGCATCACCCACTACTGCGCCGCGCCCATCGTCCATGCGGCGCTGGCCAATGCGCCCGAGGGCTGGCGCGTCGGCATCCGCGGTCCGGTCAAGGCGATGGTGGCAGGTGCACCGCCGCCAGCGGCCGTGCTGGCCAAGATGGAGGCCATGCAGTTCGAACTGACCCACGTCTATGGCCTGACCGAGGTCTACGGGCCGGCGGCGGTCTGCGCCGAGCAGGATGACTGGAGCGGCCTGTCGGTGGACCAGCGGGCGGTGTTGAAGTCGCGCCAGGGCGTGCGCTACCACCTGCAGAGTGGCGTGACGGTGCTCTCGCCGGACACCATGGAAGCGGTCGCCGCCGATGGCGAAGAGATCGGCGAGATCATGTTCCGCGGCAACATCTGCATGAAGGGCTATCTGAAGAATGACAAGGCCACGCAGGAAGCCTTCGCCGGCGGCTGGTTCCACACCGGCGACCTGGGCGTGATGAATGCCGACGGTTACATCAAGATCAAGGACCGCAGCAAGGACATCATCATCTCCGGGGGCGAGAACATCTCCAGCGTGGAAGTGGAAGACGTGCTCTACCGTCACCCGGCCGTACTGGCGGCTGCCGTGGTGGCACAGCCGGACGAGAAATGGGGCGAGACCCCCTGCGCCTTTGTCGAACTGAAGGAAGGTGCCGACATCGGCGCGGCCGAACTGGCCGAGTTCTGCCGTGGCCACCTGGCCGGCTTCAAGGTACCCAAGGCGATCTACTTCGGACCGTTGCCCAAGACCTCCACCGGCAAGATCCAGAAGTTCGAACTGCGCAAGCGGATGAAGTCGGACAGCGCCATCAACGTCTGAGGCGCCTCGGCACTTTCACCAACGCTTGGCATCAGGCCTTGCGCACGGCGATGTGGTACAGGCCCCACGGGCATTGGCCGAAGCGCTCCGGCAAGGGGCGCGCGGCCATCTCCGGGAAGCTGTCGGCCTCATAGACGGCCCACAGCGGACCGAGCCCGCCCAGCGGAATCGGCTTGCCATCCAGGTGGGTGGCGACGATGAAGCGGTACTTGGCAATATCGGCTGCGGACACCAGCACCGCATAGCCATCCACCGCGCGCAGGGCGCAGTTCTGCAGCGCGGCGGGGGCGCCACAGACGCGCAGCACCTCCGACAACAGGGGACCGCGCAGGCTATGGCGACGGCGGTCGTATTCCAGCGTGGGGTGGATTTCCACCGAAGGCAGGGCCGACAGGGCGGCAAAGTCGAAGGTATAGGCCTTGTCGAAACTCAGTTTCTGCTTGGCCATCATCTGGTCCAGCGCCGGATCAAGGGCGCCGCGATTGCTGTTGCCGATGTCGCCGGTGACGGTCAGCAACACCGGTCCGGACCCACCGGCCTTCTTGTCCGCAGCCAGCGCCGGCAGGACGGCCGGTGCGGCCAACAGGGTGGCGCCCAGGCGCATGAACTGGCGTTTTTGCATGATGGTCCCTTCCTTGGAGGATGAATGTGGCCGATTGTAGGCACATAACGGCCCATGAACAACGGCCCGCTTCCATACGGGAGCGGGCCGCGTCGTTTCAGGCGAATATCAGGCGAATACAGGGCTCAGTCACGCGGCGGGCGACCGCGCCAGTAACCGGCCAGCAGCGAACCCGACAGGTTGTGCCACACCGAGAACAGCGCGCCCGGCAAGGCCGCCACCGGGGTGAAGTAAAGCTTGCCCAGCGCAGCCGCCAGACCGGAATTCTGCATCCCCACCTCGATGGCCAAGGTGCGGCATACCGCTTCGTCGAAGCCGAGCAGGCGGCCACCCCAGTAGCCACCCAGCAAACCCAGGCCGTTGTGCAGGATCACGCCCACCAGTACCACCAGGCCCACCGAGGCGATGCTGGCCTGGCTGCCGGCGACCACCGCCGAGATGATCAGCAGGATCGCCACCATCGACACCAGCGAGAGGTAGGGTTCGATGCGGCGGATCAGGTTGCCGGCAAACAGGTTCAGCACCAGGCCCACGGCGATGGGCACCACCACGATCTGCACGATGGACATGAGCATGGCATGCGCGTCGAAGTGGATGGAAGCGTCCACATACAGCTCCGTCAGCAGCGGCGTGGCAAATACCGACACCAGCGCCGACAGCGTGGAAATGGTGACCGACAGCGCCACGTCGCCGCGCGAGAGATAGATCATCACGTTGGAGGCGGTACCGGAGGCAACGCTGCCCACCAGCACCATGCCGGCGGTCAGGTCAGGCGGCATGCGCAGCACCTTGGCGATGACCCAGGCGGCCAGCGGCATGACCAGATAGTGCAAGATGATGCCGGCAGCCACCGGCGCGGGGCGCTTGATGATGCGCTTGAAGTCATCCACCGTCAGCGTCACGCCCATGGTCAGCATGATCAGGGTGAGGAGCTGGGTGATGTACTTGCCCAGGGGCGTGAAGGTCGGTGGCGAAAAATAGGCGGCGGCGGAAAGCAGCAGCGCCCACACGGGGAAGAGGCGGGTAATCGTGGCGAGCATGTCAGGGCGGATGAATGATGGATACAGTCCTGGGACCCGATGGCAAACGTAGCCCGGGGAGCCAGGTGGCGCGAATTTTTTTATCGGGTGCGCGGATGACGCGAACGAGGAAGGAGAGATCATCGCGCCCGGGATAGGACGGCGGCCTCTTCTCGACCGGGCGCCTGGTGGGCGCGAGGGCGTGATTCTACCCGCGCAGGGCGTTTTCTGCCCGCTCCCGGGCCATGGGAACCGCTCCTATGGGGATGGATCACACTTGAAGGTCAACATCACCTTGGGCGGCATCACCCCGATCACGCCATCGGAGCGCTCACTGCCGGTCACGCGTGTGCGGCGCCCGCGCTGGCGACACCAGTCGTCGGCCTGCTGCAGGCCCTGGAGCGCCACGCCCTCGTTGCCGTGCCAGCGCGAACTGGCCACCAGCAGATAGGTGTCCTTGTCGATCTGCGTGACCGGTTGCGAACTGGCGCAAGCACCCAGCAGCAGACAAATGGCCAGCACCTGGCGCGTCTTCATCGACGTTCCCCCCGAGGATTCCTGTGATGCAGGGATGGTAGCCATCGGCACGGGCCCCGTCATGCATCCCTACAACTCTTTACACGCCATCCCCGCCGAAAAAAAACGCCGCTGACGTCAGCGACGTCCAGCGGCGTTTCCCGGGTACGGATCGATCAGGCGATCAGCGAGCGATCAACGAGCGATCAGCGCGTGACCGGCTTGTAGCGGATGCGCTTGGGCTTGGCGGCTTCTTCGCCCAGGCGCTTCTTCTTGTCGGCTTCGTATTCCTGATAGTTGCCGTCGAAGAAGGTGACCTGCGAATCACCCTCGAAGGCGATGATGTGGGTCGCGATACGGTCCAGGAACCAGCGATCGTGGGAGATCACCAGCACGGTGCCGGCGAATTCCAGCAGCGCATCTTCCAGGGCACGCAGGGTTTCCACGTCGAGGTCGTTGGACGGTTCATCCAGCAGCAGGACGTTGCCGCCCTGCAGCAGGGTCTTGGCCAGGTGCAGGCGGCCGCGCTCGCCACCGGAGAGGTTGCCGACCACCTTCTGCTGGTCGCCGCCCTTGAAGTTGAAGCGCCCCAGGTAGGCGCGCGACGGCATTTCGAAACGGCCCACGGTGAGGATGTCGGCACCGCCGGAAACGTCCTCGAAGACCGTCTTCTTGTTGCCCAGGTCTTCACGCGACTGGTCCACCAGCGACACCTTGACGGTGGGGCCCAGCACCAGTTCGCCGCTGTCCGGGGTCTCGCGACCGGCCAGCATGCGGAACAGGGTCGACTTACCGGCACCGTTGGGGCCGATGATACCGACGATGGCACCGGCCGGAATCTTGAAGTTCAGGTTGTCGATCAGCAGGCGGTCGCCATAGCCCTTGCTGACGTTCTTGAATTCGATGACTTCATTGCCCAGGCGCTCGGCCACGGGAATGAAGATTTCCTGGGTCTCGTTGCGCTTCTGGTATTCGTATTCGGACAGTTCATTGAAGCGGGCCAGGCGCGCCTTGCTCTTGGCCTGGCGGCCCTTGGGGTTCTGCCGTACCCATTCCAGTTCCTTGGCGATGGTCTTCTGACGCGCCGATTCGCTGGCTTCTTCCTGCTTCAGGCGGGCTTCCTTCTGTTCCAGCCAGGAGCTGTAGTTGCCCTTCCAGGGGATGCCGTGGCCACGGTCCAGTTCCAGGATCCATTCGGCGGCGTTGTCGAGGAAGTAGCGATCGTGGGTGATGGCCACCACGGTGCCGGGGAAGCGCTGCAGGAACTGCTCCAGCCAGTCCACCGATTCGGCGTCCAGGTGGTTGGTCGGCTCGTCCAGCAGCAGCATGTCGGGCTTGGAGAGCAGCAGCTTGCACAGTGCCACGCGGCGCTTTTCACCACCGGAGAGCACGCCGATCTTGGCGTCCCAGGGCGGCAGGCGCAGCGCGTCGGCGGCCATTTCGAGCTGCTGGTTGAGGCTGTTGCCGTCTGCGGCGGCGATGATCGCCTCCAGACGGGCCTGCTCGGTGGCCAGGGCGTCGAAGTCGGCGTCTTCCTCGGCATAGGCGGCGTAGACGGCGTCCAGCTTGGCCTGGGCTTCGAAGACTTCACCCAGGGCGCTTTCGACTTCCTGGCGCACGGTCTTCTCGGCATCGAGTTGCGGTTCCTGCGGCAGGTAGCCGATGTTCAGGTTGGGCATCGGGATGGCTTCACCCTCGATTTCCTTGTCGATGCCGGCCATGATCTTGAGCAGGGTGGACTTGCCCGAGCCGTTCAGGCCGAGCACGCCGATCTTGGCGCCGGGGAAGAAGGACAGCGAAATGTCCTTGAGGATCTGCCGCTTCGGCGGCACGATCTTGCCGACGCGGTTCATGGTAAAGACGTATTGGGCCATGGTATGAGTTGCCAGTAAGAGGGAAACGATGAGCCGGTGCTCAGGCGCTGCCGGCGCCGGGCTCGGTCGAGCTTTGTGCGCGGGAGCGCATGTAGCGCCACAAGCCTTCGGCGGAGTATACCGCGAGCGCCGCCCAGATCACGCAAAAGCCGATGGCGCGGGCGCCGGTGAAGGGTTCGCCGTAGATCAGCACCCCGCCCAGCAACTGGATGGTGGGCGAGATGTACTGCATCAGGCCCAGCATGGATAGCGGGATGCGGCGCGCGCCATGGGCAAACAGCAGCAGCGGTACCACCGTGATGGGGCCGGACAGCATCAGCAGGACCTGGGCGCTGGTAGAGGCATGGGTAAAGGCATTGCTGCCGCGCACGGCATCGATGCCCAGCAACAGCAGCACCAGCGGCAGCATCAGCAGGGTTTCCAGCGACAGGCCTTCCAGCGGGCCCAGGTGGGCGGTCTTGCGCAGCAGGCCATAGAAGGCGAAGGACAGCGCGATCAGCAGCGAAATCCAGGGCAGCTTGCCGTTGGCGAAGGTCAGCCACAGCACCGCACCCAGCGCCAGCAGGACCGAGAGCCATTGCAGCGGACGCATGCGTTCCTTGAGGATCAGGTAGCCCATGAAGACGCTCATCAGGGGGCTCATGAAGTAACCCAGGCTGGTATCGACGATGCGCCCGGCATTCACCGCCCAGACATACAGGGTCCAGTTGCCGCTCAGCAGCAGTGCCGACAGCAGGCAACCGGCCACCACCCTGGGCTGACGCGCCACCTCCCCCAGCCAGCGCCACTGTCGCCGCCAGGCCAGCACACCCGCCAGGAACACGCAGGACCAGAACAGGCGCTGCACCACGATATCGAAGGAAGCAACCTCCTTCAACAACTTGAAGTAAAGCGGGAACAGGCCCCACAGGACGGAGGCAGCGACTGCGTGCAGCATGACGGTGACAGGAAAAAAGGAAGGCAGCCGCGACCAGCGCACATGACTACCAGGCGCAAGACTGATCGGGGCTGTGACAATCCGTCATTATTGCAGGATTCGCCGGGGGCGGCTTGCCCAGGCCCAACATCAGCCGCATCAGCCGCATCAGCCCAACCGCACTTCCACGCGCGTGTCCATGGCCATGACCTGGCAATCCTCGCTGGCCGCCGCGCGCTCGATCACCAGCACGTCGGCTGCGCCCACCGTGATCAGGGGGTGATGCCAGACGCCGCGCCGCAGCGTCACGCCCTGGCCGGGTTCGATCAGGAAGGCAACGATGGCGGCCTCGTCGGGGGTGTCGCCACTGCCGGCCAACACCGCCAGGCAGCGACTGGCCCCCAGCGGGATGAAGCTCTGGCTGCCCAGGCGATGGCGCTCGAAGGCGCGCAGGGGATAGGGCGCCCGGTGGGTCTGCGCGTCGGTGCGGAACAGGGCCACGCAGGCGCGGCCGCCCTGCTCCTCTACATCCAGCCGGGCCACGTCATCGAAACGTTGGGTGGTGCCGAAGTTGATCTCGCGCCCGGCCTCGCCCGGCGCGAGCAGGTCACCGTAGGGCGCAAAGGCCGGTGCCGTCAGCGGTTGCGCCAGCACCACCCGTGGCGTGGGCTCAGGCGCACTCATGCATCAGTCTCGCGGCATAGCGGATCAGGGAACGGTCGCTGCCGACCGGTGCGATCAGCGAGAAGCCGAAGGGCGCGCCATCCAGGCGCATCAGCGGCAAGGAGATCTGCGGGCAACCCGACAGCCCGGCCAGGCAGAGCATGCGCACGGCCTGGTTGCGATAGTTTTCCAGGGACTGTTCGGAGTCGGTCAGCAGTGGCGCCACATCCGGCGCGCTGGGCAACAGCAGCACGCCATCCTGGCCCAGCAGGCGCTGGAAGACTTCGCGGAAGCCGGCGCGCACCGCACTATGCTGCTGCATCTGCTGCGGCGTGATGGTGGCCGACCAGGAGAAACGCTCGGCCACGCCCGGGCCGAGCTGGAAATCATGACGACGGATCTGCTCCCCATGGGCCTGCCAGGCTTCATAGCCCTGGATGTGGCGGAAGGCCCAGTACAGGGTATCGAAGGAAGGCGCGGCGGTCTTCACCGGTTGCGGGGTGCCGATCACTCCAGCCAGACGATCCAGCGTGTGCGAGAACACCTCCTGCACACGGGGCTCCAGCAGGGCCAGCACGGCTGCCGCCACCATGGTGCGTGGCTGCTCGGGCAGGGGCGCGCTATCAGGGCCCAGCAAGACCTCGCCGGCGCGGCTGAACACCCCCATGTCGCGGGCGAACCAGCCGCAGGTGTCGAAACTGCTGGCCAGGTCCATGACCCCGGCCAGCGATACGCGCCCATGCGTCGGACGCAAGCCGATCAGGCCGCAATGGCTGGCCGGCACGCGCACCGAACCGCCGGTATCGGTCCCCAGCGCCAGATCGGCCAGGTCGTTGGAGACCGCCGAGGCCGAACCGGAACTGGAGCCACCGGGAATGCGATCGGGTGCACCGCCATTGCGCGGCGTGCCGAAGTGGGCGTTCTTGCCATTCATGGAGAAGGCCAGTTCATCGGTATAGACCTTGCCCACGAAATGGGCGCCGGCCTGCAGCAGTGCCTGCACTGCCGGCGCCGAAGAAGACTTGATGCCGGACATGGCCAGCATGTGCGGATTGCCGCAACCGGTGGGGTAGCCGGCCACATCGAAGATATCCTTCACGGCCAGGCGGACCCCGGCCAGCGGGCCGGCAGCGGCGCTCTCCAGCGGCACGGGAGGATAGGGGACGAAACAGCGGGCGGAGACAGCAGCAGCGGCGTGGGCATCGGCGGTCATGCAAAGGTCCTTGTCAGGTCAGAGTGTTCGGGGTAGTCGGGATGCAGGGCAGGCAGTAGCCGGCACTCAGGCGGCGAACTGTAGTTCCTGCGCACGCAGACAGCGTACCGCATGCTGCGCATCCAGTTTCAGCTCGGGGGGTTGCTGGTTCAGGCAATCCGGTCGGGCATGGACGCAGCGTTCGGCGAAGGCACAGCCGGGCGGGAGATTGGCGAGATCCGGCGGCGCACCGGGAATGGTCTGCAGGCGCTGGCCCTTCTGCATGGCGCCATGGCTGCGGCTTTGCAGCAGCGACATGGTGTAGGGATGGCGCGGCTGGGTCAGCAGCCGGGCGGCAGGTCCCTGTTCGACAATGCGACCGGCGTACATCACGGCGATGCGGTCGGCCACCTCGACGGCGGCGCCGATATCGTGCGTGACGAAGATGATCGACAAACCCAGCTCGCGCTGCAGTTCACGCAGCAACAGCAGGATCTGGATCTGCACCGTGGCATCCAGTGCGGTGGTCGGTTCATCGGCCAGCAAGACCTTGGGCGAGCACGACAGGGCCAGTGCGATCATGGCGCGCTGGCGCATGCCGCCCGACATCTCGTGCGGATAGGCATCCAGGCGGCGCTCCGGGCTGGGGATGCGCACCTTTTCGAACAGCGCCAGCGCCTGGGCGCGGGCCTCGGTCGCCGAGACCTTGCGATGGCGGCGGATGGTCTCGACGATCTGGGCGCCCACGGTATAGACCGGGTCCAGCGCCAGCAGGGGCTCCTGGAAGATCATGGCGACCGCATCGCCGCGCAGGGCCGAGAGTTCGCGTCCGTTCATGGCCAGCACGTCGCGGCCATCGACTTCCAGCCGGCCCTCGATGCGGGTGCGCGCTTCGGGATGCAGACGCATGATGGAACGCAGCGTGACACTCTTGCCCGAACCGGATTCGCCGATCAGCGCCACCACCTCGCCCTCGGCCAGTTCCAGGTCCACGCCGCTGACGGCGCGGATGGTCTTGCCGGGCGCCTTGAAGCTCACGCGCAGATCCTGCAGGCGCACCATGGATTGCTTGCCTTGTTCAGCCATGTTGCGGCTCCTCGATGATCATGCCGGCCTCGAAGGCGGTGGCGTCGTAACCACTGCCCGCTTCATAGCGCAGGCAGGCCACGCCATGCCCGGGCGTCGCCTCGACGAAACTGGGGGCGCGCTGCTTGCAGACTTCCTGCGCGAACTGGCAGCGCGTATGGAAGCGGCAGCCGGAGGGCGGGTTGATGGGATTGGGTGGATCGCCCGCCAGCGGGGCTTCCTCGGTGCGGCGGGTGGGGTCCATGCTGGGCATGGACCGCAGCAGCGCCCGTGTGTAGGGATGGCGGGGCGCGTCGAACACCTGTTCGGCCGGACCGACCTCGACCACCTGGCCCAGGTACATGACCAGCACGCGGTCGGAGATGAAGCGCACCACGTTCAGGTCGTGGCTGATGAAGAGATAGGTCAGGCCGAACTCCTGCTTCAGGTCCAGCAACAGGTTCAGCACCTGGGCCTCGACCGACTTGTCCAGGGCCGACACGGCTTCGTCCAGGATCACCAGGCGCGGCTCCAGGGCCAGGGCGCGGGCGATATTGACGCGCTGACGCTGGCCACCGGAGAGTTCGTGCGGATAACGTCCGGCAAACCGCTCCGGCTGCAGGCCCACACGCGCCAGCAGGCTGCGGGCGCGGGCGATGGCCTGGCGTGCCGGCAGGCCGTGCACGGTGGGCGCGAAGGCAATCGAATCCTCGATGGTCATGCGCGGGTTGAGCGAGGAATAACTGTCCTGGAACACCATCTGCGCCTGGCGCCGGAACTGGCGCAGGGGCAAGGCGCGCGAACCGACGGTCTGGCCGTCGAACACCAGCTCGCCGCTGTCCTGCTGGATCAGCTGCATCAGCACGCGGGCGGTGGTGGACTTGCCGCAGCCGGACTCGCCGACCACACCCAGGGTTTCGCCCTTCATGATGTCGAAGCTCACGCCATCGACGGCGCGCACGGCATTGGCCGGCCCCCGCTGGAAGGGCAGGCCCTGCTGTTTGAGCGGGAAGTGCTTGAGCAGCGCACGCACGCCCAGCAGCGGCTGGCGCGGGCCGCCGATGTCGCGGATCTCTTGCGTGAGGAGATGGGCAGTCAGGCTCATTGTTTGACCTCCATGGCCGAACGCAGGCCGTCGGACAACAGGTTGAAGGAAATCGAAGTCACGAAGATGAAGGCACCCGGCAAGGCCGCCACCCAGGGCTGGGTATAGATGGCGGTGCGCAGGGTATTCAACATCAGGCCCCATTCGGGCTCGGGCGGCTTCACGCCCAGGCCGAGGAAGGACAGGCCCGAGGCCAGGATCATCGATACCGAGATCAGGCTGGTGGAATACACGAAGATCGGTCCCAGCACATTGCCCAGCACATGCGCCCGCACGATGGTGAAGGCGCCGGCCCCGGAGGCGCGTGCGGCATCGACATAGTCGCTGCGCCGTACCTGGGTGGTGACGCTCTCGGCGATGCGGGCGATCTGCGGCACGAAGACGATGGTCAGCGAGGTAAGCGCGTTGAAGATGCCCGCACCCAGGGCACCCGACAGCGCGATGGCCAGCAGCACGGAGGGAAAGGCGTAGAGGATGTCGATGCTGCGCATGATGGCGGTATTGGTGAAGCCGCCCGCATAACCGGCCAGGATGCCCAGTGCACTGCCGATCACGAAGGCCAGCAGCACCGGCGTGATCCCCATGAACAGCGACAGCCGCCCGCCCAGCAGCAGGCGCGAGAACAGGTCGCGTCCCAGTTCATCGGTCCCCAGCAGGTGACCGGCGGTGCCGATGGGTTTCAGGCGCGCAAACATCGAGGTGGCGAAGGGATCGCCGGGCATCACCCAGGGTGCGGCGACGGCGGCGAAGATCAGCAGCAGCAGGATGCCGGCGGCGATCATGGCACCGGGGTTGCGCACCAGACGTGCGGCGACGTTGGCCCAGTGGCCGCGCGAGCGCCGCAGGGTAGCGTCCTGCGCATCGGCAGTGTCGAGGGCGGAGACGGGGGTGGTGAGATTCATGTCAGGCTCGCTCGATACGGGGGTCGAAGATGGTTTGCAGGATATCCACCAGCAGGTTCAACGCGACGAAGAACAGGGCCAGCACCAGGATGCTTCCCTGCAGCAGCGGCAGGTCGCGCTGGAAGATCGCCTGGTTCAGCAGGAAGCCGGTGCCGGGCCAGGAAAACACGGTCTCGATCAGGATCGAGCCACCCAGCAGGTAACCCAGCTGCAGGCCCATCACGGCCAGCGCGGTGGGGGCGGCGTTCTTGACCACATGGCGCAGCACGCCGGCATCGGACAGGCCGCGCGCCTTCAGGCCGACCACGAACTCCTGCGACAGGATGTCGGCCACCAGCGCCCGCACGGTACGGGCAATGATGCCCATGGGGATGAAGGACATGGTGACGGCCGGCATGATCAGGTACTTCATGTGCTCCAGGTCCCACACCCACGCGCCCGAACCGTCGGGCCCGGCACCGGTGGCGGGCAGCCACATCAGCTTGGACGAGAACACGATCACCAGCACCATGCCCAGCCAGTAGTGCGGGACCGAGACACCCACCACCGAGATGAAGGAAGCCAGCCGGTCGATCCAGGAATTGCGGAAGTAGCCCGCCACGAAACCGAACAGCGAGCCGAAGACGAAACCGATCAGGGTGGCCACGGCGGCCAGCATGAAGGTATTGCCGACCGCCTTGAACACTTCGGCGGCCACCGGCCGGCCGGTGGCGATCGAACTGCCCAGGTCGCCATGCAGGGCGCGCCAGACCCAGCTCAGGAACTGCTCGGGATAGCTGCGGTTGAAGCCGTAGAGTTCCATCAACTGCTTTTGCAGGTCAGCCGAGGCATCCGGCGGCAGGATCGAGACCAGCGGATCACCCGGGGCGATATGGACCAGCATGAAACAGAGAAAGGCCACGCCCAGCATGATGGGCAGTGCGTAGAGGGTGCGTCGTATGAGGTAGGCAATCATGGCGGTTCCGGCGACGGGTCGGGATCAGCGGCACCAGCGCCGCAAACCAGGCAAGACAAGGGATGGTGCAGAAAACGTCAAAGTACGGGAAGCGTCAGCGGCGCCGGGTCGTGCAGGGTGGCGCCGCTGACGCGGTTCAGTCTCAGTCCATGCTCATGGTGGCGATATCGATGAACCAGCTTTGCGGCTGGACCACGCCCTTGACCTTGGCGGCGATGGCACGCGGACCGGTGTCGTGGGCCACCCAGACGAAGGGCGCCTCATCCACGATCTTGGCGTGCAACTGGGCCAGCAATGCATCACGTTGCTTGGGATCGAAGGTGGTGCGGGCCTTGGCGATCAGGGCATCGACCTCCGGGTTGCTGTAGAAGCCCCAGTTGTTGGAGGTCGGCGGCGCAGCCTTGGTATCGACGAAACGCACCATGGCGAAGAACGGGTCCATCGAGGCGAAGCTGACGTTGATCGCATTGGCACCGTGCGCGCTCGGGTCCTTGGCGCCGATGCGCCAGTTGGTATAGAGCGTGTTCCACTCGATGACGTCGAACTGCACATCGAAGAAGCAATCCTTCAGGTTCTGCTGCATGAACTCGTTCATCGGCAGCGGTTGCATCTGGCCAGAGCCGGAGGCCGAGATCTGCACCTTCACCGTCAGCGGCTTGGCCGCCGAGTAGCCGGCTTCGCTCATGAGTTTCTTGCCGGCGGCAGGGTCGTACTTGATCTGGAAGCTGGGGTTGCCACGCCACGGGTGGCCGGGTTCCACGGTACCGGTGGCCTCACCCATGAGACCGCCCAGCAGCTGCTTCATGGCCGGACGGTTCACGCACAGGTTGGCGGCATGGCGCACGCGCTTGTCCAGCCAGGGCGAACCGGGGACGAAGGAGAGTTGCCACGGCCACACGTGCGGCTGCGGATTGGAATAGATCTTGAAGCCGCGTGCCTTGATGGCGTCCAGCGCGTCAGGCGCCGGGGCCTCGATCCAGTCCACCTGGCCCGACATCAGGGCGGCGGTGCGCGAGTTGGCCTCGGGCAGGGGCAGCATCACCACGCGATCGATCTTGGGGCGGCGCGCCGGGTCCCAGTAGCCATCATTCTTGACCACTTCCAGGCGCTCGCGCGGGACGAACTTGGCCATGCGGAACGGGCCGGTGCCGGACGCATCAGCGGCAAAGGCGGCCCAGGCCTGCTTGGAGCGCTCGGCCTTGTCGGTCACCGATGCCGGCACGGCGGCCAGCTTCTTCTCCCATTGCGCGGGCGAGGCCATGAACAGGTTGGTCAGGTTGATCGGCAGGAAGGAGTCCGGCTCGGAGGTGGTCAGTTCCACCGTCATGTCATCGATCTTCTTTGCCGAGCGCAGGGTGGGCATGCGCGAGGCGGTCACGCCGACCTGGCTGGGGTCGAACTGCACGGCGTTCTTGTCCAGCACCTTGTTGACGTTCCAGACCACGGCATCGGCATTGAAGGCCGAGCCGTCATGGAATTTCACGCCGGGACGCAGCTTGAAGATCCACTTGGTCTTGTCCTTGGCATCGACCTGCCACGACAGGGCCAGGTCGGGAATCAGTTCGCTGGCCTTGTCGGCCTTGGACAGGTCCCATTGCGTCAGGCCGTCATACATGGGGATGCCGGTGAAACGGTTGCCCTCGAAGCCCTGGTCGGGCTGGCCCAGCGTGCGCGGGATGTCGCCGGCGGTCATGGCGATGCGCAACACCTTTTCGGCGTGGGCGGGCAAGGCAGCCAGACTGGCAAAGGTACCGAAGGCCAGGGTACAGGCCAGCGTCAGGGTAGCGGTCTTGGGAAATTTCATGGCAGTGCTTTCCTTGTTGAGGGACGACGATGGAAACGACAGATGAAACGCAAACGGCACGATGACAACGACAGCAAAGTTGGCGAAAACAGCCAGGCAGCCACGGGAGGCAAGGCGTCAGGGTGGTGAAAAACCGAGACCGACCCGCTCGGCAGCGTTGGCGATGTGTTCCTGCATCGCACGGCGCGCGCCCTCGATATCGCCTGCCGAGATGGCAGCGGCGATGGCGCGGTGCTCCACGGCGGGCGCCCAGATGCGTTCACGATCGGCAAATGGAACGCGCAGGCTGTGGCTGATGGGACGTTCGAACTGGCGCACCACCTGGACGAAGGCGGGATTGCCGGAGAGTTCGGCGACCAGTTGATGGAATTCCAGGTCTGCATGGGAAGCACTGACCAGGTCGAGATTCTTGAGCGCATCCTCGAAGCGGGCCTGGATGCCCCACAGGCGCGGCGTGGCATGGGCGGTGATGTGGCGCGCGGCCAGCGCGGCGGCCGCCGATTCGAGGACATGGCGCAGCTGGAACACGGCCGCCAGATCCAGCTCAGGGGCGCTGCTGTCTTCCTCGCCCAAGGAGGGTAACGGCGGTGCGATGCGACCATCCTGGCGCTCGGTGACCAGGGTGCCCTTGCCAGGCACGGAGCGGATGAAGCCCAGCGCTTCCAGCATCGACAGCGCCTCGCGCAGGGAGGCGCGGCTGATGCCCATCGATTCGGCCAGCTCGCGCTGGCTGGGCAGCATCTCGCCGGCGGCATAGTTGCCGCTGAGAATCTGGCGCTGCAAGGTCTGTGCTGCAATATTGGGCATGCTCATGGTGGCGTCCTCGGATTGGCCTGACTGGTCAGACCGCGACAAGAGCTACAGCAACGAGCGTGCCACCCGCTGCTGCACAGACCGCAGATCCTTGCCTGACAAGGCTTTGCCGGGCACCAGCGGAGGCGTCCATGGGGTCGCCTCGCGGGGCCGCATGAGCACTCTTGAGGCAATCACGCACCTCATGCGTGAGGCGCCATCCCGAAAAGTGGGCAAGCGCAGCAGTGCCGGCCGAAAAAAAACCCGGCGCATGCCGGGTTTCTGGATAGTCACGGGTAGAACGGCGCGTCAGTGCCCGGCCGGGGTCACAGGCTCATGCTTGGCCACGAAGTGATACAGCAGGAAGGCCGCGATACCGCAGATGGCCATCACCGAGACCAGCGGCAAGGCGGTGCCGTCATGCCACAGGCTCATCACCACGCCGGACAACACCCCCATGCCGAATTGCAGCGTCCCCATCAGAGCGGCCGCCGTGCCGGCCTGGCGCCCCTGGTGCTTGAGCGCGATGGCGGTCGCGTTGGGGCCGGTGAAGCCGTAGGCGGTGAGGAAACCGAAGAAGCCGAACAGCAGCAGCGGCAGGCTCTCCAGCCCGACCAGCACCAGCAGCGCCACCGCCAGGGAGAGCCCGGCCGGTACCCACAGCACCTTGCCCAGTACGCGCTCGGCTGAACGCCGCACCACCAGGCGCGCATTGATCTGCGAGGCGGCGATCAGGCCGATGGCATTGGAGGCGAAGACGAAGCCGAAGTACTGCGGCTTGATGCCGTGCAATTCGATCACCACGAACGGGCCGCCGGCGATGTAGGCGAACATGCCCGCCTGCACCAGCCCGCCGCAAAGGACATAGGACATGAACTGGCGATGACGCAGCAGGCCCCAGTACTGGCGCAGCGTGCGGCCCAGGTGCAGCGGTTCGGCGCGGGAGACATCCACGGTCTCGGTGAGGTACTTGCGCGTGCCCAGCATGCACAGCAGACCGAACAGGGTGAGCACCACGAAGATGCCGCGCCAGCTGGCGAAGACCAGCATCAGGCCGCCGATGAAAGGCGCCAGGATGGGCGCCAAGCCGAACACCAGCATGAGCATCGAGAAGGCCTTGGCCGAGCCCTCCGCGCCCATGCGGTCGCGCACCATGGCGCGCGGGATCACCATGCCGGCACTGCCCCCCAGGCCCTGGAACAGGCGCAGCACAATCAGGGTTTCGATGTTCTGGGCGAAGATGCACAACAGCGAACAGACGAAGTACAGCGCGATACCGAAGAACAGCGGCGGCTTGCGGCCGAAGCGGTCCGACAGGGGACCGTAGAACATCTGGCCGACCGCCAGCCCGATCAGGAAGGAAGCCAGGGTCAGCTGGACCAGGTTGGTGCCCACACCCAGGTCCTGGGCGATGGCGGTGAAGCTGGGCAGGTACATGTCGATGGCCAGCGCGCCCATGGCAGTGAGGGCGGCCAGGACAGCCAGCCATGGAGGGAATTTGCCCATCGAGAGCGAGTTATCTTTGTTGTGCATGTGGAATTGTCGAGGCGACCGCACTCCGCGCAAGGGCGGGATGCTGCCGGGTGAAGCGGTGTGGCCGGAGGGCGCGAGGCCCACATTATAAAGTGCCGGCGCACTTCCTTCAGGTAGCCCTCGCAGGCAATGCGAGCTTGCTGTCCGGCAAAAACTGAGCGACGACAAGAAAAGCGTACGGTGTTCGTGCAGGCCGGCGTAAAAGCTGGCACACTGAATTGCATGGTTCTCAAGTGACAAGATCACATGCACGGCGGGGCGGTGGGCGCAGTGCGAGCCACCCGCCCGGCAAAGGGTGCGGCAACGTGCTGCAGAACAAGAAATATTCGCCGCAGGGGAAATGAATGCGTGGCCGATCAACGCCATCGTCGACAAAGTTGACACAGGGGCCCGCCGCGTACCGCCATCCAGGGTGCCGGCCGGCAGGCAAATGGAGGCGCTTGCCCGGCCGCCTCGGGATGGCCATTGCATCGCTGGCCGCAGTGCTGCTGCTGGCCGGCTGCGGGCGCAGCGAGGACGCCACGGCAGTGCCGGCCAGCAGCGCCGGCACGTCTTCCGGCCCGCTGGTGCTCACGGCCCTGGTCTGGGCTCCGGACTGGTCGGAAGAAATGCACCGCGTGGCCGATGCCTTCATGCACGATCACCCCGACGTGCGCATCGACCTGCAATTCATGATCGGCAATTCGGTCGAGGAAAACCTCAAACCCCGTGCCGCCACCGACAGCCTGCCCGACATCATTTCCGTCAACGCCAGTCCCTATACGGCCGAGCTGGCCGACCAGGGCATGCTGGCCGACCTCGGGCAGACTCGCGCATGGAACCAGCTGCTGGACATCCTGCAACGCGAATGGACCGCGCCGGGCGGGCGCCGCTACGGTATCCCATCGGGCGTGGCGACCACCCTGATCTACTACAACCGCGACATGTTCGAGCGCGCCGGCATCACCGCGCCGCCCGCCGACTTCGATGCCTTCCTGGCCGCCGGCGCGGCCCTGCGCAGGGCCGGCTTCACACCGCTGGCCCTATCCGGCGCCTTTCCCAACATGCTGGGCAACGGCCCCTTCAGCTATGGCTTTGCCAATGGCATCGCCGCCCACGTGCCGGACTGGCGGGCGCGCATCACCAACGGCAGCCTGCAGCTGGACAATCCGCAGGGCATCGCCATCTTCAGCCGCCTGCGCGCGCTGGTGGAGCAGAAGATGGTCCAGGCCGACTGCCTGCGCGCCGGCTACGATGCCACCCTGAACCAGTTCGCCGAAGGCCGCGCGGCGATGACCTTCCAGGGGACCTGGGCGGCGGGTGTACTGATGCACGGACGCGGTATGCGGGTAGGCGTATTCGTGCCGCCCTGGAACGACCGGGGTCAGCCGATCCGGCCGGTGCTCGGCAGCGAGACCGGCTTTGCCGTGGCCCAGCGCAGCAGCGAGCGGCATCGGGCGGTGGCGGCACAGTTCCTGGATTTCCTGTATGGACCGGGCATGCCGCTGTGGCAGGGCAAGCGCCAGAACATTCCGCCCTTCCGCACCATCGCCGCCGACGTCAAGGGCGACCGCGCACTGTTCGCGCTGGTGGAAGACATGAAACGCGATGCCGCGCGCGACAATGCCCCGGGGCTGTACTACTCCCTGCTGCCGGTCAATACCATCGAGGTCTTGCACACGCAGCTGCAGGCGGTTCTGGCTGGTAGCACCACCCCGGCCCGGGCAGCCCGCACGCTGCAGGATTCGATCGCCGAGCAGGCCAGCCTGGCAGGCAAGTGAGACGGGGCGCCCTCCATGCATAGACGGCTAGACTTTCTTTCCCTGGGCTTCCTGCGCAAGATCCAGATCCGTTATCGGCTGATCAATTCCTTCATCCTGGTCTCGCTGGTGCCGCTGCTGATCTCCGGCCTGCTGGCCTACCGCGAGACCAGCCGCGCCACCCAGGACAAGGTGCGCGCGTATTCGGTGCAGGTGGCGCGGCAGATTTCGCAGAACCTGCTGCTGCGCATGGAAAAGATCGAGGACACCAGCGAGGAACTGGCCCTCTCCGACAAGCTGCAGCGCCTGCTGGGCGACTACTACAGCGGCCATGAAGCAGCCAGCGCGGCGGCCCGCAGCGGGGTGGCGCGGGTGCTGCTGGATACCTACGGGGCCTTGCCTGACGTCAACCAGAAATACCTGCTGGACCGGCGCCGCCAGGTGATCGATCCGCAGGTCTTCGCGCCGCTGGCCGGCAGCATCAGCCGCGTGGCCGAGGAAGCGCCGGACCTGGGCGGGCGTGCCTGGTGGACGCTCTACCACGCCGGCCACGGCCAGAAGAGCGTGGCGATGCTGCGCGAGATACGCTTGACCGGCAACAACCGTCCGGCCGGGTATCTGTTCGTGGGTGTGCGGCCCAGCTACTTCTTCAGCATCTTCGAAGGGGTGGAGTTGGGCTATGACTCCAGCATCTTCATCGTCGACGCCAGCGACGGCACGGTGGTGGTGCAGGGCCGCGACGGCAGCGCCAGCCATGGCGATCCGGCCTTGCTGGCCGGCATCACGGACAGCCTGTCGCAGCGGCGCACCAGCGACTTCATCGCCTATACCGGGATGGACAAGACACGCTACTACGCTGCCATCGCCAAGCTGCCGCATTCCTCCTGGTGGGTGGTCAGCACCACGCCCAGCGACAAGCTCAACGCCGATACGCGCTCGGTGCGCGACAAGATCATCGCCATCGGTCTGGTCTGCTTTGCGGTCTCGCTGCTGCTTTCGGCGCTGATCGCGCGCAGCATCAGCGTGCCGCTGCAGCGCCTGGTGAGTGCCATGAAGGAAGCCGGCAGCGGCGACACATCGGTGCGGGTGATCCAGGAGGGCAGCGACGAGATTGCCGTACTCTCCCGCAAGTTCAACGAAATGGCCGGCAAGCTGCAGCAGAACAGGGAAGAACTGGAACAGCAGGTGGCACTGCGCACGCGCGAACTGGAGCGCGCCAACCGCAAGCTGGAGGCGCTGTCGGCCACCGATGGCCTGACCGGCGTGGCCAACCGGCGCCGCTTCGACGAGGCGCTGGTCAATGAACTGCGGCGCTCGGTGCGCTCGGGCCAGCCGCTGGCGTTGCTGATGCTGGATGTGGATTACTTCAAGAAATACAACGACCGTTACGGCCACGTGGCCGGCGACGAATGCCTGCGCATCGTGGCGCGCGTCCTGCAAAAGAGTTCGCGCCGCGCCAGCGACCTGGTGGCGCGCTATGGCGGCGAGGAATTCAGCGTCATCATCGCCGAAAGCGATACCGCCCATGCCCTGCAGCAGGCCGAGAACATCTGTCAGGCCATCTTCGAACTGAAGTTGCCTCATGCCGATTCGCCGTTCGGCTACATCACCGCCAGCATCGGCGTAGCGGCCCTGCGGCCGGACGATCACACCAGCGCCGAACAGGTGGTGCGCGTGGCCGACCAGGCCCTGTATCACGCCAAATACCAGGGCCGTAACCGGGTGGTGCTGGGCAGCGATGCCACTCGCAACCTGTGAGTCCAGGGCCTTCCTGCTGACAAAGTGCTGACGATGGAAGTCCCCTTGTAAAGTTTGATAAAGCGCGGCCGTTCCGCCCTGAACCATTGACCGTGCGCTGCATCATATTGCTATGCCAACCCGTCACCCTAGAGAGAGGTATAGCAGATGAGCCCGAGTCGCCAAGAAAAAAAACACTGGACCGTCGATGACATCGATCTGAACCTTATCGATGTACAACGTGTACGCGCCAACGAAGACCTGTTCTACCTGGTCGCCTGCGCGTCCTTCGTCGAAAGCGGCTCGGATCTCTACACCCACAACCTGGTGGAATACTACAAGGGCGATGCCGAAGTGGAGAGCTGGCTGCGCGAGCAGTGGGAAAAGGAGGAGCTGCAGCACGGGGCCGCCCTGCGTGCCTATGTCGAGCATGTATGGCCCGAATTCGACTGGCAGCGCGCCTACCAGGGCTTCCTTGACGAATATTCCGGCTATTGCAAGGTCGAGCTGCTGGAACCAACCCGCGCCCAGGAGCTGGCCGCGCGCTGCGTGGTCGAGACCGGCACCTCGACCTACTATCGTGCTCTGGCGCGCGCCACCGACGAGCCGGTCCTGAAGCACCTGGCCGGGTTGATCGCCAATGACGAGGTCAACCACTACAAGCATTTCTACCAGTATTTCCGGCGCTATCGCCGTCAGGAAAACGTCGGTCGCTCGCGCGTCTTCGGCACCCTGAGCCGGCGTACCCTGGAACTCAAGAACGAGGATGCCGACTGCGCCATCCGCCACGTGGTCATGGTGCACAGGCCGGAGCTGGCGGCCGATCCGGCGCGGCTCAGGGAACTGGCGTCGCGCATGAGCCGCACGGTGCGCGTCAACCTCAAGCCCGAGACCACCATCAAGATGATCATGCGTCCGCTGGAGCTGCCAGTCACGCTTCAGAACCTGATCGAATTTCCCTTGCGACAATTCATGCAGCACGTCCTGCTGCGCTGAACACCCGCCCGTGGACACAGGGCAGCCCGCCATCCGGCCGCTGCCCTGTCACCAGCATTGTGGACAATCCGGGCGGCGCCGTGCGCAGAGCCGCGCCGGCGCCAAACCCGCGTCCGCTGGCGCCTGGAGCCACGCCCCAAGATCGGGCATGAGCAAGCGCCAGCTTGGTGAATATTGCCGCCGCGCCATGATGCTGTCGACAATTGCGCGCCTCTTTGGTGCGCAAAGCTGTTCTGCCTGACAACATTTCCGCCCCTTGCGCTCCCTCTCCGCCCCGCTTTGATGCAGGCCCGCGCCCCGCGCAGGCCATTGGCACACATTCTGCTAAAGCGACTGGGCAGTGAAAAAAATCTTCCAAAACTTTTCTCGAGGGAGCACCACATGTCACGTCGTACCGTACTGAAAGCCACCGCACTGGGCGCATTCGCACTGGCCGCATCCTCCTGGCTGCCCTCCGCCTTCGCGGCCGACACCATCAAGGTCGGTATCCTGCACTCGCTGTCGGGCACCATGGCCATCTCCGAAACGTCCCTGAAGGACGTGGCCCTGATGACCATCGACGAAATCAACGCCGCCGGCGGCGTGATGGGCAAGAAGCTGGAACCGGTGGTGGTGGACCCGGCCTCGAACTGGCCGCTGTTCGCCGAAAAGGCACGTCAGCTGATCTCCCAGGACAAGGTCTCGGTGGTGTTCGGCTGCTGGACCTCGGTGTCGCGCAAGTCGGTGCTGCCGGTCTTCAAGGAACTGAACAGCCTGCTGTTCTACCCGGTGCAGTACGAAGGTGAAGAACTGGAGAAGAACGTCTTCTACACTGGTGCTGCGCCCAACCAGCAGGCCATCCCTGCGGTCGAATACGTGATGTCCAAGGAAGGTGGCGGCGCCAAGCGCTTCGTGCTGCTGGGTACCGACTATGTCTATCCGCGTACCACCAACAAGATCCTGCGCGCCTTCCTGCACAGCAAGGGCGTGAAGGACTCCGACATCGACGAGGTCTACACCCCCTTCGGTCACTCCGACTACCAGACCATCGTGGCCAACATCAAGAAGTTCTCGGCCGGTGGCAAGACCGCTGTGATCTCGACCATCAACGGCGACTCCAACGTGCCCTTCTACAAGGAACTGGGCAACGCCGGCCTGAAGGCGACCGACGTGCCGGTGGTGGCATTCTCCGTGGGTGAAGAAGAACTGCGCGGCGTGGATACCAAGCCGCTGGTGGGCCACCTGGCTGCCTGGAACTACTTCGAGTCGGTGAAGAACCCGGTCAACGCCGCCTTCATCAAGAAGTGGAAGGAATACGCCAAGGCCAAGAACCTGCCCAACGCCGATACCGTCGTGACCAACGACCCGATGGAAGCCACCTATGTGGGCATCCACATGTGGGCACAGGCCGTGGAAAAGGCCAAGTCCACCGACACCGACAAGGTGATCGCCGCCATGGGTGGCCAGACCTACAAGGCACCGTCGGGCTACACCCTGGAAATGGACAAGACCAACCACCACCTGCACAAGCCCGTGATGATCGGCGAAATCAAGGCCGATGGTCAGTTCAACGTGGTCTACAAGACCAAGACCACCATCCGCGCGCAACCGTGGAGCCCGTACATCCCGGGTAACGAAGGCAAGCAGAAGAACTAAGCTTGTTGTAGTTGCAAGGCGTTCTTTCGGAGCGCCTTCGATACGCCGCGCACGCGGCTACTCAGGTCGAACGGTCCGTGGGTTGTGCAACAAAGACCCGTTCGGACTGAGTAGCCGCAACGCGGCGTATCGAAGGCGCTCCAACCGCCGCACGTTCCTCCCTCCACAAGAAGAACGCCCGACGATGCGCATCGGCCACGGCTTCGTGTCCGGCTCGCGCTTCGAGGCGCACACCATCATGACACCAGCCATCCAGTTCCTACGCGGGCTCCTCGCGACCTGGCTTTGCGTCCACGCCCTGACGGCGGGCGCGGCCATCGCACCGGACCTGCTCAAGCCCCTTGGCGGAGACGACCCCGACGCGCGCATCGCCGCCGTCAACCAGATTGCGGCGCTGGCCAACGACGACGCCCTCAAGATTCTCAATGCCCTCAACAGCGACGCGCTCTATGCCACCCCTGCCGGTGACGTGCTCATCGTCGATGATGCGGGCAAAGCCTTCAACCCGGCCACCGACCAGACCGGACCGGCGCCCGATGATGCCGAAGGCATCACCGTCAACAACCGCCTGCGCGGCGCCGTCGAAGGTGCGCTCTCGGGACTGAAGCTGCTCTCGCCGCAACGCGACCAGCGCCTGGCCGCCGCCAGCGAACTGCTGAAGAATGCCGATCCGGCGCAGATCCCGCTGATCGAAAAGGCGCTGGCCAAGGAAAGCGATCCGCAGATCAAGGAGGTGCTGCAACAGGTGCAGGCTACCGCCAACCTGCATGCGGCCGACCCGGCCGCGCGCCGTGCTGCGGTGAAGACGCTGGCCGAGACCACCAATGCCTCGCTGAAGCCGGCGCTGGAAAACATGCTGGCCAAGAATCCGGATGGCTCCTATGTCGAACCCGATGAAGGTGTGCGGGTGGAAGCCGTGCGCACCCTGGCCGCGCTGGATCGTCACCTGGCCATCGTGGACTTCGCCGGCAAGCTGTTCTATGGCGTCTCGCTGGGCAGCGTGCTGCTGCTGGCCGCGCTGGGTCTGGCCATCACCTTCGGCCTGATGGGCATCATCAACATGGCCCACGGTGAATTGCTGATGATCGGCGCCTACACCACCTATGTGTGCCAGCTGGTGTTCCGCAAGTTCTTCCCGGGCGCCATCGATGCCTATCTGGTGGTGGCCCTGCCGGCGGCCTTCATCGTCGCCGCGGCCGTCGGTATCGCGCTGGAACGGCTGGTGATCCGCTGGCTCTACGGCCGCCCGCTGGAAACCCTGCTGTGTACCTGGGGCATCAGCCTGATGCTCATGCAATGTGTGCGCTCCATCTTCGGTGCGCAGAACGTGGAAGTAGCCAACCCGAGCTGGATGTCGGGCGGGATGACCGTGCTGGGCTCGCTGGTGCTGTCCTATAACCGCATCGTGATCGTGTTCTTTGCGCTGTTCGTGGTGTTTGCGGTGTGGCTGATCCTGAACAAGACCCGCCTGGGCCTGTTCGTGCGCGCCGTCACGCAGAACCGCCGCATGGCCGATTGCGTGGGCGTGTCCACTGGCAAGATCGACATGATGACCTTCGGCCTGGGCTGCGGCATCGCCGGTCTCGGTGGCGTGGCGCTCTCGCAGCTGGGCAACGTCGGCCCCGACCTGGGCCAGGGCTATATCGTGGACTCCTTCATGGTGGTGGTGCTGGGCGGCGTGGGCCAGCTTGCCGGTACCGTGATTGCCGCCTTCGGTCTGGGCGAGGTCAACAAGTTCCTGGAGCCGATGGCCGGCGCCGTGCTGGCCAAGATCGCCATCCTGGTCTTCATCATCGTATTCATCCAGAAGCGTCCGCAAGGTCTCTTCGCACTCAAGGGAAGGAGCGTCGAATGAGCACCATGATCATGCGCCCCTCGCTGTTCAATCGCCCGACCTGGACCGGGATCGTCGTCTGCACCGTGGTGTTGGCGCTGCTGCCGATCTGCAATCTGCTGTTCCCGGCCGGCAGCAGCCTGCACGTGTCGTCCTATACCATCGCGCTGGTCGGCAAGTTCATGTGCTACGCCATGGCGGCGCTGGCGCTGGATCTGGTATGGGGTTACACCGGCATCCTGTCGCTGGGCCATGGCGTGTTCTTTGCGCTGGGTGGTTACGCACACGGCATGTATCTGATGCGCGCCATCGGCCGTGACGGGGTCTACCAGAGCGACCTGCCGGATTTCATGGTGTTCCTGAACTGGAAGGCCTATCCCTGGTACTGGTGGATGACCGACCACTTCTGGTTCTCCATGCTGCTGGTGGTGCTGGTGCCGGGCCTGCTGGCCTTCGTGTTCGGATACTTCGCCTTCCGTTCGCGCATCAAGGGCGTGTACTTCTCCATCATCACGCAGGCCATGACCTTCGCCTTCATGTTGCTGTTCTTCCGCAACGACACGGGCTTCGGCGGCAACAACGGCTTTACCGACTTCAAGCGCATCCTGGGCTTCACCATTACCGCGCCGTCCACCAAGGCGGTGCTGTACCTGGTGACGCTGGCGTTGCTGTTCGGTGCACTGGTGGTGTGCCGCATGATCGTCACCTCCAAGCTGGGCCGGGTGCTGCAGGGCGTGCGCGATTCCGAATCGCGCCTCATGTTCATCGGCTACAACCCGCTGTGGTTCAAGCTCTTCGTGTGGACGCTGTCGGCCGTGATCTGTGGTATCGCCGGTGCGCTGTACGTGCCGCAGGTGGGCATCATCAATCCGTCCGAGATGTCGCCGGCCAACTCCATCGAGATGGTGATCTGGGCCGCCGTCGGTGGTCGTGGCACGCTGATCGGCCCCATCATCGGCGCCTTCACCGTCAATGGCCTGAAGAGCTGGTTCACCGCCGCCTTCCCCGACCTCTGGCTGTATGCGCTGGGCCTGATCTTCATCCTGGTGACGCTGTTCCTGCCGCAGGGCATCCTGGGACTGGTACAGAAACTCAAGAAACGCGCTGCCTCGCCGGCTGAAGCGAGCGCATCCAAGGAGGTCGTATGAGCGCCATCGAACCTGGCAAGAGCCCCGTCGCCATCGGCGGCCTGGGCGGCAATGTCGATACGCCGCGCGCCGACCACGGCACGTCCTACGATCGCATCAAACCCGAGGGCGTCGATACCACCCACGGGGCCATTCTCTACCTGGAAAACATCACGGTGTCCTTTGACGGCTTCAAGGCCATCAACAACCTGAACCTGGATATCTCGGTGGGCGAGCTGCGCTGCATCATCGGGCCCAACGGGGCGGGCAAGACCACGATGATGGATGTCATCACCGGCAAGACCCGGCCCACCGCCGGCACCGCCTTCTTCGGCCAGACCATCGACCTGACCAAGATGACCGAATATGAAATCGCGCACGCCGGCATCGGCCGCAAGTTCCAGCGTCCTACCGTGTTCGAGCAGCACACCGTGTTCGAGAACCTGGAACTGGCGATGAAGATGGACAAGCGCGTCAAGACCACGCTCTTTGCGCGCCTGTCGTCGGAACAGATCGGCAAGATCGAGGAAATCCTCAAGCTGATCCGCCTGAACGGCCAGGAACATCGCATCGCCGGCCTGCTCTCGCACGGCCAGAAGCAGTGGCTGGAGATCGGCATGCTGCTGATGCAGGAGCCGCAATTGCTGTTGCTGGATGAACCGGTGGCCGGCATGTCCGATGCCGAGACAGCGCGCACGGCAGAGCTCCTGAACGAGCTGCGCGGCAAGCATTCCATCATGGTGGTGGAACACGACATGGGCTTCGTCGAAGAGATTGCCCAGGGTGGCAAGGTGACCGTGCTGCACGAGGGATCGGTACTGGCCGAGGGCAATATGCGCCAGGTGCAATCCAACGAGCGCGTCATCGAAGTCTACCTGGGACGATAAGAGCGGAGACCATCATCCATGCTGCAAGTCAATGAACTGAACCAGTACTACGGCGCGGCGCATACGCTGCGCGGTGTCTCGCTGGATGTGCAGAAGGGCCGCGTGCTCTCGCTGCTGGGCCGCAATGGCGTGGGCAAGACCACGCTGCTGAAATGCCTGATGGGGGTGCTGCCGGTGGCCCGTGGCAACGTCATGTTCGAGGGCCACGACATCACCAAACTGAAGCCCCACCAGCGCGCCCGGCTGGGCATCGCCTACGTGCCGCAGGGGCGCGAGATCTTCGCGCGCCTGACGGTGGAGGAGAACATGCTCATGGGCATGGCCACGCTGTCGGGTCGCCGTGCCTCCAGCATCAAGGGCGAGGTCTATGAACTCTTCCCGGTACTGAAGGAAATGCTGCACCGTCGCGGCGGTGATCTCTCCGGCGGTCAGCAGCAACAGCTGGCGATTGCCAGGGCGTTGCTGGCCGAGCCCAAGCTGATCATCCTGGATGAGCCGACCGAGGGCATCCAGCCCTCCATCATCAAGGATATCGGGCGCGTCATCAGCCTGCTGCGCCAGCGCGGCGATATCGGCATCCTGCTGTGCGAGCAGTACTTCGATTTCGCCCGTGAACTGGCCGATACCTTCGTGGTCATGTCGCGCGGCGAGGTGGTCGCGGCCGGTACGCAGGACCAGATGGATGGTGAGGATGTGAGGAAGCATCTGGCGGTCTGACAGGCGCTTGCCCACCAGAAACCGTTCGTCCTGAGTAGCCGCGCAGCGGCGTATCGAAGGCGCACCGACGTGCGCAACCGGCAGAGCGCCTTCGATACGACCCTGCGGGTCTACTCAGTCCGAACGGGGAGTGATGCAGAAGACGAAGCTGCGCAATTGCGGCGGGTCTGCTATAAAGTCGCATGTCCGCGGCCCGGTAATCCCGCAGTGCCGCTGCAGGCGCCGCCTTCCACGCAATGAAGAACCAGGTATGAAACGATTCCCCGGCCATCCGGAACCCGCCAGCATGCCGGCCCCTGCGACCCCGGGCGCGCCCCTGCGGCATGCGCCGGACCAGGCACACCTGACGCTGGGCTTTGCCGACGATGGCGGTACCACGCGCCTGCTGCGACGCCAGCACTTCGGCCCCTTGCGCGTGCAGAAACCGCTCTATCCCGAAGACCCTTCCATCTGCCATGCCATCATCGTCCATCCCCCGGGCGGGATCGTGGGCGGCGACCAGCTCTCCATCACGGCCGAGGTGGGCGAACGCGCCCATGCCCTGCTGACCACGCCGGGTGCGGGCAAGTGGTATCGCGCCAACGGCCAGCATTCGCGCCAGGTGGTGCGGCTGGACGCCGGCGCAGGTGCGAAGCTGGAATGGTTGCCGCAGGAAACCATTTTCTTCGATGGCGCCGATGTGCGCATGGAACACGAGGTGACGCTGGCGGCCGACGCCGCTTACCTGGGTGCGGAGATTCTCTGTTTTGGTCGCACCGCCTCCGGCGAAACCTTCACCACCGGTGCGGTGAGCCAGCGCACCAGCATCCGCCGTGGCGGCAAGCTGGTCTGGTTCGAGCAGGGCCGCCTGCAGGCCGAGGCGGGCGCCATGCAAGGGCCGCTGGCGCTGGATGGGCAGACCATCTGCGGTACGCTCATCGCCGTGGGCGAGGGCATGGATGCCGGCCTGCTGGGCCGCCTGCGCGAGACCATCGGCGCGCTGCAACTGGAAGGGCGCAGCGGCGCCACCCTGATGAAGCAGGTGCTGATCGCCCGCTACATGGGCCAATCCAGCCTGGTGGCGCGACAATGGCTGCATACGGCCTGGCAGGTGCTGCGGCCTGCGGTCACCGGCAGGGAAGCGGCGATCCCGCGTATCTGGAATACCTGAGCTGCATCGTAGAAACTGCATCAAGCAACGAGCAAAGTCATAGAAACTGAAGGCCGCCAGCCGGCCGGGAGCCAACATGGAACTGACACCAAGAGAAAAAGACAAGCTGTTGATCTTCACCGCCGCGCTGCTGGCCGAACGCCGCAAGGCGCGTGGCCTGAAGCTCAACTATCCGGAGGCTGTGGCGCTGATCACGGCCGCCATCATGGAGGGCGCGCGCGACGGCAAGACCGTGGCCGAGCTGATGTCCGAGGGCACCACCATCCTCACCCGCAACGATGTGATGGAAGGCGTGCCGGAGATGATCCCCGACATCCAGGTCGAAGCCACCTTCCCCGACGGTAGCAAGCTGGTCACCGTCCACCATCCGATTCCTTGAGGAGCGCGTCATGATTCCAGGCGAAATGCTGGTCGAACCCGGCGACATCGAACTCAATACCGGCCGTGCCACGGCCACCGTGACGGTGGCCAACAGCGGCGACCGGCCGATCCAGGTGGGTTCCCACTTCCATTTCTACGAAACCAATCCGGCGCTGCGCTTCGAGCGCTCCGTGGCCTATGGCATGCGCCTGAACATCGCCGCCGGCACGGCAGTGCGTTTCGAGCCGGGCCAGGAGCGCACGGTGGAACTGGTGGCGCTGGCGGGGGACCGCCGCGTCTATGGTTTCAATGCACTGGTGATGGGCAAGCTGAAAGCCAATGTCGGCACGGAGAAGAAGGGACAGACCAAATGAGCAAGATTTCCCGCTCGGCCTATGCCGAGATGTTCGGCCCCACCGTCGGCGACCGCGTGCGCCTGGCCGATACCGCGCTGTTCCTGGAGGTAGAGAAGGACTATACGATCTACGGCGAGGAAGTGAAATTCGGCGGCGGCAAGGTGATCCGCGATGGCATGGGCCAGTCGCAGCGCGCCCATGCCGACGTGATGGATACCGTCATCACCAATGCGCTCATCGTCGATCACTGGGGCATCGTCAAGGCTGACATCGGCATCAAGTCGGGCAAGATCGCCGGCATCGGCAAGGCCGGCAATCCGGACATCCAGCCCGGCGTGACCATGGCCATCGGCGGCGCGACCGAGATCATTGCGGGCGAAGGCATGATCGTCACCGCCGGCGGCATCGACAGCCACATCCACTTCATCTGCCCGCAGCAGATCGAGGAAGCGCTGATGAGCGGCGTGACCACCATGCTGGGTGGCGGCACCGGCCCGGCCGTGGGTACGGCGGCGACCACCTGCACGCCCGGCCCCTGGCACATCCATTCGATGCTGGCAGCGGCCGATGCCTTCCCGATGAACCTGGGCTTCCTGGGCAAGGGCAACGTCAGCCTGCCGCTGCCGCTGGAAGAACAGATCCGCGCCGGCGCCATCGGCCTGAAGCTGCACGAGGACTGGGGCTCGACGCCGGCCGCCATCGACAACTGCCTGACAGTGGCCGACCGCATGGACATCCAGGTGGCCATCCACACCGATACCCTGAACGAAGGTGGCTTCCTGGAGCACACCCTGGCGGCCTTCAAGGACCGTACCATCCACACCTTCCATACCGAAGGCGCTGGCGGTGGTCACGCACCGGATATCATTGCGGCCGTGGGCGAGGGCAACGTGCTACCGTCCTCCACCAACCCGACGCGCCCGTTCACGGTCAATACGCTGGACGAGCACCTGGACATGCTGATGGTCTGCCATCACCTGGACCCGGCCATTGCCGAGGATATCGCCTTCGCCGAATCGCGCATCCGCCGCGAGACGATTGCGGCCGAGGATATCCTGCATGACCTCGGCGCGATCTCGATGATGTCCTCCGACTCGCAGGCCATGGGCCGCGTGGGCGAGGTGATCCTGCGCACCTGGCAGACCGCGCACAAGATGAAGGTGCAGCGCGGTTCGCTGAAGGAAGATACCTCGCGCAACGACAACTTCCGCATCAAGCGCTACATCGCCAAGTACACCATCAACCCGGCCATCACCCACGGTATCTCGCACGTGGTGGGGTCGCTGGAGGTGGGCAAGATCGCCGACATCGTGCTGTGGAAGCCAGCCTTCTTCGGCGCCAAGCCCTCGATGATCCTGAAGAGCGGCATGATCGCGGCGGCCCAGATGGGTGACCCGAATGCCTCCATCCCGACGCCGCAGCCGGTGCATTACCGGATGATGTTCGGCGCCTATGGCGGTGGCTTGAAGACGTCCATGACCTTCGTTTCGCAGGCTGCCTTCGACGCCGGTATCGGCGAGCAACTGAAGCTCAACAAGCCGGTGGTGGCGGTGAAGAACATGCGCAATCTGCGCAAGCGCGACATGATCCACAACGGCGCCACACCGAAGATGGAAGTCGATTCCGAGACCTATGAAGTGCGCGCCGATGGCGAACTGCTGGTGTGCGAGCCGGCGGTGTCGCTGCCACTGGCGCAGCGTTATTTCCTGTTCTGATTTCCTTAGAATTTTTCATGCTGACTCTCAATACCAAGATAGACCAGGCCGCGCAGATCGACGGTGAACTGGAACTGCCCTACGACCAGCGCGAGAAGAGCCGCCTGCGCGCCACGCTGCGCTCGGGCGAGGATGTAGCGGTGTTCACCGTGCGCGGTACCGTCCTGCGCGATGGCGACCTGCTGCGCGGCGACGATGGCCGCGTAGTGAAGATCATCGCCAAGGCCGAGGCCACCTACCGGGTCGATGCGGCCGACGCGCACCTGCTGCTGCGCTGCGCCTTCCACCTCGGCAATCGTCACACCCAGGCGCATATCGGCCATGCGGGTGGCGTGGGCTTCCTGCGTATCCGCAAGGACCCGGTGCTCAAGGAAATGCTGGAAGGCCTGGGCGCACGCGTGTCGGAAGAAGAAGCCGCCTTCGAACCGGAAGCCGGGGCCTATGGCGGTGGTCATCACCATCACGGTGACGACCATCATCACAATCCGCTGGCGCCGATCCCGCTGCGCCAGAAGATCCACCGGCCCAGCGACAAGAAGGACGAGGGCTGATCCATGCACGCCAGCGCCTTGCTGCATCTGCTGCAACTGAGCAGCCCGTCCCTGCCGATCGGTGCCTACAGCTATTCGCAAGGGCTGGAGGCGGCCATCGAGAACGGGCGGGTCAACAGCGAAGCGGCGGCACGCGACTGGATCGGCCATGCGCTGCATGAGGTGGTGGCGCGCTTCGAGGCGCCTATCTTTGCGCGACTGGTGGCGGCCTTTGAATCTCGCGATGCCGAGGCGGTCACGCGCTGGACCGAGCGCTTCGTGGCGGCACGCGATACCTCGGAGTTTCGCGCCGAGACCATCCAGATGGGTTATTCGCTGGGCAAGCTGGTCGCCGACCTGAAGCTGGGCGACGCCGAGCTGCTGGCGCTGTTGCAGGCACAGCCGGAAGTGCCGCTGCCTACCGCACTGGCCTTTGCCACGGTGGCGCTGCAGGTGCCACGGGAGGCGGCAGTGCTGGGCATGCTCTTCGCCTGGGCCGAGAACCAGGTGCTGGCCTGCGTGAAGACGGTGCCGCTGGGGCAGGTGGCCGGGCAGCGCATCCTGCTGTCGTTGCAGCCGGAGCTGGAGCAGGCGGCTGCGACCGCGCTGACGCTGGAGGACGATGATCTGTGCAACTGGGCGCCGGGACTGTCGCTGCTGTCGATGCAGCATGAGGTGCAGTACAGCCGCATCTATCGCTCCTGATCATTTATATCATTAACGTAGCTACACGAACCAAGAGACAACCATGAGCAATTCCACTTCCAATCCGCTGCGCGTAGGCATCGGCGGCCCGGTCGGTTCCGGCAAGACGGCGCTGTGCGAAATGCTGTGCAAGCGCATGCGCGACCATTACGACATGGCCGTCATCACCAATGACATCTACACCAAGGAAGACATGGAGATCCTGCTGCGCGCCGATGCGCTGCCGGCCGATCGCCTGATGGGGGTGGAGACCGGTGGCTGCCCGCACACGGCCATCCGCGAGGACGCCTCGATCAACCTGGAGGCAATCGCCCGCATGAGCGCCGACTTCCCCGACCTGGACCTGATCCTGGTGGAGTCCGGTGGCGACAACCTGGCGGCCACCTTCAGCCCGGAGCTGTCGGACCTGACCATCTACGTGATCGACGTGGCCGGTGGCGAGAAGATCCCGCGCAAGGGCGGGCCCGGCATCACCCGCTCCGACCTGCTGATCATCAACAAGACCGACCTGGCCCCCTATGTGGGCGCAAATCTGGATATCATGGCGGCCGATGCCAAGCGCATGCGTGGCGAACGCCCCTTCGTGTTCACCAACCTGCGCAGTGGCGATGGGGTGGAGAAGGTGATCGAGTACATCCGCAAGCAGGGCTTGCTGGATCAGAAACCAGGTCAATGAACGCGGCTTGAATCAATGACTGCCGTTCGGACTGAGTAGGCCCGACAGGGCCGTATCGAAGACGTCACGACCGAGCGCCTTCGATACGCGGCAGAGCCGCTACTCAGTCCGAACGGAAAGCGCATCGTATCGACTGTCCGACGCTGCCCCTACAACTTAGACCCGCCTGTCATTTTTTGCAGAATCTGCCCAAGGAGAAATCATGTTTACTGTCTCGACCAAGACCCGCGCCCGCCTGGGCGTGCTGGCCATCACCGCACTGGCGGCCGGCTCCGCGCTGGCTCACCCGGGCCATCCCGGTTCGACCATGGATGCCACGGCCAGCATGGCCGCCGGCTTCGCCCACCCGTTCTCGGGCGTGGATCACCTGCTGGCCATGCTGGCGGTGGGCCTGTGGGCGGCACAAAGCAAGCAGCGCGCCCTGTGGGTGCTGCCGCTGGCCTTCCCGCTGATGATGGTGGTGGGTGCGCTGCTGGCCTTCACTGGCCTGCAGGTGCCGGCCGTGGAAACGGGGATCGCCGCGTCGGTGGCGGTGCTGGGTCTGCTGATCGCGTTTGCGGTGCGCATGCCGCTGTGGGGCAGCACGCTGGTGGTGTCGCTGTTCGCCATGTTCCATGGTTACGCGCACGGCGCCGAACTGCCGCACGGTAGCTCGGCCGCCCTGTATGGCGCCGGCTTCATTGCCGCAACCGCGCTGCTGCATGCGGCCGGTCTGGGTATCGGCCTGGTGGCCGGCCACAAGATGGCCGACCGCGTGGTGCGCATCGGCGGCGTGGGTATCGCCGCGGTGGGTGCCTACCTGCTGGCTGCCTGAAGCGCTGGTTCTACCTCCGGCTGGCCGCCGCGCGCGGCCAGCCAGGCGTCCAGCACGGCCTCGCTGCCCTTGGGGAAATGCAGGCCGAGCTTGGAACGCCGCCACAGGATGTCGGCCGCGCTGGTGGCCCATTCGTGGCGCAACAGATAGTCCACCTCGGCGGCGTACAGCCCGCCCAGAATCTCTTCTCCCATCTCTTCCAAGCTCTTCTTTCCTTCCAGCAGCCCATGCGTGCGGCTGCCGTAGGCGCGCGCGTATCGCTGCAACAGTGGTGCCGGCAGCCAGGGGTACTGCTGCTGCAGACTTGAAACGTATAGATCGAACTCGCGCACAGAACGGTTGGCCGGCTTCGTGCCGAACAGGTCGCCGCCCGGCAGGCAGCCGCCCTCGGTCCAGGCGCCGCGCTGGTTGCCGAGCACGGGGGCGATCATGTCCACCGCTTCTTCAGCCAGCTTGCGGAAGGTGGTGATCTTGCCGCCGAAGACGGAGAGCAGCGGGGCGCCCTGGGTGTTCAGGTCGAGCTGATAGTCGCGCGTGACGGCCGAGGCGTCGGCGGCGGCATCTTCCAGTAGTGGACGTACGCCGGAATAGGACCAGACCACGTCGGCCGGGGTGATGGGCTTGTCGAAATAGCGATTGGCGAGCTGGCACAGGTAGCCGATCTCGTCCTCGGAAATGGCGACGTTTTCCACCTTGCCCTTGTATTCGATGTCGGTGGTGCCGATCAGGGTGAAGTCGCGTTCGTAGGGGATGGCGAAAACGATGCGGCCATCCGGGTTCTGGAAGATGTAGGCATGGTCGTGGTCGAACAGGCGCTTGACCACGATGTGGCTGCCCTTGACCAGACGTACCGATTTGCTGGAGTGCACGTGGGCTGCATCACCCAGAAACTGGGCCACCCAGGGACCGGCGGCGTTGACCACGCAACGTGCGCGCACCTGCATGGCATGACCATCGGCGCGCCGCAGCACGGCTTGCCAGCCCTGGTCCTGGCGGCTCAGGGATTCACACCGGGTGCGGGTCATGATGTGGGCGCCTTTTTCGGCGGCGTCCATGGCGTTCAATACCACCAGGCGCGCGTCGTCCACCCAGCCATCGGAATAGACGAAGCCACGAGTGAACTGCGACTTCAGGGGCGTACCCGAGGGGTGACGGCGCAGGTCCAGCGCACGCGAGCCGGGCAGCAGTTCGCGCCCGGCCAGGTGGTCATAGAGGAACATGCCCAGGCGGATCAGCCAGGCCGGGCGCTGGCCCTGGTCGTGCGGCATGACGAAACGCAAGGGCCACATGATGTGGGGAGCGCTGCGCAGGAGCACTTCGCGTTCGATCAGGGCCTTGCGCACCAGGCCGAACTCGTAGTGCTCCAGGTAGCGCAGACCGCCGTGTATCAGCTTGCTGGAGGACGACGAGGTGTGCTGCGCCAGGTCGTGCTGCTCGCACAGCGCCACCGAGAGGCCGCGTCCGGCGGCGTCACGGGCGATACCGGCGCCGTTGATGCCGCCGCCGACCACCAGCAGGTCGTATTGCGGGGGATAGGTGATGCCTTCGGTGCCACGTGCTTTCATGCAGGCCTCGCTTCAGGATTAGAGAATGCGCTTGCGGATCTGGGTCACCACCACTTCGGTGACGATCACGATGGCGAAGATGGAGACCAGCACGGTGGCCACGCGCGGCCACTGGAACAGGTTCAGGGCGGTGTCCAGCACCATGCCCACGCCACCGGCGCCGACGATGCCGAGCACGGCCGATTCACGCACATTGATATCCCAGCGCAGCAGCACGATGGACATGAAGGCGGGCTTCAGCTGCGGCCAGTAGCCGTACCAGATTTCGGAGAACTTGCTGGCACCCGAGGCCTGCAGAGCTTCGATGGGACCACGCGGCATCTGCTCGATGGTTTCGCCGGCCATCTTGCCGACGAAGCCGATGGAGCGGAAGGCGATGGCCAGGGTACCCGCCAGCGGACCTGGTCCGAAGATGGCCAGGAACAGCAGCGCCCAGACCAGCGAATTGACCGAGCGGCTGGCCACCAGCACGATGCGGGCGAACAGGTTCAAGGCACGGTTGCGGGTCAGGTTGGGCGCGACCAGCAGACCGAAGGGAATGGCCAGGACGATGGAGAGCAGGGTGCCGAGGGTGGCGATGTGCAGAGTCTCGATCAGGCCGGCCTTCACGTCGGTGCCGAAGTATTCCCAGTCGACGGGCCACATGCGGGAGAGCATGTCGCTCATCTGTTCCGGTGCATCGTAGAGGAACTCGGGGATGATTTCGATATAGCGCAGCGACTGCACTACGGCCAGCGCGATGACCAGCCACACCGTGAAGCGCAGCACGCGCTGCAGCGGCGTGTGACGCTGCCATTCGCGCTCGGCCGGAGTGAGCGCGGCCGGGGGACGGGAGAGGACGGTATCAGACATTGAAGACCTTCTTGACCGAGTTCGCCAGCAGTTCGCCGACGACGATGATGGTGATGATGGTGACCAGGATGGTGAGCACGAAGTCGTAGTCGAAGCGCTGGAAGGCGGAGAACAACACGCCGCCCACGCCACCGGCGCCGACGATGCCGACCATGGTGGAGTTGCGCAGGTTGGAATCGAGCTGGTAGGTGGAGAAACCGACGAAGCGCGACATCACCTGGGGCAGTACGCCGAACAGGATCACGTTCATGAAGGACGCACCGGTGGCGCGGATGGCTTCAACCTGCTTGATGGAGATTTCCTCGATGGCTTCGGCGAAGAGCTTGCCGATGAAACCGATGGACGCGACGATCAGCGCCAGCACGCCGGCCAGGGCGCCAAAGCCGACCGCCTTGACGAACAGGATGGCCACGATCACCGGGTGCAGCGAACGGCAGACCGACACCAGTGCGCGTGCGGGCCAGGAGATCCATGCCGGCATCAGGTTGCGTGCCCCCATGAGGCCGATGGGTAGCGACAGCAGGATACCGAAGAGCGAGGCCAGCACGGCGATCTGCAGGGTTTCCTTGATGCCGCCCCAGAGGATGTCGCCCTTGGACAGGTCAGGCGGGAACATGCGGCCGAGGAACTTGGCGCCATTGCCCAGGCCGGACGAGAAGCGCTCCCAGGAGAATCCCAATTGGGTGGCGGCGTAGATCGCGTAGAGGGCGATCAGCCAGATCACCACGCGGGTGACCAGTTGCGGCTTGAAGGCCAGGCTCACGCGGGCGCCGGCGTTCTGTGGGGTGGGGGGAGTTGCGGTTGTCATGCCAGCCAGTCCTCGCCACCGTAGATCTGCTTGAGGAAGTCATCCGACAGGTTCTCGGCATTGCCGTCATAGATCACGTGGCCGCCGGACATGCCGATGATGCGGTCGGCGTAGCGCTTGGCCAGTTCGACATCATGGATGTTGACGATGACGGGGATCTTCTGGGCGCGACCTTGTTCCTTCAACAGCGAGATGATCTCGAAGGAGGTCTTGGGGTCCAGCGAGGAGGTCGGCTCGTCGGCCAGCAGCAGGCGCGGGCGCTGCATCAGGGCGCGGGCGATGCCCACGCGCTGGCGCTGGCCACCGGAAAGCGCATCGGCGCGCTGGTTGGCGAAATTGCCCAGGCCGACAGTGTCCAGCAGCTCGAAGGCGTGGGCGATGTCTTCTTTGCTGAAGTTGCGGCGCCAGGCGGTGAACGCGTTGACGTAGCCCAGGCGTCCGCACAGAAGGTTTTCCATCACGGACAGGCGCTCGACCAGGTTGTATTCCTGGAACACCATGCCGATGTGGCGGCGCTGCTCGCGCAGGGCGCGACCGCGCAGCTCGGCCAGGTTCACGCGCTTGCCTTCGCCTTCGAACCAGATCGCACCGCGGCTGGGGTCGACCAGGCGGTTGATGCAGCGGATCAGGGTCGACTTGCCGGTGCCGGAAGGGCCGATGATGGCGACCAGGCCGGCATCGCCGATCTTCAGGTCGATGCCCTTGAGGATGGGGTGGCCGGGCTTGTATTCCTTGACCAGGCCCTGGATTTCGATGGCGTGTGACATGGGAGGCGCTTTCTCTGGTGATGCGCGGCCATTCGCGGGATGCGAGGGGCCGCGGCCCGTGCGGTGGGCACGGGCCGTGTTGCTTGGTTCGGTGTAGGACGGGTACTGCAGCACCCGGGCCAGGACGGCCACGGGTGGGAGGCTCAGGCCACGTGCTTACTTCTTGCCGGCGTTCTGCTTGTCGTAGGCGGCGCGGTTGAAGGATTCACCGGCGGAATGGGCAACGAAGCGCACCATTTCGAAGTCCTTCTTGTAGTTGATCGGATAGAAGCGATCGGAACCGGCGAAGGCCTTCTTCAGCTCATCGGTGAAGCGGTAGTCGTAGAAGCACTTGAGCATCTTGTCGCGGAAGTTCGGCTCCAGGTCATGTGCATAGGCGAAGTCCTGGGTCGGGAATTTCTCGCTGTGCCAGATGACGCGGAAGTTCTCGGCCTTGATCACGCCGCGCTCGACCATGCGGTCGAAGACGTCGGAGGCGATGGCGGCGGCATCGTAGTCACCCGAGTTCACGCCCAGGATGGACTGGTCGTGCTTGCCGGAGAAGATGACCTTGTAGTCCTTGTCCGGGGTCACGCCCAGCTTGGGGAACAGGGCCATCGGCGCCATGTGGCCGGAGTTGGAGGAGGGTGCGGTGTGCGCGACCTTCTTGCCCTTCAGATCGGTCATCTTCTGGATGGGGCTGTCCTTGCGCACGATCACGTTCAGGGTATAGCCCTGGTAACCCTTGGCGTCGCCGATGACAGCGAACGGCACGGCGCCGGCGATGTTGACGGCGAAGTTGGTGGGGCCGGGCGAGAAGCCGCCGACGTGCAGGCGACCGGAGCGCATGGCTTCGATTTCAGCGGCATTGGACTGGACCTGGAAGAACACCACCTTCTTGGCGGTGCACTGCGACAGGTAGTCGGTGAAGGGCTTGAAGATCTTGTCGTAGACGGCCGGGTCTTCCACCGGGGTGAAGGTGAAGACCAGGGTATTGGGGTTCTTCAGCTTCTTGGGATCGGTGGGGGTGTCGGCCGTGAGGTCGTTGTTGGCGTCGCAGTATTGCTGGTCGAGGTCACCGCGGTTGGTGCAGGTGTCCTGGGCGAAGGCGATGGCCGGTGCGGCCAGGGCGAGTGCCAACAGGGTCTTGATCAGACGCTGGGTCATGCTGTCTCCTAGAGATGGTTTTGGTCTTGGTGCCGGTCGCGACGGCTGACAAATTCAGGTGCTGGCCGGCGATGTGCGGGAGTGTAGGCGAGGGGCGCGGCTTTTACTACTGCGGGACCTTGCCAAAGCGGGGGTTTCCTTGCAGCTGCCTTTCCGGTGGCTTTCAATCTGCTTTCAAAGCGCATCCGCACAGGGCTCGCGCTGGGGGAGGTTTGGCGGTATAAAGGCGGCTTACCAACGATAACGATATGGGACATCATGCATATCCTGCTGGTGGAGGACGACATTGACATGTCGCGTGCGCTGTTCAGGGCGCTAGAGCGACGGGGTTTTCAGGTCACGCATTGCGGTGACGGCATCAGTGCGCTGTCGCATATCAAGGACGGGGTCGGCGACCTGGTGGTACTGGACCTCAACATTCCCGGGCTGGATGGCCTGCACCTGCTGCAGCGGATCCGCTCGCAGGATATCGGCACACCGGTGATCGTGCTGACCGCACGCGGCGCGGTGGGAGATCGCGTGGTAGGTCTGAACGCAGGCGCTGATGACTACCTGGCCAAGCCCTTCGACCTCGATGAACTGGATGCGCGCATCCGCGCCCTGCTGCGGCGTCGTACCAATGCCGATGATGGCGTGCAGCGTTGTGGCGGGCTGCGCTTCGATCGCGGTTCCGGGGCCTTCTATCGTGGCGACGATCCGCTGGAGTTGACACCGCGCGAGCATACGCTGCTCAAGGCGCTGATTGCCAAGCCGGGACATGCGGTGACCAAGGAGAAGCTGTTCCGGCTGGTATTCCCGATGGAAGAGAATACGCAACTGGAGGCCATCGAAGTGGTGGTGCATCGGGTGCGCAAGAAGCTCATGGAGACCGGTGCGGAGATCATGACCTTGCGCGGTCTGGGTTATCTGTTGCGCGACAGGCAGCAGCAGGGCGGCGGGGACTGAGGACGTGGCACATCTGTTTTCGCGGCGCCGCTCGGTGCGCGCCTATCTGCTGGCATGGATCATCTCGCCGATTGCCCTGTTCATCATCATTGATTCCTTCTCGTTGTATCGCAATACGCTGGAGTCGGTGAACACGGCCTATGACCGCATGCTGATCGCCTCGGTACATTCCATCGGTGACCTGCTGCGTATCGAGAATGGCGAGCTGAAGGCCTCGCTACCGTATGCGGCGCTGGAAATCTACGAGGCGGATTATTCGAGCCGGATGATCTATCGCATCAATGACCTGGAAGGCAAGTTCTTCGACGGTGATGCCGACTTGCCATCCTATAAGGGCAAGGCGGACAAGGAGGCCATCTATCCGGCACTGGCGCATATCTACGAAGACAATTACAACGGCGTCCCGGTACGGGTGGCCGCACTGTTCCAGCCGGTGGTGACCAATGACCCGCGTGGCGCGGCGCTGGTGCAGGTGGCGGAGACCATGGAGAACCGCAGTGCATTGGCGCGCAAGATCTTCTGGGAAACACTGATCCGGCAGGCGGCCTTGCTGGTGGTGATCGTGTCGGTGACCCTGTATGTGGTGCGGCGTGCTTTGCAACCCGTTGACGCCTTGCGCCGCCAGCTGGATGAACGGCCTGCAGACGATCTGTCACCGGTGGCGCCGCCGATGGCGCCGCGTGAGTTGCAGCCGTTCATCAATGCACTGAACCAGTTGATGGCGCGCTTGCGGCGCCTGCTGGATCACCAACAGCGCTTTGTGGCGAATGCATCGCACCAGTTGCGTACTCCGCTGGCGGTATTGAAGACCCAGTTGCAGTCTGGCTTGCGCGGGGATGCACCGGCGCAGGAGATCCTGCAGGAGATGTCGGGAACGGTGGAGCGGGCGACCAACCTGGCCAACCAGTTGCTGTCACTAGCCAAGGTCGAGCAGATACGGGGACGGGGTGCGCAGGAGGTGTGTGATCTGGGCATGCTGGCGCGTGAGACGGCAGTGGACCTGTCACCGCTGATTGCGGAGAAGGACCTGGACTTTGAGCTGGAAGCCGAGAAGATACTGGTGATGGGACATCCGTGGATGATCGGCGAGCTGATCTCCAATCTCTTGCACAACGCCATACGGCATACGTCGGTGCGGGGACGGTTGGGGATTCGCATCAGCGCAAGGGACGAGCTGGCGGAGTTGCTGATCTGGGATAGCGGGGAGGGTATCGACGCACCGGCGATGGAAAATGTCTTCAAGGCGTTTTCCTCGAATGGATCTTCTTCAGGTGGACTGGGACTGACGATCTGCGGTGAGATCGTGGACTCGATGCAGGCGACCATCAGCTTGCGCAATCGGATGGGCGATGCTGGCCGGGTCGAGGGGCTGGATGCATTAGTGCATTTCAGGGCGGTGACTGGCTAAGTTTGAAGGGGCTGTGGAAAACTTAGATTTTTCCCCGCTCTGGGCTGCAAAGTGCTCCGGTTGCAGGTCGTTGTCGAAGATGCTGTGTATAAGTATTTCTCTTGCTTGGGTTCTTGTGCCTGTTGTGGACAACTTGGCTGGAATCCAAGCTGGAGGCAGACTTGTAGATAGATCAGCGTGATACTGTTGATCTGCTTATGCGTGTGAATTGTTAGAGATGCCGGCCATGCCGGCATTTTTATTGTCTCGCGAGATTACGGGCTTGATGGGCGGGTGTTAGTAATGTCGGTGCTGTGGTCGTATAGGAAGACTATACGAAGGCAATTTTATTTTTGCTTGTGCATAAGATGATCGAGCGGTTGTGCCGGATCGTTCTGGCTGTGGATAAGACATCGACGCAGGTGCGACGGACGAGATGCTCGTCATCAATCACTGTGTATAAGTCTGATCGATTGCGTTGGCTCTAGTTGTTGTGAACTGTGGAATAGTTCAGCAGGAAGTCGCGTCGGTGGGGTGATGCGACGGGAAGCAAGCTTGGCTGTATGCCGATAACGGTGAAAGCAGGCAGAACACCGAAAGGAGAGCGGACGGCGGAAGTGGGAAATGCCCGGGATTGGCGGCGTCGACGTTGACGATACAAAACGGCCAGCCAAAGCAAAAACCCTCGCTACTTTCGTAACGAGGGTTCTTGGGGATAACAAGCCTGACGATGACCTACTTTCACACTGGTTGCAGCACTATCATCGGCGCGAAGTCGTTTCACGGTCCTGTTCGGGATGGGAAGGGGTGGTACCAACTTGCTATAGTCATCAGGCATAACTTGTATAGTTCCTTGCTCTCGAACGGAGCAGCAAGCAACTCAAACTGGAAGAAGTAATTAGATTCTGGGGTGTGATGCACTAGGGCAAACACAATATATGCTCAACTTGTCTATAACAGAGCTAATGTTATAGGAACAAGCCGCACGGGCAATTAGTATCAGTTAGCTTAACGCATTACTGCGCTTCCACACCTGACCTATCAACGTCCTGGTCTCGAACGACCCTTTAGGGGAATCTAGTTCCCGGGAAGTCTCATCTCAAGGCGAGTTTCCCGCTTAGATGCTTTCAGCGGTTATCTCTTCCGAACTTAGCTACTCGGCAATGCCACTGGCGTGACAACCGATACACCAGAGGTTCGTCCACTCCGGTCCTCTCGTACTAGGAGCAGCCCCCTTCAAACTTCCAACGCCCACGGCAGATAGGGACCAAACTGTCTCACGACGTTTTAAACCCAGCTCACGTACCACTTTAAATGGCGAACAGCCATACCCTTGGGACCGGCTACAGCCCCAGGATGTGATGAGCCGACATCGAGGTGCCAAACTCCCCCGTCGATATGAACTCTTGGGAGGAATCAGCCTGTTATCCCCAGAGTACCTTTTATCCGTTGAGCGATGGCCCTTCCATACAGAACCACCGGATCACTATG
>NZ_DASQOH010000031.1:0-23498 GCF_035644555.1 Herbaspirillum sp.
GACAGCACCGTGGTGGCGCGGCTGATCAACAGCGAACAGGCGATCAGCGCGCCCACCGTCAGCAGGTTGTCTTCCACCAGATACACGCCCACCACCAGGGTGGCGACCGCGATGAAGGTATAGCCCACGCTGGAGACGGCATAGCCGGTATTCATCCAGAAACGGCTCTTGGCCTGGGCCACGGCATTGGCCGCCGCATCGATGAGGAAGCTGCGCAGCAGGCGGTCCTGCAGCGGCGTGGTCTTCAAGGTTTCCATGCCGTAGACGATACTGGCCAGCTTGTCGACCTTGCCGGCACCGGCCTTCATGGCGGCATTGGCATAGTCGTTGGCCGGCACCTTGAGCAGCAGTTGCAGACCGACCAGCACGGCCCCGCCCACCAGCAGCACCCACACCATATGGCCGCCGATCAGGCCCAGCACCACCAGGTAGAGCAGCATGAAAGGCAGATCCACCAGCAGCAGCATGTAGTTGGAGGACAGCAGGTCGCGTGCGGCCGACAGGTCGCGGTAGCGCGCCAGTACCACCCCCACCGGGGCCTGGACCTTGGCCGTGAGCAGGCGGCGTGCCGAGACTTCGTCGAACTCGGTATCGAAGCGCCCGGCCAGCTGCTCGGTGTAGTACACGCGGATGATGCGCAACACCATCTCCAGCGCCATGAACAGCAGCATCCCCAGGGTCAGCGCCCACAGCGTTTCGGGAATATGGTTGCCCAGCACCTTGTCGTAGATCAACCGCGAATACAGCGGCATGAGCAGGCCCAGCAGATTGACCAGCACCCCGGCCACGATGATCTCTACGAAGCGGCTGCCATAGGCGCGCAGCAGCGACAGGTAGCTGGGATCCTGCCGCAGGTCCTGCAGGACTTGCGGCTGGTCGATGTGGACCTGTTCGCTGGCGTTCATGATGCGGTGAGGATTCCCTTATGCCGCGCTCAGGCCTGGCCGCCGCGATTGGCGGTGGTGATTTCGCGGATCGCTTCGCGCAGTTCCAGACGCAGGTCCTTGACCATGGTCTGGCGACCGCTGCGCATTTCGTCGATGACGGTCTGCCAGTTGATGTTCTGGCGCATCAGGGCTTCGGTGATGGAGGTCAGCGATTGCGGGATGGCGCCCAGGTTCTTGACGCGATCGTTCTGGGTCGCCATGTGCTTGGCCAGGTCGATCTGCAACTGACGTGCCGACAGCGCATCGCGCGCCATGTTGCTGGAGTTCTCGCCGATGGTGTTGCCCAGTTCGTTCAGGCGTGCTGCGACCGTGGCCTGCAGTTCGCCCTGGTACTGGATGGCGCCCATCTCGTCGGCCAGACGCACCGAGATCTGGTTGAGCAGTGCCGGCAGCTGCGCGATGTTCTGCGCGTTCTTCTCGTTCATGTTGAAGATTTCACCCTGTTGCGCCTGCAATGAGGTCAGGGCCGAGGACAGGGCCAGCTGGCCGGTCTGGATGGTAGTGACGATCTGCGGCAGCACTTCGAAGGTGCGGTTGGCGATGTCGCCGTTGACGGAGAGGCGCTCTTCCAGCGAGGACAGGCTGTCCGAGAGATCGCGCGCCGAGGTGATCTTGGTATTGATCAGCTGACCGACATTGCGGATCTCTTCCAGGGTCTGCTGCGCGGTTTCATGCATGCGTGGGCCGAATGCCACCAGCTGGCGCAGGCTGCGCGATTCTTCCATGCTGTCGTTGAAGAGCTGGACGATATTGTTCAGGCGGTCGTTCAGGCCTTCGAGCTTGATACCGGCCTGCAGCGAGGCTTCCGAGCTGTTGCGGGCGGCCATGATGGATTCGCGCTGCAGGATCATCAGGTCTTGCAGGAATTCGGCCAGGAAGGATTCGGAGACGCCCTGGCGTTGGGTGGCGGCCGGACCGGTGGCGTCGTGCACCACGTGTTGCACCATGTCGCTGATGCATTCGCGAGCACGGCTCACCAGCTTCTTGCTGGCCGCGCGCAGCGGCGTGAGGGTCAGGCCCAGCGCCAGCGAACCGATCAGGCCGAACATCGAGGCAGAAAAGGCGGTACCCATCGAGGCCAGCGGTTTCTGCAGGTCGGCCACCAGGTGCATGAAAGAGGCATCCATGTCGCCGGCGGTACTGGCCTTGCCAAAGCCGTCGATCAGGGCAGCCGTGCTGACCAGGGTTTCGAGCAGGCCGATGAAGGTCCCCAGCAGGCCCAGCGCGATCATGAAGCCGGTCAGGAATTGCGGGAACTCGGTCTTGGCTTCGAGGTGGGCGCGCAGGTCGTGCAGCGAACCTTCGATGGTTTCCTGTTCGATACGCGAGGTCAGCCGACCCTTGGTGCTAGCCACGCTGACCAGCACCTGACCGATCTCGGTGCCCGCGAACTCGGGCGCCTTGACCAGGCTCTCCATGGATTCGCCGGCCTTGGTGCGGTCATAGAACTGCATCAGCTTGTCGTATTCCCAGTTGACGCGGTACAGGTTATAGCCGATCAGGCCAATCCCGAACAGTGCCACGGCGATGATGAACAGGTTCAGGAAGGGGTTGATCTGGATGGCATGCCCCACGAAGCCCCGGAACAGGAAGGCGCCCAACAGCAGCAGGAGCGTCGGGATGGCGGCAAGTGCATAGAACTGGCGAAGGTTTTTCATACGTGCGAGGTTCCGGAGAAAAGAACGCAAGGGATGTGGATGGTGCAGAAAACGTCAACGGTCGCATCACCCATCGGGGTGGGCGTGTGCGACCGGTGAAACCGGGCTTGCAGGTGGTGCACGACAGTCATCGCGGCTCCCGCAGGGCACCCTGGCCGAAGCGTGACAGGGGCGACATCAGGTACTGCCAGACGGTACGGCGACCGACGATGATGTCGGCGCTGGCGGTCATGCCGGGCATCAGGTCCAGCTTGCGCTGCAAGGCACTGTCGCCGCGCTGCACGGCGATCTTGATGCGATAGCTGCGTTCGCCGCGCTGGTTGTTCTCGTCGGGCACGGTATCGGCGCTGATCTCGGTGACCACGCCTTCCATGGCGCCATAGACCCCGTAGTCATAGGCCGAGACCTTGACCCGCGCCCGGGCGCCGGTGACCAGTTCGGCACGGTCGGTCGGGGAGATGCGGGCTTCGATGACCAGCTTGTCGTCGCTGGGGGTCATCTCGATGATGGGGTCGCCCGGGCGCACCACCCCGCCCACGGTATTGATCATGACGCGGTTGACCACGCCATCCATGGGCGCCTTGACTTCGGAACGGGAGACACGGTCGTTGCGCGACTTGATTTCTTCCTGCAGCCGCGCCAGTTCGTTTTCGGTGGCGGTCAGGTCGGTACGGGCATCAGAGCGGAAGCGCGAGGAGGCTTCGCCCATCTTGGCCTGGGATTCGGCGATGGCCGCCTTCAGGCGTGGGATCATGGCATCGGTGGCAGCCAGACGACTTTGCGCGTCCTGCACGCGGGCTGCGGCCTGGATGTCTTCCAGCTGGGAGGCGGCATTGCGCTCCAGCATGTTGTGGATCAGCTTGTATTGGCGCTGCGCCAGGTCGACCTCGGTGGCCTGGCTTTTCTGGCGGCTCACGGCCTCGCCCAGTTCGGCCTGGCGCTGGGCGGCCTGTTCGCGCAGCACCGACATTTCCTGCGTCAGCTTGGCGGCGCGGGCGGCGAAGGCGGCCTGCTCGCTCTGCACGGCCGGGTCATCACGCTCGAGGTCGGCCGGCATCTGCAGGCTGGCCGCGCCGGAGGCTTCGGCCGAGAGCCGCGCCACCCTGGCACGCAGGCCGAGTATTTTCACACGGCCTTCGCCAAGGTCGGCATTGGCGCGCACGTCGGCAATGGAGATCAGGGTCTGGCCCTTCTTGACCACCGCGCCTTCGCGCACCAGGATGGCCGAGACGATGCCACCCTCCAGATGCTGGATCACCTGGTTATGTTCGGAAGCGACGATGCGCCCGCTGCCGCGCACCACCATGTCGATCGGCGCCAGGATGGACCAGACCACCAGCAGGGCCAGCAGCAGCGCGCAGGCCAGGACCGCCAGGCGCGGGCGCGGCATGGCGTGCAGCTGGCCCAGGCGGCGGTCCAGGCGCGGCGCCACGCGGCGCATGAAGCCCTTGCCGCGGGAGGCAATCCCGTGGTCGGCGCCGGGCTTGAGCGAGAGCGTCATTTTGCCGAGGCCTGATATTGCACGACCACGCGGGCGTCGTTGCCGCTGCCGTTCTGGTCGGTGGCCACGCGACTGATCACGCGTTCCTTGTCGACCCCGGCATCGATGAGGTAATTGCGCACGGCGACGGTGCGGTAGTAGGCACGGCGCCGGCTTTCGCTGTAGCTGCCGCTACCGATGACGCCGGTGACCACGATCTTGCCCTGACTGGACTTGACCCGCCGGATCCAGTCGCCGATGCTCTTGTCGAGGGCCTTGCCGCCCTCCTCGTTGAGTTGCGTCGAGTCGGCGTCGAAATTGAGGGTGACCGCCTTTTCGCTGGCGTCGATACGCAGGCCTGGCGCCACTTCCTTGTCGTTGGGTTCGGTCTTGACCTGGATGGCATTGGGGCTGGACGGCGCGGCACTGCTGCGCAGGCTGCCATTGTCCGACTGCAGCGGCGGCGCGGACAGCTTAGCCTTCAGACTCGCCACTTCACGCTTGAGCTGTTCGATTTCCCTGGCCTTCTCACGCTCGCCGGGGGTCTCGGCGGCGCTGGCGGCGGCACTGGCGCTGGCGGTGCTGGCAGCATCCGTCGCGCTGCCGTTCTGACGCTCGGCAGCACTGGCCTCGGCGGCCGCGGCATCGTTGCGGGACGACTTGACCTCGCGCTGCACCTGGCTCTGGGTCTGCGAGATCAGCTTGCTGACCTTGGTCTGGGCCAGCTTCTGCGAGTAATAGAACAAGGTGACCACGAACACCACCACCACGAAGATCATCACCAGCACCACGTTGGACAGCGCGTCCACGAAGCCCGGCCAGAAATTCTGTTCCCTTCCACTCTCCATGTCTTCCCCGTCCTATTTCGCTGCCCTTGCGGGCAGGGTTTCCAGCGCCGATGCACGACCGGTATTGCGCAGGATCTGGTAGCTGATATCGGCCTGCTGGAACAGCAGGTTGGCGAAATCCATGCGCGCCTGGTAGGCCTGCTGGTAGGCGTCCAGCACGTCGAGCAACTGCTTGCTGCCGGTGGAGAGCTGTTCCAGGAAGACGTCGGCCACGTTGGCGTTGGTCAGATAGGCCTGGCGCGAGATTTCCATACGTTTTCTCACCGCGCCCAGGGTGCGGTAGTTGATCTCGATCTGCTCACGCAATTTGCGTTCCAGATCCAGCGCGGTATTGCTTTTTTCCACGTACTTGGCGCCGGCCTGCTTGGTGTAGTAGACGTCGGAGCCGCCATTGAGCAGGTTCATCGACATCACCAGCATCAGGCGGCGGTCGGTTGTCTGCTGCAGGGTATTGGTGGTGGTATCGATGGCCCCGCCTACGCCTCGGCTCTTGATCTGCGTCCATTCCAGGGCCAGGGTCGGCGAGAACTTGGCGCGCGCCGATTTCAGCTCCTGGTTGGCGGCATCCACGTCGCGTCGCGCTGCGCGCACGCCGGGGTTGGTCTCGTAGACATCCTGCAGGGCCAGCTTGGAGCTGTCCGGCACCACCGGCATCATGTGGTCGGGCACTTCCAGCTGCTCGATCTTGCGGCCGGTGATCTGGTTCAGGCTCACCATGGCGCTTTCCAGCGCGCCCTCGGCCTCGGCCACGGCTGACTGCGCCGTCAGCGAGCGGCCGCGCACCCGTTCGAAATCGATGCGGCTGGCACCACCGCCTTCCAGGCGCTTGTTCATGTAATCCAGCAAGGCGCTCATGCGCTGCGAATAGCTGCGCGCGAACGACAGCGAGGCGTACGCGCGCATGACGTCGTAGTAGGCCTTGATGGCGTTGTAGTACAGGGTTTCGCGGGCATCGTCGCGACGCAGGTCGGCGGCATCGGCCAGCGAGCTGGACTTGCGGTAGTCGTAGTAGGAGCCCGGCGCGAAGATGGGCTGGCGGCCGATCAGGGTGACATCCCAGCGCTTGTGGTAGTTCGCACGCTGCACCACGCCGGTGACCGGGTCGAGCACGGAGGAAGGCGAGGAATACTCGTTGCCCTTCTGCGCCCGCAGATCCAGGGTCGGCCCCATCTGACCGGCCGTGGCCCGGGAGGCGTAGCGCGCCTGGTCGGCCTGGGCCGCGGTGGCGGCATAGCTGTAGCTGTTGTGGAGGGCCAGGTCGAGCACGCTGCGCAGGGTCAGGTCGGGGACCACCTCGCCCTCGGTGACGATGCTGATCTGCGGCAGCGCGATGAGATTGCCGGAAAAGGCCGGATCGGACTGGCGCAGCAGCAACAGGATCTCATCCTGCGCGGTGGGCGCCGGGGTATCGGCCGGCAAGGCCGGCAGGCGGTAGTCGGCCATCGATGGACCGGCCGGGTCGGCACCCAGGCGGATCTGGGGCGGTGCGTCCAGGGCGCCGGGCGGATTCTGCGCCGGTGCTGGCACCGCTGCGGCCCGTGACGGTGCCGGCGGCTCGCCCGGAGGCGGCGGGTTGTCCGCCGCCGGCGCCGCTTGATGCGCGGCCAGGCCGAATGAAACTGCGAGTATGAAACGCTTGGTTTTGAAAACTCTCATCAACGCGATCAGCCGGTATCCCACCGGCCGCCCCTGCCCCAACATCACCCTAGGAAAAATCGCCGGCCAACCGGCGATTCCGTTCATCAAGCGGGGGGCCGCTATTCTTTTTCTTTGAGCGCCCCGGCCTGCCCATCTGTCTGCCCATCTGCCCTCCCACCGCAGTGGGCAGAAAGGAAAATTATTACCATTTTGTTAAGCCAATTTTATCACCGGCGGATTGCAACTCAATTACAAACAGCGGGGAAAAATCGTTTAATTTCAATTGACTTGATAAATATTAATAAGTCGAATTATGGGCAGCTTGTTGCCGGGGTGCTATCAGAAACTTCCTCATTCCAGGTAAAGCTGACAAAAACCGCCAAAAAATGCGGTTGAAAAACCACAAGTCTCCCCCTATATCCTGGCAACAGGCAATTGACCTACTCTATTCAACTCATCCATCTCTTCAATAAGGACACAAACATGGCATCCGAAAAACAGACCATGGGCTTCCAGGCCGAAGTCAAACAGCTGCTGCAGTTGATGATCCACTCGCTGTATTCCAACAAGGAAATCTTCCTGCGCGAGCTGGTCTCCAACGCCTCCGATGCGGCCGACAAGCTGCGCTTCGAGGCCATCAACAACGCCGGCCTGTACGAAGACGACCCGGAACTGAAGATCAGGATCAGCTTCGACAAGGCCGCACGCACCATCACCATTTCCGACAACGGCATCGGCATGAACCGTGAGGAAGCCATCTCCCACCTGGGCACCATCGCCAAGTCCGGCACCAAGGAATTCTTCTCGCGCCTGTCGGGTGACCAGCAGAAAGACGCGGCCCTGATCGGCCAGTTCGGCGTGGGCTTCTATTCCGGCTTCATCATCGCCGACCGCATCACGGTCGAGACGCGCCGTGCCGGCACCCCGGCCTCCGAGGGTGTACGCTGGGAATCCGAGGGCGCGGGCGATTTCTCCATCGAGCAGATCGACAAGCCGGGCCGCGGTACCGACATCATCCTGCACCTGCGCGAAGGCGAAGATGAATTCCTCTCCGCGTGGCAGCTCAAGTCCATCATCCGCAAGTATTCCGACCACATCTCGCTGCCCATCCAGATGCACAAGGAAGAATGGGACGAGGAAAAGAAGGAAACCGTGCAGAAGGACGAACTGGAGACCGTGAACCAGGCCAGTGCCCTGTGGAGCCGCAGCAAGTCCGAGATTACGCCGGAACAATATGAAGAGTTCTACAAGCACGTCTCGCACGACTTCGGCGCGCCGCTGGCCTACACCCACAACCGGGTCGAGGGCCGCAGCGAATATACGCAGCTGCTGTACATCCCGGCGCGCGCCCCGTTCGACCTGTGGGACCGCAACAAGCGCGGCGGCATCAAGCTGTATGTGAAGCGCGTGTTCATCATGGATGACGCCGAGCAGCTGATGCCGGTCTACCTGCGCTTCGTCAAGGGCGTGATCGATTCGGCCGACCTGCCGCTGAACGTCTCGCGCGAAATCCTGCAGGAATCGCGCGATGTGCGCGCCATTCGGGACGGCTCGGCCAAGCGCGTGCTGGGCCTGCTGGAAGAGCTGGCCAACAGCGAGGACCAGGCGCAGAAGGACAAGTACGCCACCTTCTGGACCGAGTTCGGCCAGGTGCTCAAGGAAGGCATCGGCGAAGATGCGGCCAACAAGGAGCGCATCGCCAAGCTGCTGCGCTTTGCCTCGACCCACAACGACAGCGAGGTGCAGAACGTCTCGCTGGCCGATTATCTGGGCCGCATGAAGGAAGGCCAGGACAAGATCTATTACGTCACCGCCGAGACCTTCCAGGCGGCCAAGAACAGCCCGCACCTGGAAATCTTCCGCAAGAAGGGCGTGGAAGTGCTGCTGCTGACCGACCGCGTGGACGAGTGGATGCTGTCCTTCCTGACCGAGTTCGAAGGCAAGGAACTGGCCTCGGTGGCCAAGGGCGGTCTGGATCTGGGCCAGCTGGAAAACGAAGCCGAGAAGAAGCAGCACGAAGAGACCCAGGCCGAGTACAAGGACCTGGTGGAGAAGATGAAGACCGCCCTGGCCGACAAGGCCAAGGACGTGCGCGTGACCTTCCGCCTGACCGACTCCCCGGCTTGCCTGGTGGCTGATGAGAACGAACTGTCGGGCAACCTGGTGCGCATGCTCAAGGCCGCTGGCCAGGCCGCACCGGACTCCAAGCCGACCCTGGAAATCAATCCGGACCACCCGCTGGTGCAGCGCCTGAAGTATGAAGAGGCGCGCTTCGACGACTGGTCGCACATCCTGTACGACCAGGCCCTGCTGGCCGAGGGTGGCGCCCTGGCTGATCCGGCCAGCTTCGTCAAGCGTACCAACGACATGCTGCTGGCCATGGCTGGCAAGTAAGCCGTAGCTGGCTGGCGCCCGGGTTCGGGTGCCTGCGCCAGAAACGCCGCCGCGCGCCGGTCACTCCGGAGGCGGCGGCGTTTTTGCATGGAGGCTTGCCGGGTTGTCCATGCATGGTTAACATCGCCCCCATCCAGTCGCCCCTCCCCTGCTCCCACCCGTTTCCATGGAATTGCACTTCATCAATCCCCGCAAGAATGCCCTGGCCTACCTGGTCAAGATCCTCTCCGGCTGCCTGATCCTGTGGTACGGATTGCGCGCCCTGGGCATCGCTGAACCCTACTGGGCCATGATCTCGCTGATCATCGTCACCGAACCGGACATGACGGTGGCCAAGGCCAATTTCCGGGCGCGGCTGATCAATACCATTTCCGGCTGCATCGTCTCGTGCATCGCACTGGTGGTGTTCGGCCCGACCTTCCTGGCGATGCTGGTGGCGCTGACGGCGGCCGTGGTGGTGGCCATGCTGCTGCAGAACTATCCCAGCAACTGGCGGCTGGGTCCGGCGACCGTGGTGATCCTGCTGTCGGCGGCCTTCACCGGCCAGGGGCTGAGCCAGGAATTGCACCTGGCGCTGATGCGGGTGGGCGAAGTCATCATCGGCAGCACGGTGGCGCTGCTGGAGACGGTGATCTACATGTGGCTGCTGAAGCTGAAATCCAAGCCGGAGGATGGGGATGCGGCGAACTCCTGAAAACGCCCTGCTGAGGGGACCACGTGTACTGTTACGTCAGTGGCGACCGGATGATCGAGGGCCATTGGCAGAGCTCAATGCTGATCCCGTGGCCATGCAGCATTTCCCGGCTCCGCTGACGCGCTCGGAGAGCGATGCATTGGCGGATCGCATCGAAGCGCATTTCGACATGCACGGCTTCGGCCCATGGGCGCTGGAAATACCGGACGTGGCTGAGTTCGCAGGGATCGTGGGCTTGATGCATGTAGGATTTGAGGCGCATTTCACCCCGGCCGTGGAAATCGCCTGGCGATTGGCGCCGGCGTTATGGGGAAAGGGTTATGTGAGTGAGGCAGCGCATTGTGCCTTCGATTACGGGTTCCAGGCACTGCACTTATCCCAGATCGTGGCATTCACGATCCCGGCGAACCTGCGCTCGCTGGCGGTAATGCAAAGGCTGGGAATGCATACGGACGTGCAGGATGACTTCCTGCACCCACGGCTGCCCGTGAATCACCCGTATCGCATGCACCGGCTATATCGGATGGACAGACAAGCTTGGTTGACGCGGGCTTGCTCCTGAACTGAACAAGGACAAAAAAAGCAGGACCGCAGCCCTGCTTTTTCTGGTGCGGTGACGCCGATCAGTGGGTCACGCGGGTGGTACGGCCGTTGGAGAGCAGGCGCACGCGCTCGCCGACACGGAACGGCTCGTCGGCATCCTGGGTGATGGCACGCAGTTCGCCATTGTCCAGGCGCACGGTGATTTCCAGGCCGGGACGGTTGTTCAGGTGGGCTTCGGCCTGGTTGCCCAGTACGCCGCCGGCGAGGGCGCCGACAATGCCTGCGGCCAGGGCGCCATTGCCGCCACCGATGTTGGAACCTGCTGCAATGCCGCCCAGCGCGGCGCCACCGAGGGTGCCGATGCCGCTGGAGCCCTTGTCGATGGTCACGTTGCGGATCGATTCGACCACGCCCATGCGCACGGTTTGCTCACCCTGTGCCTGGCGGGTGTTGTACACACTGGCCGAATTGGGGGTCACTGCGCAGCCGGCCACCAGGGAACCCAGGGCTGCGATCACAAGCAATTTCTTCATAACAAAAACACTCCAACTGAAATTTTGGCCCGTCTCCGGGCAGCGTGGGAATGGCATGCATCCTCGCAAAGACGCCATGAATGCGCGTCAGCGGTCGATACCGTCCATCTGCGACATCTTAATACAAAGCGCGCCCGATCCGGAAATGCCACGGTCATCCTGCTTCAGTTCAGTATGGGATATGCCAGCGCCGATAGAGGAAGGCCAGTACAAACAGCGGCCCGATCAGGAGGAAGCGCAGATCCTGGAAGAAGGAGGGCTTGCGCCCTTCGATCCGGTGGCCGACGAACTGACCGATCCAGGCCAGCACGAAGACCACGATGGATACCGGCAGCACCGCGCCCGCAGGCAAGCGCGCCAGCACGACCAGCATCAGCGCCGACATGGCCAGCATGCCCACGGCCAACGGTGGCGACAGGCGCAGGTAGTAAGCCAGGGCACCGGCCGCGATCAGCAGTGCTACCGCTGGCGAGATGAGCCAGCACAGACCCAGCACCGCAAACACGATGGCCGGTACGCAGACGCAGTGGATCAGTTCGTTCATGGGGTGCCGGTGGTGCTCGCCGTAGCGGGCCAGCAGTTCATCGATGCGACGGGGTGAAATCATGCTGTCCATGCTGGCTCTCCGCTGGAAATGAAAGCGCCCTGCCTCAACGGCCGCCGGAAACGTCGATGAAGGTCCCGGTGGCGTAGGAGGCCTCGTCCGAGAGCAGCCAGAGGATAGCATTGGCGACTTCCTCGGCGGTGCCGCCGCGTTTCATCGGGACGGCGTCCTTGAGACGATCGACCCGGCCGGCTTCGCCGCCGCTGGCATGGATGTCGGTATAGATCAGGCCCGGGCGCACACCATTGACGCGAATGCCCTCGCCCGCCACTTCCTTGGACAGACCGATGGTGAAGGCGTCGATGGCCCCCTTGGAGGCGGCATAGTCGACATACTCGCCCGGCCCGCCCAGCTTGGCCGCCATCGACGAGAGGTTGACGATGGCGCCACCCTGGCCACCATGGCGGGTGGACATGCGCTTGACCGCTTCGCGCGCGCACAAGAGGCTGCCGGTGACATTGGCGACCAGCACGCGGGTGATACGCTCGGCGCTCATGTCTTCCAGGCGGGACTGGTGCTCCAGGATGCCGGCATTATTGACGAGAGCGCTCACGCGACCGAGCTGCTCATCAACCGTGGCATAGAGCCGCAGCACGTCCTCCTCGCGGGACACATCACCGGCCACCGTGATGGCGCGGCCACCGGCGGTGCGGATGCGTTCGGCCACCGATTCGGCGGCGTCACGGTTGCTGACATAGTTGACGCATACCGCATAGCCGCGCTGCCCCGCCAGCAAGGCGGTTGCCGCACCGATGCCACGGCTGCCGCCCGTGACGATGATGACCTTTTCTGTCATGTCCTGTCTCCCTTGGATGAAATGCCCGAACACGCTGGCCCGGGGGATGATTACGCTAAGATGTGCATTTTGCCGCAAGCGCGCGGCATCTGCAGCCGCCGGTCATTGTGCCGCGTTCAGATGAGTGCGGCGCTTGCTGAAATTCTTTTCATCCAGACGCCATCATGCCCGACCGCAAAACCGCCCGGCGCGCTGCCGGCTTGACCCCGGCATCGGTCGCGGAGTCCTGCAACGCTCTCCACGCGCCGGTGGCCTTCACCGCCAGCGATCCGCTGCTGGCGAGCTTTCCACCAGTGGTGGCGCAGGACACGCACACCCTGATCCTGGGCAGCCTGCCTGGTGCCGCCTCGCTGGCCCTGCACCAGTATTATGGCCATCCGCGCAATGCGTTCTGGCGCCTGGTGGGCGAGGTGATCGGGGCCGATTTGTATGGGATGGCCTATGAAGCCCGGCTGGCGACGCTGCTGGAACACCGCATCGGCCTGTGGGACGTGATCGCCAATGCGCGGCGGCTGGGCAGCCTGGACAGCGCTATCCGCGATCACTCCCAGAACGACCTGCAGGCGCTGCTGACCACCTTGCCGCAATTGCGCACGATTGCCTTCAATGGCGGGACGGCGGCCAAGCTGGGACTGGCGGCCCTGGGGTCGCACGCACAGCGGTATCGGATCGCCCTGTTGCCGTCCAGCAGCCCGGCCTATGCGGCGCTGGCGTATGCGCAGAAGCTGCAGCGCTGGCGCGATGCATTGAGCGGATCCGCTTGAGGACTGCTGGTCCTTTGTAGCGCCCGCACCCGACGGTCACTTCCGGAAGAACAGGTAATCGTAGAACTCGCCCGACAGGCCGCCATTGAAAATCAGATACTGCAAGGCCTTCGCGAAAAACACGATGGCACCGAAGACGATGGCCAGCTTCAGGCAGAGGATGAGATTCTTGATCATGCCGGCAGTGTAATGGAGGCCGGCGCGGTTGGCATGAAAAACCCGCCCCGAAGGGCGGTTCGACTCCTGCTTGCCGCCTGGCTCAGAAGGCGGGGACCAGCGAGCCCTTGAATTCGGTCTCGATGAACTTGCGCACTTCCTCGGAGTGGTAGGCCTGCACCAGTTTCCTGGCCCAGGGCTTGTCCTGATCTTCGGCACGGGTGGCGATGATGTTGGCGTAGCGGCCGCGCGGGTCTTCGACGGCGATGGTGTCCTTCTGCAGCGACAGCCCGGCCTTGTAGGCGTAGTCGTTATTGATCGAGGCTGCGGCCAGGTCGTCCAGCGAGCGCGGGAGTTGCGCGGCGTCCAGTTCGATCAGCTTGAGCTTGCGGGGATTGTCGATGATGTCCAGCGGCGTGGCGTTGACGCCGTTTTCACCCACGCCCGGCTTGAGCTTGATCAGGCCGGCCTTCTGCAACAGCAGCAGGGCGCGGTTGCCGTTGGAGGGGTCGTTCTGGATACCGATGTTGGCGCCGTTGGGCAGTTGGTCGACCGACTTGACCTTGCGCGAATAGATGCCCAGCGGCGCGGTGATGGTCAGACCGACCGGCACGATCTTGTAGCCGCGCGCGGCGATCTGGCTTTCCAGGTAGGGACGATGCTGGAAGGCATTGGCGTCAAGGTCACCCGCTGCCAGTGCCGCATTGGGCTGCAGGTAGTCACTGAAGACCACGGTCTGGATCTCCAGTCCATCGCGGGCGGCGACTTTCTTGACCACATCGAAGATGGCCTCGGCGCTGCCGACCGAGATGCCGACCTTGATCTTGGTCTTGTCCTGGGCGTACGCCAGATGGGGCGTGACCGCCAGGGCCAGCGCAGCAACGGCCGCGATGCGCTTGATGGATGCAGCGAAATGCATGGTGACTCCGAAAATGATGAGGTCTGCATCCTCACATGTAGCCAGGCCAGGAAGAAGGAATGAATCCGCATGTCGATATGCGGCAATTGCAGGCAAGGCGCTTGGCATCGGCCAGGCAAGGTATCATTCGGCATCCATTGGCATGCCCTTCTCTTCGGGATGCCGCACCAGATTCCTATCGAAAATGCTCATCAAAAGAAAATCCATCGAGGCCCAGGCCAATACCAAGGCAGGTCCCCATCGCCGCCGTCAACAACTGGACGCCGACAGCAACAAGCCGCGCAAGCCCAAATACGCACCGGTCACGCTCTCCGAACTGGAGGGCGTGCGCTATCTGCACTTCGGGACCGAATGGGTACAGGGCGCCATGCGCATCCGCAAGCCGGACTGGATCGAACTGGAATATGCCCAGCAGATGATGGCCTGGATGCTGTTCCATCGCGATCCGCGCCACATCGTGCAACTGGGGCTGGGTACGGGCGCGCTGACCAAGTTCAGCTACCGCCAGTTTCCGCAGGCGCAGGTGACGGCGGTGGAATTGAACCCGGCGGTGATTGCGATCTGTCACAGCATGTTCAAGCTACCCGAACCGGACGAACGCCTGATGATCATCGAGAGCGATGCCATGGACTTCATCCTGCACGCCGCTGGTCACGGCATCATCGATGCCCTGCAGGTCGATCTCTACGACGCCACCGCGCGCGGGCCGGTACTGGATAGTCCGGAGTTCTACCAGGCCTGCTACGACAGCCTGGCGCCGGGTGGCGTCATGACGGTCAACCTCTTTGGCGATCACCCCAGCTATGCCAAGAATCTGCGGGCCATGGAGTTCGCCTTCGATACGGTGGTGTCGCTGCCGGAAGTTCACGATGGCAATGTGGTGGCGCTGGCGTTCAAGGGACCGGTCGCGTTTGATTTTCCCGAACTGTATGCGCGAGCCGCCTTGATCGAAACGCAGACCAGGCTGCCGGCGAAATCCTGGGTGAACGGCATCAAGGCGGCCGAATGATGCGCTGCAGCCGGTAACATCGATCGACTCAGCGGGATGGATGAGCGCAATTCACAACAGAAACGCCGGAGCAATAGCCCCACAGCCCAGACGGGATAAAATATTTTTATCTTTTCCCCAAAAAATGCTTGCACTCACCCATACCCCCTCCTATAATGCGCTCTCTCTTGCAGCACTGAAGCAACAAAGAAGTGCAGCAACGGGGCGTTAGCTCAGCTGGTAGAGCAGCGGACTCTTAATCCGTAGGTCCACAGTTCGAATCTGTGACGCCCCACCAAAATTTCAAAAGGCCTCTTGCATCGAGGCCTTTTTCACTTCCAGGTCGACCTGTACCCACAGGAACACCCAGGGGGCGTTAGCTCAGCTGGTAGAGCAGCGGACTCTTAATCCGTAGGTCCACAGTTCGAATCTGTGACGCCCCACCAAATACGAAAAGCACCACGAGCAATCGTGGTGCTTTTTTGTTTTCCGGCCCAGCCTCTTTCAGGGCTGTCGCCATCCCCCGCCCTCCCCGCCCGGCTAACGATTATCGACGATCGTGCTCCTCAGCGCCCCTGCCTGTCGTCTGCATCGCCCGGGTCGTCGGCGCCGCCGGGAGACCCGGCCCGGGATTGCGACTCACTCCCGATGGGCAGCTTGCGCGGCCTGCCGGGGCGCATGCGCTTGACCTCATCGGCGGCGAAGAAATCGCGTTTCTTCCTGGCGGCCTTGCTCATCTGCGCCATGCCGGTCAACAGATGGATCAGTGCATGGCGCATGGAAGCATCCACGCCACGGAAGCAGGAAAGCAGTTCGCTTTCCTCCGGTGTGGGTACCGCGCCGCGCACCCCGGTCAGGACATAGGTGATATCGATCCCGATCTGGTCCAGGCCATGCAGGTAGTAGGCATCGGGGGCAGTCTCCCCGATCTCGTACTTGATCTGCGTGCGCGCAGTGATGTCGAGCTGGTCGGCCACCGATTTCTGGGTGTGGCCGCAGCGCCCGCGTTCCTTGGCAAGACGATCACCAAGTATTGTCAAATATTCACTTTTATTCGATGACATGTGAAAGGCACCTCTCCTAGAATGTTGCTTTCAGCCCAACAGCGAGGAGACATCTTATGGCACCCAAGCAACAAAGCGAACGCATGCCTGCAAATGGAGCGTCACGTCTGGTGAATTTTCGACTTACTGAGGCCGAATTTGCCGAGGCCGACCTCCTGGCGAAGCAAACCTACCGCTCCCGAGCCTATTTCATGCGCATCATGTATCTGCGCGGCCTGCGCTCCTACCAGCGCGAACACCAGCCGGAATGAGGCCGCGATCCGGCGGCTCAGGCGGTGGGAATGTCGAGATCCGCCAGGAAGTCGCAGATCGCCTGCAGCACCTTTGCTTCCTGCTCCCGGTGGGGAACATGGGCGCATTGCGGCAGGATCTGGTAGCGCCCCTGCCCCGGGAAAGCCGCAGCAAGCGTGGCGATCATCTGCGGGTGGGCCTGGGTACCGTATTCGTCGTGCTCGCCGTGCAGGGCCAGCACCGGGCACTGCAACTGCGTCAGCGCAGGCGCCAGGCTCCAGTCGGCGAAGGTCGGGGATAGCCAGGTGTCGATCCAGGCATCCAGCACCCAGCGCGCCTGTCGCAGATCGTTACCGTGGTATTTGGCCAGCCTGGCCACTTGCTGCGGATCGGCAAAGTCGATGCGGGCTGCGCGTATTCCTTGCAGCGTCCGGTCTTCGACGAAGGCCTGGGCCGACTCGGTGATCACACCCACGATCTGCTGCGGCATCTGCGCGGCGGCCGCCACGGCCATGCCGCCGCCCACGCTATGGCCGAACAGGATGGCCCGCCCTATCCCCAGTTGCTGGAGCACGGCCTGCAACCACGGTCGGGCCTCGGCGGCAATGAAATCAGCAGACAGGCGGTCGGTACGGGCTGTGGATTGACCGAAGCCGTAGCGGTCATAGGCCACTACCGCGCAAGCGCTGCGCGCGGCCAGATGCGCCGGAAAATCGCGCCACAGCGCAACCGACCCGAGTGAATCGTGCAACAAAACGATGGCCGGCCGCGCGGCATGAAGCTGGCCCCAGGTACTGGCGTGCAAGGCCACTCCCCCGACCTCGATGCGGACGTTCTGCTGCTGCGACATCTCTGCTCCTCCACCCGGCCTTGCTGAAGCGGATGCCACACCAGCCCGGCCACAAAAGAAAAGGCGCACCGGTAGGTGCGCCTCAATCAGTCTTCAAGGGGTATGCCTCCCCCTTAATATACCGGACCCGCTATCAGCCTTCCCGATGTGCGAGCCCAAGTATCACGCAAGGCGCACGGCTGATGACGGGTCCACTGCGGCTCATCAGTGATGCGCGCCGCCGCCCAGGTAGGCGGCCTTGACCGCCGGGTCGTTCTGCAACTTGTCGGCGGGTCCGTGCACGGAGATCTTGCCATTCTCCAACACATAGCCGTAATCCGCAACATTGAGGGCGGCCGCCGCGAACTGCTCCACCAGCAGCATGGTCACGCCCTGCTCCTTGAGGCGCGAGATGATGCGGAAGACTTCATCGACCAGGATGGGCGCCAGACCCATCGAAGGTTCGTCCAGCAGGATCACCTCGGGATTGAGCATCACGGCGCGCGCCATGGCCAGCATCTGCTGCTCGCCGCCGGAGAGCGTACCGGCCAGCTGGGTCTGGCGCTCCTTGAGGCGAGGGAACAGTTCCAGCGCGCGTTCGAGGTCGTGCGCGATATCGCCCTTGGGACGCGCCCGGGTGAAGCGCGGGAAAGCGCCCAGCAGCAGGTTGTCGGTCACGCTCATGGTGGCGAAGACACGCCGCCCTTCAGGCGAATGCGCCAGCCCGAAGCGGGCGATCTTGTGCGAATCCAGGCCGGTGATGTTCTTGCCGCCAAGCGTGACTTCCCCGCCCTTCGGTTTGATCATCCCGGAAATGGCGCGCATGGTGGTGGTCTTGCCGGCACCGTTGGAGCCGATCAGGGTCACCACCTTGCCCTTGGGCACGTCCATGGAAATGCCATGCAGCACCTCGACCTTGCCGTAGGCGGCGTGCAGATTGGAAATAGTCAGCATGTTCAGGCTCCCGCGGGGCTGGATGTGTTGTCATGGGCATCGCCTGCGCCACTGCCGAGGTAGGCTTCGATGACTTTGGGGTCAGCTTGCACCTGGGCCGGCTTGCCTTCGGCGATCTTCTGGCCGAAGTCGAGCACGGTGACGGTATCGCAGATCGACATGACCACGTCCATGTGGTGTTCGATCAGGATGATGGTGATGCCGGCTTCGCGGATCTTGCGGATGATGGCAATGAGTTCCTTGATGTCGGGCGCGGTCAGGCCGGCGGCCGGCTCGTCCAGCAGCAACAGGCTGGGGTTCAGGCCCAGGGCGCGGCCGATCTCCAGCAGGCGCTGCTTGCCGTAAGGCAGGTTGCGCGCCTCTTCGTTGGCCAGGTTGGCCAGGCCGACGAACTCCAGGATGGCAGCCGCACGCTCGCGGGCCGCCTGCTCTTCCCGCACATAGCGCGGCGTATTGACCATCACATCGACCACGTTGCTGTTGAAGGTGTGATGCAGGCCCACCAGCACGTTTTCGGTCGCGGTCATTTCACCGAACAGCTGCACGTTCTGGAAGGTCCGCGCCACGCCGCCCAGTGCGATGGTCGAGGGCGTATTGCCGGAGATCTGGCGACCATCGTATTCCACCGCACCATCGGTGGGACGATAGATACCGGTGAGCACGTTCATCATCGTGCTCTTGCCGGAGCCATTGGGGCCGATCAGGCCATGCACGGTCCCCTTGCGCACATCCAGGTCCACGCGGTTGAGCGCCTTCAGACCACCGAACTGCATCAGGATCTGGTTGACCTTCAGCAGGGTTGCACCTTCATCCTTGACCGAATCGGTCGTGATGACGGCACGCTCCTTGTCACCGGCGATCTGCTGCGCCACCGGCACATGTTTGGTCAGCACACGACCAAACAGGCTACGGCAGAAGCCGACAATGCCATCCTGCAGGTAATACACGACGAACAGGGTCATCAAGCCGAAGATGGTCAGACGCCAGTCGGTGATGTTTTCCAGCTTGTAGGAGAAGGCCGCCATGGCAATGGTCGCCACCACCGGCACGGCCACCCCGCGCAGGGTTTTGGTCTTCTTTGCCAGCTGCACACCTGCGCCCACCACCACGATCACCGCAAGCACGGTGGCGATCTGGCGGAACAGCGCGATATCGGACAACAGGCTGGGCAGCATCACCACGATCAGCGCGCCGATGAGCGAACCAATGCGTGACTTGCGTCCACCCATGATCACTGCCAGCAGGAACAGGATGGTCAGTTCGAAGTTGTAGGTATTGGGGGAGATGTACTCTTCCGAATAGGCATACAAAGCGCCCGAGAGACCGGCCAGGGCGGCACTGATGATGAAGGCATACACCTTGTAGCGATACACCGACACGCCCATGCAGTCCGAGGCGATCGGGCTGTCACGCAGGGCCTGGAAGGCACGGCCCAGGTTGGACTTGAGGATGCGATGCACCACGATCATGGAGATCACCATCAGGATCGCCACCAGGTAGAAGAACTGTACTTCGCTCATCTTCTCGCCGCCGATCATGGGCTTGTGCAGCTTGATGCCCAGTGGACCTTCGGTGAGGAAGGTCATTTCATTGATCAGGATCTGGATGATGGTGCCGAATGCCAGCGTGACCATGGCCAGGTAAGGACCGGTCACGCGCAAGGCCGGCAGCGCCAGGATGGCACCGAACACGGCGGTTACCGCGATGGCGGCCGGAATGGTCACGAAGATGGGCATGCCCAGCTTGAAGAACAGCACGCCGGCCGCGTAGGAACCAATACCGAACAGGCCGGCATGACCCAGCGAGACCTGGCCGGTATAGCCGACCACGATGTCCAGCCCGAACAGCAGGATGGCATAGATGAGGATGGTTTCGATCAGGTGCAGGTAATACGGGTTGTGCACCACCATGGGAATGCCGCCCAGCGCGACAATGCCCAGCAAGGACAGCAGCAGGATTTTCTTGTTCATCGCTTCAGACCTTCTTGATCGCAGTTTTGCCGAACAGGCCTGCAGGTTTGACGGCCAGTACCAGCAGCAGCAGTACCAGTCCCGGAACTTCCTTGTAGCCGGTCGAGATGTAGAAGCCGGTCACGGTCTCGGCCACGCCCAGGATCAGGCCGCCGACGATGGCGCCCATGCCCGAGGTCAGGCCGCCGATGATGGCCACCGCAAACGCCTTCAGACCCAGCGCCGCCCCCATGGTGGCGCCGGTCAAGGTCAGCGGGGCCACCAGCACGCCGGCAAAGGCCGCCGTGGCCGAGGACAGCGCATAGGAGAACGTGATCACCATGCTGGTGTTGATGCCCATCAGGCCGGCAGCGTCACGGTCATTGGAAGTCGCCACCACGGCCTTGCCGTAGATGGACTTGCGGTTGAACAATTCGACCGCCGCCATGATCAGCAAGGCACCGATCACCACCAGCACCTGCATCGGCTGCACATTGGCGCCCATGATCTGGAACGGCGTACCTGAGATCGGCGAGGGGAACGGCAGGTCGTCCTTGCCCCAGATGTTTTCGGCCACGTTCTTGAAGATGATGGCCAGTGCGATGGTAGACATGATCCAGCCGAATTCGGACTTGATCTTGATGGCCGGCCGCACGCCGATCCATTCGACGAACATGCCTTGCAGTGCGCCGAACACCAGCACGATGGGGATCATCAGCCAGTAGTTGAGATAAGGCCCGCCGTGGATATTGCCCACGACCGACAGGCCCACCAGCGCGCCCAGCATCAGGGCTTCACCCTGACCGAAATTGAGCGTGCCGGATGTGGCGAAGGTCAGTTGGTAACCGAAGGCGATCACGGCATAGATCATGCCGAGCGCGATCCCGGAGAAGACCAGTTGTAAAAGGATGTCCATTGCGTTTCCCAAGAAGCGGCTACCGCCGGATGGCGGCGTGGAGCTGCGACGAACCGCGGCGCGGAGCACCGTGCCGTTAGGAATTCGTCAACAGATCGTGTGAAAAAGGCCAGCCCCCGGATCGCAAGGACTGGCCTCTTCGACTACTGTGCGTGAAGCAAGTCGAGTCTTATTTGCCGAGGATGACGCGGCCGTTCTTGACCTCGCCCATCACGACCATGGCCGGCTTGATGGCTTCGTGATCGTCGTGGGTGAACGGCTTGTCGTAGGTGGTGACCACGCCTTCGACCTTGGTATTCAGGTTTTCAAGGGCTGCGCGGACCTTGTCACCGTCGGTGGTACCGGCCTGCTTGATGGCGGCGGCCAGCAGCAGGATGGAGTCGTAGCCTTGGGCAGCAGAGACAGCCGAGGGCATACGGTCAACCTTGTAGGCCTTCTGATAGGCCTCGATGAAGGCCTTGCGCTTGGGAGTGTTGCCGTCCTGGATGAAGGTCTGCGGCATGCGGGCGCCATTGCCGTTCTTGCCGGAGTTGTCGATGAAGTTACCCATGGACAGCGGCCAGCTGCCGATGATGGGCACGTGCCAGTTCAGCTTTTCCATGCCGTTGGCGATCTGCGCCAGTTCGGGGCCGATGCCGTAGGTGAGCACCGCCTGGGCGCCGCCCTGCTTGGACTTGAGCAGCTGGGCCGTCATGTCCACGTCCTTGATGTTGTACTTTTCGACAGCCACCGGAGTGACCTTCTTGTCGGAGAGGACCTTTTCCAGGTCTTCACGACCAAGCTGGCCATAGTTGGTGGAGTCGGCCAGGATGGCGACCTTGGTGAACTTCTGCTTGTCCACGGCTTCGTCGGCGATCATCTTGGCCTGGATCTTGTCAGCTGCCGAGGTACGGAAGATGTAGTTGTCCTTTTCCTTCTCGAACTGCTTGGTGATCACGGTGCCGGTGGCCACGTTGTTGATCACGGGGATCTTGGCTTCCTGGTAGAAGCGCTGCGAAGCCAGCGCCACGCCGGTGTTGATGAAGCCGACGGTGGCGACCACCTTTTCCTTGTTGATCAGCTCCTGGGCGATCTGCACGCCGCGTTCGTTCTTGGCTTCGTCATCGCGTTCGACCAGCTGAATCTGGCGCCCCAGCAGGCCACCAGCGGCGTTGATCTCGGCCACGGCCAGCTTCACGCCGTCGCGCATGGATACGCCCATCGGGGCGGAACCGCCGGTGTAAGGGCCGGAAACACCGATCTTGATCGGATCAGCTGCCTGCGACGACATTGCGAGCGTCATCAGGGCGGCAGCAACAAAGGCTTGGGTCTTGTAGGTCATGTCATCCTCCAGAATGTAATTGTTGGCTAGCACATCGGTGACGGGCGTAGCACTTTTTGAACCCGCTCCGTGTGAAACGAATTCTCCGCTCCCCTCGCTCTATGGCGATTCCTTGCGGGAGTGTCGGGGCGATTCTGTCGCAGTTTCCTTGCGCCAAACTTACAAGCTTGTCAGGAGCTGTCGCAGCTTGTCAGGCATCGCGGTGGACTTTTCTTTTTTGAAATCAACCCAGACTATTTTTGCGGCACCGTCAGCATAAATGATCTGTTCATCGTCGGCGTCCCGGATGACGTACGTAGTTTCCACACTCGTGCGTCCCAGCTGGCCACCCAGCATGTGCACCTCGATGGTGGCCGGATACTTCATCTGGCGCCGGAAATTGCAGTGCGCATTGACGATCACCGGTCCTTCCTCGCCCGCGATGGTGGGGCCGAAGACCTCTTCCAGCCACTCGATGCGGCATTGCTCCATGAAGCGGAAGTAGACGGTATTGTTGACGTGGCCGAACGCATCCATGTCGCCCCAGCGAATACTCTGGCGGGAAACGAAAAGAGGTTTCGCTGCGGTGCTTTCCTGACTGCTCATTGGTGATCCTTTTCGGTTTGATTCATCGATGACTGAAATATTTTTCATGCTGGCGCGTCGTTCTCGTCGCTTTTCTGACGCGGCAGATTCTTCTTGAACCGGTGTTTTCCGCTTCATTCCGGATTCAACCGCAGACTCTCTGCGCCACCCTTGGCACAGATTTCAGCCGGAACATAAGCGCGAGTTATAGCCGGATGCCAAACCGGTATGAGTCTCGCTGACAAAATCCCATAAAATACGCGGCATTCTGGAACGACTCAGACCGGCGTAGTGGCCGCAGTGAAACGCTGTTCATCGCGCATTGTTTCAGACCTGCGCGCAGGAAGGCGAAGAAATTCGACGAATTACCACCGCCCCTCTAGCGCTTCATCCAAAAATACTTAACAATAGCACGATCGTTCGAAAAACAGGCAGTTCACATAACACGGGACACCCATGACTTCTTCTCAAGACTTGCTCGCACAATACGGCCCTCGTGAATCCATGGAATACGACGTGGTCATCGTCGGCGGCGGTCCGGCCGGGCTGGCGGCAGCGATCCGCCTTAAGCAACTGGCTACCCAGCAACATCGCGAGGTCTCGGTCTGCGTGCTGGAAAAAGGCAGCGAAGTCGGCGCCCATATCCTCTCAGGCGCCGTGATGGACCCGCGTGCGCTGAGCGAGCTGATCCCTGACTGGAAGGAGCAA
>NZ_DASQOH010000032.1:0-49425 GCF_035644555.1 Herbaspirillum sp.
AAGACGACGAAACGGCACCCTGCATGCCGCTTCGCCGATATCTCGGGCTCAACGCTGCCAACCCGGTCGAGTCTTCCGGCCTCAGGCCGCCACTTCTCTGGAGAGAAACTCCTCGAAGTCCTGCGGAGATGTCTTTTGGACGGGCGTGAAATCGCGGTGAGCAATGAAGTCGGGACGAGTCGGCTTCACGATCGCATTGGAGAGTGCTGACAGGGTCAGATAGGCAATCCGGCGAGGGTAGGGCGTGATATTTCCGGCAGAGCCGTGCACGATGTTGGCGTGGAACATCAGCACTCCGCCCTTCTTGCCGGTCGGAGTCACGATGCCGTTACGTTCGACCAGATCGGTCACCGTCTGGTTGTCCAGGGTCCAGAGCGGATAGGAGGTGGTCTTGACGTCGTGGGACGACTCAAGTGCTCCCGACTTGTGGCTGCGGGGAACGACCATCAGGGGACCATTGATCGGCATGACGTCATCCAGAAAGACGGCGATGTTCATCGCACGAGGTTCCGGCATTCCGTCGTCCTTGTGCCATGTGGGGAAATCCTGATGCCATTGCCACACGTCGCCCGTGAATGCGGCTTTGGCGTTGATCTTGAACTGATGGAGATAGCAGCGCTCGCCAAACAACTGCTCAACGGGAGTGACCAGACGCTCGTCTGATGCAAGCAGCCTGCAGGCTTCGCTGTATTGCTGGCAGGCGAAGGCCATCCGGGGTGCGCCGTCCTTCTCGCGCCAGACTTCCGCGCGATGTTGGGCGAAGACCTCGCTGGCCGCTGTGCGAAGCGCTTCCACCTGCTCCAAGGGGAAGCACTCCGGCAAAAAGATGTAGCCCAGTTCGTCAAACTCGGCGAGTTGTTGTTTGGTCAGTTGCATGTTGCGTCTCCATTTTTTTAAGAAAAAGCGACCCCATGACCCGGTGCAATCGAGCCAGTCAGTCGTTACTGTGAATACCGAAACTAGGGCCTGCTGCACATTTAATCTGTGCTCGTAGATCAAATGTGAGCAGGCCCTAGTCGGCGGATTCCCTGAACTTCGTAAGTCGTCGGTACATGTCGTTGCTGGCCCTCTGCATGTGACGCGCGGCCAGATCGCTTCCTTCGAGGACGTTGCCCGACAGGAGGTATTCGGTCAGTTCCTCATGCTCTTCCCACGCTCTGCCCGGGGTTTCCGGCTCATCCAATACGATGAGCATGGATCGCATCAGGTGCGCCCAGCGCGTATTCATCATTTGTTCGATGACGTGATTTCCGGAGAGGCGATAGATGGCGCGATGGAATTCCAGATCGGCTCTCACCAGGTTCGCTAACGGCTCGCCTGCCGCATAAGCTCTTTTCCCTTCCATGAGCGCCGCCTTCAGGGCCATGACCTGCTCGGGCATGGCGATCCTGTCGGCCACGCGTTGTGCGGCAAGCCCGGCAACCGTGACTTCCAGCGCCTTTCGGGCCTGGTACATCTGTTTCATGTAATCCGGATCGATAGGGGACACCACCAGCCCTTGCCGTCCCGAATCCTGAACCAGGCCCTCGTGTTTCAGGAGTTGTAGCGCGTGACTTATCGGCTGTCGGGACACGCTCAATTCCGCGGCCAACTCGGCTTGCCGAATTCGTTGCCCGGGCTTCAGTGTGCCGAGGGCGATGGAGGTCAGCAACTGCTCGAATACCTGATCAATGAACGGGGAGGTGTCTTCGATAACCATGATTTTTTGAATTCCGTATTCCGAACTCGAATCATAGGTATCGGTTATTTGGCTGTCAACGACAGATTTTGTAAAAGATGGCGGAATACGGGGGTTAAAGAGGAGTTTTCGTTGAATTAATTGGCGTGACTTCGGTGCAAAAAGTTCACCTGACTTCTTTTTGTTGTTGTTATATTAATATCCTGATTCGAATTTCGCTTGTATTTATTTCTCTTTAGGCAATAAAAATGTAAAAATGGAATTCCGTATTGAGCGAATCGCGCCATCCGCAGGACACCCGTCTTCGGATAGCGCGTTCCAAAGCGGATGGTTGAAATGGCTTGATTTCTTACGAGGAGGAGATTGAGGATGGAAAACGAAGAACAGACGCGGGCTGTGGAGCGCTGCGTCGCCTCTGTCATGCAGCTGGCGATTGATACCGACATGACGTTGATCCAGCGGCTGATTGAACATGCCCTGCGGGCAGGCACTGGATGTGCGGGCGCGGAAGGCCGAATGAGGGTGATGCTCGGAGAGTCACTCCGGGCTAAAGCGAACTTGCTGGCGGTGGATGAACCGGCGATCGCAGAAATGCTGATGCGGGCACATCAGGCAACACAAACCTTGCCGGCACACCTTGATCGCTAAGGGCAAGTGCCGTCCCCCATCGCTGATCCCAATGGGGTGTCCATTGCCACCCTTGTCCCGCTGCTCCTGACGCGGTTCTCAGGGCGCAACCACCAGCTGTTCCCAGGTGCGATGCACGTGGCGGCGCAGATAGCTGCCGAGTTTTTCCGCATCACGCCCGCTCAGCAGTTCGATGATCACCTCATGCTCGTCGACGGCGGTATGCCAGATGTCCGAGGTCACGCTGCCCTGGTAGCGGTAGCGATACAGCTGCCGGTTGAGCTGGCCGTGCACATCGCTGAGCGTCTGATTGCGGGCCGCCGTGACGATGCCACGGTGGATGCGCTGGTTCAGCTGGAAGTAGGCCATCCGGTCGCGTCGCTCGTAGGCCGCCAGCATTTCGTGATGCAGGGCGCGTATCTCGCCGATCTCCGCATCGGTAGCCAGCTTGCAGGCACGGATCGCAGCGAACTCCTCGATCACGCCCAGCACGTCCAGCTTTTCCTCGATCTGTTCCGGCGTCAGCTCGGCCACGACCGCGCCGCGGTTGGGTAGCAGTCGCACCAGCCCGTCGCTGGCCAGGATCTTGAGCGCATCCCGCAGAGGCGTGCGCGACACCTGCAACTGCTCGGCCAGTGTGCGCTCGCGCAGGGGCGTACCTGGGCGGAGTTCGTCGGTGACGATCAGGGTGCGCAGACGCTCGGCCAGCTGTTCGGAGAGCAGCTCCTGCGCGCCTTCTTGCGCCGGTTCTTCGTTTGGGGCCGGTTCCAGTCGTGCTTCCTGCGTCATTTCTTTCCTTGCATGTGTGTGTTTCCGCGCGATGCCCGAGGGCGAGGCGTAACTTCTTTTTGATTTTGGTATTCCATTTTATATAAGAATATAACTTTATAAATCAATGACTTAAATTTAATTATCAAAAATAAGTCGTTATTTTATGATTTTGGTATACCATTTGATGGCCGGTTCACCTCCGGTCACCGCACTTTTCACTGAAAAAACATACTCCAAGCGGGAGACAGACAATGCCTATCAACGATGCCGCCACGCTGCGGCCAAGCCATCACCGCATCTTTTCGTCAGGATCTGCCCGCACCAGCGGCGGCCGCACCCTTCATGCCGGTCCGTTTCCGTCCTGCGCCGACCACAGCTGAGGCCGGCGCCATGCGCGCACAAGCGCAACGCAACGATTCCTGAACCCACGAAAAGAAGGCCACCCATGCATCCCGATGTGTATCAACTGGTCAGCCCGGTGCTGGCGATTTTATTACTGATTCTGCTCATTACGCGCCTGCGGTTTCATCCTTTTCTGGCACTGATCCTGGCGGCCGGCTTCCTCGGCATCGTCAGCGGCGTGTCGCCGGTGGACACCGTCAAGAGTTTCCAGAAGGGATTCGGCGGCATCCTGAGTTCGGTCGGCCTGGTGGTCGGCCTGGGCAGCATGCTGGGCGGCCTGCTGCTGGAGTCCGGCGGCGCCGACAAGATCGCCAACGCCTTCGTCGGCATGGCCTCCAGACGCTGGATTCCCACCACCATCTGCGCCGCTGCACTGCTGATCGGTCTGCCGCACCTGTTCGACGTCAGTTTTGTCATGCTGGTGCCGCTGGCCTTCGTCATCGCCCGTCGCACCAATAACTACATTCTTCGCATCGGGGTACCGCTGGCGGCCGGCCTGTATGTCTCGCACGGCCTGCTGCCCCCGCACCCGTCGCCCACGCTGGCCATGGCCGCCTATCACGCCGATGCCGGCAAGACCATCTTCTACGGTTTCCTGATCGCGGTGCCGATGGCGATCATCTCCGGCCCCTTGTTCACTTCCTTCATCATGCGCTGGTTCCCGGCCTCGGGCGGCTTTGGCGAGGATGCCGCGCCGGCTGCCCATCCGGTGACCGGGCCGGATGGCCGTCGTCTGCCGTCGCTGCCGCTGGTGCTGGTCGCCGTGCTGCTGCCGCCAGGCCTGATGATGTTGCGTACCTTCGGTCGCGACCTGTTTGACAAGCACAGCCCACTTCACACCTGGCTGGAATTCGTCGGTGACCCGATTGTGTCGCTGCTCATCGCCGTGCTGTTCGCCATCTACGCGCTGGGCATCCGTAGCGGGTTCTCGCTGACCCAGATCCAGAAACTGCTGGGCAAGAGCCTGGGCCCGGCGGCCGGCGTGATCCTCATCCTCGGTGCCGGGGGCGGCCTCAAGGAAATGCTGGTGGCCACCCACGTCAGCGACCTGATCGCGCACTGGGCGGTGACCTGGCAGATCAACCCGCTGATTCTCGGCTGGGCCATCGCCGCCCTGATCCGCGTGGCGATCGGTTCAGCCACCGTGGCCACCGTCACCGCCGCCGGCATCGTGGCGCCCCTGGCTGCAGCCGATCCCAACGTCAGCCTTGAACTGCTGGTGTTGGCCACCAGCTCCGGCGGCCTGATGCTGTCGCACCTGAATGACTCCGGCTTCTGGCTGTTCAAGGAGTACTTCAAGCTGAGCGTCTCGGAAACGCTCAAGAGCTGGACCCTGCTGGTATCGCTGCAATCGCTGATCGGCCTGGCCGGCGTGCTGATTCTCAATGCCTTGATCCATTGACCTACCGTTCAATCGCAACAGAAGGAAAGACATGAACTACGAAACCCTCTTCCAGGAACTGCAGGGCCGTACCATCAGCATCGCGCTGACAGGGGCCAAGGGCGGCTTCGGCCGTTCGTTGCTGGTGCAGTGCCGCCACATCAAGAGCATCCGCGTCGCCGCCTTGTGCGATCTCGACCTCGACGGCACCCGTGACATGCTGCTGGGCCTGGGCTATGCGGCCGACTCGCTGGCCGTCTGCACCGATGCCGCGCAGGTGCGCACCGCCAACGCCGCCGCCAAGACCGCGCTGATCAGCGACTATCGCCTGCTCGACGACGCCACGCTGGACATCGTGGTGGAAGCCACCGGCAACCCCGATATCAGCGCCCAGATCGCCATCAATGCCATCAAGCGCGGTGTGCACGTTGCCATGGTCAGCAAGGAGACCGACGCCGTGGTCGGGCCCTACCTGAACCGCCTGGCCTGCGAGCGCAAGGTGGTCTATACCACTGCCGACGGCGACCAGCCCAGCAACCTGATCGGCCTGGTGACCTGGGCTCGCGTACTGGGCTTCGAGGTGGTGGCCGCTGGCAAATCCAGCGAATACGACTACGTGTTCGATCCGGTCTCCGGCCAGCTGGAGTACATGGAGGCGCCGCATGCCATTCCTGGCTTGAATGCGCTGCTGACCCTGGGCGAGGACGTCGCCGGCCGCCTGCAACAGCGACGCGATGCCATCAGCGCCTTGCCGCAGAGCGCCACGCCCGACTATTGCGAGATGAATGTGGTGTCCAACTCGACCGGCCTGACGCCGGCCTGCGATGCCCTGAGCTATCCGCTGTGCCGCATTGCCGAACTGGCTGACGTCTTCATTCCGCGCGCGGATGGCGGCATTCTTGATCGCGAGGGCGTGGTCGATGTCTTCAACTGCCTGCGCTTGCCGGACGAAGCCAGCTTTGGAGGTGGCGTCTTCGTGGTGGTACGCTGCACCGATGCCGAAGTCTGGGAAATCCTGCGCCAGAAAGGTCACGTGGTCGGCCGCAATGGCAAGTACGCGGCGATCTACCTGCCGTATCACCTGATGGGCCTGGAAACACCGATCAGTCTGTTCTCCGCCGTGCTGCAGGGGCGTGCCTCCGGCAGCCCGACGCAACAGGTGCATGCCGTGATGGCGGCCCAGGCGCAACGCGCCTTCAAGGCCGGTGAAGTGCTGAAGATGGGCGGTCACCACCATAACATCGAAGGCATGAAGCCCTTGCTGCTGCCGGCGGCACAGGCGCATCGCGTGCATGCGCCGTTCTACCTGGCCGCCAACCGCAGGTTGAAGGTGGACCTGGCTGCGGGCGATATCGTCAGTCTGGATATGCTGGAGTTTGGCCAGAGCACGTTGTATTCGGCATGGCAGGCGCTGGACTGAGCGCGCCAGCCGGTCTATGCCGCCGGCGTTCGGACATCCAGATTTCCGCTCGCCTCAAGTTGCACCTCCCGCACCGCCTGGAGGATTTCCTCCAGCGGGCTGGGCTTCCACAGGAACGCTGAAAACAACTTCAGCGTAGCCCGGGAGTCCGTCAGCGGCGTGGCGCTCAGCAGGACGATGGGAATGTGCCGATAACGGGCATCCGCCCTGAGCGCTGTGGCGAACGTCAGCCCATCCATGACCGGCATGCGCAGGTCCGTCAGGATGACGTCCACGGGCTGATCCTGCATGAGCGCCATCGCCTCCGCACCTTGCCCGGCCTGGAGCACGTGGTAGCCCTCTGCCTCGAACACATCGACGAGCAGCGACCTGACATAGACATTGTCTTCGATCACCAGGAGAGTGCCGGCTTCCGACTTCGGATTCATGTAAAGCCCACCAAGGAAATGGAACAAGACATCGCTGCGGGGACGAGGGCATGGCTCGACCCGGCGGCGATGGCCAGGGAAAGGGGAACGTCCACACGCTTGATGCACATGACGCGCTTCAATGGAAAGTCGTCATTCTCTGCGTGGTGAAGCCGGCACGTCCCGCCAGCTCGTCGTGCTCCTCGATGAAGAGCAGGAATTCCATGTGATTCCTGGCATTCACCCAGGTATCCAGCGCCCGCCGATTCGGTATCGCCGACGCACTGATGTGCTCGCCGATCAGGCGGCCTACGAAGTGACGGATGTCAGCGCATTCCGCTCCCGCCGCATGCATCGCCACCAGGCAATTGCGCGTGGCCGCGCGCACCAGGTCGCCGACGATGAGGTTGGCGCCGGCCATTTCCGCCAGCCTGCTCATGATCAACATGTAGCGTCTGGCGATGTCCTCAGCATGACTATTGAGCATCTTTTCTCCCATGGGCGTCGTTATACGCCCCTGGGAAATTCGTGCCATCAGGAGAATCCTGAGCGTGCGCGCAACTTCCCCGTGGCGTGGCCATGTTGCAGCTCAGGTAATTTCTGATAGGTGAACCTGGATGGACGATCAATAATGGATCCACTGGACGTCACCGTGGAGGGGAGCATCAATGGACGTTTGTGCTATCAAGGTGGCGTCGAAAGCAGCCAAGCGCTTCGTCATCGTGGTCTGTCTGATCATCGTCGGGCTGGAAGGCTGGTCCAGCTGGCACGAACGCAGGACAGTGGTGGAGGAATCGTTCCGCTCTACTGCCAACATGGTGGTAGCCCTCTCGCAGCACGCCGACCAGGCACTGGACGAGGTCGACATCGTGCTCAAGGCGGTGCAGGAGCAGGCGACGAGCAGCGGCAAGACCGCTGGCGAGCGCACGCGGCTGCACAACTTCCTGGTGCGCAACGTCAGCGACGTACCCCAGCTGGCGGGGCTGTTCATCTATGACGAGAAGGGCGCCTGGATCGCATCGTCGCAACAGGTACTCGAAACCAGGTTCAACAACAGCGACCGCGACTACTTCATGCACCACCGCGAGCAGCGGCTCAATACCGCTTTCATCGGCAAGCCCGTGCGCAGCAAATCAACCGGCCATTGGGTGCTGACCATGAGCAGGCGTATCGACAAGCCCGATGGAAGCTTCGGCGGTGTGGTGCTGGCGACGCTGGATATCAACTTCTTCGAGCGCTTTTATCATCAATTCGATATCGGACAGAAAGGCGCCATCCTCTTCGGCAGCAATGACGGCACGGTCCTGTACCGGCGCCCGCTGCTTGCCGATTCGATGGGCAAGGTACTGATCGATTCTCCCCTGTTCCAGCAGCACATCAGGCAGGCCGATGCCGGTGCGGTGGAAATACGTTCGACCCAGGATGGGGTGCTGCGGGTCAACAGTTTCAAGCATCTGACCCATTACCCGCTCTTCGTGATCGTGGCGATGTCGAAGGAGGAAGTGCTGCAGAGCTGGACCCGTCACGCCATCGAGAAGGCCGTCGGGATCGGCTTCCTGCTGCTGGCCGTGTGTTACGGTGGCAGCAAGATGGTGACCCAGGTGGCCCTGCGCGAGCGCGCGCAGGCCGAGGCCGTGACGGCCCGGCAGCATCTGGAAAAGATGTTCCAGCTCCTGCAGGTGCAGTCGCGCCGGGATGGACTGACCGGCGCCATCAATCGACGCTATTTCGACGAGTTGCTGGCGCTGGAAGTGGCACGCTTCAGCCGTTCCGGCGGCACGGTTTCCCTGCTCATGATCGACGTCGATCACTTCAAGAAATACAACGACCGCTATGGCCACGTCGCCGGCGACCTTTGCCTGCAGAAGGTGGCGGCCGCAATCTCCGAAGCGGCCAGGCGCGAAGTCGACGTGGTCGCGCGATACGGTGGCGAGGAATTCGCCGTCCTGCTGCCGGCCTGCGGACGGGCAGGCGCAACCGTTGTGGCAGAGCGCATCTGCGCCGCTGTCAGCGCGCTGGCGATTGTGCACACCGCCAGTGAGGACGGGGTGGTCGGCGTGAGCGTCGGTATCAGCTCGATCGAGTCGGACAAGGGCTTTACATTCCAGCCGCGGGAAATCGTGGAAGCCGCGGACAAGGCGCTTTACGTGGCCAAGGAAGAGGGGCGGGGCAGGGCCGTCTACCGGGAATTCACCTACCGGCCGCCGACGCTGGTCTGGTCGGCGTAGGCGCGGCCCATCCGGTGTGTTTCAGCTGTAACCTTGCTGTTTCCGGCTGCAATCAGGGCGTCACCGGCGTGGCCCAGGATGACTACCTATCGAAACCCCAGTCATCGGAGAACACCATGCGCTACTACCTCTTCTATTTCGTTGCCGTCGTCAGCCTGATGGCCACCACCGTGGCCGAGGCCGCCACCGCCGGCCAATATCACAGCCCGGATGAATGGTGGTTCTTCCAGGTCATGGGCGCCATCGGTGGTTTCTCGTTCTGATCTGCCAGGGCTTGGAAGTCATCCGGTACTGAGCGATGTCAACTGGCCCGCGCTCCGATTCAACGGCAACAGCGCGCGCCCTGCGTGAGCCATCGATCATCCCTCCTCAGGGCAGCGGTGGTTCAGGCGGCTTCGATGCTGTCTGTGCTTGTGCTCCTTCTTCCACCAGCACCCCGCCGCGTCCGATGCGCTGGATACCGGCGGGCGCGTGCAGCGGTGGCTGTCCGCCCAGCGTACCCTCATGGCCGGGCTCTTCCTTCTCCACATGCGTGGTGGTGGCTGCCTCGCCGGGACGTTGCGTGGGATGTTGCTTGCGGTCAATTTGCTCGGGGCTCATGGTAGGTTCCTCCAAAAAAATCACCATAGCGCCCGTGGGGCGAAGCCGGCATCAGTCAGGGGCGTAATCTGGCGTCAGCCAAGTGCCGACAGAGGCGTCAAGCGTCCGTCAGGTCCTGCAGGGCGCGCTCCCTTACCTTGTCCAGGGCGCGCATCAGGGCGTCGCGCTCGGCAGTGCTCAAGGCTTCCAGCAGGAAGGCTTCGCGCGCTTCCACCATGGGGACGATCTTGCGATACAGCCGGCGCGCCTGCGCAGTGGGCTTGACGATGCGCGCGCGCGCGTCTTCCGGGCTGGGTTCGCGCCGGATCAGGCCGGCCGTCTCCATCCGGCCCAATGCACGGCTGACCTGCATCTTGTCCAGCGAGGTATGCGGTACCAGGTCGCTGCCCTGCATCTCGCCCTGTTCGGCCAGCGCCGCCAGGATGCGCCATTCGTCGCGGCTCAGGCCGAAGCGATCGGCATACACCGATGCCACCGAGCGGCTGACCGCTTCTGCCAGCTGGGCCAGCTGGTAGGGGAAGAAAGCTTGCAGTTTCATGTCGCCATGGTAACAGACGTTACCAAGATCGCAGGACGATGACGGGTTTGATGCAGATCAAGCCGGGCGTCGAAGAGCAGCCATCTTCCCTCCGGGCGCGTTGACCGCCGACGGTTTCCCTCCATATAGTAACAAATGTTACTAAATAAGCTTCGCCCCGCCACCCCTCCCAGGAGATATCCATGAAGATCGATCGCATCCATCACGTCGCCTACCGCTGCAAGGACGCCAAACAGACTGTGCAGTGGTATGGCAAGTACCTGAACATGAATTTCATCCTGGCCATCGCCGAAGACCAGGTGCCCTCGACCAAGGCCCCCGATCCCTACATGCACGTGTTCCTGGATGCGGGCCAGGGCAATGTCCTGGCCTTCTTCGAGATTCCTCATGCGCCGCCCATGGGGCGTGACGAGAATACGCCGGACTGGGTGCAGCACATCGCCTTCAAGGTCGAGGACGAGGCCACGCTGCGGGAAGTGATGCAGCGCCTGCAGGACGATGGCATCGAAGTGGTCGGCGTGACCGACCATGCCATCTTCAAGTCCATCTATTTCTTCGACCCCAATGGCCACCGGGTGGAACTGGCTGCCGACTGCGCCACGCCCGAGCAGATGCGGCAGCTGGACCAGGTGAAGTGGGACATGCTGGAAGAGTGGTCCCGCACCCGCCGCGCGCCCCGGCATGCCGCATGGATGCATGCGCAGGAATTCACCGCCGCCGGCCGCTGAACCGCTCACCCAACGCCGTTCACCCCTGCAGTTCATTGATAACGACAAAACGATATCCCTCTCAGGAGACACGCATGCAGAGCACCTACACCTATCCGCGCTTCACCTACCGGCAATCCGATGAACAACGGGAGGGCAGGCCGCGCCTGCACCCGGTGGTCATCATCGGGGCCGGCCCGATCGGTCTGACCGCTGCGCTGGAATGCGCCGCGCGTGGCCTGGCGGTGGTGGTGCTGGATGACAACGATACCGTCAGCATCGGCTCGCGCGCAGTGTGCTATGCCAAGCGTCCGCTGGAGATCTGGGACCGCCTCGGTGTGGCCCGGCGCATGGTGGACAAGGGGGTGAGCTGGCAGGTGGGCAAGGTGTTCTTCGAGGACCGCCCGGTCTATCGCTTCGATCTCCTGCCCGAAGCGGGCCACAAGATGCCGGCCATGATCAATCTGCAGCAGTATTATCTGGAGCAGTACATGGTCGAGGCCTGCGCTGCCCAGCCGCTGATCGACCTGCGCTGGAAACACAAGGTGCTCAACCTGCAGCAGGACGAAGATCAGGTCACGCTGTCGGTGGAAACCCCGGACGGCTTCTTCCACATGCGGTCGCAATGGGTCATCGCCTGCGATGGGGCCAACAGCGATATCCGTACGATGCTGGGAGCGGAGTTCACCGGACAGTTCTTCCTGGACCGGTTCCTCATCGCCGACGTCATCATGAAGGCCGACTTCCCCGCCGAGCGCTGGTTCTGGTTCGATCCGCCTTTCCATCGCGGCCAGAGCGTGCTGCTGCACAAGCAGTGCGACAACGTGTGGCGCATCGATTTCCAGCTCGGCTGGGATGCCGATCCGGAACAGGAAAAGAAACCCGAGAACGTGATGGCCCGCATTCGCGCCATGCTCGGCAAGGACGTCGAGTTCGAGCTGGAATGGGTCTCGGTCTACCAGTTCGCCTGTCGTCGCATCGACAACATGCGCTACCAGCGCGTGCTGTTCGCCGGCGACGCCGCGCACCAGGTCTCGCCTTTCGGCGCGCGCGGGGCCAATACCGGGGTGCAGGATATCGATAATCTGGTCTGGAAGCTCAAGCTGGTCATCGACGGTCATGCGCCGGTCAGCTTCATCGACAGCTACCACGAGGAGCGCGTCCGGGCCGCCGACGACAACCTGCGCCAGTCCACCCGTTCGACCGATTTCATCACGCCCAAGAGCGCGGCCAGCAAGTTGTTGCGCGACGCCGTGCTGTCCCTGGCGGAAACCGAGGAATTCGCGCGTACGCTGGTCAACAGCGGTCGCCTGTCCACTCCTACGCCGTATCGCGATTCATCGCTGAACACCCCGGACAGCGCCTTCTTCGACAGCCCCATGGTCCCCGGCACCCACTGCGCCGACGCGCCCATCCTGCGCGGTGGCAGTCCCGGCTGGCTGCTGGAAGAACTGGGGCAGGGCTTTACGGTGCTGGTGTTCGGCGACCAGGCGCCGACCATGGCGCTGGACATTCCCGGAGTCGCTCTCAGGATCAGGACCATCGGCGCACCCGGTTGCGGCGCCGACCTGATCGATGTCGATGGCCTGGCGGCCATTCGCTACGGCGCCGCTCCCGGCACCACCTACCTGATCCGCCCCGACCAGCACGTGGCGGCGCGCTGGCCTTATGCCGATGGTGTGGCCATCGCCGGGGCCATCGCCCGCTGCATCGGTCACTGCGTGGTGTAGTGCTGCAGCGGACGGCGCTGGCGCTTGAGGTGATACATGCCCTGGTCGGCGCGCGCCAGCAGCGCGTCGATGTCGTCGCCATCGTCGGGAAAGCGGGCATGGCCCAGGCTGGCGCTGATGCGCAGCGTATCGGCGCCGATCTGGAAGGGCGCCGCCAGGGCCTGGTTCAGCTTGTCGCGGATGATACCGATGTCGCCGCAGGCAACGATCTCGGTGAGCACCACGAATTCATCGCCGCCGATACGGGCGATCGTATCGGCGTGGCGCAGGCTTTCCGAGAGCCGGCCGCCGATCTGCATCAACAGCAGATCCCCGACGGCATGACCATGACGATCATTGACTGCCTTGAAGCCATCGAGGTCCAGGAACAGCAGGGCGAAGGCGCCTTGTTCGCGTTGCGCGCGGGCGATGGCCGACGTGATCCGGTCTTCCAGCAGGTTGCGGTTGGGCAGGCCGGTGAGACCGTCATAGAGGGCCTGGCGGCGCAGGCTTTCGTTGACCGCCTGTGCCTGCCCCAGTTGCTCGCTCAGCTGGCAGCAGCGTCGGTGCGCGCCGTACAGCAGGCCGGCGACGATGGCGAGGGCAGCCATGACGCCGCCGCCCAGGGTCAGTTGCCCGATGCGGGCCAGTTCGCTGTCATCCATCCCAAACATAAAACGCCGCGCCCTCTTTCATTCCTACGCACATGAATCCCCGGCCGTAGATATTCCTGATCTCGAACCGGGCATGGACGAGTTGTCCCAGCTTCTTCCGGATGCGATAGATGATGGTATCGATGCGGTGAGGATCGAAAATCTCCGCCGTGATATTGAGTGCATGCAGCAACTGCTCGGAACTGACCGGGAAGTGCGGGCTCAGGAACAGCGTGGTCAGGACCGCGCACTCCTTGTCGCTCAGCGCCAGTCGCTCGTTGTGCGGGCTGACCAGCGTCCCGTGGCGGCGATACAGGCTCCACGCCTCGGGTGGCCCGTTCAGCGGCGCGTGCCGGATGTGCAGGCGGCGCAGGAAGGAACGGATCGTCGCCAGCAGCACGGAATCCTTGACCGGCTTGTGCAGGAAATAGTCGGCACCATCATGCAGCGCGTGTTCGTGGTTCGCTTCGCTGGCATTGTCGGCGACGATGACGATGCCCAGCATCGGAAATTTCTGACGAAGATCGGCGACCAGCGGACGGAAACCTCCGGTGAGCCGGTGCGTCTCGAGAATCAGGATGGCCGGTTTTTTTTTTGAACCTCGCTCTCCAGCTCGGACGGTGCTGCCACGGACCTGACCGGCAGACCACTCTCTCCCAGGACCTTCAGCACGCTCCCTGATCCCGCGTCTGGATGCTCTACGATTAACACTGCCACGTCGACTCACATCCCCAAAATGAAACAGCCCTGATCTGTTATTGCGCTCTCAACGGATGAGTCTGATTATTGGTTACGTTATACCCCCTTTTGTAAGCGGGGAGATTCACAGAAAATCTCGACAACATTTCCAATTGGCAATAAGATGGCGCGCCATGATGAGCCTCTTCGCGGTGGCAGGCAAGCGGAAAGCGGCAGAAGCAGGCGGGGTTGGGGCCAGGAAGGGCAGGGTGCGGAACAGGGGTGGGCAGTGCGGATGCGCGAGCGCCGGCACATCGCGCGCCGTCGCCTGGCAGGCGGGAGCGGTGCCATGGCCCGGCAGTAGCGGGCCATGGTGTCCGGTCAGTAGATGTCCAGTCCGAAATACTGGGCGACGTCGCCCTCGGTCCAGTCCTTGATGACATCGCGTTCCAGCAGGACGCGATATTCGGAGCGGACTGCGCCGGCGCCCAGCTGGATCATGCGGCTTTCCAGTGTATAGACGGTCTGGTGGATGCGGGTGGTCATTGAGGCCTGCTTGACGACCGCACCGACCTCCGGTTCCTGTTGGTCGTCGTTGGCTGGGATGTCCATGGGATGTCCTATTTCATCTGCGCGCGCCGGGCCAGGATCTTTTCGATCTTTTCCTTGAGCGTGGCGGCATTGAAGGGTTTGACGATATAGCCGTCGGCGCCTTCCTGGGCCGCCATGACGATGTTTTCCTTCTTGGCCTCGGCCGTGATCATCAGCACCGGCAGATGTGCCAGCGCCGGTGTGGCCCGGATCTTCTTGAGCAGGGTCAGGCCATCCATGACCGGCATGTTCCAGTCGGTGAGGACGAAGGTGATATTGGAGGCGCCGGATTCCAGGATCTTGAGTGCCGTCGAGCCGTCATCGGCTTCCACGATCTTGGTGTATTCCAGTTCCTTGAGCAGGCCGCTGACGATGCGGCGCATCGTGGAGAAATCGTCGACGACGAGAAAATGTTGGTCTGTATCTGCCATGTGACTTGTACCTTGAACGGTGATGACGATGGCCTGTCGTCAGCAAGATGCATGCCGATCTTGCCCATCACGACAGGAGCGTCGCCAGCCGGTGTCCGCGCCGGCACCACGCAAGCGTAGTCGCCGGCGCACCCCCGGAGGATGCGCCGCACGGGAGGCGACGCGGATCAGCGGACGTGCTTCAGTTGCTCAGCGCCCACTTGCCCTGGGCGTTCTTGCAATAGCGCAACTTCAGCGGTTCGGTGCCACGCTTGCTGGTAACCACCAGGTCCACGTTGGCGCAGGGCGGGGTGCTCTGCTCGAAGCTCGGGGTGATGCTGGCCGAGGTCGAGGGCTTGGGACCGTCGGTCCACTTGGAGGTCTTGCCGCTCACACCGGCATCCAGCGAGGCCGAGATGGCAGCGTAGAGGGAATTGATCTGCTCCTTCTTCAGGTCGGCCACGGCCGTATTGGAGAAGAAGTCCAGGTTGGCCTGGGCATGCGCCTGGCATGCCAGTACAGCGGTGCAGAGTACGCCCGCACGGGCAGCCAGTTGGACGAAGCGGAGGAGGGGGTGGTGGTTCATGGAGTGCTCTTTTCTCGATGTCTGAAAGGCAGGAATGTTGCCCGGTCAAGGGGGAGGACAACGAAGCGCTTTTATACCAGATATCCTGACCGGTCCAAACCGGCGCTTGCGAGGGAAAGGCCCCGCTTTTCCTGCTTTGTCGACCTCGTCGCATCGGCATAATGCGCAAACTGTCACTGCGCGCGCAAGCCTGCGCCGCCGATGGCAGACGCATAGGGAGGGGATCGATGAAATCCGTGCTGGCGCAAACCTTGTTCATGATCGGCCTGTACGCCGGCACTACGCCCCTGCTGCAGGCGCAGACCGCAACGCCCGGGGCGACCGCGACCGCCCCTGCCGTCACCACCGCTGGCGCCGCCGCGTCCACGTCGCGGTCGGTCGCTTCCGGTGTGCGCTACGAAATGATCGGCCGCTGGGATGTGGACAAGCTCAATACCATCCTGAAAAAGGATACGCCGGCCTTCTCGGGCGTCCAGGTCTCCTATACGCCGGCGCGCAATGCAGTGATCCTGTATCGGGTCACCTATCCCTCGGTCATCCCGGAGCGCGGCAACCAGCCCATCCTGGCCTCCGGCCTGCTGGCCATTCCAGACACGCCGGCGCGCGCCTATCCCATGGTCTCGTATCAGCACGGCACGGTCTACGAGCGCAAGCAGGTCCCTTCCTTCCCCGAGCAATCGCCCGAGACGCAATTGATGATCGCCCAGTTTGCCGGACAGGGTTATGTCCTGATCGGCGCCGATTATTTCGGCATGGGTATTTCCACCGAGCCGGAAGGCTATATGGTCAAGGGCAGTCACCAGCAAGCCACCTATGACATGCTGATGGCGGCGCGCAGTGTACTGGCCGGCATGGGCGTGCACGATGACAAGCTGTTCCTGTCGGGCTGGTCGCAAGGCGGTTTCGTCACCATGGCCTTCCTGGAAAAACTGGAGGCCGCCGGCGTCAAGGTCGATGGCGCGACGACCGCCAGCGCGCCACTGGATGTGTTCGCGCTGCTGGAGGGCTTCCTCACCTATCCGCGTCCCAACGACGCAGCCTGGCTCAACAGCATCGTCATCCTGTCGGCCTTCGCCTTTGAAAACTATTATGGCGTGCCCGGTCTGGCGCGTTCGGTGCTGGCCGACAAGAGCTACGAGGTCGCCCGCAAGGCCTACGAACGAGAGCCATTCCAGGTCAGCGAGATCCCCACCGATCTGCATCAGTTGATGCGTCCCGAATATTTCGATCCACAGTATTTCGCCCGTTCCGCCTACGGTCGCCTGATCGCCACTACCCAGGCCTATCGCTGGGTGATCCGCTCCGACGTGCGCAACTACTATGGCGAATCCGACGAAGCCATCACCCCCGGTGTGGGCCGCATGGCGATGACCTATGCCCAGGCCATGGGCGCCGGCAATCCGCATGTGCAGGCCATCTCCACCGGCCCCACCACGCACCGCGGTACCTTCGCCACGGCGGTGCCGGCCTGGAAGCAGTGGTTCGACGGCAAGTAATCATCCCATGCGCCGGCTGCAGCCGGCGCCCTTGTCCGCCGGCACGCAAAGTCATCCGCACCCCTGCCGTTGTCCATGGGCCGATCAGGCCCGTCTCTACCCCTCTGTTCGCGCCTGGTGACGACGCACGTCCCGCGTATCATGACATGCGCTGCGCCAGTCGCCGCGAGACCCGTTTCAATCCACACGAAGACTCACATGAATCCTCTCCGTCGTCTCCGCCTGGGCACGCGCCTGGGTGCCGGCTTTGCCGCTCTGCTGGCCTTGCTGGTGATCATCACCGTCATCGGCATCACCCGCATGTCCTCGCTCGATACCACCGCCAGCGACTTGAGCAGTCGCATCTATCCCAAGGTCAATGCCGCACAGAAGATGCAATTCCTGATGATGAATATCGCCCGTTCGGCGCGCAACATCATCATCCTGGAAGACGACGCGCAGATGGCCAGCAACAAGCAGGGCATCGACAAGGATCTGGTCGAATTCCAGAAGACGCTGGAATTCCTGCGCGCCAACATCGTCAGCGAAGATGGCAAACGCCTGATCAACGCGGTCGACGAGGCCAGCAAGAATTACTTTGTCTTCACCGCCGAGGTGGTGGCGCTGGGTCTGAAGAACCAGAACGAGGAAGGACAGCGCCTGCTGTTCGGGCCGCGCTACAAGACCCAGGGCGATCTGCTGGAAGCGCTGCGTCAGCTGGTGGCACGCTACGAGGAACAGATGCGCGACGCCACTGCCGCGGCCCACGCCACCTATGTCAGCTCGGCCACCATCCTGGGCGTATCGGCGATCGTGGCCATCCTCATCGGTCTGATCGCCGCGCTGGTGATCAGCCGTTCCATTACCGTGCCGATGGCCGATGCCCTGGACGCCGCGCGCAAGGTTGCCAATGGCGACCTGACCAAGCATATCGATGACCACGCCGCCGACGAAACCGGCGAGCTGCTCGGTGCGCTGCGCGAGATGAACCGTTCACTGGTCGATATCGTCTCCAGCGTACGTGGCGGCGCCGATACCATCGCTACCGCCTCGCAGGAAATCGCAGCCGGCAACCAGGATCTGTCGGCGCGTACCGAGCACCAGGCCAGTTCGCTGGAAGAGACCGCATCGTCCATGGAAGAGCTGACCTCCACCGTCCAGCAGAACAGTGCCAATGCCCGCCAGGCCGCCGAGATGGCGCAGGCTGCTTCGCACATTGCTGGCCAGGGTGGTCAGATCGTCGGTGAAGTGGTGGCGACCATGGATGACATCGATGCCTCCGCGCGCAAGATCGTCGACATCATCGGCGTGATCGACGGCATCGCCTTCCAGACCAATATCCTGGCGCTCAATGCGGCAGTGGAGGCGGCCCGTGCCGGCGAGCAGGGACGCGGCTTCGCGGTGGTGGCCACCGAGGTACGCAGTCTGGCCCAGCGTTCGGCGGCGGCCGCCAAGGAAATCAAGGTACTCATCGGCGACTCGGTGGAAAAGGTGGACTCGGGCGCGCATCTGGTCAAGAAGGCCGGCCAGACCATGCAGGAAATCGTGCAGAGCGTGGCCCAGGTCAATACCATCATCGGACAGATCAGTGCCGCCGGCGAAGAGCAGCGCGCCGGCATCGAACAGGTGCACCAGGCCGTGTCGCAGATGGATGAGGTCACGCAGCAGAACGCGGCACTGGTCGAGCAGGCCGCCGCCGCCTCGCGGGCCATGCAGGGCCAGGCGGCCGAGCTGGCCGAACAGGTCAGCATCTTCCGCCTGCCGCCGCGCTGACGCGCGGCGCCGCGCCGCTATCGCTGATGATGGCGCAGGGGCGGATGAAGGCGGCTGCCAGCAGGCAGCCGCTTTTTTTTGTCCCGCTGCCACACCAGGCCCTGCGCGGTGGCGGGCAGGCGAGTACAGGCGATTGAGGTAAAGAAAGGTAAAGACGGCTAGAGGAGGGGGATGCGGGCGGGACAGGTTGTCGCGACCGGAGCCGGCCGCGACCAGACGGGATCGGTTCAGATCCGCCTCAGTCCTCGCCTCTGGCAGCGATATCGATGGCACGTACGATAGCCACGGCTTTTTCGATCACTTCGGCCTGGCTGCTCACGCGCATGCTCTTCTTGAGGTGGTGGATCTCGTCGCGGGTCTTGCGGCTGACCGGGACATTGAGAAAGCCGTCCGGCTCGGTCACGAAGCGCGGTGGCGTCGCAACGACGGGTTCAGTGGTCTTGGAACGTCTGGGCATGGGTCTCTCCCTTTTGATGGATCTGAATGACGGCGGCGGAGTGCCTGCGGCAATATAACTTCGATCTGAAAAATATTAGAACTTATTTTTTTGATTTTACGATTTTTCTGGCTTGTCTCCTATTCCGTGGGAAAGTCTGGCTGATCTTTGGCCTGCTCGCAACAACGATGCAGTGCGTCATCCATTCTTCAGGCAGCGCTTCAGGCAGCATAGGTGCAATCGCTCCCGATGCCGTGCGCCGATGGTGGAAACTCTTAGTTTTCCACCTCGTGGACAGTTTCTCCTTTCCACCTTCGTCACGCTGCATGTCCCTCTGTGGTGCAGTCCGGTCATGCGTCCGGATGGCACTGCGGGCGCATTCAAAAACTAACAAAACTCATTCCGGCTTGCCGGGACACACCGGTGTTGCCATCGGCGTTGGCAAGCGCCATCATCGTGATGCGAACACGTGATGCTGGCATGGTAATTGCACATTGGCCAGGGCGTCCAGTGCGCTGCCCGATGGGGCAGGCCGGCATCGCAGGAGCAAGGGGGACTGGCCGGTTTCCTAAGAAACCATGCACGGTGCCCGTCATTGCGGGCCGGACTCATCCTTGATCTCCCGGCCGCCCATCATCGATCATCATTTCCAACGACAACAAGGGAACCACCATGAAGTTCGTCAAGACCGCAATCGCAGCATCCCTGGGCCTGATGGCCGTACTGGCAGGTCCGGCAAGTGCCGACAACCTGGCCGACATCCAGAAGGCCGGGGTGGTGAAGATCGGTGTGCCACAGGATTTCGCGCCCTACGGTTCGGTCAACTCGGACCTGCAGCTGCAGGGCCTGGACATCGAGGTCGCCAAGCTGGTGGCCAAGGGCATGGGCGTCAAGGCCGAGCTGGTGCCGGTCCCCATTTCCAGCCGCATGGCCTTCCTGCAGACGCACAAGATCGACCTCATCATTTCCACGCTGGGCAAGAATGCCGAACGTGAAAAGGTGATCGACTTTTCGCAGGGCTATGCACCGTACAACAACAGTGTCTTCGGCGTGGCCGCCATCAAGGTCGCCGGCCCGGCCGACCTGGCCAACCAGACCGTGGGCGTGGCCCGCTCCACCTTCGAAGACCTGATGCTCACCGACAGCGTCCCCAAGAGCACCATCATCAAGCGCTACGAAGACAACAACGGACTGATCTCGGCCTACGTTTCGGGCCAGGTGCAGATCGTCGGTACCGGTGACTTCGTGGCCTATGCGCTGGCTGAGAAAACCCCCAACAACAAGCCGCTGCTGAAGTACATCATCAATGTCTCGACCTGCTACGTTGGCATGAACAAGGGCGAACCGGCGCTCATGGCCAAGGTCAACGACGCCCTGACGGCGGCCAAGAAGAGCGGTGAACTCAACGGCATCGTCAAGAAGTGGCTCAATGTGCCGCTGCCGGAAAAGATCGCTACCACCTACCAGTAAGCAGTGGTCGGCCCGGTAGCGGGTCGGCGCTATTGCTCTTCGGGCGCCGCGTCCTGCGGCGCCATCTTCGCGCTCCTTTGCCCAGGCCCGGCGCCGCCAGGTACGTTTCTTGCTGAAAAAAATGACAGGCGGCAACCCGGGGTGGGCGCCGCAGGCAAGCAACATTTCTGGGGAATCATCATGAAGGTCTTTGGGAACCTGCGTATCGGCAGCAGGCTGGCTGGCGGTTTCGCGCTGGTATTGGCGTTATCCATCCTGATCATGGGTATCGGCGTATGGCGCCTGCAGGTAGTGAGCAACGTCACGCAGGACATGGTCAGCCAGTCGGTGCGCAAGGAGCGCCTGATCTCGGGCTGGTATGGCAACCTGCGGGCGGCCATCCTGCGCACCATCGCCATGTCGCGCAGTACCGACCTCACGCTCAATAACTATTTCCTCAATGAGGAACTGGCCTCGGTCAAGGAAAGCGCCGATCTGCAGAAGGAACTGGTGCCGATGTTCGATACGCCCGGCGAAAAGGCGCTCTATGCCGAGATCGAGGCGCTGCAGAAAGACTACAAGGCGATCACCCTGAAGATGATGGACCTCAAGTCCACCGGTGAGCAGGATGCCGCCAACAGCGTGCTGATCCAGGAATTCATGCCGCTGTCCAAGAAATACCAGGCCGCCATGCGCAAGCTGCAGCAGGCCGAGCAGGCCGAGATCGACAGCGCCGCCAGCAACATCATGACCCTGGCCGAGCGCAGCCGCATCCTGCTGATCGGTCTGGAGGCCGCGGCTCTGCTGTTCGGCGTGCTGTGTGCCTGGCTGCTCACGCGCAGCATCGTGCGCCCGCTCAAGCAGGCGGTGAGTCTGTCGCAGCGGGTGGCCGCAGGCGATCTGACGGCACACATCGACGTCGCCTCGCGCGATGAAGTCGGCCAGTTGCTGGCCTCGCTGCAGGACATGAACAGCCGCCTGCGCGATCTGGTGGCGCGGGTACGGCACGGCACCGATGCGATTGTCACCGCCTCCGGAGAAATCGCCGAGGGCAACCAGGACCTGTCGTCCCGCACCGAGCAGCAAGCCGGTGCGCTGGAAGAGACCGCCTCGGCCATGGAAGAACTGATTTCCACCGTCCGCACCAATGCCGACAATGCCCGCCAGGCCAGCCAGCTGGCGGCATCCGCTGCCGGTATCGCCGGCGAGGGCGGCGAAGTGGTGGGGCGGGTGGTCGATACCATGGACGCGATCAATGGCGCCTCGCGCAAGATCGTCGACATCATCAGCGTGATCGACGGCATCGCCTTCCAGACCAATATCCTGGCCCTGAATGCGGCCGTGGAAGCGGCCCGTGCCGGCGAGCAGGGGCGCGGCTTCGCGGTGGTGGCGTCGGAGGTGCGCTCGCTGGCGCAACGGTCGGCGGCTGCGGCCAAGGAAATCAAGACGCTCATCGACGACTCGGTGGACAAGGTCAGCGCCGGCAGTACGCTGGTGGAACAGGCCGGGGCCACCATGTCGCGCGTGGTGCAGAGCGTGGAGCAGGTCAATGCCATCGTCAACGAGATCAGCGTCGCCAGCAGCGAGCAGAGCGACGGCATCCAGCAGGTCAATGACGCCATCGCGCAGCTGGATGACATGACCCAGCAGAATGCCGCGCTGGTCGAGCAGGCGGCGGCCGCGGCCGCCTCCATGCGCCGGCAGGCGGGCGATTTGACCGAGCTGGTCAGCGTATTCCGGGTCGAGGGTCAGGCGGTCCTGGGGGAGGATGGAGAAGCCAGCGGTGGCCGTCGTCTCGCGCTGTTCTCACGGCGCCGGCCGCTGCTGACGGCATGAGGGCGCCGCCACCGGAGACATCCAGCCTCGGCAAGAGGCGATAGGGAAAGACCGACGGGACGCCCGTGGTGGCGGTCCCGTCCTGGTCGAGGATTACTGGAAGGTGCTGGCCATCTTGGCCGGCAGCGGTACATTGAGCCACTTCTGCACGATGCCGTTGAGTTCGCCGCTCTTCTTGGCCGCTGTCAGGACGTCGTTGACCTTGGCCAGCAGCGCCGCTTCGCCCTTGTTCAGACCCACGCTGCAGCTGGATTCGTTGATGATGTACTTGAGCACGGGCTTGTTGTCCGGGGCCTTCTCGGCCAGTGCATAGGCGACGAAGTCACCGGTGCCCACCAGCTGCACCTGTCCCGAGACATAGGCCGAGATCATGGCATTGTTGTCTTCGTAGCGCTTGATGGTGGCGCTCTTGGGTGCGGTGTCGGTCAGTTGCAGATCCTGGAAGGTACCGCGCGCCACCCCCACGGTCTTGCCGGCCAGATCGGCCGGGCCGCTCACCTTCACCGCAGCCACGCCGAAGACGCTGTTGTTGTAGGGCGCATAGGCCTGCGAGAAATCGATCACCTTTTCACGCTCGGCGTTCTTGCCCAGGGTGGAGATGACCAGGTCGGCCTTGTGGGTCTGCAGATAGGCGATGCGGTTGGCGCTGGCCACCGGTACCAGTTGTACCTTCACTCCCATTTTCTGCCCGATCAGCTTGGCCACGTCGATGTCCAGGCCCTGCAATTGCAGGTCGGCGTTGACCGAGCCGAAGGGAGCGAAATCCTGCGGCACGGCGATGCGTACGGTGCCCGACTTCTGGATATCGGCCAGCGCATCGGCGTGGGCGGTGTTGACGGCCAAAGACAGCAGGGCCAGGGAAACGGCCAGTGCCGGTTTTGCAAACTTCATGGAAACCCCTTGAAAAAAGATACGTCAGGAGCTTTCCTGTTTGCAATGAGCGTGCCAGAAGCCATCCGGGCGCAGCAGGCCGGTGCGCGGCTGGCCGTGGGCGGCACGGCAATCCTTCCCGGGTGTTGATGGGGCAGGTGCAAGTCAAAAAGGGACTAACTTGGGGCGCGGTTTCACCAAGTTCGGGCTTGTCTCATTGCCTGATAAGCGCTGGCGCGTGGACGCTGGCAGTGCAGCAGGCAGCGTGGGCGACTGCCTGCAGGGTACTCGGGGAGGGCACACATCAGAACTTGTGCGCGATGCCCAGGTCGGTGGCCCAGACGTTGTAGGCGCTGGTGAGCGTGTTACCGCGCGCGATGTCGGAGTACAGATAGGTGCGCTTGCTCAGGTTGTACATGCCGCCCACGCCCAGCTTCTTGGACGAGAAGGTGGCGGCGGCATTGGAGCGCGCCACCGCCGCGCCGGCACGCAGCACGAAGGCCGAGATCGGGACGTTCACCCCCAGACCGTAGCCATTGATCTTCAGAGGCCCGACCGGATTGTTGGTGGCCCAGGAACCCATGATCTTGGTGCCGTTGATGTCGTAGGCACCGGCGACCTGGATGTTCTTGGTCTTGCGGTTGTTCTGCTCGTAGCCGGCCATCAGCGAGATGGGACCATTGTCGTAGGTCAGCGAGGTGCTGATCGGCACCGCCGACCCGGTGCGCGGTTGCACCGAGACGCGCGCGACCACCCCGGCCATGTTGGGCGAGTCGTAGAACACCGCGCTGCTCCAGCGTCCCTCGCCACCGGGAACGGCGCTCTGCTTGGCGCTCAGGTTGGCTGGCTTGGTCAGGTCTTCCTCGGCCACATAGTAGGCGGTCAGCTGATCCTGCGTATTGGCGACCGTGGCCACGCCGAACGGTTCGTAGCGCCCGTTCGGATCCTGGACCGCGGTCAGGCCACGGCCCATGCGGATCCAGCCATAGTCATTGCTGCGCAGGCCGACCCGCGATTCCCCTTGCCAGAACGGACGTACGCCGCCTTCCACCCCGCCGTTGGCCGGTTCGAAGCGGTGCTGCAGGGCGAAGGTGGCGGCATTGCCGTTACCCAGGTCTTCGATGCCGGAAAAGATGAGGCGGTTGTTGTTGCCGCGGTCAACCTTGAACAGGCTGCCGTTGGGCGTCGAATTGTAGATGACGCCGGCGTCGAGCAAGCCGGAAATCGTGACACCCGATGTCGGGATGGTCGCTTGCTGTGCCATCGCCGCGGCGCTGCTCAAGCCCGTGGCCAGCAGTACGCAAATACTTTTCTTGTTCATTACCTTCCTCCTGATTGATGAATATGCGGCCCGGCTGGGCCGACGCTTGGATGTGCCCCGGTAGCGCGGAGCGGACCGGAGCGGTGTTGCTCTTTACGCCTGCAGGGCCGCGAGGATTTCGTAGCAGGCGCCGGTGGTGTGGTAATCGACCTTGCCGGCCGGACTTTTCTGGTCGGTGGTATTGACGTTTTCGCGTGTGAGCAGGCGGAACCAGGCACCGTGCCGGTGATCGATCCAGTGCTGCCAGCAGTAGGCCCACAGCCGCTGGTACCAGTCCCAGTAGTCCTGGCGGCCGGTGCGACGCGCCAGCACGGCTGCCGTGGCCATGCTTTCGCACTGCACCCAGTGGTACTTGCGGTCGTCGCAGATGCTGAAATCCGGTCCGAAGCCGTAGTACAGGCCCTGGTGCTGGTGATCCCAGGCGCGCGCGAAGGCGCATTCGAACAGCGCCTGCGCGCGCGGCAGCAGCCACGGCATGGGGCGATGCCGTTCCAGGATCAGCAGCAGCTTGGCCCATTCCGTGAAATGCCCGGGCTGGTAGCCCCAGGGCCGGAAGATGTTGCTCATGTCGTTGCGGTTGTAGTCCCAGTCGACCGACCAGTCCGGGTGGTAGTGTTCCCAGATCATCAGACCATCGGTCAGGGCGGCCTGGCGCACCGTGATGTTTTCGGCCACCAGCGCTGCGCGCTCCAGGTAACGGGCATCGCCGGTGGCTTCGAAGGCGGCCAGGCAGGCTTCGGTGGCGTGCATGTTGGCGTTCTGCCCGCGATAGTCGCGCAGGGTCCAGTCGGCGCTGGCTTCGTCGGCATACAGGCCCTGTTGCGGCAGCCAGAAGCGGCGTTCCATCAGGTCGAAGGTTTCATCCAGCCAGGCCCGTGCCTGCGGCAGGCCGGCCATGAGCGCATGGGCATAGGCCAGCAGGACGAAGGCCAGGCCATAGCAGTGGTTGGTGTCGTCGGTGATCTCGGCCTGCCCATCACGCCAGCTCAGCTGCCAGGCATAGCCGCCGCTGGCCGGATTGCGATGCACCTCGCGCAGGAACGCCACCGCGCGCCGGGTATGCTCCAGATAGGCGGGCTGCTCGGGGAAGTGACGTGCGGCCATCGCCCAGACGAACACGTAGCGGGTACTGCTGACCAGATGCCGGGTATGCGCATCGAAGACGCTGCCGTCGTCACGCAGGAAATGATAGAAGCCGCCGCTGGGATCGATGGCGCGCGGGTGATAGAAATCCAGCGTGTGACGCACGTGATCCAGGATGGGCTGGCGCTGGCGCAAATCGGGCAGCGGGGGAATGAGCATGGGAGGTTCCTTCAGACAGATGGATCGAACAGGTGGCAGCTGATGGCATGCCCGGGTGCCGGCGTGATCGGCGTGGGCACGCGGTGCTGGCATTCCAGCCAGGCACGTGGACAGCGGGTGTGGAAGACGCAGCCTTCGGGCGGTTGCAGCGGGCTGGGGATTTCGCCGGCCAGCGGCTCGTCTTCGCTCAGACGCTGGGCCGGGTCGGCGATCGGTGAACTGCGCCACAGGGCCTGGGTATAGGGATGGCGTCCGCCCTCGGCCAGCAGCGCGCGCGGTGCGCTCTCCATGAGACGTCCGAGATAGAGCACCAGCACACGGTCGCAGATGGCCTCGATCATCGGCAGGTCATGCGAGACGAAGACGATGGACAGGTTCAGCTGCGTGCGCAGGTCCAGCAGCAGGTTGACGATCTGCGCCTTGACCGAGGCGTCCAGCGCCGCCACGGCTTCATCGGCGACCAGCACTTCCGGCTTGAGCGTGAGGGCGCGGGCGATCACCACCCGCTGCTTCTGGCCGCCGGAGAGTTCGTGCGGATAGCGGTGCAGGACGTGCGCCGGCAGGGCGACCAGGTCCAGCAGGCGCTGGATTTCCCTCTCGCGTCCGAGGCGGTCGATGCGACCGTTGAGCAACAGCGGTTCGTGCAGGCTCTGGGCGATGGTCATGCGCGCATTGAGACTGGCATTGGGGTCCTGGAACACCATCTGCAGCTCGCAGCGCAGCCGCTGCAGCGCGGCGCCGCGATAGCTGCCCAGCGGCTGTCCCTTGTAGCGGATCACGCCGCTGGTGGGGGTGAGCAGGCGCAGAGCCAGCTTGCCCAGGGTGGACTTGCCGCAGCCCGATTCGCCGACCACGCCGAGGATCTCGCCGCGCCGCAGATCGAAGGAAATATCCTGCAGGGCCTGCAGACGGCGCGATTTGCCCAGCCATCCGTTGCGGGTATCGAAGCGCATCCCGACTTGTTCGAAGCTGAGGATGGAAGCGTCGGATGCGGGGAGAGAAGAGGCAGAGTGGTTCATGATCAGAAACCCGGTTGATCGGCAAAATGACAGCGCACGACATGGGCCTGGCCCAGCGTCACGGCCGGCGGCGTATGCGTATGGCAGAGCGCGGCGGCGCGCTCGCAGCGATTGGCGAAGCGGCAGCCCGGCGGCTCGCCCAGCACCAGCTCGACCTGCCCGGCGATGCCGCGCAGCCGGCCGCCCTGCCGGGGATGGGGAATCGAAGCCAGCAGGCCTCGGGTATAGGGATGGCCTGCCCGTGAAAACAGGGTGGCGGTGCTGCCGGTCTCGACCAGCTGACCGCCATACATCACCGCCACCCGGTCGGCGATCTGGGCCACCACGCCCATGTCGTGGGTAATGAACAGCACGCCCATGCCGACCTCGCGCTGCAGTTGCCTGAGCAGGCGCAGGATCTGCGCCTGGATGGTGACGTCCAGTGCGGTGGTCGGTTCGTCGGCGATGAGCACCTGCGGACGGCAGGCCAGAGCCATGGCGATCATCACCCGTTGCCGCATGCCACCGGACAACTGGTGCGGATACTGCCGCGCACGCAGCGCCGGGTCCGACATGCCGACCTGGCGCATAAGATCGATCGCGCGCGCACCGGCCTGGGCCCGGCTGACGTTCTGGTGCACCCGCATGGCCTCGCCGATCTGGTCGCCGATGCGCACCAGCGGATTGAGCGAGGTCATCGGCTCCTGGAAAATCATGCCCAGGTGCTTGCCGCGCACCCCGGCCATCTCTTCGTCGGAGAGCGACAGCAGATCGATGGCGGTTCCCTCGCCGGTGCTCAGGTGCGCCTGGCCGCTGATGCGGGCGGCATCGCCCAGCAGGCGCATGAGCGAGAACGAGGTGACGGATTTGCCGCAGCCGGATTCGCCGACGATGGCCAGGGTCTCGCCGCGATGCAGTTGCAGGTGCAGGTCGCTGACGGCCTTGACCACGCCGGCGGGCGTATCGAAGGAGCAGCTCAGGCCCACGACGTCGAGGATCAGGTTGGATGCAGACATGTCGGTGTTCACTCAGTGGATGACGCTCACATCAGGCCGCTCTTGATCAGGATGGCCATGACCTTTTCCGCCGCCGCGTCCGACAGCGGACGGTTGGGGCGGCCCATATGGCGCTGCTCGATCAGGCCCATCATCTGCATCGCGGTCTTGAAGCCGCCCACGCCGGAAGCCCCTGCGCTGCTCTCGGGCAGGCCCTGGAACACGATCTGGAACAGTCTGATCAGGCGCTCCTGCTCCTGCCGCGCCGCCACCCAGTCACCGCGTCGTGCAGCGTCGTAGAGCCTGACGTAACCCGCCGGGTCGACGTTGCCCAGGCCCGGCACGCAGCCATGGGCGCCGCCCAGCAGGGCATAGTCGGCGACGATTTCGGAGCCGGTGAGAATGGAGAAATCCTGGTGCCCGGCGAAGTCCTGCATCACCATGCGCAGGTTGCCGTCGTCGCCGCTACTGTCCTTGAGACCGCAGATGAGCTGCTCGCGGTACATCTCGCCGATGGTGTCCCGGGCCAGCTTGATGTGCACGCAGACCGGAATGTCGTAGGCGATGATGGGCAGGTCCACGGCTTGCCTGACGTAGCGGAAGTGATCCACGATCTCACCCTGGCTGGTGCGGGTGTAATAGGGCGCGGTCAGCACCAGGCCATCCACGCCCAGCGATTCGGCCTGGCGCGCATGGGCGATGCAGTGGTCGGTGACCGAGTCGAGGATGCCGGCCACCACCGGCACCCGGCCGCCGACTTCGGACAGGGCGACCTCGATGACTTCTGCACGCTGCTGCGGCGTCAGGAATACGCATTCGCTGGTCGATCCCAGCAGGAACAGGCCGTGCACGCCACCGGCCAGCAGGTGACGGATGACCTTGCGCAGGCTGACGTGGTCAATCCGGTCATCCTGGGTGTAGGGCGTGACGACGGGAGGGATGATGCCGTTGAGGAAGAGAGAGGACATGCTGTTATCCAAAAAAATGCCTGGGTTGCGGAAGACGCGGCGGTTGGCCGCGCAAGGGGTGCTGCATTAAGTCAATATAAAAACTTGACTATCGGTTAAGTAATCATGCGTGGACGAGCGGCATGCCATCGGCGGCCGATGGCGGCACGGGACGTGCAGGCTTACTTGCGGTCCGACTTGGGATCGAAGGCCAGGCGCAATCCTTCGCCCATGAAGCTCACCGACAAGGCAGTGAGCACGATCAGGCAGCCCGAAGGCAGCCAGATCCAGGGGTATTGCTGCAGTACCGCGCTTTCGCGCGCGATGCTGATCAGGCTGCCCCAGCTGGCATCGGGCATTTGCACCCCCAGGCCGAGGAAGGACAGTCCGGCTTCGGCCATGATGGCCGTGACGAAGCCCAGCGAAGAAAACACCAGCACCACGTCGCCGGTATTGGGTAGCAGATGGCGTCGCATCAGATACCAGTGGCCGGCACCGAACAGGCGCGCCGCCGCGACGAATTCCATCTCGCGCAGGGTCAGGATGCGGGCGCGTACCAGGCGGCCCACCAGCGGCCAGGACAGCAGGCCGATGATGACGATGGTCTTGCCGGTGCCCGAACCGATCACCGCGGCCAGGGTCATGAGCACGATGATGGTGGGGAAGGTCATCACCACATCGACGCAACGCATGATCAGGTTGTCGATCCAGCCGCCGAAGTAGCCGGCCAGCCCACCCAGCAAGGCCCCCACCACGATGGCCAGCAGCACGCTGCACACGCCCACCAGCAGCGAGATGCGCCCGGCCACCAGGGTGCGCGCGAGCATGTCGTGGCCGGTCTGGTCGGTGCCCAGCCAGTGGGCGGTCGAGGGCGCCTGCAGCGCCGCGCCGAGATCGATGGCATTGGGATCCAGCTGCAGCAGCCAGGGGGCCATGACGCAGGCCAGGGTCACCACGGAAAACACCAGCAGCCCGGGCAAGGCCAGACGGTGGCTGGTAAATCTGCGCCATGTGGTGCGGGCGGGGGAGGATGAATTCATTTCTTTGTCACGCAGGTTAGAGGGCTCAACGCAAGGCGATCCGCGGATCGATCCAGGAGTACAGCAGGTCGGTCAGGGTGTTCACTGCCAGGATGGTGAGGGCCATGAACAGGGTGATGCCCATGATCAGGGGGTAGTCGCGGCTCTCGATACCGTCCAGGAACAGCGTCCCCATGCCGGGCCAGGAAAACACCGTCTCGATGAATACGGCACCTCCCAGCAAAGCGGCGAAGTTGGTGCCGATCACCGTGATGATGGGAATGAGCGCATTGGGAAAGGCATGCCGCAGCACCACCTGGTTGCGTGTGAGCCCTTTGGCGCGGGCGGTACGGATGAAGTCCTGGCTCATCGCTTCCATCACGCCGGCGCGGCTGTAGCGCATCAGGATGGCAATGAACTGGATCGACAGCGCCGTGGCCGGCAACACCAGGTGGCGGGCGATGTCCTGCCAGTCGTCGTGACCCGGGGTGCTGTAGCCGCCGGCCGGGAACCAGCCCAGCTTGAGCGCGAAGACGTACAGCGCCAGGATGCCGACCAGGAAGGCCGGGCAGCTCACCGCCAGATAGGCGGCCAGCGACAGCCCGTGGTCGATGCCGCGCCCGGCCTGGCGTGCAGCCAGCAGACCGGCCAGGATGCCCAGCAGGGCACCCAGGGTGAGCCCGGCCAGCGCCAGGGTAAGGGTGGGCACGATACGGCGGGCGATGGCCGCGCTGACGCGGTCGCCATCCTTGTAGCGATAGCCCAGGTCACCCTGGGCCAGTTGCGCCAGCCAACGGCCGAAGCGTACCGGCAGCGGGCGATCCAGTCCCAGTTCGTGGCGCAAGCTCTCCTTTTGCTGGGCCGACAGGGTGGCCGTGGGCGGCACGAAAGCATCCACCGGATCGCCCGGCGCGATGCTGATGAGGAAAAAAACGGCGATAAGAATCGCAAGCAGGGTCGGCACATTGGCCGCCACCCGGCTGAGCAGGTACTTGAGCATGGAATTCGTGACGCGATTTGCATCGCGTCATCCTGGAGAAAGAAAGACCTTGTCGTGCTTAGCGCAGGGACCAGTTCTCGGGATGGTCCTGGTAGCGTCCGCCACCGGGAGCCGGGGTCCACAGCGCATCCTGGACATTCTTGCCGAAGCCACCGAAGCGGTTGGCGACCCACAGCGGGACCAAGGGTAACTGTTCGTTGGTGGCGCGGCACAGTTGCTGATAGATCTGGGTACGCTTGCCCTCGTTGATTTCGGCCTTGCCGGCCTCCAGCAGCTTGTCGATCTCGGGGTTGCTGATGCGCATGCGGTTCAGGCCCTTGGGCGGCACATAGGCCGAACCGAGCACGTTGTTGTAGACGCTGGGATCGGGGCCATTGCCCTGGCCCGCGAACACCATGGCGAACTTGCCGGAGTCGGTCAGCTGCCCGTAGGTGGCGCCATCGACGAAGCGCGGGCTGATCTTCACGCCCACCTGGGCCAGCATCGATTGCACCGCCGCCAGGACATCCTTGGATACCTGATCGCCGTAGTAGGTCAGCATTTCGATCGGCTCGCCCCGGCTGAGGCTGCTCCAGCGCGCATCGCTGAGCAACTGGCGCGCCCTGGCCAGATCGGTGGCATAGGGTTCCAACTGGCCCGGCAAGAACTTGGGCAAGGTCAGCGCACAGCTGGCCAGCGTGGCATTGCCGGCATACAGGTTCTTGACGATGGCGGACCGGTCCAGGGCCAGCATGATGGCCTGGCGCACCCGTACATCCTTGAAGCGCGGATCGTCATTGTTGAAGCCGATGTAGTTCAGCACGTGCGAAGAGCCGGCCACCACGTTGTAGGCCTTGGTCTTTTCGTTTTCCCTGACCTGGTCCAGTGTCAGCGGCGTGTGCTGGATCTCGCCCGCCTGCAGCGCGATGGCCGCCGAACTGCCATCCTTGAAGTAACGGTTGATCAGTTTGGCCAGTTTGGGTTTGCCACGATAAAAATCGGGATTGGCGGCCAGCTCGACATACTGGTCGGGGACATACTTGACCCATTTGAAGGGGCCGCTGCCGACGGGCGACTTCCACCAGTCGCCATTGCGCAGATCCTTGGGCGCGACCTGGCCCAGCAGATGCTGCGGCAGGATCATCACGGCCGTCAGCGCATCCGGCAGCGACACATCGGGCGAGCTGAGCGTGAGGACCAGATTCTGGTCGTCGCTGACCTTGATGCTGCTGATGGCCTCCAGTCGGGCCGCGAACACGCTGGCCATGTCGGGATGTCTGACCAGTTCCAGCGTGAACTTGACATCGCGCGCGGTCAGCGGCGTACCGTCATGCCATTTCACGCCCTTGCGCAACTTGATGGCCAGGCTCTTGGCGTCGGTGCTGTAATTCCAGCTTTCGGCCAGGTCGCCGGAAATCTTTTGCAGGCCCACATCGTAGAGCGTGAGCGTGCTGAAGTATTTGTTGTAGAAGCTGAAGCCGGCCGAGGCTGTCAGCGGATTGAACTTCTGCGGATTGCCGCCAGGGCCGACGTCGAAGGCACCGGTAAAGGTTTGTGCGGTCGCGCTGCTCATGGCAACGACGAGGCCGGCCAGGGCCAGGACAGACTTTTTGCTTTTTTTCATGTCTCCATGCTTTCTTCTTGGTGGTCGATGAGCGCAGGACTACCGCAGGACGGCAGCCTGCTAAAGGGGGTAACGCTTGAACAGGTAATGGAAATGCTTTCGATGGGCCGAGATCAGTCCGAAGGTGTCACGCTGTTCCAGCATCTCGGCGATGAAGATGTGCTCGCGGGCACGGCCTTCCAGCACATCCTGCGAGGCCGGCTGCGGGGTCGCCACCCGGTTCATGCGGTTGAAGGTGCGCCAGAACAGGTCGATCATCGAGTCCAGGAAGGCGTTGTCGAGGCACTTGTACATCTCGACGTGGAAGGCGTGATCCTCCTCGGCGAAGGCCAGGCCCTGGCGGGCGCGTTCCAGCATGGTGTCGGCCAGCTGCTTGACGCGCTCGACATGGGCCGGCGCGATGCGGTTGACCACATCGGGGATGGCACCCAGTTCCAGGTAGGCGCGGGTGTACAGCAGGTTCTTGACCTGTGCCTCGGTCATGGCCATGGCATAGGGCAGGTTGTCAACGATGGAGTCGAAGGAGAAGGCCTTCACGAATACGCCCTCGCCCTGGCGCGATTCGACGATGCCCAACGAATCCAGTGCCTTGAGCGCTTCGCGCAGCGACAGTCGGCTGATGCCGATCTCCTGCGAGAAGCGGTCCTCCGGCGGCAGGGCGTCACCGGGTTTGAGACCCTTTTCCTCGATGTAGCGCTTGATGTCGATCTGCGCCTGGCGATAGGTCGGTACGCGTGGAGTCATGATGGATTTCCTGGATCGGGTTGAAATGGTCGTCACCGCGTCGACAGACGCTGGCGCAGCCATAGTGTATCCAGGCAAGGCCGCCCTTCGTCGCTGTCGCCGCCGATCAGGACCAGACCATCGCCCACTTCCACACTGATGCCATTGGCGCGCGGCTGGGGCAGGCTGTCCAGATGGCACCACTGTCGCTCCACCAGGACATAGATGTTGGCCAGCCAGCGCTTGCGCAATCCTTCGTGGGCGAAGTATTCGCCCTGCGCATAGCGCTGCCAGGATCCGGGAAAATGCGTGCCCCCGGCCACCACCGGCCACTGCCCGATGCGTCCGGCAAAGCATCCCGCGAAACCGTCGTTGACCGGCACCGCATGCGGAGCATGCCATTGCACACCGCCGCCATTACCGATCCCGCCCACCCCCAGCCGGCCCTGCTTGATGGTGCTGGCGCGCAGGCCGGGCTTGACCTCGCCCCCGAGCAGGTAGAAGTCGAGGCCATCGCGCAGCAGCGTGGCCTTGCAATGCCCATGGTGCGGTTGCGTACCCACACTGCACCAGGTCATGGTGAGCAGGTTGAGCGACCAGACGTCGGTATTCCAGCCGAACTGTGCGATGGGGCGCCGCATGTAACGCGCGGTGATCTCTGCGCGCTGCGCCTGCGGCGCACTTTCCAGCGCATGGTGGAAGTGGTCGAACTGCTCGCGCTGATAGCCCCCGAAGAACAGCAGCGTCGAGGCATCGAGGGCCAGCGCCGAGGCGCCGGTCAGGCCGACCGGCAAGACCGTGCGCAACTGTTCCCAGCGGTCGCTGGCGGGCAGGTAGCGATAGCCGGTGTCGAACTGTGCGGTGCATGCCGCAGGCGAGGACTTCCCGCATCCGCCGAACACATAGATGGCCTCGCCGGCAGCCACCACCACCGCGCAACTGGGCGCCGGCCCGGGGAAGTCGGCACAGCGCTGCCAGGCATGGCCGGGCGATGACAGGTCCAGGCAATACCAGCGCTGACCGGCACTGCCCAGACCCGCATAGATGGTCTGGGCCATGCGGGCGCCGCCCCCGTCCACGCATTGGCCCGGCAGGTCGGGTAGCTGCGTGACGATGAGGGGCTGGTCTTGTGGGCGCGCGGGCTTGGTCATGGAAGAACTCTGAGGACTTGGTCGTTTATTCCTGTGCGGATGGTAAAAGTGAGCAGATATGGGGTCAATGAGAATTGTCCTAAAACTGCGTCCGGGTACTGTTGATAATCCGGAAATCAACGGAAATTTTTGGCTGATTTCGCGATATTGGTGCGATTTGAGAGGATTTTTTTGTGTTCTGGAAAATTTAGGCGGTCGCCTCTCCTGCCCCGGACGCATGGCGCGCAATGGATTAGAAGATCGAAGGATTTCGACCACTAAAGTTGATTGACATCAGAGGTGTTGTGCATAGACTTGCAGCAGGGCCACGCCCCTCGCGGTTGGCTACGCAGCGCAGATGCCTGCGCCGGCCAAGACCGCGACCCGCGACAACACGCTGGGCAAGGTGTATTGGGATGCGGTCTTCGGGCAATCTCAAGGATCCGCCCGCCTGATGCCGTCGGTCTGAAAGATTCGCCCTGCCCATCGGCCTGAGGGCCTTGTCAAGAAAGTCCATATCATGTCACTCGATCCTTCGGCGCAGGCCCATCTGCAACGCCTCGACCGTCTCGCTCTCGCCCAGCTTGACCAGCTCAGCCCCGTGCAGGCGCGCGCCCAGTCGCGCTGGCTGCGCGCGCAGCTGCAGGCATCGCCGGCACCGGCCGATACCGCGCCCGGTCGCCTGCAGGTGCAAGACCTGCGCATCCCTGGTCCAGCCGGCATGCTGGCGGTGCGCCTGTATCGTCCGGCCGAAGCGTTGGCGGCAGCGGGGCCGTGGCCGGGCTGCCTGTTTTTCCATGGAGGAGGCTGGGTGCTGGGTGATCTGGATACCCAGGATCAGGAATGCCGCATGCTCGCCGTCGAGGCGGGCTGCGTGGTGGTGTCGGTGGATTACCGTCTGGCGCCGGAATATCCTTTCCCCGCTGCGCCCGAGGATGCCTATGCAGCCACCGCCTGGGTCGCCGCGCAGGCCACCGCGATCGGCATCGACCCGGCGCGCCTGGCCGTGGCCGGCATGAGTGCCGGCGCCAACCTGGCCGCCGCCGTCACGCTGATGGCACGGCAGCGTCAGGGGCCGGCCCTGCTGGCGCAGGTGCTGATGGTGCCGGTGACGCATCATCATTTCGATACCCCGTCCTATCGCCAATGCGCGGAGGGTTACGACCTTGGTCTGCGTTCCATGCGCTGGTTCTGGCAGCACTACCTGGCGCGGCCGGAAGATGGGCTGCATCCCTGGGCCTCGCCCTTGCTGGCGCCCGACCTGACGGGACTGCCACCGGCGCTGGTGCTGGTCAGCCAGTACGACCCCCTGCGTGACGAAGGCGTGGCCTATGCCAGGCGGCTGCGGGAACAGGGCGTGGAAGTCCACACCGTGTTCCATCTGGGCATGATGCATGGCTTCCAGGGACCGGAAGCCATCTGGTGCGTGATCCGCTACCTGCGCACGCGGCTGGCCTGAAACTCAGGCCGGCTGTGCGGCTTGCGGCTGGACCTGTTCGCAGGCCAGCACCTGGCGCACGGTGGCGACGACGTAATCGATCTCGGCTTCGGTGGTGCCGCGTCCCAGCGAGAAGCGCACGGCGTTGCGCGCCACTTCCGGCGAACGGCCGATGGCCAGCAGCACGAAGGAGGGTGCCGCAGCCGCCGAGTTACAGGCCGAGCCGGCCGATACCGCGATGCCCAGCAACTGGCTGGCCAGTGTGCCATAACGGGTGGGCGGGAAGCTCACGTTCAGGTTGTGGGGTACGCGCTGCTCGGCGCTGCCATTGAGCTGTACGCCAGGCAGGTCAGCCAGCCCCGCCCACAGGCGATCGCGCAGGCTGCGGATGCGGCGGCCTTCTTCCTGCAGCAACTGGCCGGCCAGAGCGAAGGCTTCGCCCATGCCCACGATCTGGTGCGTGGCCAGGGTGCCGGAACGCATGCCATTTTCATGACCGCCGCCATCGATCTGGGCTTCCAGCTGCAGGTCAGGATGGGTGCGCACGTAGAGCGCGCCTATGCCCTTGGGGCCATACACCTTGTGCGCGGAGAAGGACATCAGGTCCACCGGCAGCTGCGCCAGGTCGATGGCGATCTTGCCGGCGGCCTGCACCGCATCGACGTGGAATATCACGCCGCGTTCGGCGCAGAGGCGACCCAGTTCGGCGATCGGCTGGATCACGCCGATCTCGTTGTTGACGTACATGACCGAGGCCAGCAGCGTATCGTCGCGCAGGGCGGCACGGAACTGTTCCGGGGTGATCAGGCCATCAGGGCCAGGCTGCAGATAGCTGACCTCGAAGCCGGCCTTCTCCAGGGTGTGCATGGTATCGAGCACGGCCTTGTGCTCGGTGGCCACCGTGATCAGGTGCTTGCCGCGTCCACGCGCACGCAGGGCATGGGCGCAGCCCTTCAGGGCCAGGTTGTTGGATTCGGTGGCGCCGGAGGTCCAGATGATTTCCTCGGGGCGCGCCCCGACCAGGCCAGCCACCTGCGCCCGCGCCTGTTCCACCGCGCGCCGGGCCTCCCAGCCGAAGGGGTGGGAGCTGCTGGCGGCATTGCCGAACTTGTCGGTGAGGAAGTCGCACATCACCCGCGCGACCTGCGGATCGACCGGCGTGGTCGCGCCATAGTCCAGATAGATGGGAAAGCGCAGATCGGCCGGCGGCCGACAGGGGGCAGGGGCGTTCATGGGGCGTATTCGGAAGTCGAAGTTGGAAAATCCAGGTTGATCCAGCCAGGCGCCGCCCGCAGGGACGGCGCCGCCATCAGTGAAGCTAACCCGCTTTGCCATGCCGGAAAACGACTTTGAAGGTATTTGTATATACGCTTTACGGTTTTCCAGACGGCAATCCGGGCGGGGCAGGCGCAAGGCAGCCAGCGGCGGCGATTCCCGGTCGGCCACTGCAGGGATGCATTTGCTTATACAAAATTATTATACTGAAATAGAATACAGACAAACCTATAATTCGAAAATCATATGCAAGCACTTTGATCAAGGAAAGCGATTTCGATGGACCTGAACCAGCTGGAGGCATTTGCGGCGGTAATGACCCTGGGCAGTGTGACCGGTGCCGGTCGCAGCCTGGGCCGTTCGCAGCCGGCCGTCAGCAAGGCCGTCGGTGATCTGGAGGCCGAACTGGGTTACGCCCTGTTCGACCGCAACGGCCCGCGCGTCACGCCTACCGCCAAGGCCTTCCTGCTCTATGAAGAAGTGGAGCGCTCGCTGGTGGGTCTGCGCAGCATCCGCGAGCGCGCCCTGGAAATCGCTCGCGAGGAAGTCCATCCGCTGCACCTGGTGGCAACGCCTGCGCTGGCCTCGACCATCGCCCCGGCCGCCCTGCAGTTGCTGGCCAGCGACAAGGGGCGCGCCTTTCCCGAACACGTCCACCTGCGCAGCGCGTCGGCCGAGCAGGTGGTGCACGCGGTCCTGCACCGTACCGTGAGCCTGGGGCTGACGTCCTTGCCGGTGGCTCATCGCGGGCTGGACCTGCACTGGATCGGCGAGGCGCCCTGCGTAGCGGTGGTGCGCGCCGACCATCCACTGGCCGGGCGCGACAAGCTGACCCGCGCCGCCCTGCGCGGGCAGCGCGTCATCACCATGTCCAATCGCTACCGGCTGCGCCAGCGCGTGGAGAGCGCCCTGGGCGAAGACAGCCAGCTGGACGTGGCCATCGATACCAATACTTCCTTCAACGCCATCATGGCCGCCCGCGCCGGGCTGGGGGTGGCGCTGGTGGAGCCGGCCACGGCCTATGGCATGCCCATCGAGGGGATGGTGGTCAAGCGGCTGGCGGTGGACATCCCTTTTTACTTTGGCGTGGTCACGCCCTATGGCAAGCCGGTCGAAGGCATGACCCAGGGCCTGATCGATGCGGTGGAGCAAGCCGCCCGTCATACCCTGCAGGGCTTCGTCAAGCGCGATGCCAGCCTGCACGATGAATTGCTGTAAATGATTTTGTAGTGTGTAGCAGCGCAGTAAGTAACAAGTAACAAAGAGGCTGGGGCAGATATTGTGTGCTGCCACTCACCGTTCGACCTGAGTAGCGGCATGGCCGCGTATCGAAGGCGCCACGCAGGTACGCCTTCGATACGGCCCTGAAAGGGCCTACTCAGGTCGAACGGTAGGTGGCTGAAGTCGACACAGCCTCCAAACAGCGGCGTCAACCGGGAAGGGCGCCGCGTCACAAGAACCCGACACGAGACGATCGACGGCAAACTACCGTGCCGGCGACGTCTTTTCATGCTTTTGACGAGGCGATATGGACAACACCCAAGCGACAACATCGAGCGCCCCCAGCCCGGTCGGACTGGCCGCCCTGGAGGCGCGTCTGCGCCAGGACCTGGAATGGCTGGCCCTCCCCGGCAAGTCGTGGACTCCAACCCTGCAGCGCGATGGTCAGCCCGTGATCGACGTGGCCATCATCGGCGGTGGCCAGGCCGGCATGGCCGCCTCGGTGGCGCTGTCGCACCTGGGTATCGCCAATGTCATCTACGATCAATCTCCAAAGGACTTCGAAGGCCCCTGGGCCACCACGGCGCGCATGGAAACCCTGCGCTCGCCCAAGACCCTGACCGGCCCGGCGCTGGGCTTTCCGGCGCTGACCTTCCGCGCCTGGTTCGAGGCCCAGTTCGGCCTGGCGGCGTGGGACGCACTGGACAAGATTCCGCGCCTGCAGTGGATGGATTACCTGCGCTGGTTCCGCCGCGTGATGCAACTGGATATCCGCAACGAGCACCGCGTGCTGGCCGTGCAGCCGCGTGCCGATGGCATCGTCGCATTGAAGCTGCAGTCACCTGCGGGCGAGTCCACCGTGCTGGCGCGTCGCGTGGTGGTAGCCACCGGCCGCGATGGTCTGGGCGGCGCCTACCTGCCGCCGCTGGTGCAGCAATTGCCGCGCGACCGCTGGGCGCATTCGTCCGACCTGTTGGACTACGCCAGCCTGAAGGGCAAGCGCGTGGGTGTCATCGGTGGCGGTGCCTCGGCCATGGACAGCGCGGCCACCGCCCTGGAAGAGGGCGCGGCGCGGGTCGATCTGCTGATCCGTCGCAAGGACCTGCCGCGCATCAACAAGGGCAAGGGCTCGGGCAGTCCCGGCCTGGTCAACGGCCACCTGCACCTGCCGGACGCCTGGAAGTGGCGCATCCGCCATTACGTCAATGCCCAGCAGGTGCCGCCGCCCTCGGGCAGCACCCGTCGCGTTTCACGCTTTGCCAATGCCCGTTTCCTGCTGGGGACGGCCATCGAGGCGGTCGAGGTCAAGCCGGATGGCACGCTGCTGCTGCAGACCAATCGCGGGCCGCTGGAGCTGGATTTCCTGTTCTTCTCCACCGGTTTCAAGATCGACTGGAGCCTGCGCACCGAATTCAGGGACATCGCCCCGCACATCCTCAACTGGAGCGACCGCTATACCCCGCCGGCCGGTGAAGAGGACCAGGAACTGGCCGATTCGCCCTACCTGGGCCCGGTCTTCGAGTTCCAGCAAAAGACCCCGGGCAGCCTGCCGGGGCTGGAGCGCATCCACTGCTTCTGCTACCCGGCCGCCGCCAGCCATGGCACGGTATCGGGCGATATCCCGGCCATCAGCGACGGTGCCTATCGCCTGGCGCAGGGCATCGCCGCGCTGATGTACAGCGAAGATGTCGAGTACCACTACCGCAATATCCAGTCCTACGAAGAGCCGGAACTGGAAGGCGACGAGTGGACCGAATCCCCCTGGGAGCTGCCCGCATGACGGTCGCCATTGCAAAGAGCGTGCTGCAGGCGCTGATGGTGGTGCTGTTGATGACGGTGATCGTCTTCTTCGGCCTGCACATGATCGGCAATCCGGTCGATATCCTGATCGGCCAGGACGTCGACCAGGTGGACCGCCTGCGCATCATCCAGGAGCTGGGGCTGGACCAGCCGGTCTGGCGCCAGTACCTGGCCTTCCTCAATGGCGCCCTGCACGGCAACCTGGGCAACAGCTTCGTCTACAACACGCCGGCCATCCTGCTGATCTTCCAGCGCTTGCCGGCCACGCTGGAACTGGCTTTCGCGGCGCTGTTCCTGGCGCTGCTGGTGGGAGTGCCGCTGGGCCTGTTCGCAGGCATGAAGCCCGACCATCCACTCTCGCGCCTGGTGATGACCACCAGTATTCTCGGTTTTTCGCTGCCCACCTTCTGGATCGGCCTGATGCTCATCATGGCCTTTTCGGTCACGCTGGGCTGGCTGCCTTCGGGCGGGCGCGGCCAGACCGCCGAACTCTTCGGGGTACAGTGGTCGTGGCTGACGGCGGACGGCTGGCGCCACATGATCCTGCCGGCCATCAACCTGTCGCTGTTCAAGATTTCGCTGGTGATCCGCCTGACCCGCGCCAACGTGCGCGAGGTGCTGCCGATGGACTTCGTCAAGTTCGCCCGGGCCAAGGGGCTGTCACCGGCGCGGGTGGTGCTGATGTATGTGCTGCGCAATACCCTGATTCCGCTGGTGACCGTGGTCGGCCTGGAGTTCGGCTCCACCATCGCCTTCGCAGTGGTGACCGAGAGCATCTTCGCCTGGCCCGGTGCCGGCAAGCTGATCCTGGACAGCATCAATGCCCTGGACCGGCCCGTGATCGTGGCCTACCTGATGGTGATCGTCTGCATGTTCGTCACCATCAACCTGGTGGTCGACGTGCTCTACAAGATACTGGACCCGCGCGTGCGGGTGGAGGCCAAGGCATGAGCGTGCCGCCGACCGAAATGACCCCGATGACCCAGGAGCAGGTGCGCGCCCGCGTGGCCGAGCTGTCGGCCTTCCAGGCCCCGCGCCGCGAGTCGCCCTGGCGCCGCGTGCTGCGCCACTTCGTGGCCTCGCGTTCGGCCGTGCTGGGCTTGGTGATCGTGCTGCTGTTGATCGTGGGCGCCATTGCCGCGCCCTGGATCACGCCGCAGAACCCCTATGACCTGATGCAGCTGGACGTGCTCGATGCACGCTTGCATCCCGGCACCATCAACGGCCTGGGGACCTATACCTACTGGCTGGGAACCGACGGCCAGGGTCGCGACCTGGTCTCGGCCATCCTCTACGGCCTGCGCATCAGCGTGGGCATCGGTGTGGGCTCGGCACTGATCGCCGGCGTGATCGGCACGCTCGTCGGCCTGCTGGCCGCCTACGCCGGCGGCAAGGTGGACACGGTGCTGATGCGTTTTGCCGATCTGGTGCTGTCCTTCCCGTCGATTCTGGTGGCGATGCTGATCCTGGCCTATGTGGGCAAGGGCATCTTCAACGTGATGGCCACGCTGGTGGTGCTGGAGTGGGCCTACTATGCCCGCACCGCCCGGGGCCAGGCGCTGGTGGAACGGCGCAAGGAATACGTGGAGGCGGCGCGCGGACTGAACCTGTCGTCCTGGCGCATCATGGTGCGTCACATCCTGCCCAATTGCCTGCCGCCGCTGATCGTCATCGGCACCCTGCAGGTGGCCCGTGCCATCACGCTGGAAGCCACGCTGTCCTTCCTTGGCCTGGGCGTACCCATTACCGAGCCCTCGCTGGGCCTGCTCATCTCCAACGGTTACCAATACATGCTCTCGGGCGAATACTGGATCAGCTTCTATCCCGGCATCACGCTGTTGGTCGTGATCGTCGCCATCAACCTGGTGGGCGACCGCCTGCGCGACATCCTCAATCCAAGGTGGCAGAAATGAGCGCCCTCACGCTGGAAGTGCGCCATCTGCGCACCCATTTCTTCACGCCCGATGGGGTGCTGCCGGCGGTCGATGATGTCTCGCTGGCGGTCGGTCGTGGCCGCATCCTGGGGCTGGTCGGCGAATCCGGCTCGGGCAAGAGCGTCACCGGTTTTTCCATCCTCGGCATGGTCGATGCCCCGGGGCGCATCGTCGGTGGCGAAATCCTGTTCCAGGGACGCGACCTGGTCACCATGGACAAGACCTCCCTGCGCGAGCTGCAGGGCAACCGCATCGCCATGATCTTCCAGGATCCGATGATGACCCTGAACCCGGTGCTCAAGGTCGAGGCGCAGATGGTCGATGCCGTGCTCGCGCACAGCAAGGTGAGCCGCCAGCAGGCCCGTGAACTGGCCCGCGACACCCTGGGCATGATGGGCATCGCCAGTCCCGAGGAACGGCTGCAGGCCTATCCGCACCAGCTCTCGGGGGGCATGCGTCAGCGCGTGGCCATTGCCATCGCCATGCTGCACAAGCCGGACCTGATCATCGCCGATGAGCCGACCACCGCGCTGGATGTGACCATCCAGGCGCAGATCCTGTCGGAAGTGCAGAAACTGGCGCGCCAGCATGGCACGGCGCTGATCTGGATCACCCACGACCTGTCGGTGGTGGCGGGCCTGGCCGATGAAGTGGCGGTGATGTATGCCGGGCGCATCGTCGAGCAGGGTAGTGTGGATGCGGTGCTCGATGCGCCGCTGCACCCCTATACCCAGGGCCTGATCGGCAGCCTGCCCAGCAACAACCGGCGCGGTGCGCGCTTGCGCCAGATTCCCGGCATGACGCCCAATCTGCTGCACCTGCCGCCCACGTGTGCCTTCGCGGCGCGCTGCGAGCGCGTCAGCCAGCACTGCCTGGAAGCCCCCGGAATCAGCGAACCGCTGCCGGGCCACCGCGTACGTTGCTATCACCCCACCACCAGCCCACAGGGCAATGCGCAACATGGATAAGGCCGTCATTCCCCTGATCGAAACCCGCGTCGTCAGCCGTCGCTTCGGCGAGCGTCGCCAGGGCTGGCTGGAGCGCCAGTTGCAGGCACGCGGCTGGAGCCGTCCACCGGCCGTCACGCACGCCCTCGACCAGGTCGATCTGCAGGTCTTGCCCGGTGAAGTGGTGGGGCTGGTCGGCGAATCCGGTTGCGGCAAGTCCACCCTGGGCCGCGTGGCCTGCGGCCTGCTCGATCCTTCGGACGGACAGGTGTTGATCAACGGCCGCGAGCGTTCCACGCTCACCAGCAAGGAAGAAGCCGAGGCCCGCCTGCAGGTGCAGATGATCTTCCAGAACCCCTATGCCAGCCTGAACCCGCGCCTGCGCATCGACCAGATCGTGGGCGAGGCCGCGCAGGTCAATGGCAAGGTCGAGGGCGACCTGGATGAGTACGTCTGCCGCCAGCTGCTGCGTGCCGGCCTCGATCCGGCCCTGCGCGACCGCTACCCGCACCAGTTCTCCGGCGGCCAGCGCCAGCGCATCGGCATCGCCCGCGCCCTGGCGGTGCAGCCGCAGATGCTGGTCTGTGACGAGGCCGTGGCGGCGCTGGATGTGTCGATCCAGGCACAGATCCTGAACCTGTTCATGGACCTGCGTGAAGAACTGGGCCTGACCTATCTCTTCATCAGTCACGACCTGGGCGTGGTGGAGCATGTCTCCGACCGTGTGGTCATCATGTACCTGGGCCGCGTGGTGGAGAGTGCGCCGGTGGCCGAGCTGTTCGGCCAGCCCAACCATCCCTACACGCAAGCCCTGCTGGCCGAGGTGCCGCGCATGGCGGCGCGCAAGAAGGAGTTCACCGCCATCAAGGGCGAGATTCCCAGCCCGCTCAATCCACCCACGGGCTGCCATTTCAACCCGCGCTGCCCGCATGCGATGGCGCGCTGCCGTGAAGAACAACCGCTGCTGCGCGAGATCGCGCCGGGGCATATGAGTGCCTGCCATCTCAACGATGGCCGCTGAAACAGATACAAGAAATCTAGTACCGAGCAGTCAAGAACTTGGAAATCCCGTAGTGCCTCCACCATGACCACACAGAGGAACCCGACCATGAAGAAGACCCTCCTGACCCGCCTGCTGGCCGTTGCCCTGACCGGCGTGGCCCTGGCCGCCGCTGCCGATGCAGCGCGTGCGCAGAACCTCAACATCGCCTTCGCCGACCCGCTGTCGTCGCTGGACCCGCAGTTGAACAACCACGCCGGCGACCGCTCGGTGGACCTGCATTTCTGGGATCTGCTGGTCCAGAACGACTACAACAAGCTGGTGCCCGGCCTGGCCGTGAGCTGGAAGAACATCGACCCCAAGACCTGGGAATTCAAGCTGCGCCCCAACGTCAAGTGGCAGGACGGCAAGCCCTTCACCGCTGACGACGTGATCTTCTCCTACCAGCGCGCACGCGCGGTGCCGGGCAGCGTGGCGACCTTCGCCGGCTACCTGCGCACGGTGGAATCGGTCACCGCCAAGGACCCGCTGACCCTGGTCATCAAGACCAACATCCCCAACCCCGACCTGCCGCTGAACCTGGCCTCGGTGCACATCGTCAGCAAGCACGTGGGCGAGAAGTCCACCACCGAGAACTACAACAGCGGCGCCGCCGTGATCGGTACCGGCCCCTACAAGTTCGTCTCCTACACCCCGGGCGACCGCGTGGTCATGCAGCGCAATGACGACTACTGGAACGGCAAGGCCCTGTGGGAAAAGGTCAACTACCGCTACATCAACAACGGCGCGGCCCGCACTGCGGCGCTGCTCTCCGGCGACGTGGACGTGATCGACAAGGTCTCGGTGTCCGACCTGGCCAAGCTGAAGCAGTCGCCCAACGTCAAGGTCTATCCCTACAACGGCCTGCGCGTGCTGCTGATCCAGCCGAGCTTCCACGAAGGCCCCAGCCCCTTCATCACCGACAACAACGGCAAGCAGCTGGACAAGAACCCGCTGCTGGACGTGCGTGTGCGCCGTGCCATGTCGCTGGCCATCAATCGCAAGGCCGTGATCGACCGCATCCTGCAGGGTGCGGCCACCGAGGCCAACCAGTGGATGCCGGCCGACACCTTCGGCTACAACCCGGAGATCAAGAACATCCCCTTCGACGCCGCCGAGGCCAAGAAGCTGCTGGCCGAGGCCGGTTTCCCGGACGGTTTCAAGCTGACCATCCACGTCCCCAACGACCGTTATCCGCAAGCGCCGGAAACCATGCAGGCGGTGGCCCAGTTCTGGACCCGCATCGGCATCAAGACCCAGGTCGAGGTGCTGCCATGGGCGTCGTATTCCTCGCGTGCCAACAAGAACGAGTTCGCGGTCTCGGTCCTGGCCTGGGGTAACGGCACCGGCGAAGCCAGCTATGCCCTGGTCAACGTGCTGGGTTCGGTCGATCCCAAGAAGGGCATCGGTGCCTCCAACTGGAACCACTACAGCAGCCCGGCCGTGGACAAGGCCCTGGCCGATTCCACCGCGGAATTCGATCCTGCCAAGCGTGAAGCCATCCTGCGTGGCGCCGCCAAGACGGTGTCGGATGAAGTGGGCGTGATCCCGCTGTACCACTACCAGAACATCTGGGCTGCCAAGAAGGGCCTGAAGGTCACCCCCATCAGCAGCGACCGCACCACCGCCATGATGGTGACCCAGGACAAGAAGTAAACCCATGCCCAACTTCTCCATCGAGGTCAGCCCGGCCGACGACCTGATCGACGTGCCACGCCGCATCATCGTGCGTGGCGCGCATCCGGGCGAGCCGGTGCGGATTTCAGCGGCGACCTTGCGCAACGGCGCCCAGTGGCAGAGCAGCGCCTGCTATATCGCCGATGCGTATGGCAATGTGGATGTGAGCATGAACCCGGCCATCGATGGCGACTACTACGGCATCGATCCGATGGGCCTGCTGTGGTCGCAGCAACCGGTGCAGGCCGGGCGCCGCGACAACTTCCATGCCGATGTGATGGCGCCGCTGGTGACGACGCTGACCGTGTCGTCGCTGGACCAGCCTGGCCTGGCCCGCTGCACCCCGGCCAGCACGGAACTGGTTCAGCGCCTGGCAGCCGAGGGCGTGATCCGGCGCGAGGTACGCGAAGCGGGGCTGGTCGGCAGCTTGTTCCTGCCGGCCACGCCCGGGCCGCACCCGGCGGTGATGATCGTCAACGGTTCCGGTGGCGGCATCAACGAACCGCGCGCGGCGCTGTATGCCTCGCGCGGCTATGCTGCCTTCGCGTTGGCTTACTTCAAGGCGCCAGGGCTGTCCGACTACATCTCCAACACGCCGCTGGAATATTTCGAACGTGGCCTGGACTGGCTGCGTGCCGAGGTACAACCGCTGCACGACTTCGTGGCCATCAGCGGCCAGTCGCGAGGTGGCGAACTGGTGCTGTTGCTGGGCGCGACCTTCCCGCAGAAAGTGTCGGCCGTGCTGGCCTATGTGCCCAGCGCGCTGGTGCACAGCGGCCAGAATGCGGCCGACCCGGCCGTGGGCCGCGAAGGCCCGACCTGGCTGCTGCGTGGCGAGCCGCTGCCACACCAGTGGCAGGACAACCGCAGCGCCAGCTGGGCGCCCTTCGACGAAGGCCCGGCACCGCATCGCCATGAACTGGCGATGCTGACCGCCTTGCAGGACGAGGAGGCGGTGGCCCGCGCCCGCATCCCGGTGGAGAAGATCGCCGGCCCGGTGCTGCTGCTATCGGCCACCGACGATGGCTCCTGGCCCTCCAGTCTCTACTGCGCCATGGTGCGCGACAAGCTGGCCGAGGTGGCGCATCCCTGGCCGGTGGTCTGGCGCAATTACGCCAATGCCGGCCATTCCATCCTGTTCCCGTTCGTACCGACCACGCAGACCACCTATGCCCACCCGGTATCGGGCCGCATCAGCACCGGTGGTGGCGAGCCGTCCGCGAATGCCCGCGCCGATCTCGACTCCTGGCAGCAGGCGCAGCACTTCCTGCGCGACGCGCTGACCAGGCATTCATCCAACAAGGAGACTTCATGAGTACCCCCGCCTACGACATCAGCAAGGATGTCATCGACCAACTGTCCGGCCTCGACGCCGGCAGCCCGCTGCACAGCCTGCGCCACCAGCGCGAGAAGGTGGCGGTGGCTTCGCAGGGCAGCTACGACACGCTGTTCGATCCCGCGCTGGCAGGCATCGGCCTGGACGAGCGCCTGCTGGTGGCGCTGTACGCCTGCCGCCTGGCCGGTGCCACCGACCTGGCTGCGCACTATCGCAGCCGCGCCCAGGCAGTACCGGCCGAGGCCGCGCAACTGGCCGTGGCCGACAGTGGCGAGCCTGAGCAGTTGCCCCCGGGGCGCCTGCGCGCCATGCTGGAATTCACCCGTGCGCTGACGCAGCGCCCGGTCGACGGCGACAAGGCCGCCATCGAGAAGCTGCCGGCGGCCGGCATCAGCACCCCTGCGGTGGTGGCGCTGTCGCAGCTGATCGCCTTCGTGTCCTATCAATTGCGCGTGGTCGCGGGCCTGAAGGCCATGCGGGCTGCGGCGGCTCAGTAAGGAGAATCGACATGAGCGACATCATCAAGGCCAACGGCTTTACCAATGAGACCCTGGAGTGGGATGCGTGGCTGGATGTGATCCAGCTGGACCAGGCCAGCGACGACCAGATCAAGGTGCTGGAGGAGAGCCATCCCAAGGCCAAGACGTCGGACTATTACCTGTTCCTGGCGCACCAGCCGGACATCCTGCGCCAGCGTTCGGCAGCCTTCAACGCGATCATGTACGCGCCGGGCGGTTTGTCGCGCGCGGAGCGTGAGCTGGGCTCGCTGGTGGTTTCGCGCATCAATGGCTGCGTGTATTGCGCGTCGGTGCATGCGCAGCGGTTCGAGCAGTTGGCCAAGCGTAATGACACGGTGAAGCAGGTGTTCGATTCGCCTTATGGCGCGGGCGTGGATGCGCGTGAGCAGGCGGTGGCGAAGTTTTCGGCCGAGCTGACGGAGGCGCCGGGTGAGATCGGTGCGGCGCAGATCAAGGCGCTGTATGACGTGGGTCTGTCCGAGCTGGAAGTGCTGGATCTGATCCATTCGGTGGCGATCTTTGCCTGGGCCAATCGGCTGATGCTCAATCTGGGGGAGCCGGTGTTTGCGGATGGTTCCAGGGCTGAGGCTTGAGGTTCATCTTTATTTTTAGGAGGCTGTGATGCTGATTCCCGATCATCTTGTCTATGCCCAGACCCATGAGTGGGTGCGGGTGGAGGAGGACGGTTCGCTGACCGTCGGTATTACCGATTTTGGGCAGGAGCAGTTGGGGCCGCTGGTCTATGTGGAGATGCCGGCTGTTGGGCGCTCTTTGGTGCGGGGGGAGGAGTCGGGGATTGTTGAGTCCAACAAGACGGCTTCGGATTTGCATGCGCCGGTTGATGGGGTTGTGCTGGCGGTCAATGAGGCGCTTGTCGAGACGCCTGATGCGGTCAATGATGCGCCCTATGAACAGTGGATCTTCAAGCTGCAGCCGGCTGTGGCGTTTTCTTCTGAGGGGTTTTTGGATGCTCAGGGGTATTTGAAGCTGGTTTCCTGATTTGGTTTTTGTTTGTTGGTTGCTGGGGCTTGGGTAGTCTGCACGGAATTTCTTCCTGCGCCCTGGCTTCATTTCTATCTTTCTCCGGTCGGAGGGGAGCGCCGGGGGCGGCCCGGCAGCCGCTCACTTTCTTTGGCCCGCCAAAGAAAGTAAGCAAAGAAAACGGCCCCCAAGAGCCAGCCCTCCTGCGGAGGGTTCCCGCCGGAGCGAAGCAGCAAGTGGGAAAAATAGAGTCGCTTCGCTCCCACTATTTTTCTGATCCACTTGCCGCTTCACTCCGGCGGCTGGCTCCCAAGGGGGAAAGCGTGACCGGCTCGCCTTCGGCCTCGCGGGAGGGCTCGCCTTCGGCTTCGTGGGGGGCTTGGCACATCCTGGTGGGGCGTGCGGGAGCTTTTTCTTTCTTTATTTTTACGTCTGTCCGACTGAGTAGGGCCGTATCGGGGATACTCCGCTAGCATTAAGTTTTGGTTAATGCATCTACCAAGATCATTAAATCCGTGGTATTCCGAAGCCGGAGGCGAGCCCTCCGCGAGGCCGAAGGCGAGCCGGATCGGCTGTCCGCTTCTGCCCCGCCGCGTTGGTCCCCATGAGAACGGATCAGGAAAATAGTGGGAGCGAAGCGACTCTATTTTTCCCGTTCTCATGGGGACCAACGTGGGGACCCTCCGAAGGAGGGCGGGGCAGTAGCGGTCGCCTTCTTTTGCTTACTTTTCTTGGCGAAGCAAGAAAAGTGAGCGGCTGCCGGGCCGCCCCCGGCGCTCCGTTCCGCCCGGAGAAAGATAGAAATTAAGCCGGGCGGAGGAAGAAATTCCGTGCAGACTACCCGCCGTTTAATCAAAAAATCGAAGCCCAAAAAGCTCAGCCATAAAAACCAGCCATCCCCCGATACTCCCCCAACCACTTGGCAAATAGCAAAGCCTCCGCCCCCGCCTGCGGAGAAATCCCCAGGTAATAAGGCGCCAAGGCCATCCGCAAATC